>JANNBM010000062.1:0-130889 GCA_031385445.1 Paracoccaceae bacterium | reverse complement strand
TGCGGGCTACATCATCACCATGGACCCGCTGGCGCAGTTTTCCGGTTCAAAGAACGCCATCGTCGGCGCCGCGCTCAAAGCGCCCGAAGACGGCGCGTTTACCCACTTTCTCTTTGGCGCCGATCACGTTGCCCGCGATGTGTTCTCGCGCATGGTGATGGGCGCGCGCGATGTGCTGAAAATCGCGCCTGCCGCCACCGTCTTTGCTTTCATGGTCGGCGTCACCCTTGGCCTGCCCGCCGGATATTTCGGCGGCATGCTTGACACCGTCCTGTCCTTCCTTGCGAACCTCGTCCTCGCCTTCCCCGTGATCTTGCTGTTCTACCTGCTCGTCACGCCCGAGATTGTGCAGACCGGCATCCCGATCTACTTTGCCGCTGTCCTGTTCATTTTCCCCATCGTCTTTTTCTCGATCCTGTTTAACTCGCGCTTTTTCACCAACCCGCCAAAGCGCAATCTTTATGTCGGCGTCACGCTTGTGCTGGGCCTGTGGGCCTATTCGGGCCTCGCGTTCAACATGGACCCCACCGGCGTGTTCTCGATGGACCCGAATCTGCTGAACGTCTTCGTTTCCGTGGTGTTCGTAAACTCCCCCGGCGTGTTCCGCATCGTGCGCGGCATGGTCATGGACATCAAGACCCGCGATTACGTCGCCGCTGGCCAGACCCGCGGCGAGGGTCCGTGGTACATCATGCTGTGGGAGATTTTGCCCAACGCCCGTGGTCCCTTGATTGTCGATTTCTGCCTGCGCATCGGCTATACCACGATCCTCCTGGGCACCTTGGGCTTCTTCGGCCTTGGCGTGTCGCCCGAATCCCCCGACTGGGGCTCCACCATCGACGATGGCCGCAAACTTCTGTCCATTGTCCCCCACCCCGCCCTCGTGCCCGCCCTCGCCCTGATGAGCCTTGTTCTCGGCCTCAATCTGCTCGCCGACGGTCTGCGCGAAGAAAGCCTGAAAGACTGAACCCGGCCCGCCCTTCAATGGGGCACAAATATTCCCGCGAATGGTCTGGGGGGGGTGCCCCCCCGGTCCGACCTCTCCACCAAAGCGAGGCTGCCATGTCAGACGCCACCACCTGGGACCCGTCCAAACCGATCCTCGAGATCGACAACCTTTCAATCTCGTTCTTCACCCGCCTGCGCGAAATCCCCGCCGTGATGGATTTTTCCTGCAAGGTTATGGCAGGTGAGGCGATGGGGCTGGTCGGCGAGTCAGGCTGCGGTAAATCCACCGTGGCCCTTGCCGTGATGCGCGATCTGGGCAAAAACGGCCGGATCGTCGGGGGCACGATCAAATTCAAGGGCCGCGATCTGACGACGATGGGCGACGAAGAGCTGCGCCATATCCGCGGCTCCCAGATCGCGATGATCTATCAAGAACCGATGGCTTCGCTGAACCCCGCAATGAAGATCGGCGCGCAGCTTGCCGAAGTGCCGATGATCCACCAAGGCATGTCCCAGCCCGACGCTTGGGCCCTCGCGCGCCAGATCGTCGCCGACGTGCGCCTGCCCGACCCCGACCGCATCCTTGGCGCCTATCCCCATCAGCTTTCGGGTGGCCAGCAGCAGCGCATCGTCATCGCGATGGCGCTGATGTCCAAACCGGCACTCTTGATCCTTGACGAGCCCACCACCGCGCTTGATGTGACGGTTGAGGCCGGCATCGTCGATCTGGTGAAGGATCTGGGCGAGAAATACGGCACCTCCATGCTGTTCATCTCGCACAACCTCGGCCTGATCATGGATGTCTGCGACCGGCTCTGCGTGATGTATTCCGGCGAGGCGATTGAAACCGGCTCGGTCACCGAAGTCTTCAACGAAATGCGCCATCCTTATACCCAAGCGCTCTTCCGCTCCATCCCGCTGCCCGGTGCCGACAAGAATGCGCGCCCCCTGATCGCCATCCCCGGAAACTTCCCCCTGCCGCATGAACGTCCCAATGGTTGCAACTTTGGCCCGCGCTGCGATTATTTCACCGCCGGGCGCTGTGATGCCGCCGAAGTGTCAATGTCCGATGTGCCAAATTCCGACCGCCACGCCTCGCGCTGCGTCAAATGGACCGAGATTGACTGGAACGCCCCCCTCGCCGCCCGTCCCGCCAAGGAAAAAGGCGCCATCGGCAAGGTCGTCCTTAAAATGGAAGACCTGAAGAAATACTATGCCGTGTCGTCTGGCGCGTTCGGCGGCGGCGCGAAAAAGGTGGTCAAAGCCAATGAAACCCTGTCGTTCGAGGCTCGCGAAGGCGAAACCCTCGCTATCGTCGGCGAATCTGGCTGCGGTAAATCCACCTTCGCCAAGGTGCTGATGGGGCTGGAAACCGCCACCTCCGGCTCGATCATGCTGTTTGATGAAAACGTGCAATCGACCCCGATCCAAAAGCGCAACATCGACATGGTGTCTTCGGTGCAGATGGTGTTCCAGAACCCCTTCGACACGCTGAACCCCTCGATGACGGTCGGCCGCCAGATCATCCGCGCGCTTGAGATTTTCAAACACGGCGCTTCGGACGAGGAACGGACCGCCCGCATGCTGGTCCTGCTGGACCTCGTGAAACTGCCCCGCACCTTTGCCGAGCGCATGCCGCGCCAGCTTTCGGGCGGCCAGAAACAGCGCGTCGGCATCGCCCGCGCTTTTGCGGGCGGCGCCAAGGTCGTTGTGGCCGATGAACCCGTCTCGGCCCTCGACGTTTCGGTGCAGGCCGCGGTCACCGACCTGTTGATGGACATTCAGCGCGAACATAAGACGACGCTGCTGTTCATCTCGCATGACCTGTCGATCGTGCGCTATCTGTCCGACCGGGTTCTGGTGATGTACCTTGGCCATGTCGTTGAAACCGGCACCACCGATCAGGTGTTCCAACCGCCCTATCACCCCTATACCGAGGCACTTTTGTCCGCTGTGCCGATCGCCGACACCCGCGTCAAACGCAAACGCATCGTGCTCGAAGGCGATATCCCTTCGGCGATGAACCCGCCCCCGGGCTGCCCGTTCCAAACCCGCTGCCGCTGGAAATCGCAGGTGCCGAATGGGCTGTGCGACCGCGAGATGCCGCCGATGGTCACGCTCGACGGCGGCCATCAGATCAAATGCCACCTGTCCGCCGACGTTCTGGCCTCGATGGAACCGGTGATCCAGATCGCTGCCGAGTAGGCGCCATGCAGACCCAGATGCGCATCCTGCGCCCCGCGCCGCATATCTGGGCCTTCTACGATGGCCGGGTCGCGGGGTATCGGTTTGCCCACGGGCCCAACTGGGTCGATGACGGCGCGCTGTCGCTTGGCATCGCGTCTTATGCCATCGTCGATGGCGCCGAGGCGCTGATCTACGACACCCACTGCTCCATCAACCACGCCCGGTTTATCCGCGATGCGCTGGAAGCGGCGGGTGTGCGCCGCTTTACCGTCGTGCTGTCGCATTGGCATCTGGATCACGTCGCAGGCACCGAGGTTTTCGCGGATTGCCAGATTATCGCGAACGCCCGCACGGCCCGGCACCTTGCTAACAACCGCGCCGCAATCGAAGCGGGCACCAGCAGCGGTGCCCCCGCCATCCGCCCTCTGATCCTGCCCACCGACACCTTTGAAGACCGCCTGCACCTGCACATCGGTCGCCTGCATATCGACCTGATCGCATGTAACATCCATTCCGACGATGCCACCGTGGTCTGGCTTGGCCATGACGGCATCCTGCTTGCGGGCGACACCATCGAGGATAGCGTGACTTATGTGTCAGAACCGCAGGATCTGGCGGCCCATCTGATCGACCTTGACCGTCTCGTCGCCCTCGCCCCCCGCATTATCCTGCCCAACCACGGCGCGCCCGATATGATCGCGTCCGGCAGTTACGGCCCCGCCACTGTGCGCGCCACGCAAGATTACATCTGGCAGCTTCTGGCCGCGCGCACCGACCCCGCCCTGCACGTCCGCCCGCTGCGACACTGGATCGCCCCCGCCCTCGCCGCGGGCACCCTGACCTATTTTGCGCCTTACGAGGCAATCCACGCCCAAAACCTCGCCCGCGTTCTGGCGCTATGAACCGCAAATCCCTTGCCGCCCTTGCCGCCCTCTGTGCCCTCACCGCCGCCGCGCTTTGGCTTTTGCTTTCCGTCAAAACCGCCGACTTTGCCATGCCTGTCCCCGGCAAAGGCACGATCACCTATACCTGCGAGGTTACGAGCACCGAAGCCGACGCCAAAACCCGCGCGGACGCCGCCCATGCGGCCTTTCAATCCCGGCTGACAGCCCTGACCGCCATCGTCGCCGAAACCTTTCAAGCCGCCATGCTTAAAGCCACCGAAACCGGCGACCGCACCGACCTTGAAGCCGCAAATGCGGATTACAAGGCGCGCGTCATTGCCCTGCGCGCCAATCTGGAACGGGAATTTGGCTGCAAGGTGGATACAACTTTGCAACCCGAAGGCTGAGCAGGCGCAAACGAACGCGCCAAAAACTCCGAAAACCGCCTTCTATGTGGCCCGAATATCCCCGCCAGAGGCCCCGGCCCGCCGCGCAAAGCCTCAGCCCAATATCGCCGCGACATAGTTCTTTGTCTCGGCAAAGGGCGGAATGCCGCCATGCTTTTCCACCGCCGCAGGCCCGGCGTTATAGGCGGCAAGCGCCAGCCGCCACGATCCGAACCGATCATACATCATTCGCAGATACCGCGCGCCGCCGTTCAGATTTTCCGCCGGATCATTGATATCCACCCCCAGCTTCGCCGCCGTTCCCGGCATCAACTGCGCCAGTCCCGTCGCGCCCTTGGGCGACACCGCGCCGGGATTCCAGCCGGATTCCTGCTGAACCAGCTTCAAAAACATCTCTTCTGGCACATCATGCCTGCGCGCAGCCGCCTTCGCCACTTCAAGGAACTCGCCCTTGTAATTGCCCTTGTAACGCACCGCAGGCGTGCCGTCGGTGGCAGCCTGTGCATCATATCCCGGCTTCAACCGTTCGGAATTTTCATACTGATCCGACAAGCGGCCATCCAGAAGCGCAAGCTTGGCGGCAAAGCTGGTTCCCCCACTGCCCCCTGACAGGTTCAACCCCTCGGCCAAGCCAGGGCCCGCCAGCACAACCGCCAGCGCCCCGCTCATCCAAACTCTGTTGATCCTGCCGCCCACGCGCCCACCCTGCAATCGCCTTTATATATAGCGATCCCGCCCAAGCTTGCCAGCCCCCCCCAGCGGGCACGGGCGGCGCATTGCCGATCTTGGACGCGCGTTTCAGGCCGCCATGCCAACCGGCGCGCGCAGCAGGTCTTCTACCAGAAAGCTGATCAGCTGCGCCCGCCCGCCGACCCCGGCCTTGCGGTAAATCGCATTCAGATGCGTCTTCACCGTGCCCTCCGCCGATCCGCGCAACCGCGCGATTTCCGCAATCGAGAACCCCTTGATCGTGAAGGCCGCAATATCCGCCTCAGACGGCGTCAGCCCCCATGTGGCAAAGTATTCCTCCATGATCTGCGCCAGCGCCCCCGCCGCCACCCGCAATCCCTGTTCAAGCCCCGCCTGCCGCCGCAGCATCCGCAAAAGCACCCCGATCTCGAACCCGATCGCCAGCAAAAGTCCGACCGTCGCGCCCAGTTCCGGCGCGCCATGCCGGTCGATCAACGTTCCGGGCCATCCCGCCGCCAAATCCGCCGAAACATCGACAACGAAAACCAGCCAAAGCAGGGTCTGAAACACGATCAACGCCACCAAAGGCACCGTTTCCCGCCGCGCAAAGGCCGCTTTTCGCTTTGGCCCGCCGTCTATCGTCCCGGCCACGATTCGGTTCATCTTGTCCATGCTTCCTCCGCGCAGCCGCTTCATCCTGGATACGCCACGCAGCTATTTTCCCCACATATTCCCCCGCCACAAGAGCCGACTTTGCAAGCCGCCGTTTGCAAAGCCAAAGCGCGCCCAGCGGCCAATGACCCGGCAAGACGGCGCCTGCCCTTTGACAGGCACAATTCGCTACGCCGCCGCGCAAAAGGCGTGATGCGCCCCCGAAGACCTCGGTTGCAGGCTTGCCCCCCCGGCCAGTATAGGATTTTGTTAACCAAACGCGCCGAAACTGGCGCAAAGGGAATCAGGGAGTGTGACATGGCAGGGTCCGTCAACAAGGTGATCATCGTCGGCAACCTGGGGCGCGACCCCGAGGTGCGCAGTTTTGCCAATGGCGGCAAGGTTGTGAACCTGCGGATCGCCACTTCGGAAACCTGGCGCGACAAATCTTCGGGCGAGCGTAAAGAGCGCACTGAATGGCACTCCGTTGCGATTTTCAACGAAAACCTCGCCAAAATTGCCGAACAATACCTGCGCAAAGGTTCCACCGTTTATATCGAGGGGCAGCTTGAAACGCGCAAATGGCAAGATCAGTCGGGTGCAGATCGGTACACGACTGAAATCGTTGTGAAACAGTTCCGGGGAGAGTTGACGCTGCTTGGCGGGCGCGATGGTGGTTCGGGCGGCTCTTCGAGCGGCAGCGATGATCGCGGCGGTTATGATGACTACGGCTCGGGCGCATCCGAGCCAAGTCGCGGCGGTTCTTCGGGCGGCGCGCGCAGTGGCTCGTCAGGTGGGTCTTCGGGTGGGTCTTCGGGTGGGTCCTCAAGCCGCGCTTCTGATATGGACGACGAAATTCCGTTCTGATCCGGGCCTTCCAAATACCGCGCCGGATTAGCCTCCGGCGCGCTCTGGACCTTTGCCAGTAATTCCCTATATAATCGGTCAACAAAGAACGAGACCGGTTATGACCCAGATGCAGGAAAACCTTGAAGGCGCGCCTTTGATCGCGCCCTCGACCACCGATCATCCGTTGTATGATGACGTGGTCAACGCCTGCCGCACGGTGTTTGACCCCGAAATTCCGGTCAATATCTTTGATCTCGGCCTTGTCTATACCATTGATATTGGCGTGGAAAACCAAGTCGCCATCGCCATGACCCTGACCGCCCCCGGTTGCCCCGTCGCCGGCGAGATGCCCGGCTGGGTGCAAGAAGCGGTCGCTTCCGTCGCGGGGGTGAAAGAGGTTGACGTCAACATGACCTTCGATCCGCCCTGGGGGATGGAGATGATGTCCGACGAAGCCCGCCTCGAACTGGGCTTCATGTAAGGCAAACTTTGCGCCCGTCTCGCAAGCCTTTTGGGCTGCAACGTCCATCCGCAACCCTTTTCGCTTGCAATCCCCATCCGCAACCCTTTTAGCTTGCATTTTACCTTCGCAAGCCTTAGAGATTGCAGATGACCCTCGTAACCGTCCTCACCGGCGATCTTATCGGCTCCACGGGCGCAGCGCCCGAAGCGACCGATCTGGCGATGTCCGCCCTCGCCCGAACCGCCGAAACCCTGTCGCGCATCACCGGCCAGAAGACCCGCTTCACCCGGTTTCGCGGCGACGGATGGCAGATTTGCCTGACCGGCAGCGCGTTCACCCTGCGGGCCACCCTCATGCTGATCGCCGCCCTCAAATCCTCTGGCAGCGGCCTGTCTTCCCGCATCTCCGCCGCCACCGGGCCCGCAACCCACCTCGGCTCCCGCGATCTGTCCGATGCCTCCGGCCCCGCCTTCACCCTGTCCGGGCGCAACCTTGATACGATGACCACCCTTTTCAACAATTTTACCTACGCCGCACCAAACGATCCCGCCCCTTGGCGCCCTGCCTTGCTCGACCTCGCCGTCTGGCAAGCCCGCAACTGGACCCCCGAGCAGGCCGAAGCCGCCCTCCTCGTGCTTGACCTTCCCCGCGTCAGCGATGAAACTCTGGCCAAATCGCTTGGCATTTCCCGTCAGGCCTTTCAATCAAGGCTCAAAGGCGCCGGGACAATGGCCCTGTCCCGCGCTCTGAATGCCTTTGAACAAAAGATCGCCCAAGCGGAGACTGGCCCATGATCCAAACCCTCGCCGCCCTGATCTTCGCCCATGTCCTCGCCGATTTTGTCTTTCAAACCAATGCCATGGTCGCCGCAAAGGCCAAACCCGCCACCCTCGCCCTGCACGGCGCCGTCGTGTTTGCCGCCGCCGTTTTCGTCACCGGCACCATCACCCCTGCGCTCCTCGCCCTTGCTGGCGTTCACATCGCCATCGACGCGGCCAAAACCCTTTCCGGCCGCCGCGGCATCTGGCCCTTTGCGATCGATCAGGCCGCCCACGCCCTCAGCCTGATTGCCCTCGCACTTTACGCCCCAACCCTGTGGCAAAGCGGCCTGTGGGCTGCCGCAGCCGCCCTGCCCGCCTTGATGGCGCTCGCCGCTGGCGCCATCATCGCCACCCGCGCCGGCGGCTTTGCCATCGGCCTGATGATGGACCCATGGGCCGCCCACGCCCCCGCCGGACTGCCAAACGGCGGGCGCGCCATCGGAAATCTCGAACGCGGCCTCATCTTTTTGCTGATCCTCACCGGACAGGCCCAAAGCATCGGCTTTCTGATCGCCGCCAAATCGGTCCTGCGTTTTGGCAGCATTTCCAACGAAAAAGAGGCCAGCGAATACGTCATCATCGGCACGCTCGCCTCGTTCAGCTGGGCCATCGCGGTGTCTTTCGCCACAATTGCACTGCTTGCTCACCTGCCCGCCCTTGGAATTCCCGACCTTTTACCTTAAGTATCGATAAGCAAGGAGCGCCCATGTTTGGAATCCCCGGAAAAGCCGCCGTCACCATGACCCCGATCGCCGCCCAACAGATCGCAAAGCTGATGGGCCAAAAAGGCGCGGCAGGTCTGCGCATTGGGGTCAAAAAGGGCGGTTGCGCGGGCATGGAATACACCATGGACTATGTCGCTGATACCAATCCGCTGGACGAGATCGTCGAACAGAACGGCGCGCGGGTGCTGATCGCGCCCATGGCGCAGATGTTCCTTTTCGGCACAGAAATCGATTATCAGGTCGATCTGCTTACCTCCGGCTTCAAATTCCGTAATCCAAACGTGGCCGAAGCGTGCGGCTGCGGCGAATCGATCAAATTCAAAGATCAACCCGAAGCCTGAAGCAGCGCCTGATTTTTCGCAGAAAAATCGTCCCAGCCTCGATTTTTCCTGCGAAAAATCTGTCCCCCGCCCGCCAAACGCGATAGCTCTGGCCCGCAAAGCCAAAGGAGCACGCCGTGACCAAACTCGCCGCCGGAAACTGGAAGATGAACGGCTCCGCCGCCGCTTTGGCCGAGGTGCAGGCCCTGATCGCTGCTCATCCCGCCCCCGCGTGCGAGATGCTGCTGTGCCCCCCCGCCACGCTTATCGCGCAAATGAACTGGGCCGCGCGCGGATCGGCCCTGAGGATCGGCGGGCAGGACTGCCACCCCAACGCCTCGGGCGCGCATACCGGTGATATCTCCGCCGCCCTGCTCAAAGATGCGGGCGCTTCCCATGTCATCCTCGGCCATTCCGAACGCCGCGCCGATCACGGCGAAACCGATGCACTGGTCCTCGCCAAGGCAACCGCCGCCCAAGCCGCTGGCCTGATCACCATCGTCTGCGTCGGCGAAACCGAAAGCCAGCGCGACGCGGGCACCACCCTTGCCATCATCGGCGCGCAGATGGACGGCTCTGTGCCCGAGGGCTCGGCGCCCGCCACCCTCGTTGTGGCTTATGAGCCCGTTTGGGCCATCGGCACCGGCCGCACCCCGACGCTGGACCAGATCGCCGAGGTTCATGCCTTCCTGCGCGCCCGCCTGACCACCCGCTTTGGCGCACCCGCCGCGCAGATGCGCCTCCTTTACGGCGGTTCGGTCAAACCCTCGAACGCAGCCGAGATTTTCGCCGTGCCGCATGTCGACGGCGCGCTAGTCGGCGGGGCCAGCCTTAAGGCCGCCGATTTTGGCGCGATCGTCGCGGCTTTGTCCGCCGCCTGACGACATTTGCGGGTCGCGGACAGGCGCGCAACGCCCCCCGGCGCCGTGGCATTCAACCCCATGAGCATCACGTCAACCGCCCCGGACTCCAGCGCCCTTGGCGCCAACCTGATCTGCATGCTGTCCATGCTGATCTGGGCAGCGGGCCTGCCTGCGGCCGATCTGGTGATCCCGCTTTTGCTGCCCGAACAGCTGAACGCGCTGCGCATGTCGCTTGCCACTCTGTTTTTGCTGCCGATCTGGCTGCTGGCCGAAGGCTGGCAGGCTTTTACGCGCGTGAATTGGCTTAAAGGTGTTGCGGTCGGCAGCCTGATTGGCATCGGCGCGTGGTTTTTGATCATGGGTCAGGCACGCGGCGGCCCGGTGACCGTGGCCGTCATTTCCGCCACCATGCCCGTCATCGCGATAGCGCTTGAGGTGCTGCTGGATGGCCGCAAGTTGACCCTTGCCCTGATCGTCGGGCTGATCCTTTCCCTGATCGGCGGGGTTCTTGCGCTTGACTTTCGCAGTGGCGGGATGACGCTTGGCCTTGGCGCGCTGTTTTGCTTTGGCTCGGTGCTGACCTTTACCCTCGGCTCACGGCTGACCGTCACCGCTTTTGCGGGCACCTCACCGCTTGGGCGCACCGCGGTAACCCTGTCAGGCGCTGCGATTGCCGCAATTGCCGCCGCCCTGCTGCAATACGCTGCCGGAATTCCTGCGCCGTCTTTTGCAGCCTGGGGGGCGCCGGAAATCGGCGCCATGCTGCTGTTCTCGGTCGGCGCGCTCGGCATTGCGCAGGTCATGTTCATCATCGCCGTCGGGCGCCTTGGCATTGGCCTGACCGCCCTGCACATGAACGCCGCACCCTTTTATGTCATGCTGATCCTGTTCGCCTTCGGCGGCGTCTGGGTCTGGCCACAAGTCGCCGCCGCCGCCCTCGTCGGCCTTGGTGTTCTGATCGCCCAAGGTCTGATCCCCCTGCCCTTTGGACGCCGCCCATGATCACCCTGTCCCAATCGCCCACCGACCCCGTCTTCGTGCAAAATCCCTATCCCTTCTACGAAATCGCCCGCGCCCAGGGCCCGTTCTTTCACTGGGCCGAGTATAACATGATCTGCACCCCAAACTGGGCCGCCGCCGCCGCCATTTTCCGCGACCGCCGCTTTGGCCGCGAAGCACCGCCCGAGCGCGCGCCGGTGATCCCGCCACACCTCGCGCCCTTTTACGCGGTCGAAGCCCATTCCATGCTGGAACTGGAACCGCCCCGCCACACCCGCCTGCGCAGCCTCGTGCTGCGCGCCTTCACCTCACGCCGCATCGCCGGCCTTGCCCCCGAAATCACAGCGCTGTCGCATCAGCTGATCGATGCGTTCCCGGCAGGCGAGTTCGACCTGCTCGCCCATTTCGGCACCAAACTGCCCGTCACCATCATCGCGCGGCTTTTGGGCGTGCCTGAACAGATGTCCGATGACCTGCTCAAATGGTCCAACGCCATGGTTGGCATGTATATGGCCGGGCGCAGCCGCGCCCGCGAGGATGCCGCAATTGAGGCGAGCGAAGCCTTCGTTGCCTTTTTGCGCGGCTATGTTGACGCGCGCCGCGCCCGCCCCGCCGACGATCTGATCACCTCGCTGATTCAGGCCGAAGAGGCGGGCGAGCGGCTGACCACGGACGAGCTGATCACCACCTGTATCCTTTTGCTGAACGCCGGACACGAGGCGACGGTTCACACCATCGGCAATGGCGTCAAGGCGCTATTGCAGGCCAAAACCCCGGCCGCGATGCTGTCGCCTGGCGCGGTTGAGGGCACGGTCGAGGAAATCCTGCGCTTTGATCCCGCGCTGCACATGTTCACCCGCTGGGCCTATGAAGCCGTCGAGGTGATGGGCCACACCTTCGGGCGCGGCGATCAGGTGGCGCTTTTGCTCGCCGCCACCAACCGCGATCCGGGCCAATGGAGCGCGCCCGCCACCTTCGACCCCGCCCGCCCGATCAAACCCCATTCCAGCTTTGGCGCTGGCCTGCATTTCTGCGTCGGCGCGCCGCTTGCACGGCTGGAACTGCAAATTGCCCTGCCAATCCTGTTCGAACGCCTGCCGGGCCTGACCCTCGCTGCGCCGCCACTTTACAAAGATGTCTATCATTTCCATGGCTTGGACCGGCTGATGCTGCGGCGTTAGCGCGTAAGTCAAAGGGCGGCGTCCAAGGCGCTTACCGCATAAGCAGCCCAAGACCTGCGCCGCCCTCCCTCTGCCCCGCGTGGGGCAGAGTTGGGGGAAGTGCCGATGACAAACCGCCCAACCGCACTCTCACGCGCCGCCGACCCCAATCAGGCCACCTGCGCGAACCGCCCCATGCCAGCGCCTCCCTCCCCCCCCTTGGGGGAGGGCTGGGGTGGGGGGAAGTGGAGTGGCGGGATGCTGCGACCAAACGCCCAACCAAACGCGCTACCGCACCCTCACGCGCCGCCGACCCCAATCATACCACCTGCGCGAACCGCCCCATGCCAGCGCCTCCCTCCCCCCCTCGTGGGGGAGGGCTGGGGTGGGGGGAAGTGGAGTGGCGGGATGCTGCTACCAAACGCCCAACCAAACGCGCTTCCGCGCCGCCAACCCCAATCAGGCCACCTGCGCGAACCGCCCCATGCCAGCGCCTCCCTCCCCCCCTCGTGGGGGAGGGCTGGGGTGGGGGGCAGTGGAGTGGCGGGATATGCTGCGACCAAACGCCCAACCAAACGCACTGCCGTATCCTCATGCGCCGCCAACCCAAGTCAGGCCACCTGCACGAACCGTCCCATGCCAGCGCCTCCCTCCCCCCCTCGTGGGGGAGGGCTGGGGTGGGGGATGCTGCGACCAAACGCCCAACCAAATGCGCTGCCGCGCCGCCAACCCCACTCAGGCCACCTGCGCGAACCGTCCCATGCCAGCGCCTCCCTCCCCCCCCTCGTGGGGGAGGGCTGGGGTGGGGGGGCAGCGCGCAGTCAATGAAACGCGGCCTATTCCGCCGCCATCACCGCTGTGATCGGCGCGAGCTGCACGCTCGATCCGCGCCCCTCAACCATCCATTCCAGAATGGCCGCCACGGTTTCGGGCCGGGTTTGCCCGATCACCACAACCTGCCCTTCCTGCGCCGCTTTGAACGCCGCCCGGTCCAGATATCGGCGGATCGCGGGCGCGCCTTCGCCCGCGCGGTCCACATCGCGAAAGATCGAGGCATGCGCCAGACCCTCGCGCGCCGCCACCTGATCCACCGCGCCAAGGCCTTTGTCAAAGGTCACGATTCCGCGGCCTTGCGCCTGCAAGATCGGGATGGCTTGCGTCGCAAGCACCCGGTTTTCTTGCAATCCGCCCACCGCCGCATCCAGCATTGCCACGGTTTCCGGCAATTCCTGCGCCAGCGCCTGCAAACTTTGCTCCAGATCGCCCGCCGTTGCCCCTTCGGGCGGGCTGGCCAGAAGGATCATCACCTCCTGCCCCGCCGCGCGGTAAACGCGCGCTGCCTCCGCCGCATCGGGCGCCGCCGGATCAATCACAAAAGTCACCGCAAAGGGCAGTCGTGCCGCCTCGTCCCGCGCCATCCCCGCAGCGCCGATATCGCGCAGCAGGATCGCGAATTTGGGCTTGCCAGCCTCGGGCGAAAAGGCCCGCGCAAAAGCCGCAATCGGAAGCCCCGCTTGGGTCTGAAGGACCAAGTCCTTGGCCGTTGGTTCTGCGGCTTTGGCATCGCCAACCCGCGGCAAGCGGTTCGTCACCACGCCGACGACCTGCCCGTCAAGGCCGGTGTCGGGCACCAGCGTCGACCCGTCGCCCAAGGTCACCTTGGCGCCTTCAACCGGAACATCGGGCTGCGCGGCCTGCTCAGGCTCGCTTGGCACGTCAGGCTGAACCGGAATTTGCGGCAAAGCGCTGCCCTGATCGGCTCCTGCGCCGTCCGCTGGCACCATGGGCGCCGCCTCTGCCGTTGGCGCGACGGGCGCTGCGGGTGGGTCCAGCAGTTTGTCCTGTTTCGGGGCGGGCATCGTGCCCTCATCGGGCACCGGCGCCGGATCAGAGGCGGGCATTTCCGGGCTCGTGGGATCTGCCGCGGGCAATTGCGGCGCAGCGTCCGTCACCGGCGCCTGGCCCGCGTCGCCGCCTTCGGGCGAAGGCACCATCGCCGCGCCGGACGCTGCGTCAACCACCGGGGCTTGCGCCACGACCGTTTCTGCGGGTGCAACCGCTGCGGTCAAGGCCGCCTCTGCTGCAGGTTCAACCGGCGCAGTCGCCGCCTCCGCCGCAGCCTCAACCGCTGGCTTAACCGTCGACATCGGATCCGCTGTCACGTCCGCCTTTGGCTCATCCGCACCCGCCGCCTCGACGGGTTCTGGCGCAGGCTTCACCGCCGCGCCCTTTGCCGCCGCCATCGCACCAGACTTTGCCGGATCAACCCCAACCGGCGGCGCGACCAACGACATCACGGCCAATCCGGCCGTTGCCACCACCAAACCCCACAGAAGTCCTATCAAAAACCCTCGGCTCACTGCCCCACTCCTGCTGCTTTGCCCCTCAAAGGGCCGCTATCTGCTTGACGCCCTACCGCCGTTCTGCCCATCTATACTCCGGCCCGTCCCGCTCTTCACCCCCAAACATATGGCCCGCGCAAGATGCTGCTTCTGATCGACAACTATGACAGCTTTACCTACAACCTCGTCCATTATCTGGGCGAGCTTGGCGCAGATGTGCGGGTTGTGCGCAATGACGCCATGACGGTGCAAGAGGCGATTGCCCTGCGCCCCGAAGGGATCGTGTTGTCCCCGGGCCCCTGTGATCCAGCGGCCGCAGGCATCTGCCTGCCCCTGACCCGCGCCGCAGCGAGCGCCGACATCCCGCTTTTGGGCGTCTGCCTTGGTCATCAAACGATCGGAGAGGCGTTCGGCGGCGAGGTCGTGCGCTGCCACGAGATTGTGCATGGCAAGATGGGCACGATCCACCACGAATCCAACGGCATGTTCGCCGGCCTGCCCACACCTTTTCTCGCCACGCGTTATCATTCGCTGGTGGTCAAACGCGAGAGCCTGCCCGATTGCCTTGAAGTGACCGCATGGCTCGCCGATGGCACCATCATGGGCCTTCGCCACCGCGAAAAGCGCATCGAAGGCGTGCAGTTTCATCCTGAAAGCGTCGCCTCCGAACATGGCCACCAGATGCTGAAGACCTTTCTGGACAGCGCCCGCCAAAAGGTGCCCGCATGAGCCTTGCAGACGGGCTGAAACCCTTGATCGCCATCGCGCCCGAACGTGCCTTGACGCGGGCCGAGGCGGAACGGGCGTTTGAGATTCTGTTCGATGGCGCGGCCAGCCCGGCGCAGGTCGGCGGTTTTCTGATGGCGCTGCGTACACGCGGCGAGACGGTCGATGAATTCGCCGCCGCCGCCAGCGTCATGCGGTCAAAATGCCACGCCGTGACCGCCCCCGAAGGCGCGATGGACATCGTCGGCACCGGCGGCGACGGCAAAGGCACGCTGAACATCTCCACCGCGACGGCCTTTGTCGTGGCGGGCGCCGGAGTTACCGTGGCCAAACACGGCAACCGCAATCTGTCGTCCAAATCCGGCGCGGCGGACGCTTTGTCAGAGCTTGGGCTGAACATCATGGTCGGCCCCGACGTGGTGGAACGCTGCATCGCGCAGGCCGGCATCGGATTTATGATGGCCCCGATGCACCACCCCGCGATGCGCCATGTCGGCCCGATCCGCGCCGAACTTGGCACCCGCACGATCTTCAACATCCTCGGCCCGCTGACCAACCCCGCAGGCGTCAAACGCCAGCTGACCGGCGCGTTCAGCAAATCGCTGATCCGCCCGATGGCCGAAACATTGCTCGCGCTGGGCTCGGTGGCCGCGTGGCTTGTCCACGGCTCGGACGGCACGGATGAGCTGTCCATCGCCGGCCCTTCAGCAGTGGCGGCCTTGGCGGACGGAAAGATCACCGAATTCGAGGTTCATCCCGAAGAGGCAGGCCTGCCGATCCATCCCTTCGACGCCATCCTTGGCGGCAGTCCCGCCGAAAACGGTGCCGCGTTCCGGCGGCTTCTGGACGGCGAAAAGGGCGCCTACCGTGATGCTGTCCTGCTCAATTCCGCCGCCGCGCTTTTGGTTGCTGGCAAGGCCGCTGGCTTGAAGGAAGGCGCACAGATGGCACGCGCCTCGTTGGATTCGGGGCAGGCAAAGGCCAAACTCACCGCGCTCGTCCATCTGACCAATTTCTGAATTTTCGCAGAAAATTCGTTGGCCCATCGGCTCGGGTACGATTTTTCTGCGAAAAATCAAGCGCTTCTTCAACACTCGTTGCTGAACAACCCCCTTATTTTTGCAGCTCAACCCATTGCCTTTCGTCACCAACAAGATCCGTTCAGATCTGGATACCCCGCATTGCGCCGCGATTGCCCCTCTTCCCTTCCTTCCCCCAAATCGATAGTTTTGTGCCATGAGCACCATCTTAGACCGCATCAAAACTTATAAACTGCAAGAAATTGCGGCCCGCAAATCCGCGCGGCCCCTGCCCCTTGTCGAGGAAGCCGCCCGCGCAGCCTCCGCCCCGCGCGGCTTTGCCGCCGCCCTTACCGCCGCCGCGAAAACCGGCTACGGCCTGATCGCCGAGATCAAAAAGGCCAGCCCCTCCAAAGGCCTGATCCGCGCCGATTTCGATCCCCCCGCCCTTGCCCGCGCCTATGCCGCAGGCGGCGCCACCTGCCTGTCCGTCCTCACCGATACGCCCTCCTTTCAAGGTGCCGATCAGTTTCTCGTCGTCGCCCGCGCGGCCACCAGCTTGCCCGCGATCCGCAAGGATTTCATTTACGACACCTATCAGGTCACCGAATCCCGCGCGCTCGGCGCTGACGCGATTTTGATCATCATGGCCAGCCTTTCGGATGCCCAGGCCGCCGAAATCGAAGACGCCGCGCTGTCGCTGGGGATGGACGCCCTGATCGAGGTGCATGACGAGGCGGAACTGGCCCGCGCCCTCGCGCTTAAATCCCCGCTGATCGGGGTGAACAACCGCAATCTGCACACCTTTGATCTGACCCTTGATACCACGCGCCGCCTGTCGCGCCTGATGCCTGCCGATCGTCACCTGGTCTGCGAATCCGGGCTTTATACCGCCGATGATCTGGCCGATATGGCCGCCCACGGTGCGCGCCGGTTCCTGATCGGTGAAAGTCTGATGCGCCAGCCCGACGTCGCCGCCGCCACGGCCGCCCTTCTGGCGCACCCGGTCCCGGTATGACCTCGCCCCTCACCCATTTCGACAGCACCGGCGCCGCCCATATGGTCGACGTCTCGGCCAAGACCCCGACCGCGCGCACCGCCGTCGCCGAAGGATTCGTGCGGATGCGCCCCGAAACCCTCGCCCTCGTGATCAGCGGCACCGCGAAAAAGGGCGACGTTTTGGGCATCGCACGCCTTGCCGGGATCATGGGCGCCAAGAAAACCGCCGACCTGATCCCGCTTTGCCACCCGCTTGCGCTGTACAAGGTCGCGCTCGATCTTGTTCCCGTCCCCGACCTTCCCGGCATCCGCGTGACCGCCACCGTCAAGACCACCGGCCCCACCGGCGTCGAGATGGAGGCGTTGATGGCCGTCACCACCGCCTGCCTGACCATCTATGACATGCTGAAGGCTGCCGAAAAGGGGATGGAGATTACGGGCATCAGGCTTTTGCTGAAAGACGGCGGAAAATCAGGACTTTACGAGGCAATCTTATGATATCAGTCGAAGAGGCGCTGGCGCAGGTTCTGGCCCTTTGCGCGCCTCTTGCCTGTGAAACCGTCCCGCTGCGCGCCGCGCTTGGCCGCCGACTTGCCTATGCCGTTACCGCAAGGCTGACCCAGCCGCCCTTCGATGCCTCCGCGATGGACGGCTATGCGCTGCCCGCCGCCCCAACCCCCGGCGCCACCTTCGATCTGATCGGCGAGGCCGCCGCAGGCCGCGCCTTTGCCGGAACCCTTGCCCCCGGCCAATGCCTGCGCATCTTTACCGGCGCCCCGGTGCCCGCCGGCGCCGCCCACATCGCCCTGCAAGAAGACGTCACCCGCGACGGCGCCCGCATCACCATCGGCCCGAACCCCGACAGCAGCCGCCACATCCGCCCCAAGGGTCAGGACTTCGCGGAAGGCGCGGTTTTTGCCCCCAAACGGCTGGGCCCCGCCGATCTGGGCCTGCTGGCCGCGATGAACATCGCCGAGGTTCCGGTCCACCGCCGCCCCGTTGTCGCCTTCGTGTCCACCGGCGACGAGCTCGTTCCCCCGGGCGGCGTCCCCGGCCCCGATCAGATTATTGCCTCCTCCGCAGTCGCCCTTGCAGCCCTCGCTGAAACAGCCGGTGCCGAGGCGCGGATCCTGCCCATCGCCGCCGACCGCTTGGCCCCTATCCGCGCCGCGCTGGACCTCGCCGACGGCGCCGATCTTATCGTCACGCTGGGCGGCGCGTCGGTTGGTGATCACGATATGATCTCGCGCCATGCCACCGATTTGGGCCTCGACCTCGCCTTTTGGAAAATCGCGCTGCGTCCGGGCAAACCGATGATGGCGGGCAAGCGCGGCGCGGTGCCGATCCTCGGCCTGCCCGGAAATCCGGTGTCGGCCTATGTCTGCGCGCTGGTCTTTATGCTTCCGATGCTGCGCGCGCTTCAAGGTGATCCCAGTCCCGCCCCGACGCCGCTTCTCGCGCCCCTCGCCGCCGACCTTCCGCCGAACGGCCCGCGCCGCCATTTCATGCGCGCGCATCTGGACGAGAACGGCCGCATCACCCCGCACCCCTTACAGGATTCCGCGTTGACCATGGTGCTGGCGCAGTCCAATGCCCTGCTTATCCGCCCCGAAAACGCCGGGGCTGCGGCAAGGGGCACCCTCGTGCCTTATTTGCTTTTGCCTTAACTTCGGCTTGACACAAAGCAGGAACAAGGGCAGAACATTGCAATAACATCCCGCCGGAGGCTGACCATGCTGACACGCAAACAACTGGAACTTCTGGATTTCATCAAAACGCGCACCGACCGCGATGGCGTCTCGCCCTCGTTTGACGAGATGAAGGATGCGTTGGACCTGCGGTCAAAATCCGGCATTCACCGGCTGATCACGGCTTTGGAAGAGCGCGGGTTTATCCGCCGCCTTGCGCACCGCGCGCGGGCGCTGGAAATCGTAAAGCTGCCCGAAGCAATGGAAAGACCCGGCTTCTCGCCCCGCGTGATCCAAGGGGACAAACCAAAGGCCCCGCCTGCACCGCCGCGCGGCGCGATGGATATTTCGGCGGTTCATGCCATGGAAATTCCCATGATGGGCCGTATTGCTGCGGGCGTCCCGATAGAGGCGATCAGCCACATCTCGCACCAAGTCGCCGTTCCCGGCTCCATGCTGTCGGGCAGTGCCCAGCACTACGCGCTGGAGGTGAAGGGCGAAAGCATGATCGAAGCCGGGATCAACGACGGCGATATCGTGGTGATCCGCGAGCAGGTGACGGCCGAAAACGGGGATATCGTGGTGGCTTTGGTGGATGATGCCGAGGCGACGCTGAAGCGGTTCCGCCGTCGTGGCAACATGATCGCGCTGGAAGCGGCCAATCCTGCGTTCGAAACCCGCGTTTTTCCCGATCACATGGTCAAGGTGCAGGGCCGCCTTGTCGGGCTGATCCGCAGTTATTGAGTGATTTCAAGGGCCGGTCGTTTTGGGTTCAGGACTGACCACGATGGCCAAAGCGGCCTGCGCCCCACCGCGCCACCGCCGAGCGGCATCGCGGGCGGGATAAAGCACCAGCTTTCCCTGCTCGATATAGCCCGCAATCGCTCCGGTTTCGGCCAGAACGCGCGGGTCGATCACAAGGCAGGCACCGCCTGTCCTGCCCTCGCTTGCGTCCGTCGTGATCACCAGATCCGCCCCTTGACAGGCGCTTTGCAGCGCCCCCGCCGCCGATTTTCCGCTCAGGCTGATCGCGGAAATCCCGCCCACTGCAAATCGCTGCCCCCCATTCACCGCCTCAAACCCCGGCCTTTTGGCCGCTGTAACTTGATCCGCGATGTCGCCGTCATCCTGAAGCCAATTCTCGGCGGCAAACCCCGCCCCCCGCGACTGGCTTAGCGCGCGGCCTTCCGGGCCCATCAGCCCCACCAGCTTTGCATCCTCCGTGATCAGCAAAACCGGACGCTCCGTCAGCGCCCAAAGCGCCAGACCTGCAATGGCCGGCACCGCCGCCGCCCATTTCCCCCGCCCCTGCCACAGGATCGCCCAGCACCCGGCAATGGTGATCAGCGGCAGCGCCCCGGCCCCGGGCGCGACAATCGGCGTCACCGATCCGTCTAACCCCGAAATCCAGTGCGCCACCGCAAGGATCCACGCCGACGCCCGCCCCATCACCCAAAGCGCTGGAAAGGCGAGCCCCACCGGCGCCAGCAGCGCCGCCACCGCCCCCGCCGCCATCAGCACCAACATCGCCGGCCCGGTCAGCAAATTGGCCACCAGCCCGTAATCGGTGAACCGGTTGAAATGCGCTGCCGCGTAGGGCGCGGTGGCAAACCCCGCCAGAACCGAGGACAGCACCATGACATAGACCGTCATCACCCACCTCGGCATCTTCGCTGCCAAAATCCGCCCATCCAGCACATGAAACCCCGCGATCAGCACCACCGTCGCCGCAAATGACAGCTGAAACCCCGGCTCAAGCAGCTGTTCGGGCTGCCAGATCAGCAAGATCACCGCCGAAATCGCGACCGACCGCAGGGTCAGCGCCCGGCGGTCCAAAAGCACTGCGCCCAGCATCACCGTCACCATCAAAAACGCCCGTACGGTCGCCACATTGGCCCCCGAGAGCAGCAAATAGAACGCCGCCACTCCAAACGCCGCCACCGCCGCCAGCTTTTTGGTATTGATCCGCAGCGCGATGGGCGGGATCAGCGCCAGACCATAGCGAAAGAGGGCAAAGACAAAGACTGTCAAAAAGGCCATGTTCTGGCCCGAGATGGCGAGCAAATGCGCAAGGTTGCTGTCGCGCAGCGCGGCCACCGTATCGGCCCGGATGCCCGAACGGTCCCCCGTCATCGCGCCCGCCGCAAACGCCCCCGCGTCCCCCGGCACCTGCGCGCGGATGCCCGCACCCAGCCAGGACCGCAACCGGTTCACCCGCTCTTCGCCCGGCGCGGCTTCTTGCCACAAAACCAATGGGTTACGGCTGTATCCCACCGCCCCAAGCTGATTGAAATAGGCCATGCGTTGAAAGTCAAACGCCCCCGGCTCTACCGGCCCGCCGGGGCTGGACAGCTGGGCCGTGATCTCGATCACCTCACCGGGGTAGACCTCAGGTTCTTGATTTTGCAGCGAAATCCGCACATATATTGGTGTCAAAGCGGGCGATATCCCGCTCAGCACCACTTGGTCCAGCACCAGCCGCAGCGCATCGGACTGGCTGCGGTCTATCTCCACCACGCGGCCCTGCACCGGCCCGCGGTAATCGCCGCCCAGCACCGGCGCATCGACGCTCGCCAACCGGACAGCGCAGGCCAAAACCCCAACCAGAACCGCCCCAAGCGCCACCATCACCGGATGCCAAGGCTCGGGCAAAAACCGCCAGCCCAGCATGGCCAGCGCCAATCCCGCCCCCGCCGCGCCATAAAAAACCGAGCCCGGTTCAAACGAAAGCGCAAACCACAGGCCGATGCCCACCGACAAAAACACCGGAATCCAGCCAAAAAGCTGCCCCCGCGCGGTCAAAAGCGCCTCCAGCGGCATCATGGCCCAGTTCCGCCCGCCCGCCACCTTGTTTTGCCCCCTACATTTGCCTAAAGCTCTGCCCGATCCTGCCCAACTATGGTTTCCAGAAGGTTAACGCCTATGCCCTCCCCCCAAACCTCGCACATCGTCACCCGCTTCGCCCCCTCGCCCACCGGTTTTCTGCACATCGGCGGCGGGCGCACGGCGCTGTTCAACTGGCTTTTCGCACGCGGGCGTGGCGGCAAATTCCTGCTGCGGATCGAGGATACCGACCGCGAGCGCTCCACCCCCGAAGCGACCGCCGCCATCCTGCGCGGTCTGGCGTGGCTGGGGCTTGATTGGGACGGCGATGTCGTCAGCCAGTTTGACCAAAAAGACCGCCACGCCGAGGTTGCCCACCAGATGCTCGCGCGCGGCACCGCTTATAAATGTTTCTCCAGCCAAGAAGAAATCGCCGCCTTCCGCGCGGAGTCCACCGCCAGCTATGCCGTGTTCCGCAGTCCTTGGCGCGGCGCCGATCCGGCAAGCCATCCCGATTTACCCTATGTTATCCGCATGATGGCGCCGCAGACCGGCGAGACGCTGATCGAAGATGAGGTGCAGGGCCGCGTCGTGATCAAGAATGAAACGCTCGATGACATGATCGTGCTGCGCTCGGATGGCACGCCAACCTATATGCTGGCCGTGGTGGTCGACGATCACGATATGGGCGTGACCCATGTGATCCGGGGCGATGATCATCTGAACAACGCTGCGCGTCAGCAGATGGTTTATGATGCGATGGGTTGGCAGGTACCGGTTTGGGCCCATATCCCGCTGATCCATGGCCCGGACGGCAAAAAACTGTCCAAACGTCATGGCGCGACCGGCGTGGAAGAGTATCAGGCCATGGGCTATCCCGCCGCCGGAATGCGCAATTATCTGACCCGGCTCGGCTGGGCGCATGGCGATATGGAGATTTTCACCACCGACGAGGCCAAGGCGGCCTTTGATCTGAAAGGCATCGGAAAGGCCCCGGCGCGGCTTGATTTCAAAAAGTTGGAAAACACCTGCGGGCATCATATGGCGATGGCGGGCGATGCTGCACTGCTGCATGAATTGCAGGCTTATCTCGCTGCAGCGGCCCGCCCGCCCCTGACCGAAGCCCAGTCAGAGCTGTTCTTACGCGGTATTTACTGCGTCAAAGACCGCGCGAAGACATTCGCCGATCTGCTTGATAAAGCACAGTTTATGCTGGCCACCCGTCCGATCGTTCCGGACGAGGCGGCGCAAAAATCGCTTGATACGGTATCCCGTGGTATACTGAAATCCTTGACGCCGCAGCTGCAAAATGTTCTCTGGACAAAGGATGGGCTTGAACCGATCCTTAACCATCTTGCGTCAGAGTCCGGATTAGGATTCGCAAAGCTGGCCGCGCCGATCCGCGCGGCCCTTGCCGGACGAACGACGACACCAAGCGTTTACGACATGATGCTGGTCATCGGTCGAAACGAAACCATTGCCCGGCTGAAGGAGGCATCTGCCTGATCGCCCCCTTCGGCCATTGACCTGCTGGCGGGGCAGCTCCCCCATTCCGGCAAAAGGGGAACGATCATGACCGAATCTGCCCGCAGCGCCACGCTGCATCTTGATGGCAAGGAGTATTCCCTGCCCGTCCTGTCGCCGAGCCTTGGCCCAGATGTCCTCGACATCCGCAAACTCTATGCCGAGGCCGATGTGTTCACCTTTGATCCCGGCTTCACGTCGACCGCCGCCTGCGAAAGCGCGATCACCTATATTGACGGTGACAAGGGCGAGCTGCTCCATCGGGGCTATCCGATTGAACAACTTGCGGCGCAGTCCAGCCATATCGAGCTGTGCTATCTGCTGCTGTACGGCGAGCTGCCGAATGCGGCGCAGCTGGACGATTTCACCGGCCGCGTGACCAAGCACACCATGGTTCACGAACAGATGCACAACTTTTTCCGCGGATTCCGCCGCGATGCGCATCCGATGGCCACCATGGTAGGCGTGGTCGGGGCCATGTCGGCGTTCTATCATGACAGCCTTGACATAAACGATCCCTGGCAGCGCGAAGTTGCCTCGATCCGGATGATCGCCAAACTGCCGACCATCGCGGCGATGGCCTATAAATACTCTGTCGGCCAGCCTTTCGTTTATCCGAAAAATGCGCTCAGCTATGCCGGAAATTTCCTGAACATGTGCTTTGCCGTCCCGGCAGAGGACTATGTGGTGAACCCGGTGCTGGAAAAGGCGCTCGACCGCATCATGATGCTGCACGCCGATCACGAACAGAACGCGTCAACCTCGACGGTGCGTCTGGCGGGCTCGTCGGGCGCCAATCCCTTTGCCTGCATCGCGGCGGGAATTGCCTGCCTTTGGGGGCCCGCGCATGGCGGCGCCAATCAGGCCTGCCTGGAAATGCTGCGCGAAATCGGCACGGTTGACCGGATCCCGGAATACATTGCGAAGGCCAAAGATAAAAACTCCGGTTTCCGCCTGATGGGCTTTGGCCACCGGGTGTATAAAAACTTCGACCCCCGCGCGACGGTGCTGAAGGAGTCGGCGGACGAGGTGCTGGACCTTCTGGGCATCCACAACAACCCGACCCTGCAAGTCGCCAAAGAGCTGGAGCGCATTGCGTTGCAGGACGACTACTTTATCTCCAAAAAGCTGTACCCGAACGTCGATTTCTATTCGGGCATTATTCTGGATGCGATGGGGTTCCCGACCTCGATGTTCACCCCGATTTTCGCCATTTCGCGCACCGTGGGCTGGATTGCGCAGTGGAAAGAGATGATCGCCGAAAAGAACCAGAAAATCGGCCGTCCGCGTCAGCTTTACGTCGGTGCAACCAAGCGCGACTACGTGACCATCCGGCAACGCTAAGGCAAAACAGCCGCGCGCGCCGATCAGAAAATCGGTCCAAATCTGCCCCATGTGCTGCCGTTTTTCTGGCACATGGGGCTGTAAACCGCCCCAGCCGCCCCTATATCTCAAGGGTCGCCACAAGGGAGGCATCGAAATGCCGGACACTGCTCAAACCACCGCCGCTCAGGTTGATCTGACCGCCCATCACGCCCCTTCGGGCATGACAGACCGCCTCGCCCTCAGCTTCGTTAAATTCCTGCGCGTTTTTGCGGATGCGTTTTTCTCCAAACGCTATGGCCACCGTGCCGTTGTGCTTGAAACGGTGGCGGCCGTGCCCGGCATGGTCGGCGGCCTGTTGCAGCATCTAAAGGCGCTGCGCCAAATCCGTGACGACAACGGCTGGATCCGCGAGCTTCTGGACGAGGCCGAGAACGAGCGGATGCACCTGATGACCTTCATCGAAATCGCACAGCCGACGCGGGCAGAGCGGCTGATCATCATGCTGGGACAGGCGATTTTCTACAATTTCTACTTCTTCCTGTACCTCTTCGCCCCCCGCGCCGCCCACCGGGTTGTCGGCTATCTCGAAGAAGAGGCCGTGGTCAGCTATTCCCAATATCTTGGCGAAATTGACGCGGGCCGCACCCCGAACCTGCCTGCGCCGCAGATCGCGAAAACCTATTGGCACCTGCCCGAAGGCGCGACCCTGCGCGATGTCGTTCTGGTGATCCGCGCCGATGAGGCGGGCCACCGCGACCGCAACCACGCCATGGCAGACTCCCTTCTCACCCCCTGACAAAGGGCCCACCTCCCTTGCCCCCCATGGCGACATGCCGCCGTCTTGCCGCCATCGCCATGGTACCCACTTCCAAAACCCCCTATCAATTTCATCTGTCCAAAAATATCCCGGGGGTCCGGGGGCTGGCCCCCGGTTGCAACTTTGATCTCATCCAAACCGCCCAGCCGCCTCGCCCTGATCGACATCGCCCGCACCATGGCGCTCGTCGGTATGTTCGCCTTCCACTTCCGCTTTGATCTGATCCTCTTCGGCCTTTTGCCGCAAAAGATCATCGCCACGCCATTTTTCTACTGGCACGCCCGCATCGTCGCCGGAAGCTTCATGACCCTTGCGGGGCTGTCCCTCTGGCTCGCTCACGGCCAGACCCTGCGCTGGCCCGCCTTCTGGCGCCGCGAGGCGAAACTTGCCAGCGCCGCCGCCCTCGTCTCGCTCGGCACCTATCTCGCCCTGCCCGATGATTGGATCTTCTTCGGCATCCTGCATTCCATCGCCCTCGGCTCGCTCCTCGCCCTGCCCTTCCTGCGCCTGCCCGCCCCCATCACGCTTCTGTGCGGTGCCCTCGTGATCGGCGCCGCGACGGTCCTGCCGCCCCTCGTTCAATGGAATCACCCCGCCCTGCGCTTTATCGGCCTGCAAACCCTGCAAACCCCCACGATGGACCTTGAACCGCTCTTGCCGTGGTTTGGCCTGATGCTCCTTGGCCTCGGGCTTGGCCGCGCCCTCGCGCCGTTCGCGCCGTACGCGGCCCTGCCCGACACAAAACTGATCCGGGCGCTCGCATGGCCGGGCCGATCCTCCCTCGTTATCTATCTCGTCCACCAACCCATCCTGATGGCCGCGATCTGGACCTATACCCAGCTGCGCTGACCCCCCTTTCGCCGCAGCGCCATATCGGTATGCTGGCCCGCGAAAACCAAAGGGGAGACGGCAAAATGGGCATCGCAGAGGTGGCCGCGCGGGGCGTGGCAATGGCGGGCGCGGCCATGATCCTGATGCGCCGCTGGGGCACCGAGCCTGCGGCCCCTGCCATTGGCCTCGCCCCGCAGATCCCGGTGGCCAAACCCCAAGGCATTCCGACCCTGAAAATGCCCACCGCCCGCGGCTGGGCGCCGGGCCATCTGCCCACCTGCGCCCCCGGCCTG
Source organism: Paracoccaceae bacterium (assembly GCA_031385445.1). GTDB lineage: Bacteria > Pseudomonadota > Alphaproteobacteria > Rhodobacterales > Rhodobacteraceae > CAIYZT01. Next base: position 104,534 of record JANNBM010000062.1, on the reverse strand, counting down.
CGCGTCAACGCCTTTGCCAGCGGCCTTGACCACCCCCGCAGCCTGGAAATTCTGCCCAACGGCGACGTTCTGACCGCCGAGGCGATGTTCACCCCCGGCGGCATCAGGACCCCGTTCGACTATGCCATTCATGTCACCATGAAACGCGCCGCCGCCACTGGCGACAGCCCCAACCGCGTGATCTTGCTGCGCGACGCCGATGGTGACGGGGTTGCCGAAACGCGCGAGGTATTTATTGACCAGCAAAATCAACCCTTTGGTATCTTGCACTTGAACGGCACGATCTATCTTGGCAATACCGACGCGCTGCTCGCCTTCCCTTATGTCCATGGCCAGACCAAGCTTTCCGGTCCCGGCAAACACCTCGCTTCCTTCAAACCCGGCGGCCACTGGACGCGCAGCCTGATCCTTTCGCCCGACCAGACCCAGATTTACGTCGGCGTCGGCTCTGACACCAATATCGCTGACAACGGCATGCAGGTCGAAGAAGGCCGCGCGATGATTCAGCTCTATGACATCGCCAACGGCACGATCCGCCCCTACTCCACTGGCCTGCGTAACCCCGTCGGCATGGCGTGGGAACCCTTCAGCAAGACGCTTTTCACCGTGGTGAACGAGCGTGACGGTCTGGGCGATGAAACCCCACCCGACTATCTGACCTCGGTGCTGGATGGCGGCTTTTACGGCTGGCCCTATTGCTATTGGGGCCAGATCGTCGACGACCGCGTGCCGCAAGACGCCGCGATGGTCGCCCAAGCGATTCAGCCCGATTATGCCCTCGGCGGTCATACCGCCTCATTGGGCCTGTGCTGGATGCCCGCAGGCACCCTGCCCGGCTTTCCGGACGGTATGGTCATCGGTCAGCACGGTTCGTGGAACCGCTCCAAACTCTCGGGCTACAAGGTCATTTTCGTGCCCTTCGTGGACGGAAAGCCGCAAGGCGAGGCGCGTACGATCCTGTCGGGATTTCTGTCGGAGGATGAGAAGTATTCCTACGGCCGCCCGGTTGGCGTTGCCCTCAAAGACGGCGCACTGTTGGTTGCCGATGACGTAGGCGATGTGATCTGGCGGGTAACGGGAGCCTGATGCCCCTGAATTTTCGCAGAAAATTCGTCCCTATCTCACCCGCCCGTCCAGTCCCGCAACCGCGCCATAGGTTTCGGGGCGACGGTCGCGGAACAGGCCCCAACTGGCTCGCAAATCGGCAATCGCGTCCAGATCAAAGCGGTACACCAAAACCTCTGCCTCCGCCCGCCCCGCCTTGGCCACCAGCGCGCCCGTCTGGTCCGCGATAAAGCTGGACCCGTAAAACGTCACCTCCCGCCCCCCCGGCGCCCCTTCGCGCCCGATGCGGTTGCTGGCCACAACCGGCATGATGTTGGCCCCCGCATGGCCGCGCATCACCGTTTCCCAATGCGGCTGGCTGTCATAACCGGGGCTTGGCGGCTCCGATCCGATCGCCGTGGGATACAGCAGCATCTCCGCCCCCATCAGCGCCATCGCCCGCGCGGCTTCGGGAAACCACTGGTCCCAGCAGATCCCCAATCCGATCCGGCCAAACGCCGTGTCCCAAACCCGGTATCCGGTGTCCCCCGGCGAGAAATAGAACTTCTCTTCATATCCGGGGCCTTGCGGGATATGGCTCTTGCGGTAATTGCCCAAAACCTGCCCATCCGCATCAATCATCGCCACAGAATTGAAATGCGCCTGCCCCGCTTTTTCAAAGTAGGAACAGGGCAGCACCACCCCCAACTCTTGCGCCAGATCGGCAAAACGCGCGATCAGAGGGTGGCCCTGCATCGGCTGGGCGAGCGCGAAATACTCGGGGCGCTGTTCGATGCAGAAATAGGGCGCGGCGAACAGTTCCTGCACCAAAATGACGTTGGCCCCCTGCGCCGCCGCCTGCCGAACCAACGCTTCAGCGCGCTCGGCGTTTTTCGGCAAATCCCATGTGCAGGCAAACTGCGTGGCGGCGACGGTGACAGGGCGCATGGCAAATCCTTCGGGTGTTCGCCCCGTTAAAAGCAAACTGCCGCGCGAAAATCAATAGAGCCGCGTCAGCGGCCACGGCACCCAGCTATAGGCGCGCTGCCCCTCGGCGGTGACATGCAGCCGCTCGGACGGATCGCGCCCCACCACCCGCGCGCGGCGCAAAAGAAACAGCGCGCCCCAGCCATGCGCGGTGCCCACCATTGGCGCCGTGGCGTCGCAGGCAAACTGCGCGCGCCAGTCTTCTGGCAAGCTCAGTCCCGCCGCCCCGGCCCGTTCCACCATCCACACCAGCGGTATATTCGTCAGCGGCCGGCTTTTCGTTAAATTCCCGATATGCCCGCCCACATCGCCATGCGCGCCGCGAAACCAGACCTGCTCCAGATTGCCTTTCCAATCGGGCGCGGTTTCCCACATCACCGGTTCAAACGCCACGCGGGTTTCGTGCAGCGCCAGCGCGTGAAACCCGTTCTTGACGGCGCGGCCAAGGTGATGGTTGTGAAATTTGTGCTGGCCGTCGGTCAGCATCCACAACAGCGGCAAGCGCACCCCCAACGCCTTGACCGTGTCCCAGACGCCAACGCATTCGATCACCGTTTCGGCACGGCAGTGCCCCGCCGCAAAGGCGCGGGCCGCGTCGCTGTCGGGCGCGGTCTGATAGTGGCGGTAGGCTTGACTTACCGCCCGCTCCGTCGCCATTTCGCGCCGCAAAAGCCCGACCCGGTCAATCACCCCCGCCAGGGACCGCACCGCAAATGCCCCGCGCGAAAACCCGAACAGGAAAATCCGGTCGCCTTCGCGGTAATGACTGGCCAGCCAGCCATAGGCCCGACGGATTTGCCGGTTGATGCCGCGCCCCTGCGCGATATCGCCCAAATGCCGCCAGCCGTCCCATTGGATGCCCGGCTCGTAATAAACCGTGCGATCCGCGCGCAGCCCGCCTTCGGTCAAAAGCTTGAAAAACAGCCCCGCATTGGTTTCCATCCCCGCTTCGAGCGAGGATAAAGTGCCGTCCAGAATGATGACATGATCCACCCGCCCGCGAACGGCCCCGCGCGGCGGTGCGGCGGCAGGTTCCACTTCGGCAATCGGTTGCCCGTGCCACCAGTGTTTGATTCGCGAGAATGCCTGCACCCTCACCCCCAAAAGACCAAGGGCCACCCCGACGGGGGCAGCCCTTGAACGTTAACCCCTAACCGTCAATCCCGCGTTAACAATTCTGCGCAATTTCCGGTGATTGCGCGAAATTCACAGTTTCCGCTGCGGTTACAGTTTGGCCGACAGCACCGTCACCCGGCTCAGATCGCCAAAGCCGTTGAACCGGCTGTTGGTGACCGTCGAATAGGCGCCCATGCCGTGCACCACCACAAAATCGCCCTCGGCAATGTCGGATGGAAACGGCACATCGCCCGGCAAACGGTCCACCGAATCGCAGGTCGGGCCAAAGCAGATGCGGCCCTGCGCCTTGCCCTTGCGCCGCGCGCCGCCGCTGTTCAACACTTCGATCCGGTCGATGATGCCGATCTGGCTCAGCTCGAACAGCGAGCCATAAACCCCATCATTCAGGAACACATGCGTGCCATCGCGCACCGCCTTGACCCTTGCCGCAAGCATAAACGCATCGCCGCACAGACCGCGGCCCGGTTCGCAGATCAGCGCCGGACGCTCTTCGCCAAAGGCTTCGGTGGCCACGCGGTCGATCACCTCGAACGTGGCTTCAAGTTGCGGCAGGATGCCGGTCGCGCGGTGGCTGGGGAACCCGCCGCCCACGTTCAGCCGCGCAATCCTTACGCCCGCCCGCTTGGCAATGACCGCCGCCGCCCGGATATAGCTGGCCCAAGCCGCCGGATCGGTGCACTGCGTGCCCGGATGAAAGGTGATCGACGGAATGAACCCCGCCGCCTCCACTGTTTTCAGAAGCTCCACCGCAACATCTTCGGTCGCACCAAACTTCGCCCCAAAATTATACGCCGCCCCCGCCACCGGCAGCTTGAAGCGCACGGTGATCTCGCAGCCGGCCGCTGGCACCATCTCGATCAGCTTGGCCAGCTCGCTGTGACTGTCCACCGACCAGGATTTGACCGCCTGCTCAACGCCAAGCCGGATTTCCGCGCGCGAGCGGACCGGGTTATTGAAATGGATGGCCGCATCGGGCGCAAGGCGGCGGATCAGGTCGATCTCGAACGGCGAGGCGCAGTCGAATCCGCGCACCCCGGCCGCAACCAGATTTTCGATCACCTCTTCGCCCGGATTAGATTTGACCGCATAGGTCACAAGCCCCGGAAATCCATCCAGAAACCGGCGCGCCATGGCCTGCAAAACTGCGGGAGCGAAAAACAGCACCGGATTTTCGGGCTGCTGATTCTTCAAGTACTCGGTCGGATTGGTCCAGATCGTTTTGGACAGTCCCATCGGCGTAATCCTTTCTGCCAACAAGATGCAAATCCCCCATCGTTGCCACCAATTCAATGGTCAAGGCACAGCGAACATACGGGGCATCGGCAAGGTTTTTCCAACCAGGCCAGGTGCGTATGAGCCGCCCTTTTCCTGCAACTAAGGATGCCGCATATGGGGTACAACTTCACCGAACAAAACTATATAATCGACGTGAATCATCGTCATAATGACGAAATAGGTGGGCATATTGCATGGATGATCTCGACCGAAACGTTCTGACCATGCTGGGGGCCGATGCGCGCATGTCCGTGGCCACCCTTGCGCGGCGGCTCAAGGTGGCGCGGTCAACCATTCAGGCCCGGCTGGAACGGCTGGAGACGACGGGCGTGATCGCCGGCTACACCCTCAAACTGGGCGAGGCCGCGCGGCAGGGCCGCCTGCGCGCCTCGGTTCTGCTGACCATCGAGCCGCGCGCGCAGGCCGCAATCTTGCAGCGGCTGAAGGCTTTGCCAGAGATTGAGCGGGTTTTCACCACCTCGGGCCGTTTCGATCTTTTGCTGCAGGTCGCGGCCTCAAATACCCAAGTGCTGGATGCCGTGCTGGATCAGATCGGCGGTCTGACCGGGGTGAAATCGTCCGAAAGCCTGATCCATCTGTCCACAAGGCTTGACCGCGCGGTGTAATGCCTCAACGCGGCAAGGCGCGGCGCAGGATATCGGCCAGCACCCGGTCACGCTCGGGCGGTGCGAGCGATCCGATGCCAGACATCCGCCCCGCGCACAGCAGATCGGCCAGACCATGCGCAATCGCCCAGACCGCCGTTTCGTCGGCGATCGTGCGCCCGCCTGCCGCCCCGATCTGATCGACCAGATGCTGATAGGACGCGCGGGACGCCTCGGCCAGATCGGCATCGGTGAAATCGGGGCGTCTTGATCCCCAAAGCAAACGGAACAGCGCCGGGCGCTGCATCGCAAAATCGATATACCCCAGCCCCGCCGCCACCATCTGCGATGCGGCGTCTGGCGCGGCCGCAGCCTCGCGCGCCGATTGCGCCGCCAGAAATTGCCGGAACCCCTCGGTGGCCAGCGCCGTCAACAAACGGTTCACATCGCCGAAATGATGCGCAGGCGCGGCGTGGCTGACCCCGGCGCGCTTGGCCACGGACCGCAGCGAAAACGCCTCTATCCCGCGCTCGCCCAACTCTGCCTCTGCCGCCGCCATCAAGGCTTGGCGCAGATCGCCATGGTGGTAGGGGCTTTTGTCATCGGGCGCAGGGTTGCTCATACGCCACGCGTACCATCCCTGCCCCGGACCTGTCAAATCTAGACACTGTCAAAATACAATCTTGACAGCGACAAGATAGCGCCCATAACTTGGGACATCGACCCATTGGAGACTGCCATGACCGCCGACACCCTGTTCCAACTTGCCAACCCCGCCGCCCTGCTGGGCTGGATGATCCTTGCCCTGTCGCCCTTGTCGCCGCTCTGGGCAGACCGGATCGCTTCCACGCTGATCCCCGTCCTGCTGTCCATCGCCTATGCTGCGTTGATCCTGGCGTTTTGGTCCGGCGCGACGGGCGGCTTTGACAGCCTGCCGAACGTCATGGTGCTGTTCACCGATCCCCATGTCGCGCTGGCCGGATGGGTCCATTACCTCGCCTTCGACCTTATCATCGGTGCATGGATCGCGCGCACCGCAAGGGCCGAGGGCATTGCCCACCTGATGGTGCTGCCCTGCCTTGTGCTGACCTTCCTGTTCGGTCCCGCAGGCTTCCTTCTGTTCACCGCCCTGCGCGCGATATACGCCGCCAAGCGCCCAGCCACAAAGGCCGCCCCATGACCATCGCCCTTTCCGCCCCGACCGCCCGCGTCGATTTCGCCCGCATGTGGCGCGATGCCCCCACCTTTACGGGCCTCGCTCTTCTCCTCGCGCTCGCTTTGATCCCACTTTACGCCGCCATGGCCCTTGATCCACGCCTCTTTCAAGGCGATAGCCCCTGGCTGAAGCCGATCAAGTTCCACATCGCCCTGTCGATCTATCTGGCGACGCTCGCCTTTTTCGCGCGGTACATGTCGGACAAAGCGCGCCAAAGCCGTCTTTGGCAGGTCTTTTCGGCCATTATCGCTGCTGCGATCCTGTACGAAATCATCTGGGTCGCCGCCGCTGCCAGCCTGAACACCGCCTCGCATTTCAACGCCGATAGCGCCGCATGGATCATCGCCTACGCGGTGGCCGGGCTTGGCGCGGTTACGCTGACCTCGGGCAGCCTTGGTGTCGGCATCGCCGTCGCCCGAAACCGCAGCCACGGCCTTGCCCCCGCCCTGCATCTGTCGATCTGGCTTGGCCTGATCCTGACTTTTGCGCTGACCTTGATCGTGGCGGGTTATCTGTCGTCGAACAACGGCCATTTTGTCGGCACCTCGACCCGCCAGCTTGCCATCCTTGGCTGGTCGCGCGATGCGGGCGATCTGCGGGTGGGCCATTTCCTTGCCACCCATGCGATGCACGGGTTGCCGCTGATCGGCCTGATCGGCGTCCGCCTGCCCCCGTCAACCGGGCGCGCGATCGTGCTCGCCGCCGCCGCCGGCTATACCGCTCTGGTTCTGGGCACCTTTGTGCAAGCGCTGATGGGCCAGCCCTTCCTTGGCTGGCTGGGGTGACGTCGCACTTTTTCTTGCCCGGCCCTGAGCAAAAGCGCATGGTCGGGCAAGGCCCGTGCCCCGAAGGAGAATGTGATGTCTGCCCATGGTCTGCCCTGCTGGTACGAACTGTCCGCCCGCGATCCTGCGGTTGCAAAGCCGTTTTACACTGCCCTTCTGGGCTGGACATGGACCAGCGCGGATATGGGCACGATGATCTATCACTTGTCCGCCTCCGAACACGGTCAGGTGGCGGGGATGATGGCGGCCGATCCCGGCCAGCCGAACGCCTGGGCGATCTACTTTGCCGTGGATGATTGCGACGCCGCCGCCGCGCAGGCCATCGGCCTTGGCGCGGCCCAGATCGTGCCGCCCTCCGACATCCCCGGCACCGGGCGTTTCGCCATTCTGATCGACCCGCAGGGCGCGGCTTTTGCCCTGCTGCAACCGCTGCCCGGCGGCACAGGCGGCGCCTTTGACATGACCAAACCCGGCCATGGCAACTGGAACGAGCTGGTCACCACCGATGCCCTGACCGCGCTGGCGTTTTATGGCGCGCTTTTCGGTTGGACGATTTCAAGCTCTGTCCCCATGGGCCCCGACATGACCTATCACCTGATCGCGCGCGGCGGCGTCGATATCGGCGGCGCGTTCAACGCTGCCACCCCGCCGTTCTGGAAGCCCTATTTCGGCGTCCCCTCGGTCGCGGCCGCCGCCGCCCAGATCGCAGGACTTGGCGGACAGGTGATGCATGGTCCCGATGAAGTGCCGGGCGGTGCGTTTACCCTGCAAATCGCCGACGCCGAGGGCATTGTTCTGGCCCTGACCGGCCCGGCCTAGCGCCAAAGAGCCTCCGGCGCGGAATATTTGGCCACATTGAAGGGGGCACCGGGCGCGCGCGCCTTGAAACGATTGGTCAATCCCGCCCATCCCCCTTGGAAAGTCTGCGCGCTTTGGCTAGGACCATGCCAAAGTGAAAAGGATGACGCCGATGGCGATGGAAAAGAACTTTACCCCGGCCGAGGCCGAAGCGCGCATTTCCGCCTTGTGGATCCTTCAAAAAGTCGGCGCTGCAGGGGCCAACAAAAAGCCGGGCCGCCCGGCGTTTTCCGTCATGATCCCGCCGCCGAATGTCACCGGATCGCTGCATATGGGCCATGCGTTTAACAACACGCTGCAGGACATATTGGTGCGCTGGCACCGCATGCAGGGCGACGACACCCTGTGGCAGGTCGGCACCGACCACGCCGGGATTGCAACGCAAATGGTGGTGGAGCGGGAGTTGGCCCTGACCCAACAGCCCACCCGCCGCGAGATGGGGCGCGAGGCGTTTCTGGCCAAGGTCTGGGAGTGGAAAGAACAATCCGGCGGCACAATCATCAACCAGCTGAAACGTCTCGGCGCCAGCTGCGACTGGGACCGCGAGGCCTTTACCATGTCGGGCAATTTCCCCGATGCGGTGACCAAGGTGTTCGTGGACATGTACAACAAGGGCCTGATCTATCGCGGAAAACGTCTGGTGAACTGGGACCCGCATTTTGAAACCGCGATCTCGGATCTGGAGGTGGAGAATACCGAAGTTGCCGGCCATATGTGGCATTTCAAATACCGCCTGGCGGGGGGCGAGAGCTATGAATACATTGAGAAAGATGAAACCGGCGCGGTGACGCTGCGCGAGATGCGCGATTACATTTCCATCGCCACCACGCGGCCCGAAACCATGCTGGGCGACGGCGCAGTTGCCGTGCATCCGTCCGACACCCGCTATGCCCCGATCATCGGCAAGATGGTTCACCTGCCGCTGTGCGACCGTCTGATCCCCATCATCACCGACGAATACCCTGACCCGACCTTCGGCTCGGGGGCGGTAAAAATCACCGGCGCGCATGATTTCAACGACTACGCGGTCGCCAAGCGGGCAAACCTGCCCTGCTACCGCCTGCTGGACACCCGTGCGGCGATGCGGGCCGACGGCGCGCCTTATGAGGTTGCCGTTGCCCGTGCACGCGCGATTGCGGCAGGTGCGCCGACGAGCGAGGCGGAGGTGGATGCGCTGAACCTTGTGCCCGAGAAATACCGCGGTTTGGACCGGCTGGAGGCGCGCGCGCAAGTGGTGGCCGACATCACCGCCGCCGGTCTGGCGGTGACGGTTCTGGTAAAGGAAATCGACGAGGAAACCGGCAGCGAACACCTGCGGCTTGAACCGGTGGTCGAGGCGAAAAAGATCATGCAGCCCTTTGGCGACCGCTCCAAGGTCGTGATCGAGCCGATGCTAACCGATCAGTGGTTCGTCGACACCTCAAAAATCGTCGGCCCGGCGCTGGAGGCGGTGCGGACGGGTGCCACGCGGATCATGCCCGAAAGCGGCGAGAAAACCTATTTCCACTGGCTGGAGAATATCGAGCCCTGGTGCATCTCGCGCCAGCTGTGGTGGGGGCATCAGATTCCGGTTTGGTATGGGCCGAAGATTGCCGCCATCGGCTTTGCAGAAATTGGAGCCCGTGTTCCTTTCTGTGCAGCCAGCGAAAAAGAAGCTGAGAAGGCGGCTTTAGATTACTATTCAGCCTTTTATGGTTCTGATGTGAATATTCGATTCACCGAATTTAAAGCTGGACCCGAACCAACGCAAAGAGATTTAGAGATCGGACGGCCGAGACGAACAGCCAACTTGCCAATTGATACAACGGAAGGCGCGTTTATTGAAATCTACCGCGATCCCGACGTCCTCGACACCTGGTTCTCCTCCGGCCTCTGGCCCATCGGCACCCTTGGCTGGCCCGAGCAAACCCCGGAACTGCAAACCTATTTCCCCACCTCCACCCTGATCACCGGCTCTGACATCATCTTCTTCTGGGTCGCTCGGATGATGATGATGCAGCTCGCGGTGTTGGATCAAACGCTGCCGCTGGAAAAGCGGGTCCCCTTCAAAGACGTCTATCTGCACGGCCTTGTGCGCGACGCCAAGGGCAAGAAGATGTCCAAATCCCTCGGCAATGTCGTCGACCCGCTGGACGCCATCAACGAGTTTGGCGCCGACGCCCTGCGCTTCACCAATGCCGCCATGGCCTCGATGGGGGGCGTGCTGAAATACGACCCCGCCCGCATCGCAGGCTACCGCAACTTCGGCACCAAACTGTGGAACGCCTGCCGCTTTGCCGAAATGAACGGCGTGTGGGACGGCCACCAAACCCAAACCGGTGCCCCTAAAGCCAGCCAAACCGCCAACCTGTGGATCATGGGCGAGGCCGCCAAAACCCTGACCGAAGTGAACGGCGCCCTCGCCGCCTATCGCTTCGACACTGCCGCGGACGCGCTGTATAAATTCGTCTGGGGCCGGGTCTGCGACTGGTATGTCGAGTTCGCCAAACCCCTGTTCGACGGCCCCCACGCCGCCGAAACCCGCCAGACCATGGCTTGGGTTCTGGACCAATGCATGATCCTTCTGCACCCCTTCACCCCCTTCATCACCGAGGAGCTTTGGGCCACCACCGGCGCCCGCACCACCCTTTTGGTGCATCAGGACTGGCCCACCTACGGCCCCGCCCTGATTGATGCCGCCTCCGACGCCGAAATGGCATGGGTCACCACCTTGATCGACGAGGTCCGCTCGGCCCGCGCGCAGGTCCACGTTCCCGTCGGCCTGAAAATCGATATCGTCGCAACCACGCTCACCCCGCAAGCCCGCACCGCCTGGGCGCGGAACGAGGCGCTTATCCGCCGCCTCGCCCGGATCGAAACCCTGACCGAGGGCCCGGCCCCCAAAGGCTCCATCACGCTGGCCGCCCCCGGCGCCACCTTCGCGATCCCGCTGGCGGGCCTGATCGACATTGCCGAGGAAAAATCGCGCCTGACCAAGACCTTGGACAAGCTTTCCAAGGAAATCGCGGGCCTGAACGGCCGCCTGACCAACCCAAACTTCGCCGCCTCCGCGCCCGAAGAGGTGGTCGAGGAAGCCCGCACCAACTTGGGCGCGCGCCAGGACGAGGCTGCAAAACTCCGCGCCGCCCTCGCCCGCCTCGCCGAAATCGGATAGCGGCCTTCAAATTCATCTGTCCAAAAATATCCCGCAGGGGGGGTGAATGCCCCGAAGGGCAGAGGGGGGGGCGCGCAGCCCCCCCTTTTTAGCCCACACAATCCTTTGCCCGCCGCCGCAAAATGGGCACCTCGTGACTGTCTTCGGCGATCGACGGAACCCCTTGGGCCAACGGCGCCAACGTCCCGGTCAGCACCGCCGGTTGACCCTGCGCGATCTCAAAGTTTAGCCGCTGCACTGGTCCGAAACCCGGTTCAACCTCGCATTCCCTGAACTTACCATCATCGGCCCCCTCCACTCTGGCCCAGATCACGCCAAGGCCGCCCAAGGTGGCGGCCACATCCTCGCCCGCCGCTCCACCCTCAATCCCCAAAACGCCGTTAATTTTCAAAAACCCAAGCCCTTGTTTCCAAACACTTCCCCAAAGTGCCCAGATCTGTACGCGCCAAATCCCCCTTGCCAGCCCACCCATTCCCCGCCACGTATTGCCCCATGTCCCCGCTCCTCACCCAACTTGCCGCCGCCCTGCCCGCCACGGTCCCCTTCACCGGACCCGAAACGCAGGAGCGCGCCCTTGGCCGCCCCTTTGCCGCCCGCCTTGGGGCCAACGAATCCCTCTTCGGCCCCTCCCCCCGCGCCCTTGCCGCCCTTCAGGCCGCCGCCGCCGAGGTCTGGATGTACGGTGATCCTGAAAACCACGCCCTCAAAGCTGCCATCGCTGCCCATCACGGCCTCAGCCCCGCCCATGTTGTGGTGGGTGAAGGCATCGACGGCCTCCTCGGCTATCTCGCCCGCCTGACGATCGATCCCGGCACGCCCGTCACCACCTCGGCAGGCGCGTATCCGACCTTCAGTTTCCACATCTCCGGCTTTGGCGGCCAATTGCACCGCGTGCCCTTCGCGGGCAATCACGAAGACCCGCAGGCCCTGCTCGACTGTGCCCGCGCCACCCGGTCCAAACTGATCTACCTCGCCAATCCCGACAACCCGATGGGCAGCCACCACCCCGGCGCGGTGATTGCCGAGATGATCGCAAACTTGCCCGAGACGGCCTTGTTGGTGCTGGATGAGGCTTACGTCGATCTCGCTCCGCCCGGCACCGCCGCCCCAGTTGCCGCAGATGACCCCCGCGTGATCCGGTTTCGCACCTTTTCCAAGGCTTACGGGATGGCGGGCGCCCGCGTCGGCTATGCCCTTGCCGCGCCAGACCTCGCCCGCGCCTTCGACAAGGTCCGCAACCATTTCGCCGTGGGCCGCATCGTGCAGGCGGGCGCGATTGCGGCACTTGCCGATCAACCCTATCTGCACCAGGTCCAGCAGATGGTCGCCGAGGCCCGCACGCGGCTGGGCGCCATCGCCGCCGCAAACGGCCTGATGCCCCTGCCCTCGGCCACCAATTTCGTCACCCTTGATTGCGGCCGGGACGGCGATTTCGCCCGCAAACTGCTCGGTGCGTTGATCGCCGATGGCATTTTCGTGCGCATGCCCGCCGCCGCCCCGCTGGACCGCTGCATCCGCGTCAGCCTTGGGCCGCCGCCAGCCATGGCCGCGTTTGAGGCGGCCCTGCCCAAAGCCTTGAAATCGCTTTGATTATTCCGCTGCGATATCCGTTGCCGGGCCAAGACTTGGCGCCGCACCCTCGGCCACATCGCCCGCCCCGCCAAGGCGCGGCGCGGCGCTTGCTGCCGGATCAACCGCGATCAAACGGGTTGGCTCCGCCTGCTCCGTTTGCGGTTCAAGCGCACGGCGAAACACCAACATATTTTGATAACTCGTCTTGGTTCCGGTCAGCCCCGCGCGTTCGTCCAAGGGCAAGGTGTCGCAGCGCACATAGTCCCAGCCTTCAGCGCCCATCAAGTTCATCGCATTCGTCAGGGCCAAAGCAAAGCGCTCTTCGCTGGTCTTGACACCCCGCGCTTTTTCGCCCCGGCGCGGTGCTGGAACAACCTTGAATTCATAGCGCATCGTTAAAACCCCGCCCCTTGCCTGCGGGCAAAGATAACCAACTTCGCCGCCCAAGTCCAAGTTTTCCATAGGTTTTCGCGTGAAATCGCCGATCTCACAGCCTATTGTGGCCACCCATTCGTTGACCCCAACATATGCCCTACTGACCCCTGATCCGCCGCGCCGCGCGCCGGCCCAAAACCTCAGCCAGCGTCAGCGCCACAACCGACAGCGCGCTCGCCAGCACCACTAGCCGCAGCACCGCCGCCTCGGCACCCGGCACCGAAAGATAGGCGTGAATGGCGCTTGCCAGCGTTTGGGTTTGGCCCGGAATATTGGCCACAAAAGTCACCGTCGCGCCAAATTCGCCCAGCGCCTTGGCAAATCCCATAACCGCCCCGACCAGAACCCCGGGCCAGATCAGGGGCAGGGTCATGCGCCGCCAAACCGTCCATGGCCGGGCCCCAAGGCTTGCCGCCATTTGTTCGACCTGCGGATTGACCGCCTCAATCGCCTGCCGCATCGGACGCACCATCAGCGGAAACGCCATCACAACCGCCGCCAGAACCGCGCCCGTCCAGCGAAAGGCGAAAACCAGTCCGAAACTTTGCTCCAAAATCGCCCCGATCGCCCCTTTGCGCCCGAAACTCAGCAAAAGGACATATCCCGTCACAACGGGCGGCAAGACCAAGGGCAGATGCACCAACAGGTTCAGCAAACCATGGCCCCAAAACCGACCCCGTGCCAAGGCAAACGCCACGGCGAGCGCCATTGGCGCGCCCAGAACCACCGCCCAAACCGCAACCCACAGCGTCAGACCAAATGCTTGCCAATCTTGCGGGCTCAGGCCAAAGCTCATGGCGGCAATACCGTAAATCCTTGAGTTTCAAAGACCTCCCGCGCCTGCGGACCTTGCAGATACGCCAAAAACTGCGCTGCCTCCGGCCCCGCCCCCGTCACCAAAGCCGCCGGATACCGGATGGGCGGATGGCTTGTGTCGGGAAAAATCCCGATCAGGGACACATCCAACCCCGCCGCCCGCGCGGCCACAAAATCCGACCCGTAAACCACTCCCAAAGGCACCTCGCCCCGCGCCACCAGATCCAGCGCCGCGCGCGCCGTTTCCACCTCGGCAAGATGGTCCTTGACCTGCGCCCAAAGCCCCAAATTCTGTAAAGCCGCCTGCCCGTATTGCCCAACAGGAACCGCGTTGACCTGCCCCATCGCCAGCCGCCCGCCCCCCAATAACACACCTATATCAAGCGCTTGCGTTATCTCTTGCGCCCCCATCTGCCCCGCTGCAATCAGCGCCAGATCATTGCCCAACAAATCAACCCGGCTGCCCGCCACCATCGCGCCCGCCGCCGCATCCATCCAGTTGGGCGCCGCCGAAATGAACAGATCCGCCGGCGCGCCGTTTAGGATCTGCTGCGCCAGCTTGGCCGAGCCGTCATAGGCCAGAACCACCGGAACCCCCGATCCCGCGCTGAAGGTCGCCGCGATCTCGTCCAGCGCGGTTTTCAGGCTTGATGCCGCAAAAACCGTGATCTCTTCGGCCCGCACTGCGCCTGCGGCCAGCACGATCATCGCGGCAAATATCAGTCTTTTCATGGCCTAAGGCTCCTTTTTGCCCGCCTGACCATAGCTTAAGCCCACCGCAAGACAATGGCCACTTAAGGCCCCCCCGGGGCCCCAAACGGCCCCTAGAAGAACGCCTGCAACCCGGTGATCGCCCGCCCCAAAATCAGCGCATGCACATCATGCGTGCCCTCATAGGTGTTCACCGTTTCAAGGTTCACCATATGCCGCATCACCTGAAAATCCTCGGAAATCCCGTTGCCGCCATGCATGTCCCGTGCATGGCGCGCCGCCTCCAAAGCCTTGCCGCAGTTGTTCCGCTTCACAATGGAAATCATCTCGGGCGCCGCATTCGCTTCGTCCATCAGCCTGCCAACCCGCAGGCTCGCCTGCAGCCCCAGCGAAATCTCGGTCATCATATTTGCCAGCTTAAGTTGGTAAATCTGCATTCCCGCCAAGGGCTTGCCGAATTGCTTGCGGTCCAGCCCATATTGCCGCGCCGCCGCCATACAGTATTCTGCCGCCCCCAGAACGCCCCAGGAAATCCCGTAGCGCGCCCGGTTCAAACAGCCAAACGGCCCTTTCAGCCCCTCGACAAACGGCAGCAATGCGTCCTCACCAACCTCGACATCCTTCATCACGATCTCGCCCGTCACCGAAGCCCGCAGCGACAACTTGCCCCCCACCTTCGGTGCGCTCAGCCCCTTGGTGCCCTTGTCCAGCACGAACCCCCGGATCTTGCCGCCATGCGCGTCCGACTTGGCCCAGATCACGAAAACATCCGCAATCGGCGCATTGGAGATCCACATTTTCGCGCCGTTCAGCACATAGCCGTTCGCGGTTTTCTGCGCTGTCGTCCTCATGCTGCCCGGATCCGACCCCGCTTCCGGCTCGGTCAGCCCGAAACAGCCGATCCACTCCCCCGCCGCCAGCTTCGGCAGATATTTCATCCGCTGCGCCTCGGTGCCATAGGCATAGATCGGATACATCACCAGACTGGATTGCACCGACATCATGCTGCGATAGCCGCTGTCGACCCGCTCGACCTCGCGCGCGATCAAACCGTAGGCCACATAACTGGCGCCCAGCCCGCCATATTCTTGCGGAATCGTGGTGCCAAGCAGCCCCATCTGCCCCATCTCCCGGAAAATCCCCGGATCCGTGCTTTCTTCGCGGTAGGCGGCAATCACCCGCGGTTGCAGCTTTTCCTGCGCATAGGCCCGCGCCCCATCGCGCAGCATCCGCTCTTCCTCGCTCAGCTGATCATCAAGCCGGAACGGGTCCTGCCAATCAAACCGCCCCAGATCGGGCGCATCCTTGGCTTTCAGCTTGGGTTGACCGTTCATTGCGTGCTCCTCATAAACTTCTCGCCTTATCCCACGATTTCCCGCAAATTACCATCGAAACTGCCTCACCAACCCATGAGGAAACCTCATATGTTTGCCCGCCGCTATCTGCCCTCGATCCCCTCCCTTCTGGCGCTAGAATCGCTTGCCCGCCTTGGCAGCGCCTCTGCGGCGGCCGCCGAGTTGAACCTGACCCAAGGCGCCATCTCGCGTCAACTTCAAGTGCTTGAAGGCCAACTTGGCGTGGCCCTGCTCGTCCGCGAAAAGCACCGCCTGCGTCTGACCCCCGCCGCGCTTGATTTCGTGGCCGAGGCGCGGCGCGCGCTTGCCACCCTCGCGACTGCCTCCCTCACCCTGCGCGCCAATCCGGCAGGCGGCACGCTGAACCTCGCGATCCTGCCCGCCTTTGGCATGCACTGGCTCGCCCCTCGCCTTGCCCGTTTTGCACGCGCCCATCCCGAGGTGACAATCAATCTGTCCACCCGCCTCAAACCCTTCGACTTCGCCGAAAACCCGTTTGACGCCGCCATCCACTACGGCCATCAGGATTGGCCGGGCGCCGCCTATCTCAAACTGATGGACGAAGACCTGATCGCCGTTGCCGCTCCTTCCATGATCAAAGCCCCGCTCGCCTCCGCCGCCCAAATCCTCACCCTGCCACTGTTACAGTTGCAAAGCCGCCCCGGTGACTGGTCGCGTTGGCTGGCCCATCACAGCCACACCGCCCCCCGCCCGCCCGCCATGCTGTTCGATCAGTTTGCCACCATGATCCAAGCGGCCATCCACGGCCTTGGCGCCGCGCTTGTGCCGACCTTCCTGCTGGAGCGCGACCTTGCCGAACACCGCCTTATCCCCGCCTTCGGCTCCGCCATCCCTGCCAGCGGCGCCTACTTCCTTGCCTTCCCCGCCGCCGCCCCGCCCCGCGCGCCCCTCGCCTCTTTCCGCAATTGGCTTGAAACCGAGATCAGCTAACCCCATTCATCTGTCCCTAAATATCCCGGGGAAAGCCGCCAAAGGCGGCTTGGGGCAGAGCCCCCTCTTGCACCGCCCGCCCAACCAGCCCACAGGTTGCGCGCTGCCGCAGGCCAAAAGGGAACGGATGATCTGCGCCATGAAGACGTCAAAGACCATCCGTCATTCCGGCATCGACCTTGCAGCGCTCACTTGCCGCTCCGTCATTTCCACGATCGATCGGTCCTTGGTTGCGGCTTCGCCGCCCAAGGGTTTCAACGCACCCATTCGCGTCGCTGAAATTCCCGATGTCTTCTTTTGGCCAATGTCCTCGCAAAGGGGCAAGGGCTTTGCTTGACCGAGGATTTGGTCGTGCCCGCCCAAAGCATTCTGGACGTTGAAACCTTGGATTTCATCATTCAGCGCTGGCCGCAGTCGCCAACAGGTTCGGCCTATTTGCAGCCCTTTGATGCAGCGATCAGCGCGCAAACCATTGTGATCCTTGGCAATGTCTTTGCGCGCAACGTCGCCCATTGGCTCGAAGAGATGCGCAAAGTGGCCCAGTTTGAAGCCTTGGGTCTGGCCTGACCCTCTGTTTTCACCGATCTTCCGGCCTTCACCGTGCCGATCCTTCAGGCGCTTGGCGTTCTGCCCCGGCGTATTTTGCAGCCCGTCCAGCCCACAGGCTTTCGCTCGGCCCTGTTCACTGCGGCCATGACCTGCGGCGCATTGCACCTGCGCCCCATCGCTCCCGCTGTGCTGCGCAAGGCGCTGCTTGGTCCGCTGAAAGGCCAGCAAAGCCCCCCTGCGCGCCGCCTTTGGCTCGAACGGGCAAGCGCGTCGCACAATGGCGGCCAAACCCTGAACCGGCCCGAGGTTTATGCCTGCCTCAAGGATTATGGGTTCGACGTTGTGGACAGGATGGCTTTGTCCTTCAAAGACCCGCTGATCGCGGTCAAATCGGCCGAGATTCTGGCCTTCCCGCATGGGTCCAGCCTTGCGCAAATGCTGTGCATGCCGCCGCTTTGCTGCGTGATTGAATGTTTCGCCCCGGCCCATGTCAATCCCTGCTTGCCGCCTTGCCGCGCCCTTGGCCCGCGCTGTCATCAGATCGTCTCGCGCTTTCATACCTTGACCCCAGGCGCCCACAAACGTGATCTGGTGATCGACGTCGAGCATCTGCGGTTGACCCTTGACCATTTGGCGGCCAACTTGCCGTCGCTGATCCCCGCCTGCCAGGGCCACCTTGCGTCCAACCGCAAGCAGCGCCACACTGCGGGCGACCATGGCGCAGGGACAGAACATGCACATCGGAGACGTTTCGTTCTGGTACGCCGATATCGGCCTGCCGCAAACCCGCCGCCCCGCCTTGCAAGGCGACAGGGCCGCCGATGTTGCCATTATCGGCGCGGGGTTTACCGGGCTTTGGACCGCCTATTACCTGATGAAAGCCGCCCCGCATCTGCGCGTTGTGGTTCTGGAAAAGGACTTTGCCGGCTTTGGCGCGTCGGGGCGCAATGGCGGTTGGTGCATGGGCACGTTTTCGTGGAACCACGCGGCCTATGCCAAAGACACCTCGCGGCAGGCGGTGCTGGATATGGTGACGGCGCTGGAATCCACCGTGGCCGAGATTTCCGCCGTGTGCGAAGCCGAGGGCATCGACGCCGACATCCTTCCCACCGAAGAGATGATGATCGCCACCAACCCCGCCCAACTGATCCGCCTGCACGAAGCTGTGACCGATCACCAAACCTGGGGCAATGCCCACCGGGTGCGCGTTCTGTCTGCCGCCGAGGTGGCGCAGCGCATTTCCGTGCCGGGCGCCTTGGGCGCGATGACCCTGTCCGGCATGACCCGCGTGCAGCCAGCCAAGCTGGTGCGCGGACTTGCCGAAGCGGTGGAGCGTGCGGGCGCGGTTATCCATGAGGATACCGAAGTTCTGTCCTATGCCAAAGGCGCCGTCACCACGCCCCACGGCACCCTGCGCGCGCCGATCATCCTGCGCTGCACCGAAGGCTTCACCGCTGGCCTGCCCGGCCACAATCGCGACTGGCTGCCGCTGAACTCCGCCCAGATCGCCACCGTCCCCTTGCCGGACGAAGTCTGGGACAAAATTGGCTGGGACGGGCACGAGCTGATCGGCGACATGAACAGCGCCTACTGCTATTGCCAGCGCACGCGCGAGGGCCGCATCACCGTTGGTGCGCGCGGCGTGCCGTACAAGTTCGGCTCCAGGATGGACAAGAACGGCGCGCCGGACGCCGAAACCATCCGCCGCCTGACCGAGGTTCTGCGTCAGCATTTCCCTGCCGCCGCCGATTATGCCGTCGACCACGCCTGGTGCGGCGTCCTTGGCGTGCCGCGCGACTGGTGCGCGACGGTGGGGCTTGACCGGGGCACCGGCCTTGGCTGGGCGGGCGGCTATGTCGGCGTGGGCGTGTCGACCTCGAACCTTGCAGGCCAGACACTGGCTGATCTGGCGATGGGCCGTGACACGGCGCTGACCCGCCTGCCGTGGGTCAACCGCAAGGTCCGCAAATGGGAGATCGAGCCGTTGCGCTGGCTTGGCGTGCATCTGATGTATCAATTGCTGCGCATCGGTGATGCGCGCGAGGCCCGGCTTGGCATCCCGCCGTCAAAGTTCGCGGCCTTTGGCAATTGGCTGACCGGGCGGCACTAACGTCGTTTTCGGACCTTTGGCCGCGGGCGCAAGCCGCAGGCCAAGGGGTTTTCGGCAATCTCCACCCTCTGATGATTTGGACCGCGACTGCTTGTATGGTGCGTGAATACGCGCCTGCCGGGGCGGGCAGGCGCGGTCCAATTCGATTGAAATCTAATTGGACAAAGTGACTGCTGGTTTCGCCCCCTAGTCTTCCGGCAAGCGCCGCACGGCCCCCGTCGCCGCCGAGGTCGCGAACAGGGCATAGGCCCGCAGCGCCTCGGAAATCTTGCGTGGCCGCTTTTTCGCGGGCTTCCAGCCTGCCACGTCCTGTGCCGCCCGCCGTGCCGCCAGAACATCCTGAGCAACCCGCAAGGATATCGTCCGCGCGGGAATGTCGATGTCGATCATATCGCCCTCGTGCACCAGCCCGATTAGCCCGCCCGCCGCCGCCTCGGGCGAGACATGGCCGATCGACAGGCCCGAAGTGCCGCCCGAAAACCGCCCGTCGGTCAGCAAAGCGCAAGCCTTGCCCAGACCTTTTGATTTCAAATAGCTGGTCGGATACAGCATTTCCTGCATCCCCGGCCCGCCCTTTGGCCCCTCGTACCGGATGACCAGAACATCGCCCTCTTTGATCTTGTTCGACAAAATCGCCTCAACTGAGGCGTTTTGCGATTCAAAAACGCGGGCAGGTCCGGAAAACACGAGGATGCTTTCGTCCACGCCGGCGGTTTTCACGATACAGCCCTCGGGCGCGATATTGCCCGAAAGAACCGCCAAACCGCCGTCCTTGGAAAACGCATGTTTGGCCGAGCGGATCACACCATGCTCGCGGTCAAGGTCCAGTTCGGCATAGCGTTTGGACTGCGAAAACGCGACCGCGGTGCGCACATTGCCGGGCGCCGCCTTGAAGAACTGGCGCACCTCTTCGAGATTGGTGCGGCTGATATCCCAATGGTCCAGCGCAGCCCCGATGCTGGGCGCATGCACGGTCACGCAGTCGCGGTTCAACAGGCCGGCCACGTCCAACTGGCCAAGAATTGCCATGATCCCGCCCGCCCGGTGCACATCTTCCATATGCACATCCTGCTTTGCCGGGGCGACCTTGGACAGGCACGGCACCTTGCGCGAAATCCGGTCGATGTCGGCCATGGTGAAATCGATCCCGCCTTCATGCGCGGCGGCCAGAACGTGCAGCACTGTATTGGTCGATCCGCCCATCGCCACATCCAGAGCCATGGCGTTTTCAAACGCCGCCTTGTTGGCGATATTGCGCGGCAGGACGGTCATATCGTCCTGCTCATAATGCCGTTTTGTGATCTCGACGATCAGATGTCCCGCCTGTTCAAACAACCGCTGGCGGTCGGCGTGGGTGGCAAGGGTTGACCCGTTACCCGGCAAGGACAGGCCCAGCGCCTCGGTCAGGCAGTTCATCGAATTGGCGGTAAACATGCCCGAACAGGACCCGCAAGTCGGGCAAGCCGCCTTTTCGATCTCGTCCACTTCTTCGTCGGTATAGCTGTCGTCGGCGGCCACAACCATCGCGTCGACCAGATCCAGCGCGATCTCGCGGCCCTTGATCACCGCCTTGCCCGCTTCCATCGGCCCGCCGGACACGAACACCACCGGAATATTCAGCCGCATTGCGGCCATCAGCATGCCGGGGGTGATCTTGTCGCAGTTGGAAATGCACACCATGGCATCGGCGCAATGCGCGTTAACCATGTATTCCACGCTGTCGGCGATCAATTCGCGCGAGGGCAGCGAATACAGCATGCCGTCATGGCCCATCGCAATGCCGTCATCGACCGCGATGGTGTTGAATTCCTTGGCAACCCCGCCCGCCGCCTCAACCTCGCGCGCAACCATCTGGCCAAGGTCTTTGAGATGCACATGACCCGGCACGAACTGGGTGAACGAGTTGACGATGGCGATGATCGGCTTGCCGAAATCGCCGTCCTTCATGCCCGTGGCACGCCAAAGGCCGCGCGCGCCGGCCATGTTGCGGCCATGGGTGGTCGTGCGTGAACGATAAACCGGCATGGGTGTCTCCCTTGGAAAGCATTGGCTAAGGAAATGGCATTTGACTTCGGCAAGGTCAATGCGCGGCGGCCCTTAAATCTTTAGGCCGGGGGTGCCCAGATGACATCGTCAATGCGCGGCGCCCCGGTGGCGAGCATCACCAGCCGGTCAAAACCCATCGCAATGCCGCAGGCGTCGGGCATGATCGCCAAAGCCGCCAGCAGGTCCTCGTCCATCGGATAGCGCTCGCCATAAACCCGCAGCTTTTCGGTCATCTCGGCCTCGAACCGCCGTCGCTGCTCGGCTGGGTTGGTCAACTCGCCAAAGCCATTGGCCAGTTCCACCCCGCAGGCATAAACCTCAAACCGCTCGGCAATGCGCGCGTCCCCGGGCACGCGGCGGGCAAGTGCAGCCTCGGCGGCGGGGTAATGGTCCAGCATGGTCAGCCGTCCCTGCCCAAGATGCGGTTCGACCTTTTCGGACAAGGCCCGCGACAGCATGTCGGACCAGGTATCATCCGCCGCGCGCCGCACCCCCGCCCGGTCCATCTGCGCCGCCATCGCGGCCACGTCGGTTTCACCCTTCGCGTCCATCGTCGCCATCAGGTCAATTCCGGCATAGGTTTCAAAGGCATCCGCCACCGTCACCCGCTCATACGCCGCAAAAGGATCGCAGGTCAGATCGCCAAACCGCAGCACCTGCGCCCCCGTCTGCACCGCAGCAACCCCGACCATCGCAGCCACGTCGCCCATCAAAACGTCATAACTTTGCCCCACCCGGTACCATTCAAGCATCACAAATTCCGGGCTATGGCGCGCGCCGCGCTCGCGGTTGCGAAACACATGCGCGAAGGCGGCGATGCGGGTTTCCCCCGCCGCGAGCAGCTTTTTCATCGCAAATTCCGGGCTGGTGTGCAGATACCGCGTCGCCCCGACCCCATCATTGCCGATCGCTGTTGTTTCAAAGGCGTGCAGATGCGCCTCGTTCCCCGGACTGATCGCAAGCGCCGCCGGGTCCACCTCGGTAAAACCCGCCTCCGCCAGCCAACCCCGCAATCCCGCCTGAATCCGGTTTCGCACCAGCAAAAGCGGGCGGCGATCGGCGTGCGTTTGCGGGTTCCACCAACGATTGGTCAAGTTTAATGGCCCCCGGGGCTAGAGATTTCGTTTCAAATGCGCTAAGCGCGGCCAAACCATTCAGCCCCATAAAGCGGGGCCTGTCGTGACACAAGGAAAGAACCGTGGTCAAAGTCATCGCCTCCTCGCTGCGCAAGGGCAATATCGTTGAAATGGAGGGCCGGCTTTACCTGGTGCTGAAGTCCGAAAACTTCCACCCCGGCAAAGGCACACCCACCACATCGGTTGACATGCGCCGCATCTCGGACGGGGTGAAGGTGGCTGAACGCTGGCGCACGACCGAGATGGTTGAAAAGGCTTCGGTGGACGAGCGCGAGTATGATTTCCTGTATGAAGACAGCGAAGGCTATCACTTCATGAACCCCGAAACCTATGAGCAGATCGCGGTTTCGGGCGATGTTGTGGGCGATGACAAGGTGTTTTTGACCGACGGGATGAAGGTTTACCTGCAAACCTATGAGGATGCCGCCATTTCGATGTCTCTGCCGCAGCGCGTCACGGTCGAGATTGCCGAAACCGAACCGGTGGTCAAGGGTCAGACCGCCTCGTCGTCTTACAAGCCCGCGATTTGCACCAATGGCTTGCGGGTTCTGGTGCCGCCACATATCGGCGCGGGCATCAAGATCGTGATCAACACCGAAGATTATTCCTATCAGGGCCGCGCGCAGGACTGACCTGCGGTTTTTTCAAAAGCCGCGCCCGTTCAGCGCGGCTTTTTCATGCGCTTTGTGCCATGAATTCCAAAATCGACGCCGGATCCGGCGCCAGTTCCTGCGCCAGATCGCCCGCAAAATCCTGAAATGCGGACAGGTTCAGCCGGTTGACCCCCAAAACCACCGTCATCCCCTGCGCCATCGCCTCGCCGATCAAGGGGCGAAACCCGCGCCCCAGCGCCTCGTGTTTGCCGAACTTGTTCACGATCAGCACCCGTGCCGCGCCGATCCGCGCGCCCACCTCGGCCACCGCCGCCTCCAAGGCGCCGGGGTCCAGCTTGCAGCCTTTTGACCCCGCCCCCAGCCGCTGATTGATCCGCACCAAGGGCCCGCCGCCCAAAATGCGCAGATCCATGTCGCAATCTTCCTGCCCCGCGCGGTCCATGTTCAGCTGCACACAGCCCGCAAGCGAAAGCCCCGCAGCCTCGGCCAACGCCGCCGCCTGCGCCAAAAGCACGTCATTCCCCCCCCGCCCCACCAAAGAGACATAGCCAAGCCGCATCCAAGGGCCCCCCAATTTTAATTGCGCCGCGCCCCTGCATGGCCTTTGATTAGGCCCAGCGCAATCGCGCAAATTTGTTGACAGGTCCGGGCCGAGCCTGCCACAGTGTTTTCGAACCATCGGTTCAAATAATAAACCGACGATGGACGACCATCGCAGCCAAAACAACAAAGGGAACAGTCATGTCAGGGAAATATCCGCTAACGTCAGGGGGCAGACAATGAGCGACACCTCCGGAATTCAATCCAACCAGTTGAAGAAGAACTCGCTGGGTGTAGCTGCTGTGACCTTCATGGTCGTCTCGGCGGCCGCCCCCCTGACTGGGGCTGCGGGGGGTATCCCCTTGTCGATGCTGTTGGGAAATGGCGTGGGCATCCCCGGCACCTTTGTGATCGTCACCGCTATCCTTCTGGCGTTTTCGGCGGGCTATGTTGCGATGGCGCGGCACGTTAAAAATGCCGGCGCGTTTTACGCCTTTGCCGCGCAGGGCTTGGGCGGGCACATGGGCGGCGCTGCAGCCATGGTCGCGATGCTGTCTTACAACGCCATGCAGATCGGCCTGATGGGCCTGTTCGGCGCGGCTGCGGGCGGCACTGCAGCGGCTTTCGGGCTGGATCTGCCGTGGTATTACTGGTCCTATGCCGCCATCGTGATCATTGCGATCCTGGGCTACCGTCAGGTGGATCTGTCGGCCAAGGTGCTGATGGTGCTGGTGTTCTTCGAATTCGCCATCGTGATCCTGCTGGACCTTGCAATCCTTGTCAAAGGCGGCGCCGCGGGTCTTAGCCTTGCCCCCTTCGCCCCCGCCAACATTCTGTCGGGCACGCCGTCCATCGGTATCTTGTTCTGTTTTGCCGGTTTCATTGGGTTCGAGGCGACCACGATTTATTCCGAAGAGGCCAAGGATCCCGCCGTTACCGTGCCCAAGGCCACTTTCCTGTCGGTCATAGCCATCGGTATATTTTATACCGTCACTTCTTGGCTGATGGTGATGGGGATCGGCGTTGATCAGTTGATGCCTACGCTTGGCGGCGGCATGGACCCGACGACATTCCTGTTCTTGCTGGGAGATACTTATCTCGGCGCTACCTTGTCGATGATCATGGGCATCTTGTTCGTGACCTCGGTCTTCGCGGCCCTGCTGGCCTTTCACAACGCCATTGCGCGCTATATCTTCGTCACCGGGCGCGAGGGGATACTGCCCGACGTCTTCGGCCTCACCCACGCGCAGCACCAGTCGCCGCATCTGGGATCTGTGGTTCAGACCATTCTGGCGCTGATCTTTGTCACTGTCTTCGTGGTCTATGGACTTGACCCGGTCTTGAATCTGTTCTCGTGGCTGTCCCAATTGGGCACCTTGGGCGTTCTGGGCCTGATGTCGCTGACCTCGTTTTCGGTCATGGCTTTCTTTGGCCGCGACGCGATGGGCGAAACCGCTTTGTCGACCAAGATCCTGCCCGTGATCACCGGCCTGATCATGGCCGTGCTCTTCGTCAAGATTTTTATGGATTTCGGCGCCCTGACCGGCTCTGAAGGCTTCCTTGCGGTCTTTTTGCCCTCGCTGACCGTCATCTTCGCTGTCCTCGGCGTGATCGCGGCCGCCCTGCTGAAATCGCGCGACGCAGGCCGATTCGCGCGGCTTGGTCAGACAAAGTAACGGCCCATCGCAGCACTGAAAGGGCGGCCCTTCCAGGTCGCCCTTTTCATTTCAGATAGTGGATTCGTTAAAATCCGATTAATGTATGCCTGAAAACTGCTTAAATTCCGTACCTTAACAAAACCTTCAGATCCGGACACACCTCGCTTCTCAGTATTTGAACGGGCCCTGCTGCGGCACGCCTGGCAAAACACAGAGCATTTCATACAAAAGATTGGCCCCGATCAGCGCGGTATTTCCCGACGGATCATAGGGGGGAGACACCTCCACCAGATCGCCGCCCACCACATTCAGCCCCGCCGCGCCGCGGACAATTTCAAGCCCCTGCCAGATCGTCAGCCCCCCCGGCTCCACCGTGCCGGTGCCGGGCGCGAATGCCGGGTCAAGGCTGTCGATGTCATAGCTCAGATACACCGGTGCATCCCCGATCCGTGCCCGGATATCCGCCATCAACGGCACCAAAGATTTGTGCCAGCACGCTTCGGCCTGAATGACCGTCCAGCCCTTCTGGCGGCCCCAGTTGAAATCGTCGGGCGAATATCCCGTGCCGCGCAGCCCGATCTGAAACACCTTGTCGTTCTGCAGACACCCATCTTCCCACGCCCGCCGGAACGGACAGCCATGCGCGACCGTCTCGCCAAACATCGTGTCGTTGATATCGGCATGGGCATCGACATGGATCAACGCGACCGGCCCGTGCTTTTTCTTCATCGCCTTCAGGATCGGCCAGGTCAGCGTATGATCGCCCCCCAGCGTCAGCGGGATCGCCCCATCGCCAAGAATCGCGTCATAAGCGGCCTCGATGATCCCCACCGACTTTTTGAGATCAAAGGTGTTGATCGCCACATCGCCGATATCGGCCACCTGAAGATGGTCAAACGGCGCCGCCCCTGTGGACATGTTATAGGGGCGCAGCATCCGCGATTCGTCGCGGATCTGGCGCGGGCCAAGCCGGGTGCCGGGCCGGTTCGAGGTGCCGATATCCATCGGAATGCCGACAAAACACGCATCCAGCCCCTTGGCATCCGGCGCGGCCGGCAAGCGCATCATCGTCGCAGGACCGCCGAAACGCGGCATGTCATTGCCGCCCAACGGTTGGTTCAATATGCGCGCCATCACCCGTCTCCCTGGTTTTCGGCGCAGTTTACAGCGGATGATCCGGGCTGCAAGGCAAACCGGGGCTTGAACTGTCGCTCTTTTGGCCATCAGATGGGCCAAACGAAGGATGCAAGACATGAAACCAATCGAGCAGAACGACCGGCGCATCGCCAATATCCAAAGCGCTGCCTTTACCTCGTTCGTCTATCCGGACGGGCTGGCCTTGGGCGATCAGATCCTGCAACTGGACGCCGATCTGCCGCTTGGCACCGGGTTTCACGTCTACCGCATGCCCGCAGGCATGACGACGCGGGGGCATCGCCACAACGGGCACGAACAATTCCTGATCCTTGAGGGCGAGCTGCACGAAAGTGACGGCACCATCCTGCGGGCGGGCGATCTGGTGTGGTACCGCGACGGGACCGAGCATCACTCGCACACACCGGACGGTTGCCTGCTGGCGGTTCATATCGCGGGGCCGGAAACGGTTTTGGAATAGCAAAGGCGATTCGGATTCTGACGGAAACCTGAACCGCCTTACCGCCCGTATTTCGCCATCGCGGCGATCAATCGCCCGGTCGGAATGCCCATCACCTTGCCACCCGCCGGTTTGATCATGTCAAAGCTTTCATCGGCATTGGCGACAATGGCGTTGATCACCGCCTCGTCCACCGCCTGCACCGCCGCAAGGTAGACCGGGTCCAGCAGCGTCCAGTTCAGCGAATGGCGGATGATGACGGGCGGGGCCTGATCGGGGCAAGGCATCGGATCGGCGACGGAAAAGGCCAAAAAGATATCGCCCGAAGAATTGCCCGAGGGCGAGCCTGAGCGCGCAATGCCAAGGCCCGCCCGCCGCGCCAGCCCTTTGAGAATCGCGTCAGACAGCGGCGCGTCGGTGGCGATCACCGCGATGATCGACCCCTGCTCGCGCCGTGCGAACATGCCATCGGTGATCTCTGCGCCCACCGGCACGCCTGCGATCTGAAACCACGGGCGGCGGCCATAATTGGCCTGCACCAGCGCCGCAACAGTGTAATCCTGCCCGCCGATGTTGACCAGGCGCGAGGCGGTGCCGGTGCCGCCTTTGAACTCATAGGCGATCATGCCCGCGCCGCCGCCAACCGACCCTTCGGGCACGGGGCCACAAACTGCGCTGCGCAAGGCGGCGATGGCATGGTCCGGGCGGACGTGCAACGCGTTGATATCGTTCAGAACCCCGTCATAGGTTTCGGCGACCACAGGCATGGCCCAGTCATGGCCTTCGGTGAAATTGCGGGCGTAATTTTCCTGCATCCAGCGTGTCGCGCCTTCGTGCGCGGCGCCGATCGCATGGGTGTTGGTGATCAGGATCGGCCCTTGAAAATAGCCCGCGTCGTTGATCCAGTGGGTGCCGGTCATCTCGCCATTGCCGTTCAGCGAATGAAACCCCGCCCAAACCGGCTGCGGAAAATCGCGGTCGGGGCGCGGCCGGATGGCGGTCACGCCGGTCCGGCAGCGGATAGCGGGGTCGATCAGCGTGGTCATGCCCACGCTTACGCCGGGCACATCGGTGATGGCGTTCAAGGGACCGGGCGTGCCGCTGAACGGGATGCCCAGCGCGCGGGCGCGGGGTTTGGGGCCATGTGGATTGGGGGAATTTGGATTGGGGCCATTTGGAATGGGGGCTGGCATCGTCGGGCTCCGTTGTTTGCGGCAAGCCTGCCCTTTCGCTGCTCGCCCGTCAATCAGCCCGGTCCGCAGGCATCAGCGCGGCAGACAATTCTTACAAAGCGGCGGGAAAAGCCGGTTGGGTGGCCTGCCACCCTGCGGTGTCCGTTCGGCATCGATGGGCGCTTTGGCAGGCGGAAAGCTTGGGGGTTTCACACCCCCAAACCCCCGTGGGATAGTTTTGGACAGATGAAATCAGAAGTGGAAGGCTTCGGTTATCCGGCGGCGGCCCAGCGTCAGGGCGTCCGCGACATGGATCATCGGGGCGAGGTCAACCTCGGCGCGGCCCGCCGCAACAAGGGCGGCCATTTGGGCGTAAAGCGCGGGGTATTCGCCGATGATGGATAGCGCGCCCGCCATCGCGGTGCCGTTCAGTTCCAGAACATTGCCGCCCATCCGCAGATCAAGGCGGCCCTGCCCCGTGTCCACCCGGATATCCCAGGTTTGCGGGCCGGTCTGGCGCCAGTCAAAATCGGCGCTGACAGAGCCGCTGAAGGTCAATTCGGCGGCAATCGGGGTCTGGCAGTTTTCCGGGAAGCTCAGCGTTGCAGCCGTCAGATGCACCGGTTTGGGCAAAATCGCGGTCAGGATCGACAGGGCGTTGATGCCGGGATCGAAAACGCCCATGCCGCCGGGTTCGAACACCCAATCCTGCCCCGGATGCCATTTGCGCACATCTTCGCGCCAGGTGACATGGGCGGAGGTCACGGTTTTATCCGCCAGCCAAGCCTTGGCGGGGGCGACGGCCTGCGCCATCCGGCTGTGCCAGGTGGTATACAGCGTCAGGCCGCGTTCGGCGGCAAGGGCGGCGAGGGCGTGCACCTCGGCGAGGGTCGCGCCGGGCGGTTTTTCCAGCATGACATGACGGCCCGCCATAAGCGCCGCCTCGGCGAAGGCATAGCGCGGCACCGGCGGCATGCAGAGCGAGACCACCGGGATATCGGGGCGCGCGGCCAGGAAGGCGTTGAAATCGCTGTGGCTTTCAACGCCCGGCACCGATCCCTTGCGCGAGACGGTTGCGGCCAACTCCCAATCGGGGCTGACCGCAATCGCCGGCACATGCTGATCCAGCGCGATCTTGCCGATGCCCACAAGTGCGATCTTCATCAATGGCTGTCCTTGCCCACCGGATTGCCCCGGCAGCCTTTGAGGAAATCAAGGTCGGCGCCGGTATCAGCCCCCTGCACATGCTGCTGATGCAGCCAGGCATAGCCGCCATCCGGCCCGCCCTCGCGCGGTTTCCATGCGGCAAGACGCGCCGCGAGATCTGCATCTGAGATGTCGAGGTGCAGGCGGCGGTTCTTCACGTCCAGCTCGATCATATCGCCGTTTTGCACCACGGCGAGCGGCCCGCCGACCGCCGCCTCGGGCGAGCCGTGCAGGCACACCGTGCCAAACGCCGTGCCTGACATCCGCGCGTCCGAAATACGCACCATATCGGTGATCCCCTTGCGCAGAATCTTGGGCGGCAGGCCCATGTTGCCGACCTCTGCCATGCCCGGATAGCCCCTTGGCCCGCAGTTTTTCAGCACCATGACGCAGGTTTCGTCAATGTCCAAAGCCTCGTCGTTGATCTTGGCCTTATAGTCGTCGATGTCTTCAAACACCACCGCGCGGCCTCGGTGCTGCATCAGCGCCGGTGTGGCGGCCGAGGGTTTCAACACCGCGCCCTTGGGCACCAGATTGCCGCGCAGCACCACCACGCCGCCCGATTGGGTCAGCGCCTTGTCGGTCGGCAGGATCACGTCGGGGTTATGGTTGACCACGTCCTTGACCTGCTCCCAAGCCGTCTCCCCCGAAACGGTCAGCGCGTCTTTGTTCAAAAGCCCCGCTTCGCCCAGACGTTTGATCACCACCGGCAGACCGCCGGCATAGAAAAACTCTTCCATCAGGTATTTGCCCGATGGCATCAGGTTGACGATCGTGGGCACATCGCGCCCGCAGCGGTCCCAATCGTCCAAGGTCAGGTCAATACCGACGCGGCCCGCGATGGCGAGCAGGTGGATCACCGCATTGGTCGATCCGCCAATGGCGGCATTGGTTCGGATGGCGTTTTCAAACGCCTCCTTTTTCAAAACGTCCGAAGGCTTCAGATCATCCTTGACCATCTGCACGATGCGCCGCCCGGTCAGCTGCGCCATCACCCGGCGGCGGCTGTCCACTGCCGGAATGGCGGCATTGCCCGACAGCGCCATCCCAAGCGCTTCGGCCATGCTGGCCATCGTGCTGGCCGTGCCCATGGTGTTGCACGACCCCGGAGAGCGGCTCATCGACGCCTCGGCATCGACAAACTCTTCCTTGCTCATCGTGCCCGCCTTCACCGCTTCGGAAAACTTCCACAGATGCGTGCCCGATCCGACACGTTCGTTCTTGTAATAGCCGTTCAGCATCGGCCCGCCCGTCACCACGATGGATGGAATGTCGGTCGATGCGGCCGCCATCAGAAGCGACGGCGTGGTCTTGTCGCAGCCCACCAGCAGCACGCAGCCGTCCATCGGCTGGCCGCGCATTTGTTCCTCGACGGCCATCGCGGCCAGATTGCGGAACATCATCGCGGTAGGGCGAAAGGCGGATTCAGAAGTGGAAAACACCGGAACTTCGACCGGAAAGCCGCCCGCCTCGTAAATCCCGTGCTTCACCCGCTGCGCCAGATCGTTCAGATGCGCGTTGCAGGGCGTCAGTTCGGACCATGTGTTCAAGATACCGATCACCGGGCGGCCATCGAACAAATCCGGCGGAAAGCCCTGATTTTTCATCCAGCCGCGGTAATAGATGTTGTCCTTTTCCGTGCCGCCAAACCAGGTTTGCGAGCGCAGTTTGCGGGGCCAGGCGGCGGGCTTGAAGGTCATGGGGTGCCTCATAAAGAACGGGTTGTGGTGGCGCCGGTTTGGCGGGGGGCAAAGGCGAGCGGATTTTTCAGTGGCAGGCCCAAATCCGGGGCCGCAATTTCGAAGATATCACCAGATTGGGGTTTTATCCCATCCGCAAACGACAAGGTGGCGGTGCCAAACATATGCACATGCACATCGCCCGGCTGCCGGAACAGATCATATTTGAAATGGTGATGTTCGAGGTTGGCATAGCTGTGAGACATATTCGCCTCGCCCGACAAGAAGGGCTTTTCCCACAAAACCGCGCCGCCGCGCCAGATTTTCGAGGTGCCGCGCAGATCGGCGGGCAGATCGCCGACCAAAATCTCAGGGCCAAAGGCGGCTTCGCGCAGCTTGGAATGGGCCAGAAACAGATAGTTTACCCGCTCGGTCACATGATCGGAAAACTCGTTGGCCAGCGACCAGCCGACACGGTACGGCGTGCCGTCTGGCCCGATCAGATAGATGCCGGCCACCTCCGGCTCTTCGCCGCCGTCTTCGGCAAAACCGGGCGCGGTCAGGGGCTGACCGGGGGCGACGGCGGTGTGGCCGTTGCCTTTGTAAAACCATTCCGGCTGCACGCCCACAGCGCCCTTTTCAGGCCGCCCACCATCAAGCCCCCTCCTGAACATGCGCATCGAATCGCTCAGCGCCGCCTCGCCCGTCAGTTTGGTGTGCATCGCATCGCGCGCGGCGGCAGAGCCAAGATGCGTCAGCCCGGTGCCGGTGATCAGCAGATGCGCGGGATCACGATGGGTTATGGGCAGCGCTACCTTGCCCGCATCAAGCAGGGCCGGCAGGTTCACCGCGTCGCCCAGCCCATGTTCGGCGATCACGGCAGCAAGCGGGCGCCCCTTGGCAATTGCCTCTTGCGCCAAGGCATAGGTGGACGCGGCTCCGCGAACGATCGCCGCTTCAAAGCCGCTCCGCGCCACAACGGCCGTCTTTCCGGCGCCGTCCAGGATTTGGGAAAGGAACATCCGCACCCTTGTTTCCATCAGTTTCAATGCAAAGTTTGCGTCTTCCATTCATTTCCGTCAAATCATAAGCAAGAATAAATTCATACCGGAATTGATATGTCGTTACCCACCAAATCCGAAGACCTGTTGCAACGCGGCCTGAAGCTAAGTCATCTGCGGCTTCTGGCCGCATTGAACGAGAACAGCCAGCTTGGCCTTGCCGCCGCAAGGCTTGGGATCACGCAGCCTGCCGCCTCTCGTTTGTTGGCCGAGGTAGAGCAAATTGCGCAGGCGCCGATGCATGTCCGCACGGGCCGGGGCATCGCGCTGACGGCGCAGGGGCAGGTTATGGCGCGGCGGGCAGAGCGGGTTTTGCTGGAAATGCGCGACGCAGCGCGCGAGATGGCCGAGGTTGGCGAGGGCGGCAGCGGCGAGGTGCGCATCGGCGCGGTCACCGCCCCGGCGTTGGAACTTGTGCTGCCCGCCCTGCGCCTTGCGCGGTTGACCCTGCCGAAAATCAGGGCCGATGTCACCGTCGCCACCTCGGATATCCTGTGCAGCCAGCTTGTCGCGGGGCAGCTCGACTTCGTTCTGGGCCGCATTCCAGCGGCTTTTGCGCAGGCCGATCTGACCATGACCGCCCTCGGCGTGGAGCCGATTTCGCTGGTCGTGCGCGCCGGGCATCCGCTGGCCGGAAGGCCCGGCGTCGATCCGGCCGAGGTGATGAATTTTGACTGGGTCATGCCGGCCGCAAACGCGCCGCTTTCGGGGGCGGTTCTGGCACGGCTGGCTGTTTTGGGCATGGGCGCGCCGCGTCAGCAGCTGGCGACCGCGTCGTTTTTGCTGACGCTGGCCTTGATCCAACAAACCGACAGCATCGCCCCCCTTGCCCGCGCGGTTGCCCAGCAGTTTGCCGGGGCCGCAGATGCGCCTTACCGCGTGCTCGATTGCCCTTTGGGGATCGAAGTTGCACCTTATGGGGTGATCCTGCGCCGCGGGGCTTCGCTGCCCCCGGCGGCGCAAAACCTGATTGATCTGGTCTTGACGCAGCACAGGGCGCTAAACGGTTAACCCCTTGGCCATAATAGCGCTTTGGCCAATGCTGAACCGATGATGCGCGGCATCAAAAGCGTCCGTCAGGGCGGCGACAGGCTCAATCACTTGCGCAATTGTCGGCCGCGACGCGACTTCGGCCCCCGCCCCCGTTGCCGCCATGATCGCCAAACGCGCGGCACCGAACGCGCCGCCAAAATCACCCGCCACCGGCAGATCGACCGGCACGTTCAGCGCCGTCGCAATCGCTTGCAGCCAATACTGCGACCGCGAGCCGCCCCCGACCGCCAGCAGCCGATTGATCCGCGTTCCGGTCGCGGCCAGCGCATCACGGCAATCTCGGATGGCAAAGGTCACGCCTTCCAGCACCGCGCGTGTGCCCGCATCGCGGTCCGTCGCATGCTCCAACCCCAAAAACCCACCCCGCACCGAGGCAGAGTTCAGCGGCGTGCGCTCTCCGCCAAGATAGGGCAGGAACAGCGTCTTGCCGGGCGCTGCGAGGGGGCCAAGCGATCCGGTCAAGCTGGCGGCATCCTGCCCGACAAAGCGGCCATACCAGTTCAGCGCGTCTGTCGCGGCCAAAATCACCCCCATCTGGTGCCAAGTGCCCGGCAGCGCGTGGCAAAAGGTGTGCACGGCGGTCGCGGGATCGGGCTGATACCCGTCATTGGCCGCGAAAAGCACGCCCGAGGTGCCAAGACTGACAAAGGCATCGCCCGCCCTGACCACGCCCACGCCCACGCCCGAGGCGGCATTGTCGCCGCCGCCGCCCGCCACCACAACGCCCGCACCAAGGCCCCAACGAAGCGCCAGATCGGCGCGGACCTGCCCCGAAACCGCTGCCCCCTCCACCAGACGCGGCATCTGCGACCGGCTGAGCCCCGTGGCCGCCAAAAGCGCCTCCGACCAATCGCGCGCGCCGGTATCGAGCCAACTTGTGCCCGCCGCATCCGACATCTCGGCCACATGCTCTCCCGTTAACCAAAGGCGCAGATAATCCTTTGGCAGCAATATCTTGGCGATACGGTCCCAGATTTCAGGCTCATGCGCACGCACCCAAGCCAGCTTTGGCGCGGTAAAGCCGGGGAACACGATATTACCTGACACCGCGCGAAATTGCGGATCGGCGTCCATTGTGGCGGCCTCGGCAAAGGACCTTGTGTCGTTCCACAAAATGCAAGGGCGCAGCACCTGATCGGCGCTGTCCAGCAAGGTCGCGCCGTGCATGTGACCGGACAGGCCAATGCCGCGCACCTTTCCCAAGGCGTGCCGCGACAATTCGGCCATAACCGCCTCGGCGGCGGCGATCCAGTCGGCGGGGGCCTGCTCGCTCCACCCATCCGCCGGGCGCGAGACGGTCAATGGCGCGCTGGCCTCGGCCAGCACCTTCTGGGCATCGTTGATCAGGATGCCCTTCAGCCCCGAGGTTCCAAGATCCAAACCGATGAACATCCGACGCTCCCTCGTTTGCCGCGCGCAACAACGCCCGCCGCTTTGCCCCCTGTGCAGCCTGTTTGATCACCCAGCTTTCAGCCCGATGCAACCATGCAATTGATCCGTGCGCCCGCGCACCAGCCCGCCGCGTCCGGCACGGTTGCTTTTGTGCAAGCCGTATGCAATCCCAATCCGATGCAAAAGCTGTTGCCCCTGACAAAGCTTCCCCGCGCGGCCGTGACGTTGAAAGACATCGCCGTCGCTGTCGGGGTTTCGCCTGCTGCCGTCTCGCGGGTTTTGAACTTTGACTGGACGCTGGCGGTCAGCGACCAGACGCGCCAAGCCATCATCGAAACCGCCGAAGCGATGAGCTATGCCTCGCCAAGGCAGCGCAAACAAACCGGCCGCATGGCCGCGCCGAAAATCGCGCTGGTGCATTTTCTGCGGCCCGAACAAGAGCTTTCCGATCCCTATTATGTCGCCCTGCGGCTTGGGATTGAACGGCGCTGCGCGGCGCTGCAGATCGAGTATACCAAGGTCTATCAGACCGAAGATTTCCCCGACGCCAAGGTGCTGCGCGGGGCGTCGGGGGTGATCGTCATCGGCTGGCATTCGGCCGAAGAAGAGATCTGGCTGTCCACCCATGCCCGCAACATCGTTTATGCTGATTATCGCCCCACCCAAGAAGGCGTGGATTTCGTGGTCAATGATTATGAGGCGGCCACCACCTCGCTTTTGGATGCGCTCGCGGCCTTGGGATACGCCCGGATCGGCTTTATCGGCTGGACCGACAAGCTGTCGCGCGGCGACATCGTGCGCCCGGAAAAGCGGTTTCTGGCCTATGAGGCGTGGATGCGCGCCAAGGGCAGAACGACCGATCAGATGAGCCTTATGGGGTTCAATACCGCCGAAAGCGGCTATGATCTGACCCTGCAAATGCTGCAAAACCCTGTGCGGCCAGATGTTCTGGTGACGGCCAATGACAACATGGCCGTCGGGGCCTACCGCGCCATTCACAAGCTGGGGTTGTCCATTCCTGCCGATATCAGTGTGGCCAGTTTCAACGACATCTCTGCCGCCCGCTTCATGATTCCCCCTTTGACCACCGTTCACCTTCCCGCCGAAGAAATTGGCGAAAATACCGTCGATATGCTGGTCGAGCGGATGAAAGGACGCGACTTTGCCAAGAAAGTTGTGGTCGAAAGCAAGGTCGTCTGGCGCGGAAGCACCTGTGTGCAAAAGACATAAGTTATTGATATTTATAGACGTCTGGTGCGGAAAACTATTTTTACTAAACTTGTTGCCGGACCAGATTTCCTTCGCTAACCTCGCCTTAGGGTCGGCAGAGGCCGTGCCTTCGACATGGGAGGAAAACATGCGAATCAATGCTCCGCGTTTGCGGAATATCGCTGGATTGGCCGCTGGCGTTAGCCTGCTGGCGATGACATCGGCTTTTGCGGCTGACGTCACCGTCTGGTGCTGGGCGCCCGAATTCAACGGCGCTGCGATGAATGACGCCATTGCCCGCTACACCGCTGCCAACCCCGGCGATACGGTGACTGTGGTTGATTTTGCCAAGGGCGATCTTGAAACCAAACTGCAGACTCAGCTTGCATCTGGCACCACCGAGGGTTTGCCAGACATCGTTCTGATCGAAGACTACGGCGCTCAAAAGTACCTTTTGTCCTTCCCCGGCGCGTTCGAGCCGATGACCGACAAGATCGATTACAGCCAGTTCGCCGCCTACAAGGTGTCGCTGGCAACGGTTGACGGCCAGACCTATTCGCTGCCCTTCGATTCGGGCGTGACCGGTCTGTTCTATCGCAGCGACCTTCTGGCCGAAGCGGGCTATGATGCGGCATCTCTGGCCGATATCACCTGGGAGCAGATGATAGACATTGGTTTGGCCGTCAAAGCCAAGACCGGCAAGCCGATGTTCTCGATGGACCAGGCGGATGCAGGCACGATGCGCATGATGCTGCAATCGGCCGGTTCGTGGTATTTCAACGATGACGGCAGTGCCAACATCGCTGGCAACCCGGTGTTCAAGGCGTCCTTGGAAACCTGGGTGAAGATGCTGCAGACGGCTGACCTGTATAAGGCCGTGTCGGGCTGGGGCGATTATACCGGTGCGTTCAACAACGGCGACGTGGCCGGGGTTTACACCGGCGTGTGGATGACCGGCGGCATCAAGGGCAATAACATGTCCGGCAAATGGGGCGTCGCGCCCTTGCCAAAACTGTCGAACATCGAGGGTGCGGGCCATGCCTCCAACCTTGGCGGATCGTCGTGGTATGTGTTGTCATCGGCCCCTGCAAAGGATGCCGCGATCAACTTCATGAAGACGATCTGGGCGGGCGACTCTGACTTCTACCAATCGATTCTGGTCGGTCAGGGCGCATTTGGCGCCTATCTGCCCGCACGCGAAGGCGCTGCTTACTCTGCCGCTGATGACTATTTCGGCGGTCAGGCCGTTTGGGCGAACTTCTCGGAATGGCAAGCAGCCATCCCGGGCGTGAACTATGGCATCTTCACCAACGAGGTCGATGCGGCCATCGTTGCGCAGATCCCGGCGCTGGTTGCAGGCGGCGACATTGATGAGGCGATTGCCGCCATCGATGCACAAGTCGCGCAGCAGATCCAGTAACCGCTGCCGATCAAAGACCGGGGCCCCGCTTGCGCGTGCAGTCGGGGCCCCAAGCCGCACAAGGCGAAGGCAGGTCCATGGCCGGTTTTGGCATTGGGGCGCTTTTGGTCTGACAGATCACCCCCCCGCACATCAGGAGCGCGCATGGCCAGCACCGCAGACGCAAAACCGGGCCCCGCCACCACGGCCAGCGAGAGGCGCTTTAACCTGACGGGATGGGCCTTTGTCGCCCCTGCCCTGACGCTTTTGGGCATTTTCATGGCCTATCCGATCCTGTGGTCGCTCTACATGAGCTTTCAGACCGGCAAGGGAATGAATTTCAAATTCGGCGGTTTCGCCAATGTCGTGCGACTGACCAACGATCCGGTATTCCTGCGCGCTCTGTCCAATACGTTGATTTTTCTGGTGATTCAGGTGCCGCTCATGCTTGTGCTGGCACTCTTGTTCGCCGCCGCCCTGAACAACCCAAAACTGCGCGGCCGCGCCATCCTTCGCACCGCGATTTTCCTGCCCTGCGTCACCTCGCTTGTCGCCTATTCGGTGCTGTTCAAATCCATGTTCGCCATCGACGGCGTGGTCAACGACACGCTGATGATTTTGCACATCATCGGCGAGCCGATCCGCTGGATGATCGATCCGTTCTGGGCCAAGATATTGATCATCATGGCGATTACCTGGCGGTGGGCCGGATATAACATGGTGTTTTATCTGGCCGCGATGCAGAATATCGATCCTTCGATCTATGAGGCGGCGCGTATCGACGGCGTTCCGGCCCGCGCCCGGTTTTTCAAGATCACCATGCCGATGCTGAAACCGGTGATCTTGTTCACCACGGTCCTGTCGACCATCGGCACCTTGCAGCTGTTTGACGAGGTGAACACGATCACCGCCTCGCAGGGCATCGGCGGCGGGCCAGCGGATTCCACGCTGACGCTGTCGCTTTACATCTATAACCTGACCTTCCGCTTCATGCCCTCGTTCGGTTATGCCGCGACGGTGTCCTGGGTCATCGTGATCCTTGTCGGCATCCTGTCTTGGGTGCAATTCCAAGTCGCAAAGGACCGCTGATCATGTCCCTCACCTCCAGATTGACCAGTATCGTCGTTCAGGCGCTTTTGTGGCTCGCGGCTGGCATCTCGGTCTTTCCGTTTTACTGGATGATTGCAGGCGCGACCAACACCGCGCTCGATATCACCGGCGGCAAGTTCACCTTCGGCACCAACCTGATCCCCAACATCACCAAGTTCTTTGAACTTGTCGATGTGCCGCGGGTGTTTTTCAACTCCATCGTGGTGGCGGTTGGCGGCACGGTTCTGACCCTCGCCGTCGCCTCTCTGGCTGGCTACGGGTTCGAGATTTTCCGGTCCAAAACCCGCGACCGCGTGTTCGGCGGGCTTTTGCTGATGCTCTCGGTGCCCTTCGCCGCCATGATGATCCCGCTGTTCGTCATGTTTTCGGGCGCGGGGCTGATGAACACTTATATCGCCATCATGGCCCCCGGCATCGCGTCGATCTTCATGATTTTCTACTTTCGCCAGAACACCAAAGCCTTCCCGTCCGAGCTGCGCGATGCGGCGCGGATGGACGGGCTGAAGGAATGGCAGATCTTCTTGCGCATCTACATTCCGGTCATGCGCTCGACCTACGCGGCGGCGATGATCATCTTGTTCATGACCAACTGGAACGCCTATCTGTGGCCGTTGATCGTGCTGCAAACCAACGAGATGAAGACGATCCAGCTGGTCGTCGCCTCTCTCGCGACCGCCTATACGCCCGACTACGGGCTGATCATGATTGCCAATGTTCTGGCAACGCTTCCCACCATTCTGGTCTTCTTCCTTCTCCAGCGCCGCTTTGTCGAAGGCATGCTGGGCGGCGTCAAATAGGGATTTTCCATGCGTTCGGTGACTGATTTCAATGACAACTGGCTGTTCGAAGGCCGCGATCCCGTGCGTTTGCCGCATACCGCGGTCGAGCTGCCCTATTCCTATTTCGATGAGACAGGCTATCAGCGCGCGTTCACCTATGAAAAGACTTTCGCCGCCGATCCGTCCTGGGCGGGGCGCGAGGTTTGGCTGCGCTTTGACGCCGCGATGGCCGATGCGCGGGTGTATCTGGACGGGCAGCAGATCGCCTCGCACCGCGACGGCTATACCCCCTTCACCGCCCGGTTGACCGGGATTGCGCCCGGCAATCATGTGATCCGTATTGTCATCGACGGCGCGGAAAACCCGGAAATTCCACCCTTTGGCAATGTCATCGACTATCTGACCTATGCCGGGCTTTACCGCGAAGTCTGGCTTGAAACCGCCCCTGCCCTGCACATCACCAACGTCAAAATCGAAACGCCCGACGTTCTGGCCGCGCAAAAGCGGGTGACGGCGGTGGTGCATTTCGACAATCCGCAGGGCGTGGCCCTTGGCGGCGTGGTTCGCGGCGAGATTGTGGACAGCGCGGGCAAGGTTTTGGCGGTTGCCGAAACGGCAGCCTCGGCGGACGAAGTGGCGCTAGCGTTTGAGGGGCTGGCGGACATCACCCTTTGGGCCCCTGATAGCCCCGCGCTGTACACCCTTCGTCTTACCCTGACATCGATCCACGGCACCGACACGCACGCCGCCCGCTTCGGCTTTCGCGAGATAGCCTTTACCGCCAAAGGTTTCCATCTGAACGGCCAGCCTCTGAAACTGCGCGGGCTGAACCGGCATCAATCTTATCCGCACGCGGGCTATGCGCTGGGACGCGCGGCGCAGGTGAAAGACGCCGAGATTCTGAAGCACGAGCTGCGCGTCAACATGGTGCGCACCTCGCACTATCCGCAGTCGAAATACTTCCTTGATCGCTGCGACGAGCTGGGCCTGCTGGTGTTCGAAGAAATCCCCGGCTGGCAGCATATTGGCGGGATGCAATGGCAGGACGAGGCGGTGATGAACGTCGCGCGCATGATCACGCGCGACTGGAACCATCCGTCGATCGTGATCTGGGGCGTGCGCATCAACGAAAGCCAGGACAATCACGATTTTTACATCCGGACCAATGCCTTGGCGCGTGAACTTGATACCACGCGGCCCACCGGCGGCGTGCGATATATCACCGACAGCGAACTGCTCGAAGACGTTTACACCATGAACGACTTCGTGCTTGGCAACGAGGAACTTGGCGGCAACCGCCCCCGCACGCCCCTGCGCCCGCAAGCCGAGGTGACCGGCCTGCCCCATGTCGTGCCGTATATGATCACCGAATTTGGCGGGCATATGTACCCGACCAAATCCACCGATCAGGAGCAGCGCCAGGCCGAACATGTCACCCGGCATTTGCAGGTGCTGAACGCGATGTACGGCGATCCGCAGATCGCGGGCGCCATCGGCTGGTGCGCGTTTGATTACAACACCCACAAGGATTTCGGCTCGGGCGACCGGATTTGCCACCACGGCGTGATGGACATGTACCGCGAGCCGAAATTCGCGGGTTATGCCTATGCGTCGCAGGGCGAACCCGAGGGCGGGATCGTGCTGCAGCCGGTGACTTTCTGGGCGCGCGGAGAGCGCAATATCGGCGGCGTTTTGCCGTTGATTATCCTGACAAATTGCGACGAAGTCGAGCTGACCTATGGCAGCTATCCACCCAAACGGGTGCAGCCGGACCACGAAAATTACCCCCATCTGCCACATCCGCCCGTCGTTCTGGACCACCGCTCTTTCACCGCCGAAGAGTTGGGCGTCTGGGGCATGTCTTGGGAAAAGGCGCGGGTGACAGGCTATTTGAATGGCAAGATCGCCGCCGTAAAAGACTTTGTTGACAATGCCTTACCCACCACACTTCAAGTGGTGCCCGATGCTGTGCAGATCGGCGCGCATGACGCCGTGCGCATCATGGTGCGGGTGCTGGATCAGGTGGGCAACAAATTGCCCTTCATGTCCGAGCCTGTCACCGTCACCGTAACCGGCCCCGCCCACCGATTTGGCCCCGCCGTTTTGCCGCTGCGCGCCGGGTCCACCGGGATCTGGCTGCAAGCCGCCGGCGCAGGCGAGATCACCATCACTGTTTCCCATGACCGGCTGGACAGCGTCACTGTCCGTCTGACCAGCAGCTAAAGGATAAAGCCCATGAGCGGATTGAAACTGACCGGCCTGCGTAAATCTTACGGCGCGCATCAGGTGATCAAAGGTGTCGATCTGGTGGTCGA
Source organism: Paracoccaceae bacterium (assembly GCA_031385445.1). Taxonomy (GTDB): domain Bacteria; phylum Pseudomonadota; class Alphaproteobacteria; order Rhodobacterales; family Rhodobacteraceae; genus CAIYZT01. The sequence continues at coordinate 63,011 of JANNBM010000062.1, read as the reverse complement.
GCCGAAGGAATTTGTGGTGTTTGTCGGCCCCTCGGGTTGCGGAAAATCCACGCTTTTGCGCATGATCGCCGGGCTGGAAGAGATCACCGCCGGTGATCTGACCATCGGCGGCAAGCGGATGAACGATGTCGACGCCTCCAAACGCGGCATCGCGATGGTGTTCCAAAGCTATGCGCTTTACCCGCATATGACGGTGCGCGAAAACATGGGCTTCGCGTTGAAATACGCGGGCGAAAGCGCCGAAAGCATCGCCAGACAGGTTGATGAAGCGGCCAAGATCCTTGAACTGCACAAGCTGATGGACCGCAAGCCGCGCGATTTGTCGGGCGGGCAGCGTCAGCGCGTGGCCATCGGCCGCGCCATCGTGCGCCATCCCGATGTGTTCCTGTTTGACGAGCCCTTGTCCAACCTTGACGCCGAACTGCGCGTTCAGATGCGCATCGAAATCGCCCGCCTGCACAAAGAACTGCAATCGACCATCATCTATGTGACGCATGATCAGGTCGAAGCCATGACGCTGGCCGACAAGATCGTGGTGCTGCGCGATGGGCTGATTGAACAAACCGGCTCACCGCTGAAGCTTTATGATGATCCGGACAATCAGTTTGTTGCGGGCTTCATCGGCTCGCCCCGGATGAATTTCATCAATGCCATCGTCAAGGGCAGCAGCCTCGTTCTGCCCGATTACGGCGATCAGACGATCCCGATGCCGCCTGTCGCGGCCAAACTGGTGCAAGACGCCGAACTGACCGTCGGCATCCGGCCGGAGGATTTCAAAACCGGCGGCTCGGCAGCGCTGGACGTGACGATCGAGATTATCGAACACCTTGGCGGCGAAAGCTTTGCCTATGCGCGGCAAGGCAAGGCGAATGTTCTGACCATCGCCAGCAGCGCCGGGCGGGGCTGGGCCTCGGGACAAAAGATCCGGGCGGCGTTTGACCCCGCTTCGGTGCTGTTGTTTGCCCCGGACGGCGCGCGTATCCGCTGACCTTTCTGCGAAAGTAGCCTTGATGACCCGCATTCCCCCTGCCCCGCTGTCGGTTTGGCGGCCGCTCAATATCGACCGGTTTCTGCTGGGGGCGCCGCATTATCCCGAACATGTGGACGAAAGCGTTTGGGACCGCGATGCGCAGCGGCTGGCGGCGGCGGGGGCCAATACGGTGCGGATGGGCGAATTTGCCTGGCATCTTTGGGAGCCGTATGAGGGGCATTTTTCGTTTCACCTGTTCGACCGCGCGATCAACGGTTTGGCCAAACACGGTATCAAAACCGTGCTGTGCACCCCCACCGCCACGCCGCCGCGCTGGTTGACGGCGAATTACCCCGAGGTTTTGCGCGTCGATGGCCAAGGCCGCCCGGCGGGCCACGGCTCGCGCCAGCACGCCGACACCACCAGCCAGGTTTTCCGCACCCATTCGCGCCGCATCACCCGCGCCATGGCGGATCATTACAAGGACAACCCCGATGTGATCGGCTGGCAGACCGACAACGAATTGAACACAACAGCTTCGGAAAGTCATTCCAGCGCGGCGCGGCTGGCGTTTCAAAACTGGCTTCAGGGGCGATATGCCAATGATATCACGGCGCTGAACCGTGCATGGGGCGGCGATTTCTGGGCGCTCGCCTATGACGATTTCGCGCAAATAGACACGCCGCGCGATATGGCACCGGGGTTTCTGGCGCCGGGGCATGTGCAGGATTACCACCGGTTTCTGGCCGCCGCGACCGCCGCGTTTCAGCATGATCAGGTCGAAATTCTGCGCGCCGTGAACCCCGACTGGTTCATTTTTCACAACCTTGGCGCGCTCAGCGACATTGATTTTCGCGGCCAATTCGGTCAGGACCTCGATTTCATCGGCTTTGACATCTATCCGATGCTCTACGATGAGGCCCTGCGCGGCGGCGGTCACGGCGCGACGCAAGCGGCCTATCTGGACATGTGCCGGGCCTGGTCGGGCAACTTCATCGTGCCGGAACAGGCCTCGGGGTTTGGCTCGCAGCCGGGGTTTTCCACGCTGAACCCCGAACCGGGCGAGATGCGGCGCATGGCGATGACTTCGGTGGCGCGCGGCGCCGACGGGGTGATGTTTTTCCGCTGGCGCCCGGCGCATTTCGGGGCCGAGATTTACTGGATGGGCGTGATCGACCACGATGATCAGCCGCGCCGCCGCTATGCCGAAGCCAGCCAGTTCTTTGGCGAAATGAACCGGCTGAAGTCCGAAATCCTTGGCACCCATGTGCGGATGGACGTCGGAATCGCGGGCGCGGATTTTGACAATCAAGAGGCGCACAAGACATATGCCATGGGTCTGCCCTCGCCGCTGGAAGACGCCACGATCCTGCACCGTTATTGCTACAACGCTGGAATCGCTTGTGGTTTTATTCATCCCGACGATGATCTGACGCCGCTGAAGGTGCTGTATGTGCCGCATTGGGTGATGTGGAAACCGGAATGGACGCCGCGCGTGGCGGCTTTTGTGGCGGCGGGGGGCACGTTGATCCTGTCGGCGATGACGGGCACGCGCGACGGCGATAACCACATTCACCGCAGTCTTGCGCCCGGCGCCGGGCTGTCCGAGTTGGCAGGGGTCAGGGTGGTGGAATTTGGCCGCCTCGCAGGTCCCGGCGCCTCGGGTCTGTTCCCGCCATGGCCAGATGGGCCAACCGGCGGCTACGCCCCCGCATCGGTTCTGCCTGCCACATCGGCCACCCGCAGCTATACCCATCAGATCGGCAACCGCGAATTCAAAGCTGCACATCTGTACGAGGCTTTGGACCTTGCGCCGGGGACCGAGGCATTGGGGCAATGGTCGAACCGGTTTTTGAAAGGCACGCCCTCCGCCAGTGTTCGCCAGCACGGCGCGGGGCGGGTGATTTATTTGGGCACCTATCTGACCGAGGATCTGGTCGAGGCGCTGGACACCGCCGCGCTCGCCCCCGCAGGCGCAGTGCCGCTGATCGCAGGGCTTCCGGCGGGGGTCGAGGTTTCGGTGCGGCAGGCGGTGGGGCGGGCCTTGTGGTTCATCACCAACACCGCGGCGGACAGCGTGACCGTTTCGGAGGTGCCGTTGGGGGTGGATCTGCTGTCAGGGCTGGCTTGTACGGGCGTACTGACGCTCGGCGCCTATGGCTGCGCGATCATCAAAATCACCTGACGAAAGGGTGTTTTGCTTTTTCGGCGCGGCGAACTAAATTTCGTCCATCAAATCGCAAGGAGCCTTGGAAATGCCAAATGTCCACGCTTTAACTTCGCCGTACAAGGCTTTGTTTTCATTGGTATTTTCTGCAAACTTGCTTGCCTCGCCCGCCGCCGTTCTGGCCGAAGCCCAGATGAGCCCGATCCCCACCCAATATATCGCCGCCTTGGGCAATCCGATGGCCACCTCGGGCAAGGACGCCGGTGTATGGGGAATATGGACGGTTGATCCCGGCCCGCGCGGGGTCTGGACCGAGGACTTTGCCGATCTGGTGGCAAATGGCGGGCTGGCCCCGGAGGGCTGGCAATTTGATCCGGCGTCGTGGTGGCTGGAAGAGAACGGCCTGATCATGGAATCCCCCAGCTTTCCGCTGCCTGCCGGGCAATACATGGTGACGGGCGGGCGCGAGGTGACATCGGTTCTGACGGTTGAGGCCCCCGGCGCGGATGGCCTTCAATCGTGGAGCCTTGCAGATGGGGCGAGCGTTTATGACGTGACGCACCTGCGCTGCCGCGCGGCGGTTTATACGGCCAAGGATGGGCAGTCCTGCACGCCCGATAAAACTCCGGCCGGGGTTTTTCCGATGAGCCCGGAAAAATCGATGCCAAGCGTCGATGGCTGCAGCAAAAAGGATTATCAGGTGCTGATCGTGGTCGGCAAGATGATCGGCAGCTGACCTATTTGGTAAACGGCTGCCCCAGCGAGGCCACCGCGCTGATCCGCATGCGGCGGCGGTTGGACGAGATCACCGCCAGCATCACGATGGTCACACTATACGGCACGCAGGCCAAAAGCTGCGACGGGATGTTGACGCCCGCCGCCTGCGTAACCAGTTCGGCCAGCGACAGCGCGCCAAACAAAACCGCGCCAAACACAATCCGCCCGGCCTGCCACGTGCCGAAAACCACCAGCGCCAGCGCGATCCAGCCGCGCCCGGCGATCATGCCGTCCGCCCAAAGCGGCGTGTAAACGGTCGAGGCATAGGCCCCCGCAATCCCCGCCAGCGCGCCGCCGAACAGGATGCACAAGGCGCGGATTTTCAAAACGTGAAAGCCGATGGCGCGGGCGGCTTGCGGATTTTCCCCGACCGCGCGGATGATCAACCCGAGTTTTGAATGGTTAAGCACCGCCCAAATCGCCACGGCCAAAAACAGCGTCGCCCAGACCACAATGTCCTGGACAAACAGGCTTGGCCCGACAATTGGCAATTGGCTGAGCAGAGGCAGCCCGAGTTTTGGCAGCCCGGTGATCGTAAGGCTTTCAAAACTCTTGCCAAAAAGCGACGACAGCCCCAGCCCAAGGATGCCGATCGCGAGCCCCGCGGCGACCTGATTGGCCGCAAAACCCAGAACCACGGTGGCAAAGACCAGCGCAATTCCCGCCCCGCCCAAAGCCGCGCCCACAAAGCCCAGCGCGTGGTTGCCGGAGGTATAAGTGATCAAAAAGCCAAGCGCTGCGCCAAGTGCCATGATGCCTTCGAGGCCCAGGTTCAAAACCCCCGAGCGTTCGACCACCAACTCGCCCAATGCGGCCAGAAGCATCGGCGTCGCGGCGGCGAGCATCCCCGTCAGGATGAAATCGACCGCGTTCAATTGACGGCCTTGCGCGGATTTGGCTGCAAGATCAGCCGGTTGCGGATAAAGGTCAGCCCCGCGAGGTAGAAGGTCAAAAGCAGGCCCTGAAACACCCAGACCGCCGCGACCGGCAGATCGGCGGTGACCATGGCATTGTCGCCGCCAATATAAATCGCCGACATCACAAAAGCCGAAATCACGATGCCGATCGGGTTCAGTCCGCCCAGATAGGCCACGATGATCGCCGAATAGCCATAGCCCAGCGTGACCGACCGCTGCAATTGTCCCAAGGGGCCGCTCACCTCGGCGGCGCCCGCAAGTCCGGCACAAAAACCGCCGATCAAAAGGCTGATCCAGACCGCCCGGCCCTGATGAAAACCGGCATAGCTGGCCGCGCGCGGAGCCAGACCGCCGACCAAAAGCTGATAGCCCGAAAAGCGGTGCTTCATGAACACATGCGCCAGCGCGCTGACGGCCAGCGCGAACAAAAGCGAGATGTTCACCCGCGTTCCGGGCAAAAGCGCAGGCAGCAGCGCCGCATCGGGAAACCGCACGCTTTGCGGAAAATTGAAACCTTTTGGGTCTTTCCAAGGCCCAAGCAGCAGATAGTTCAGCACCTGAACGGCAATCAGCGTCAGCATCAGCGTGACCAGAATTTCATTGGCATTGAAGCGCGTGCGAAACAGCGCCGCCACCCCGGCCCAGATCATCCCGCCCACCGCCCCCATGATCAACATCGCGGGCAGCATCAACGCCCCCTCGCCCAACGGATACCAAACCGGCAGGGCCGAGGCCGCGATGGCCCCGATCACCAACTGCCCCTCGGCCCCGATATTGAACACATTGGCGCGAAACCCGATCGCAAGCCCCTGCGCGATCAGCAAGAGCGGGGCCATCTTCAGCAAGATTTCGGTGAAGTTGTACCACGACAAAAATGGCTCCAGCAGCAGCGCGTAAAGCGCGAGGGCGGGATCCTTGCCCAAAGCGCCGAACAGGACCACCGAGGTGGCGATGGCGCCGACAAAGGCAATGACAGGGGCCAGAACCATGGCCGTTCTGGACGCCCGCTCGCGCCGGATGAACGACAGCCTCATGCGGCGTCCTTTGCGGCAAAGCCCGCGCCGATCATGAACGCGCCCACCTCGTCGGCGCTGGTTGTGGCGGCCTTCAACGACGGCGAAAGCCGCCCTTTGTGCAGCACATGCAAGCGGTCACAAATCTGAAACAGCTCTTCCAACTCTTCGGAAATCACCACAATCGCCGCCCCCGCGTTGCGCATTTCGATCAGTCGGCGGCGGATATCGGTGGCCGCCCCGATATCAACGCCCCAGGTCGGCTGCGCCACCAAAAGCAGCTTTGGGTTCAGCATGATCTCGCGGCCAAGGATGAACTTTTGCAAATTGCCGCCCGACAAAGCGCCCGCTTCCGTCGTCGGCCCCGGCGTGCGCACATCGAAGCGCGCGATCAGATCGGCGGTAAAGGCGCGCTCTGCGGGGCGCGAGATGAACCCCGAAACCACCAGACCGGCGCGGTGGGCGGTCAGCAGCGCATTATCGCTGAGCGGCAGGTCAGGAACCGCGCCGCGGCCCAGACGCTCTTCCGGCACAAAGGCGAAGCCGAGCGCCCGGCGGTCCGCGGCATCCCTGTTTGCGACCGGAAGGCCCATCATGCAAATCCGCTCCCCCGCGCCGCCTGCCCGGATCTCACCCGAGATCAAGGCAGCCAGCTCTTGTTGTCCGTTGCCGGAAACCCCTGCAATTCCAACGATTTCGCCGCTGCGGGCGGTCAAGGACAGATCGGCGAAGGACACCCCAAAGGGATCCTCGTTGGCATAGCTTAGAGCCGATATCTGCAGCCGCACCTCGCCCGCTGGCATGGGCGAGGCGGGCAAAGGCGGCGGCATGGCGCGCCCGATCATCAGCGTCGCCAAATCCTGCGCGCTGTGTTCGGCAGGCGTCACCCGGCCCGTCACCTGGCCCGCGCGCAGAATGGTCGCGGTGTCGCAAAGCGATTTGATCTCTTCGAGTTTGTGACTGATGAACAAGATCGCCATGCCCTTAGTCTGCAGCGCGCGCAGCGTTTCAAACAAGCGCATCACCGATTGCGGCGGCAGAACCGAGGTCGGCTCATCAAGGATCAACAGCTCTGGCTCAAGCAAAAGGCAGCGGATGATTTCCACCCGCTGACGTTCGCCCACGGACAGCGCATGCACCAAGGCTTCGGGATCAACGTTCAGCCCGAATTCCTCGCCCAGGGCGCGAATCCGCTGGCCAAGCGCCTTTTTGCGTCCCGGCACGATCAACGCGATGTTTTGCACAACGCTCAGGGTTTCAAACAAGGAAAAATGCTGAAACACCATCCCGATGCCAAGCCGCCGCGCATCGGCGGGGCTGGACAGGGAAACCGGCTGACCTTTCCACAGGATCGTGCCGCTGTCGGGGGCTTCCACACCGTAAATCAGCTTCATCAAGGTGGATTTTCCCGCGCCGTTTTCCCCAAGGATCGCGTGGATAGAGCCGGGATCGACGGTCAGATCGATCCCGGAATTGGCCAAAACCCCGCCATAGCGTTTTGTCAGACCGTGCAATTGCAAAAGCGCGGGCGGGTGCAGGCTCATGCGGGCGGCCTTATTGCGGCAACGGCGTCATCACGCCTTTGACGTGCCAATCCATCGCAAGGATCACATCATCGCCCAATGTCACCCCCGCCGCCGCCCCTTCGGAGCCGTCCTGCTTGGTCAGCGGGCCGGTGAAGGGCGAGAACGCGCCGCTGTCGATCGCCACCTGCGTTTCGGCAATCCTTGCGGCGATATCGGCCGGAATATCGGGGTTCCAATCGGCGACGAACACGCATTTCTCCGCCATCGACAGCCACGCCGCCGTGCCGACAAATGTGCCCGCCAGATGCGCTTGGGCGCTTGCGATAAAAAAGGGCGACCAATCGGTGCCCACCACGCCCAGATATTTGCTGGCCGCATAGGCCTTCATCGACGAGTTCAGGTTGAACACATAGGCCCCCGCCTCTTCGCAGACGGCCACAACCGAAGGCGTGTCTTGCGCGTTCGAAAAGATCACATCGCAGCCTTGGGCAAGCAGGGCCTTGGCGGCTTCTTGCTCGGATGCGGGGTCAAACCAGGAATTGACCCAGACCACCGAAACCTCGACTGAGGGGTCAACCGACTGTGCACCCAGCGTCCAGGCGTTGATGGAGGTGATCAATTCTGGGATCGCAAAGGCGCCGACGCAGCCGATCTTTTTGGTCTTGGTCAGGGACGCCGCCGCCATGCCCATCAAATAGGTGCCCTGATAATACCGCGCGCCAAAAGCCGAAAAGTTGGGCGCGGTCAGATAGCCCGAGGCGTGCAGGATTGTCAGTTCAGGGTGCTGTTCGGCCAGCTTCAGCCCGCCGTTCATATAGCCAAAAGAGCCCAAAATCAGGAAATTGGTGCCCTCGGCCACAGTTTTGTTCATGATCCGGTCGGCGTCCGGGCCCTCGGCGATGTTTTCCAGCAGGGTCATCGTCATCTTGTCGCCGAACGTTTCCTGCAGCGCCTTGGTGCCCAGTTCCAGCGTGTGGGACCAGCCCACATCGGCGGCGGGCGACGGCACGATCAGGGCAACGTTCAGCATCCCGTCCTGCGCAAAAGCGGGCAGTGGCAGCACGAGCGCTGTGCTGGCGGCAAGCGAGGTTTTCAAAAAGGCGCGGCGGTTTACAGAAGGGGTCATTTCTTGTCCTTTCGGGGTCAGGAGTGAAGGCTGTTCAGGCAGGTTTCAGCGGCGACAAAAAGGGCCCGCTCGTCGAGGCCGGGGAAATGCCCGTCGCGCCAGACGATGCGGCCGTTGATCATGGTCATATCCACCGGCGCGCCGATTCCGACTTTGGGGATCAGGCGGGCCGGGTCGTGGCGCGTGCCGACGTAATCCAGCCGCCGGGTGTCGATGGCGAACAGATCGGCGGCCAGTCCGGGGCCAAGGCGGCCGATATCGCCGCGTCCCAAAAGATCGGCGCCGCCGCTGGTGGCATAGCCCAGAAAGGCGGCCGGGTCCGGCACCGGATGCTGGCGCGTGCGCGCCACAAGGCATTGCAGCATATAGGCCGAGTGAACGCAGTGCATCAAATTGGAATTGTCGTTCGACGCCGCCCCGTCCGCCCCAAGCCCGATGCGCAATCCAAGCGCCTGCATGGCAGGGATATCGGTCACTTCGGCCCCCACCAGATAGACCGGCTCGGGGCAATGGCTGACGCCGGTTTTGGTGGCGGCCATGCGGGCCAGTTCGGCATGCGACAGCTCCCAGCAATGGGCATAAAAGGTATCTGGCCCACAAAACCCCATCTGTTCAAGGTAGGGCACCGTGCGCTGCCCGGTCCGCGCCTCGATCACGGGGCTTTCGCCCTCGCCGACATGGGTGTGCAAAAACACACCCTTGTCGCGGGCAAGCCGGACCGATTCCACAAAAGTTTCGCGGTAGCAATTCACCGGCTGGCAGGGCGCGATCACCACCTGCCGCATGCTGAAGGGCGCTGCGTCGTGAAAACTGCCAATCAGCCGCTCGCAATCGGCCAGAAAACCGTCCGTGGTGTCCAACATCGCATCGGGGATCGTGCTGCCTTGCGATTTGGGCAAGGTATTGCCGCCGCGTCCGGCATGAAAGCGCACGCCAAACATCTGGGCCGCTTCGAACTGGCGGTCTACGATGCGGCTGCCCGCATGGTGGGGGAAGTTATATTGGTGATCAAAGGCCGTCGTGCAGCCGTGTTTGACCAGCTCTGCCAGCGCCACAACCGTCGAATGATAAAACGCATCCTCGGTCAGCCGCGCAAAGATCGGGTAAATCCGGTCAAGCCATTCGATGACCGAAAGCCTGGTCCAGTCCAGATCGGCGCGGTTGCGCACGAAGGTCTGGAAAAAGTGGTGATGGGTGTTGATCAGGCCGGGATAAACGAACCAGCCGGAGGCGTCGATCACCTCGGTCCCCTCGGGCAAGGGGGCCGCCGTCAGGTTCGGGCCGATCGTGGCAATTGCCGTGCCCCGGATCAGGATATCGTGATCGCGCAGCACCGGCGCAAACGCCGACGGAACAATCGCCGCGCAGTTTTTCAAAAGAAAACCGCTCATGCGCGATCCTCGGCGGTTGGGGCCGCTTTTAGGTCGTGCAATCGGTGAATGCCGGGCATTTCGATGAACCGGGGCAAGGACCGGATGGCGCGCTGCCACTGGCGGATTGAGGGGTAATCCTGCAGCTCCACCCCGCCATCAGCGGCCAGAACCACATTGGGAAAACAGGCGATGTCAGCGATGCTCGGGGCGTCGCCCTCTAAATAGGTGCGGCCCGCAAACCGCACCTCGCACAGATGCGCTTCAAGCTCGCGCAGGCACAGATGGCCGGCGGCGCGCACGGCGGCAATATCGGCCGCGAAATGCAGCATGTCGTGCAAACGGGCTATGCCAAGGCTGGCGTTCAGACGCGCCGAAAAGGCCAGCCAGTGCTGTATGCGCGCCGCCGACGCCGGGCTTTGCGGCCCAAGCCACTCCTGCCCCGCCGTTTGCGCCAGATAGACCAGCATGGCGGTGCTTTCGGTCAACACAAGATCGCCGTCCACCAGCACCGGAATGCTGCCCGCCGGGTTTAGCGCCTGAAAGGCCAATGATTTATGCGCGCGTCCGGGATGAAAATCAACCGCGACCAGATCAAGCCGCACCCCCAAAAGCGCCGCCATCAACCGGATTTTATAGCAGGACGCGCTGAGGATATAATCATGAAGGATCATGCCGCCACCAGCTGCGCGCCATAGGTCAGCCCCTTGCGTTTCAGCCAGCGGCGATAGGCCACCGAGGTCAGATCAGCCTGCGTCGGGGTTTCCATGCCCGGATCCAGCGGCAACAGACGCGGAATCTGATTTTCCAGGATCGAGCGGTCTTGCACAAAGATCATCTGCTGAAAATGGATCAATTCGGCCTGCGGCGTGACATCATCGTAAAGCGCCATATAGGGGTAGACGTCGCAAAGCTCCTCGGTCAGGGGCTGCACGAAAATGCCGATCACGTCCCAGGCGTCTTTTCGGTTCGGGCAGGTTTTATACAAAACCGCCGCCGTCGGCGCGGCCACGCGGTACATGTATTCGGTCACGATGCCGCCTTCAGCGGACTTTGCGGCCTGCGGCTGATAAAAATGCACCTTGGTGGCCCAAACCTCGTCCACCTCCTCGCGGATTTTCACCTCGTAGCGGCCGACCTCGGTGTGCGGCTCGGCGCCCAGGACATCGGTGTGGACAAAGGGGAAATGGGCGATGTCGAGAAAGTTTTCAACCGCCCGCAAAGGCGAGCATTTGACCCGCACAACCCCGCAATCGACCAGACGGCGGCCCGGCTCGCCCGCTTCGGGGATCGCAAACAGGTCATGGGCCGGGGTTCCGGGACAGGCCCAGACATGGCCATAGGCGAGCGTCACGGCAAGGGGCGGCCCGATCAGCGGTTGCACGGTCACAGTGCCATCGGCCGTGCGAAAAACATGGATTTGCGCGCCCAAAAGCTGCGTTTTGCGCCCCGGTGCCGGGCCAACGAGCGCGGTCATGGCCACAGGATACCATTCGTTCAGCACCGCCTGCGGGATCATGCGGCGATCTCCTGTTCGGCCGTCCGGCGCAAGCCTTCAAGCCAGCGCGAGGCTGCACCCTTGCCCGCCCCTGCCCCGATCAGGGCATGCACCGCGGTGCCGCCGGGATGGTCCTGCAAGATCAGGCAAAGCGCGGTCTTTTGGCCACCAATCACCGGGGCGAGGCGCCACAAAGGCGGCGTTTGCGGTTCGTGACCGGGCAAAGCGCGCTGAACTCGCGTCAAGGTTGCGGCAATCACCATGCTGCGCAAGCCGTTCAGTCCGGACGTTTGCGGCGGCGTAAAGCCCGGCGCTTCGGGCGCGGTCCACAGGACGCCGTCCTGCTCGGCCACGGCGAAACGGTCCGCCTTGATGCTGACGGGCGGGGTCATGGCGGGATGCGCCGGGATATGGCTGCAGCCCCCCTCAGCGCCATAGGTCCAGCCGTGGTAGATGCAGGCCAATGTTTCGCCGCGCACAAAACCATGAGACAGGCGCATGCCCCGGTGCGGACAGCGATCGTTCCACGCCGAAACCCGCCCCGAAGCGCTGCGCCAAACCACCAGATCCTGGCCTTGCCAATCCGCCTTCATCACCCCAAGCAGCGGCAAATCCTGCGACAGCCCCACGGCGCGCCAACCCGTCGTCATTCCCCGCTCCCCCAAGCGTAACCCCCCCCGCAAACCTAGCGCCGCGTACTTTTGTCAGACAGTGGAATCAGCACTTTGGGCTGGCCGCGTTCGGCTTTGATTAAAATATGGGCCAAGTGCCGCGACTTGACCAGAAATTAGTCGTCAGCCGCTGAATGGGTCTGCGCCGCAAAGCCGGTGGCCACGACCGCCGGCCCCGGACGGCGTTCAATCCGCTCCACCCAAACCTCTCGCGGGCCAAGACTGCACCCCAATTCCAGCGCGTCCAGCATATCGGCCTGCCCCTGCGCGATCAGCTCGATCTGCCCCGCGCCCCGCTGCGTGATGCGCCCGCGCAGCCCCAGACGCGCGGCATGGCGCGCGATCCATTCCGCAAAAATCGGCGCCTCGACATCGCCAAAGATCTGGAAATGCTGGCTTTTGTCTGCCATCACACCGCGCGACCGTAAAAGCCGACCTGTTCTTCCTTGCTGAACCGGACACCGGGACGTTCAAAATAGGAAAACACCGCGATGAAGCGGTCTTGCGGGCCTTCGCAGCTTTTCACCTTGTGCAGGGTGTTTTTGCCTTTGAACACGTTCAGCGTTCCGGCCTTCAGCACATGCGATTTCACTTGCGCGTCCGCCCCCATCAGCACCTTGGCCACCCCGTCAAAATTCGGATCATCGGGCGAGCGCAGATCGGTGCGGTACAAAAACTCGCCCCCGCCGGAGGGTTCTTGCAACAGCAAAGTGGTGGTGAATTCCGACCGGTCGAAATGCCAGTTCAGCGCCTCGCCCGCGCCATAGCGCATCACATTCATTCGTGCCAAGGGGTCGGCCATGGTGAACAGCGCCGGTTTGTCCATCGTAGCGGCCAGAAAAACCGCCATATGTGGCCAGGAATAGACCCAGTCCACCACGGTCTGTTCCAACTGGTCGCCGCAAACCGTGTGGTTGATCGTATCGACCATGACGAGCGCGGGATGATCGGCGGCCAGCCCCGGCACCTCTTTGGTGAAATAGATGTTGTGGCGGCGTTTGTGCAGGAAGGACAGACGCTCCATGATCGGGGCGACCTGCGCCATCGCGCGGCTGATCGCGTCCGGGCGCAGAAATTGTGGCAGATTGAACATGCCGTCCTCGGCCATATCCGATTTGCAGCGCGCCACCAGCGCCTCCCAAGGCGCGGTGCCCGGACGATCCAGCGGATAAAGTTCAAGATCAACGATGTCGCGCATGTGGTGCCCCCCCCCCATAAAGGTCCGTTAACTTTGGCGAAGATCGCGTTTTTCAGCAAGCGGGCAATCGGCGTTCATGCAAAAATCCTGCCTTGCGGCATGCGGCGCAGGGCCGAAGGATCGGCCGGATTTCCAAACGACTGCCCGCCACAATCAAACGCCCGTTTCTTGCAAACGCGCCGCAAATAAAGGCGCGGCCCCGCCCCGGCCCTTCGCGCAATTGCCACAAACTGTCCCAATTGTTCCCCAACCCCGCCCTATTGCAGCCTGCATTGCTGTTTAACTTTTTCATTAATTGGTGCGGACTGCCCCGTTTTTTGCTCGTGCCGGAATCATTTAAGACAGGAAGTTGACATGCCCACATATACCGGTACCGCTGCCAGCGAATCTCTTTCCGCTTCGACCGGGGCTGATACCCTCTTCGGCCTTGATGGCAACGACACGCTGAATGGTCTGGCAGGAAACGACTCCATTGATGGTGGTCTTGGGACCGCCGACCTTGCGGGGTATGCAACGGCGGCCTCGGCGGTGACGGTCAGCCTGATCACCAACCTGGCCACGGGCGGGGATGGCAACGATACGCTCGTCGCCATCGAAGGCGTCATCGGTTCGGGTTTCAACGACACTTTGACCGGCAACAGCAGCGCAAACTTCCTTTATGGTGGCGCCGGAAACGATCTGCTTAACGGCGGCGCCGGCAATGATGTGATCGACGGCGGCACGGGGACGGCGGACAACGCGTCTTATGCAAACGCCATCTCGGGTGTGCAGGTCAGCCTTGCAACCAACCTCTCGACGGGCGGCGATGGCAACGACACCCTGACCGGCATCGAAAACCTGACGGGTTCGGCCTTCGCCGATGCGTTGACGGGCGATGCCGGCGCCAACAACATCGCCGGCGGCGACGGCAACGACACGATCATCGGCGGCGCAGGCGCAGACACGCTTGCGGGCGGCCTTGGCACCTTGGACATCGTGGATTACTCTGCCTCCTCCGCAGGGGTTACGGTTAACCTTTCCACCAGTGCTGCATCCGGCGGCGACGCGGCAAGTGATGTGATTTCCGGCTTCGAAGGTGTGACCGGCTCGGCCAGTGCCGACGCGCTGACCGGGGATGCCAGCGCCAACAGCCTTTCGGGCGGCGCCGGAAATGACACGATCGTCGGCGGCGCGGGCGCGGATACGCTTGACGGCGGCACGGGGACGGCTGACGTGCTCAGCTATGCAGCCTCCGCCGCTGGTGTGACGATCGATCTTTCGCTCAACACCGCTTCGGGCGGCGATGCGGCAAGTGATGTGATTTCGGGCTTCGAAGACATCATCGGCTCGGGCAGCGCGGACAGCTTGACCGGTGACACCAACGCCAACAACCTTTCTGGCGGCATTGGAAACGACACGATCAACGGCGGCGCAGGCAACGACGTGATCACCGGCGGTGTGGGCAACGACAGCCTGGACGGCGGCGCAGGGACGGCGGATACGGTCAGCTATGCCAGCGCAACCGCTGCGGTTACGGTCAACCTGACCGGAAATTCTGCAACCGGCGGCGACGGCACGGATGTGCTTGCCGGGTTTGAAGTGGTCATTGGCTCTGGCTTTAACGACTCGCTGACCGGTGCTGCCGGGGCGGATTCGCTGTACGCCGGCGTTGGCAATGACACATTGGTCGCCAGCGCGGGCGCTGATCTGCTGGACGGCGGCGCAGGCACCGCCGACGTTGTTGATTTTTCAGCGATTGCAACCGCGGTTACTGTAAACCTGAGCACGGGCGTTGGTTTGGTCGGTGGGGACACCGAAACTTTGGTCGGCATCGAAGTCGTTATCGGTTCGGCAAACAATGACGCCCTGACCGGCGCGGCCGGCGCAGAATCGCTCTTTGGCGGCAACGGCAACGACACCCTGATTGGCGGCGCTGGTTCGGATTCGCTGAATGGCGGCGCCGGTACGGGCGATCTTGCCGACTACAGCGCTTCCGCTTCGGGCGTCACGGTCAACCTGGCGACGGGCGCCGGATCGGGCGGCGATGCAGGCACTGACGTTCTGAGCGGCATTGAAAACGTAACCGGTTCCACCAGCGCAGACAGCTTGACCGGCGATACAAACGCCAACGTGCTGTCTGGGGGCAATGGCAATGACACCATCACCGGCGGCACGGGCGCTGATACGCTTGATGGCGGCGCGGGCACCGCGGACACCGCTTCTTATGCAAACGCCGCGTCGGCCGTGCAGGTTAGCCTTGCAACCAATACCGCGACGGGCGGTGACGGCATCGACGTTCTGGCCGGCTTTGAAAACCTGACGGGTTCGGCCTTCGCCGATACTTTGAGCGGCGACGCAAACGTCAACACCATCACCGGCGGCGTCGGCAACGACACCATCACCGGCGGCGCGGGCAACGACGTGCTTGATGGCGGCACGGGCACCGCTGACACCGCGTCTTATGCAAACGCTGCATCGGGCGTGCAGGTCAGCCTTGCAACCAACACCTCGACGGGCGGTGACGGCAACGACGTTCTGACCGGCTTTGAAAACCTGACGGGTTCGGCCTTTGCGGATGCTGTGACGGGCGATGGAAACGCCAACAACCTGTCCGGCAACGATGGCAACGATACGATTGTGGGCGGCCTTGGCAACGACACCCTTGCGGGCGGCGTTGGGACTGACACGGTCAGCTACCTCGGCGCTGCCGCGGCGGTTACGATCAACATGGCCACCGGCGCGGTGACCGGCGGTGCGGACAACGATGTGATTTCGGGCTTTGAAGTGGTCATCGGCTCAACCTTTGCCGACAGCATCACCGGCTCGACCGGCAATGACCTGATCTTCGGCGGCGGCGGGCTTGACACCATCGTCGGCGGCACGGGCACAGACACGCTTGACAGTTCAGGCTCTGCAACGGCTGTCAACATCGGCATCGCGGCTGCTGTGGGGACCACCATCGTCGCCACAGGAATTGAGATTTTTATCTCGACCGCCCTCAACGACACCATCGTAGGTGACGGCGGCAACAACACTTTCGTCTCGTCGGGCGGTGAAGACAACTTCATCGGCGGCGCCGGAAATGACGCGGTTGACTTCTCGCTGTCCGACGGCGCGATTACCGTGAACCTTGTTGCAGGCACCGCCACCGGCAGCGACGCCGAAGGGGACGCCTATACTGAAATCGAGATCCTGCTGGGATCAGCCTTCAACGACAGCTTCACGGCAGGCTCTGGCAACCAGCGCCTCGAAGGCAACGCCGGCAACGACTCGCTGTATGGCGGAACGGGCAACGACACCATGATCGGCGGCGCCGGCGATGACGTTTACGGCGTTGGTTCGATCAACGATGTGATCACCGAACTTGCCAATGGCGGTACGGACCGGGTCGAAAGCTCGATCGCGCATACTTTGGGAACCGAGTTTGAAAATCTGACCCTCACCGGCAACGCGGACGTTGCGGGTACGGGCAACACGGGCAACAACGTCCTGATCGGCAACGATGGTTCGGGCAACCTGTTCGCTGATTTCGGGGCAAACCTGCTGAAAGGCATGGAAGGCAACGACACGATCATCGCCAACGGCGGCAACGATACGCTGGACGGCGGCGTCGGGGTCGATTCCATGACCGGCGGCGATGGCGCAGATATCTATATCGTCGACACCGTTGGCGACATGGTGATCGAAGCCACGGGCGAGGGTATCGACCTTGTCCAGACCTCGATTTCCTACACTCTTGTTACCTATACCGAAAACTTGCTTCTGACCGGCGGCTTAAACATCAACGGCACCGGAAACGACTATGACAACATCATCACGGGCAATACCGGCAACAACCAGTTGGCCGGCGGCATCGGCCTCGACTCGCTGTACGGCGGGGCCGGCAATGATACCTTGGTCGGCGATGACGTCGATTTTCTGGAAGGCGGCAGCGGCAATGACCGCTACGAAGTCCAAGACGGCGACTCGATCCGCGAGGTTTCGGGCGGCGGCACTGACACCATTGTCATCGCTGACAATTACATTTTGGGTCTGGAATTGGAGAATCTGATGCTTAGTGGAACTGGTAACTTTACGGCAAGCGGCAACACTTTGGCTAACGTCATAACCGGAAACAGCGGCGATAACGCCCTTGACGGCAATGGCGGGAATGACACCATCTATGGCGGCGCTGGCAACGACACCATTGACGGCAAAAGTGGCAGCGACTCGATGTTCGGCGGCACCGACAACGACACCTTTGTCGTCGACAGTGCCACGGACCACATTACCGAACTTTCGAACGAAGGCATCGATACCGTCCTGGCGCTTACCGCCTGGACCCTGGGTGACAACGTTGAAAATCTGGTCATCAACACCGCTGGCAACGTGAACGGAACCGGAAACAGCCTGAACAACACTTTGACCGGCGGCGCGGGTGTGAACAAGATTTTCGGCATGGCCGGCTTCGACAGCCTTTATGGCGGGGATGGCGGCGACACGCTGGATGGCGGCACGGATGCTGACCTCATGAGTGGCGGCGCCGGCAACGACACCTACTTTGTCGACAACGTCGCCGATTTGATCGCCGAACTTGTCAACAAGGGGACCGATACGATCCAGACGACCGTCAGCTTCTCGATGTCCAGCGAAGTTGAAAAGATGATCCTTTTGGGCACCGATTCAATCGACGGCTTCGGAAACGAACTTGGCAACACAATCACCGGCAACGCAGGCGCCAATATTCTGAACGGTGAAGGCGCAAATGACAGCCTTGTCGGGAATGCAGGCAACGACTGGCTTGACGGCGGAACGGGCAATGACACCATGATCGGCGGGACGGGCGATGACATTTACATCGTCGACTCAGGCACCGACCGTATCACGGAATCGCTCAACAGCGGCGATGACTCCGTCCTGACCTCCGTGACCTATACAATGGTGACGAACCTTGAAAACCTGTATCTGGATGGAACCGGTGCCATCAATGGCACTGGCAATACCCTCGCAAACATCATGGAAGGCAACAGCGGCGCTAACCAGTTGAACGGCTCGTCTGGCAACGACACTCTGGTTGGCAGCGGCGGCGCGGATACCTTGGACGGCGGCACCGGTAACGACTCCATGAGCGGCGGCGGCGGTGCCGACACCTATATCATCGACAGCGAAACCGACATCATCAACGAGAGCGGATCAGGCGGCGGCGATACGGTGGTTACCAAGTTCACCACGACCCTGACGAACGCCCTGGAGAACCTGACCCTAAGCGGAACCACCGCGATCAACGCAACCGGAAATGCTGCCAACAACATCCTCGTCGGCAACTCGGGCGCAAACGTGATGAGCGGCCTTGATGGTAACGACAAGCTGACCAGCGGTTCAGGAGCTGACATTTTGACCGGCGGCGAAGGCGCTGACCAATTCATCTTTACGTCCATCACCACCGGCAGCGACGTGATCACCGACTTCAATGACGTGAATTCTGGTGGCAACGAAGGGGACAAACTGGTCTTCGACAACTTGCTGGTCGGCACCTTCTCTTATGTCGGCACCGGGGCCTTTACCGGCGGCAGCAACAATACCGAAGCGAAGATGGTTGCCGGGGCGATCCAGATGGACATCAACGGCGACGGCAAGGTTGATTTCACGATCAAGATCGATGGGTTGACCGATGCGAACGAGATCTCGGCCTCGGACTTCTTGTTCATCTAAGACGCAAGTGCTCTTGAAATCATGCAAAGGGCCGGACCTGCAGGGGTCCGGCCTTTTTTGCGGTTGGGCGATGATCCCGATAGATGCCCTTGGGGGCAAAACTGCCGGCCCGCAAAGGCAATGAATTCAGGCTGACGGATTCAGATGTCGGAAATGGTGCCCCCAGCAGGACTTGAACCCGCGACCCCCTGATTACAAATGATCTGGTCTAGCGACCTAACCACTTGTTAACGTGGGATACTTTGTGGCGTTTCTAGCTACTATGCAATTGCGATGCAATTGACGAAAATGGTGCCCCCACGACGATTTGAACGCCGGACCCCCTGATTACAAGTCAGGTGCTCTACCAACTGAGCTATAAGGGCAGTGATTTTGACCGTTTAGCAACTACTGCTGGGCGATGCAAGATGCTAAACTTATGCTCTGCTTGCGCGACCTTCGACAGTGCCCGCAGCCTGACGCCCACTGGCAGAATCAAATTGCAAACTCACGTTGGTCAACTGGCCGTGGGTTTGCGCCTACATCACGATCAAGCTCAACCAATGGCTTTGGCACATGTGGCACTCGCAGGCCGTCGCTGAAGAACATAGCCTCCCGCCCCCTTGATGCGCTGCGAGCGCTGTAGTTCAACGTGTATTGAAGCCAAGGGGCATTCTGGTAAAGATCGTGTATCGGCCGCACATCGTCATATGAAACGAGCCAGTTGACACCAGAAAGCCTTTCAACGGCAGACGCAATGTCTGCGTGATCATCGGGGCCGTAGGCGTCATGGTAAAGGTAGTGACCTTTGTTAAAGTATGGCGGGTCAATATAGACGAGGCAATTTCCCCTCCAAGATTCCCCTTTCTCGGACAGAAGTTCGACCGCATCTAAGTTCGTCAATTCGATGCGGGACTTTAATGAGGCGATTTTGCGAATCCGTTCGATCAACGCTGCCTTGTTGTATCGAGCATCAATTTTCCATTCGCCCTTTTGATCTCGCCCACCGATAATACCTCCATTTAGGATGCCAGAACGGTTTGTGCGATTAAGAAAAAAGAAGGCGAAGCCGAGTCGCAGTTCGTCGGCAGTCTGATGGTTGCGGAACACATCCTTCCAAATATCCCACTCATCCACATTTATCGGTCGCTCTTCGATCAAACGACAGAGTTCATCTGTTCGGTTTAGGACACTATTCCAGAAAGCAAATACGGGCCTGCTAATGTCATTGATTGATACGCGACGAACCACGCCAGTTATCAGCAACTCCCAAGCGATTGCCGCACCACCAGCATAGGGCTCAACATACCGCCCATCTGACAGATTGTTTAGTCGGATAATTTCGCAAACAAACTTCGCGATCTTCCCTTTGCCACCCGGATAGCGGAGCGGCGAGTAGCGCCCGGTCTGTGATAGTAGAGGCCCTAGCTCATTCATGGTGCACCGTAGGTCGCAACAAATACGGGCACGGCAGCATCCCAACCGGCCCGAAGTGCGTCCGAGGTCGGAATGGCAAATTTGTTGTGTACGAAGCCATTTAGAGACTGGATGGAGGTCAACGATGACTTGTTAACGATGTTCTTCTCAAAGGATCTGAGGTCGGCGCTAGAATACGTTCCTTTAGCCACAATATCTTTCGAAACTCGATCCGCACGCTGCGACGCGTCCAATTCGGTTGATTTTTCCGCCTTGGTTTCAAACTTTGGTATACTATTCGCCGTCATGTATTCTTCAACAGTCAGCTCGACAAAAGCCCGCAAAACGAAGGCAGATGAAACGGTAAAGTTGTTTGCATCAATGGAGGAGGCCTCCTTGAGTAGGCGACGTCCTTTTTCAGACGAAGGCGATTTGAAAGGGTGCTTTTTTGGCGCAAGCGTCGAGCGAATGCGCGGCGAAAGACTGCTCTTTGGCTTCGGTGTTGCAGTTGCAGCCGCTGGCTTTGCTGAGCTTGGTGTTCCGGCCTTCAAATTTATGTCTTTGAATGCCTTGGGCGCAGCGGAAGTTTTTGCAGATGGTTGAAGATCAGACGGCAAACCTTTGAAATATTGCTCGATCTCCGACGCGGTATTTAGGTTGCGAGAGTCAACCACGCTATCCCTAACGTCCTCTATGAGTTTTTGCAGCACAGACAATGCCCATTTCGGGTCAGAAGACAGCAACGGAATCTTTTCGTCACCAACTTGCGACACACTTAGACCCAAGTGTTTCTGTCCATAGGCAGACTCAAGTAGACGGGAAAGGTTGGTCGACTTCTTGCTTTCGATGACTTCCTTGGTATTCGCCCATTGCTCCGGCGTGTAATCTGCATTGCGCCCAACAAACTCGATCACGTCCAAGACCGAGCGGTCGCCCAAGAATCTTTGTATTTCTAGCGGACCCCAGTTAATGCGGCCTTCACCATCTGCTGCTCCAGTATGCCGTCGATATATCCAATCGTCGGCATCATCCCGCTTTTCGAACAGTGCGCAACGTATAGGTTCAACTTTCTTTCGATCAAATCCAGCGACAATAGAAACCAATGATTTCTTCACTGTCTCGTTGACTGCCGTTCCGTCTAGTAGGTCTGGCCTAGTTAAGACTTTCAGGGCGGATAAGCGTCGGTTGCCTTCCAGAACAATAAAGTCTTCGTCGGTTTCACCCGCAATCACATAGAGGCTATCGCCGGGGTCAAGCCCGTTGTCCTTAATACTCTGCATCATCTTTCGGAAATGACTTGGGTTAAGGTCAATCAGGCGTTGTAAGGCCTCTGACTGGCTACCTGCTGAACCCAAGCGAGGGTTATCCTGATCCAACAGCATTTCATCGACCGAAAGTTCGATATAATCAACCATGCCTAACCGCCCCAATCTTGACCGAAGATGCTGCTTTTGCGTCACTATTCTCTGCTGACGACCTTCAAGTCAACTGTCCGTTGCAAGGCCAAACTGGTTGACGTCCGCCCCAAGCGTTGTCCAGATGTTCATGCCTCTACCATCAACGGAGGCAACCGAATGTTTACCCGACGCCCGCCTGCGCTACCGCCACGCGATTTCCCCCTACTGCTACGCCGTGAATGGCGGAACGACAGCAAGCCACAGGCTGGTCGTTTGCGCGCCCTAGCATATGTTGCCGCGCGCCCGAAAACGGCTCGACCCGCGCCCTATAGGCTGGTGGCAGCATGACATACCCAGACACCGAACAAGGCGTCTGGGCGATGTTCTACGGCATACTCGACCTTCCGCAAGTCACCCGCGTTGTGCCGCTTCGCCCCGGCGAGTGGCGCGTGATCTTTGGCGACGGATCTGAGGCAACGGCCTATCCGCTGGAAGGTCGGTTCGAGGAAGACTCTGCGACGGTCAAACGGCGACCGTTTTAGGGGCCTGACAACTTGGTTATGACAACGGGCGGCCAAAGGCCGCCCGCCGCCGTTTCAGCGAATCAATCAAGCGTTCTCGTATTCCCACTCGTCTTGATCAAACAGGTTCTCAGGGTCGCAGGTCTTGCGGTACACAGGGTCGATCTTGCAACGCGAGACGTCGCTGAGGTAGCGCAGGACGTTGATGTCTATGCGTCTCCCGCGATAGGTTGGCCAGTCGTCCGGGGCAAACCCGAAAGCCTCCGGCCCATCATCAATGGCATCTTCCATTTGACGGACCGCGTTGAAGTAGACTTCGTTGTCGCTCATGCCGTGTCCTCGGCACTGACATTATCTCCCGCGAGTGCCTCCACGATCATGTCGCGCACGGCTTCAAGCTGCTCACGGATCGGCGGATGCTGCGCGACCAACCGAAGAAGTTCAAGGTCGGGACAATCCGTCGGAAACAGTTGCTGACCGTTCAAACAGATCGAAGCCTCCGCCCATTTTCCATCTAAGGCCACGATCTGAAAGGCTGCTGCGATGTTGTCCATCATGCCGCCACCTTCTGCGCGATTTCCGCCCGAACCGCGTCTTTCAGCCCGAGTTCGTCGGCGGCATCGAACCACACCTGTTGCAAGGCGCGCAGTTCCTTGGCCATTATCTCGACCCCAGTGACGGCGAAGCCGAATTCTTTGTCGGCCATCAGGATCGCGAGGACTGCTTGATCTTCAGGATAGCGAGGGTCAAAGCGCTGGCCCCGGACAATGACGTTGTAGCCTTGGAAGGCGATGTCCGTCTCGTCAACTTCCGTCGTCAGGATCGCGAGGGCGCGAGTGAGTTTCGCGCGGTCGAGGTGCGGCAAAGCGGCGTGGGTATTTTCGTCAAGAATTCCAGTCATGGTTTAGTCCTTTGCAATTTGGCTTCACAGTCACGCCACATTCGTCGTGAACATGGCGCATGACCCTTTTTGCACTTTGGAATCATGGAAGCTGTTGAGCAGAATTCCGATCTCCTCAACGAGATCGCAGTGGCCGCGCGGACGACGCCCGGTGACGCCCGCAATGCGTGGCGCGTGATCGGCGTTTGCCTAGCTGATGGCCGCGAACTGCCGGACTGGGTGAAGGAATATCTGCGGGGCGCATCTGCCAAGGTTGCTCTACTTGAAGACGCAGGATCAGTCGAGCAGTTGGGCAACGGGGTCGCGTGGCCCCGCATCGCAACGGCGCTTGGTCTTTATCTAGACTCCGAAGAAATCCAGACGCACCCGCCAAAGGCACATTATGACAGCCTGACCGTCTTTTCGACCATCGCAGCTTGGCGGCTTGAAGCACACAAGAAGGGCGGCAAGTTGTCTTTGCTCAAATGCTTTGAGCAGTACATCAACTACGTCCTTGACGGTGATGGTGAAGAAGAAACGGTGAAGACCGCCTACTACCGTGGCAGGGCAATCGCTGAGGCTGAGATTGGGCTGCTTGACGGCGTGGCAGCGCGCGGCGCTTAGGCGGTTAGATGATCGCGCCCCATCGTGGTGGGCAAACAGGCGAGACGCCCAGCGCTGCCTAAGCTGGCTGGGCCTCGCTCACCAATATCCTGCAAGCGGCGACGTGCCGACATGCGCGCCGATTGTGCGATGGTCGGACAACCAGAGTGAAAGGGCGCAGGCGACGGTCAAGTCGCCGTGGCCGAATGACGTTCCACCTTCAATTCGGATGCGCCCCGTCGTGCCGACTTGAGCCTCGAAACTTTCCAATTCTTCCCGCAGCAGATCGCGCGCGGGGAAATTCCCGATGGTCAGGTCGCCCGTGTGGATGGCCGAGTTCAGCGCCGAAAGCAGCCGATTGCGCCCGACATTGTTGAAGGTGGTGCCGCGCTCTTTTGTCTCTGACTCATTCTCGCCAGCCGTCATTGTGACGCGGGTATGCAGGACCGACTTGGTGTTGAGGATATCGCAGAAGGCACGGCCAACACCGCTGCTGTCTACGGCCAGATAGGCGCGGCCCGCGATTGCGGGGTCCATCATCAAGTTGCGCGTGACGATGGCAAGGTCCGAATAGGACATTTGCGGCAGTTGTGCCGCCGTCGCAATCTCGCGCCGCCGCTTGCCCAACTCTTGCCTCCCGTTCGCGTCATAGAATGGCACGCGTTCATCCTTGATGATGCAGAAGGCCGTCCGGTCCACGGCCTGCGCAATGTCCAAACCGACGATGAAGCGGCGATAGCCTTTGGTGATCACCACGGCGGGGTCGCTATTTGGCAGGATCAAATCCTCGCCATGTTCAACCAGTGACGCCAGCATACAGGTCCCCCAATTTCAATTCTGGTGTGTCGGAATACGCGGCCTCAATGGCGCGCGAGTCGAAAAACTGATGTCCGCCGCCCATGAACGAAAGGCCATGTTCGACCTCAAATTCGTGCTTCGACAACACCTTGCGCTGCCGCCCGACCAGCTTCGCCATGCGCGGCAGATCGAGGGAGCAGGCGCGGATACGTTCCACTTCGGGATACATGTCGCGGTCTGACCACATCGAATGAAACTTGCCCGACTTGCCACCGGGGGTCGTGATCAGGATTGTTTTTGCGTTGTCCTCCGCGATGCTGAGGGTCGAACCATAGACATCATCAGGGATGAAAGCCGCCTCGTCATACAGGAGCAGGCCGTTCTTGACGCCGTGGCCGCGCGCGCCGCCACCGTCTTGGCCTGCCGGGATGCAGACCACGGACGAACCATTGTTGAGGTGCAATTCCGTCATAGTGCGGCGCTTCTGCTGGATGGGCAGTTCCATCTTTTCCCAAGTGAAAGCGATCTTCGAAAACAGCAGTTGCGATTGCGGCAGGGTCTTGGACAGGATGATCACTTGATGGTCAGGCTTGGACAACTCCTGGCCTGCCATGACCCCGATGGTCGTGCTCTTGCCAATGCGGCGGCTTGCCAGCACGCAGATGATGTCCGCCGTCGAGTTCATCAGGCGGCGCTGCCAGTCATCAGGCGGGCCACCGACAACACGCTCAAGCAGAAGTTCCGGCTTGATGCGTTCGGTCAGCGTGCGAAGGAACAGCCCAAGTTCACTCGACATCTAGCGGAATCTTCTTCTGCTTCGCGATCTCGCGGAATTCCTCAAAGGCCGCAGGATGCAGCTTGAACACGACCCACAGCGCATCCATCAGTTTCGCAATGTCGGGGTGTTCGGCCAGCGGCTGGATAATCGTCGTTTTTTCTTTCAGGTTCGAATAGACCTTGAGCAGACCGTCGTAGGATTTGGTCTGATCCCGCAGCAATTGCATCATCGGGCCGAGGACTTCCATCAGGGCATCATTGCCGCCCTTCTCTGCCGCCATGTCATTCAGGGTTTTGTAGAGGCGGCGTTGCTCTTTCAGGATGCCTTCAATCCCGCCCTCGATCTTGTCCTGTGCCTCGTTCACTTGGGCGTTCAGGTGGTCAGCGGACATTTTGTTCGCCTCGACCAAAACGATCTTTTGCACTTCATCGGTGATGAACCGCTTGCGGAAGCGCGTCAGGCTTTCGATGTCCACGCAACACCGGGCCGCAATAACCTGAAACGGGCGGCGCTTGAGGACGCAATCCGCCACGATTTCCGCCACGTCGGCCCGCGCGCGGACAGTTGACCGCCGACCGTTGCCCGTTTCCACGGGCAAGGCCGACCGGATGCGGTCCATATTCATGCTCACGCGCGGCACTCCTGCACAGTACGGCCAGCTAGGGCGACAAGGTGCGGTGCCAGCTTGCGCATGACGCGGGTGGCCGTGGCCTGATACAGCGGACTTTCGCAGACTTTGCGGATGAAGTCGGGTTCTTCGGACGAGTGCAGGCAATCCAAGATCGCGTTGCGCGCCAAGGTCACATCGAACTCGGGTGCGGGGCGGCGTCCGGTCAGGAACTCCCGCGCGACCAAGTCGGCCGCATTGCTGAGGGTGTCCATGGCATCATGCGTCCAAGATGGCGAGGGTCGTGCCATTCTGCTGCGCCTGCGCTTTGGCGCGGCGGTAGATGGCAGGATCGCGGGCCTGTTCGCGCGTCAGGGTGATGGGTTCGGGGTTCAAAGCCGACTTGATCGAAGCGGGGCTTTCGCCGCGTTCCAGCAAGGTTTTCAACTGGGTGAAATCGGCGGCGTTCTTTGCCGACAGCGCATCGCGTTCGCGCTTTGCGTCCTTGACCTCATCGAGCAGCTTCTTGTTGTGCTCGACCAGTCCAGAAATCTTTTCGTCGAACTGCTTTGACAGATGCTCTTGCATCGACTCAATCAGCTTCGGGGATGCTTTTTCGATGAATTGCTGCATCAAGCGGTCGTTGGCGTCGTCAGGCATAGGTTTTGCTCCACACATAGGAAAGGCGGGCCGCTAGGACCCGCCTCCCACTTTTGTGTGTGTGAAGCACAGGACCCCCAGCCCCTACGAACATATTAAGCCGTTGGAACAAGAGCGAAAACTGGTGTTTGAGGTCTTGAGGCACCCGATAAAAGGTAGCGGCCATCGTCGGCGCGGCTCAACTCGAACGTCAGCAGGCCGTTGCGCAGGACGTCGCGGATTTTGCTCTCCCCTACGTCGCCATTCGTCGCGATGATCAGGTCTTTGAACGAGTGCGGCTTTGCCAGCAGCCCGTGGATGATTTTGCGCACCTCGGCATAGGTCAGGTGGGACGACTTCACGGTTGGCGAGGACGGCGAGGACGGAGGCGGCAGGTGCGACGTGCGGCAGAACTCGCCACGACCAATTCGCAAGACTAGCCCCTGATGTTCCAGCGTCTCCAATCGACCCCTGACTTGGGTGTAGCCCATCTGGGTCAGCCGCAGCATTTCCTTGACCGTGAAAGGCACCATTGGCAGGACTTTGAAAAGGTCTTCCGCCAACCAGCGCCTCGAAGGCCGTTCCGGGGCGGTCAGCTTGGAACCCAGAGCCGTCAGCACGCGGGCCTCGTCGAGGCCGAGAGCGCCGAAGTAGAAGCGGCGCATGTCGGCCCAACCGCCGCGCTCTGCCAAGAAGAATTCGTTCGCTTCCCACCGCACCGTCTCGTCCTTATCGTCAAGGTCTTGGACGGCCTGCAACACGACGGCGGACAGCAGGGAGCGATGGGGGCTGTTGCCCCCATGGCCTTGGTCATAGGTGCTCATTCAGGAAGGCCGCGTCGCCGTGGGGATGATCATGGACAAGTCGCCGCCTTCTTCTTCGATCAGCCCCATTTCTTCCTCCCACGTCCGGTCAGGACGAGCGATTTCCCCGGCTTGCAGGTTTTCGTAGAGGGTCTGACGGCTGATAGCCCCGGCTTGCCAGAGGCGCATTTGGGTTTCAGCGGCCTTGGGATCAAGCGCCGTTTCGATGAAGTCGCGGCTGAGGGTCACGCGGGCATCATCAGGTGACGCGCCTACCCATTCCGATGCGATGCGCAGCAAGCGGTTGATCGCGGCTTCCACATTGACCACCGTGCCGTGCAGCAGGCTCAATTCAGAGCGGGTCCGTTGTGACGCCGTATCCGACGTTTCATTGCGGTTGATCTGGGTCGAGACGAGGCGCGCGCCAAGGCTTGCCAT
Organism: Paracoccaceae bacterium; assembly: GCA_031385445.1. Classification (GTDB taxonomy): domain Bacteria; phylum Pseudomonadota; class Alphaproteobacteria; order Rhodobacterales; family Rhodobacteraceae; genus CAIYZT01. Next base: position 35,249 of record JANNBM010000062.1, on the reverse strand, counting down.
CGTGTCAATCTTTTCCTCCATCAGCTCGCGTTGAGCCTGCACCCCCGCGCCAGAGAATTCCAGCATCCCGCAAAGCGTGCCCTCGGGCAAATTCCACAATGAGCCTGCGCCCAAGGTCGTCGGGACTTTGTTGGCCGGAATATTGCCTGCAATCCACGGCGTCGGGGCCGACGTCAGCCAGATAGCGTGCTCCCGATCACAGGAATTCTTGAAGTGAGACAGCGCGACGCGGCACAAGGCCAGGAACGGCGGGGTCACATGTTCAGGCCGCAGTCCCTCGTGAGAAATCATCAAAAAAGGAATGAAGTTCAGCGTCTTGCCGTTGACCGTGGGCACGATTTCTTCCCCGACATTCACGCGGTTGTCGTGCTGATCGCGGATGAACCGTTTAAACGTGTAGACAGCACCCCCTTCGAGCGACAACTCATAGGTCACGTCCGAGTCCTCGTATTTCTCGTCCGATGCCAGATGCACGCGGGTCAGCACCTTGCGCCCATCGACATAGGAGGTGGTGAAATCTTCGATGCTTTCGGCCTTGAAAACCGAGATAGCGGGCACCGTGTTGACGGAGTTGCCAGCCGGGGGGAAATCCAACAGCAGGCCTAGCCGCCCCATCGCCATCACCTCGCGGCACGACTCCTCGACCAAGAGCGTCAACGGCGCATTCTCGTTGGTCGCACTGAGGCGCATAGGCTCCAAGCGGGCGGGCAGTTTGATCACGGGGTCTTTGCGCAGGGCGATGCCAACCAAGGCCCGCAGCGTGGCTTCGGGCGCACCGTAGAAGCAGCCACTGTCCAGATAGTGCCGATAGTTCAGCACGGACATGCCGTCGGGCGCAGGCACATAAAGCTGGCCCTGATCGCGGATAGCATCTTCGCCTTCGAGGACGTCGCGGATCAGCCGATACTGTTGCTTGAGGCGGTCGGTGCGGATGGGCATTGGGATCACGCCTCCAAGATCAGCGGATACGCGTCGAAATAGCGAATGGCAAAAGTGCCAGAGGCGTAGTGAACCTTGATCCCATCGCGATAGCGCGACACGGACACCGGACCCGCTTCCGCGTCATTGCGGGCGGGATCGGCCAGCAGGGAGCGCACGAGGGCAACGAGGGTCAGCTTGGAACAGGGAATCGGGAAGACAGCCGAACACGAGACGGTTTGTTCCGTCAAAGTGGCGGCGTTCTCGCCGGAGGACATAACTGTGATGGTCATGGGGTAATCCTGAATTGTGGGCGGGCGACGGGACCGTGAAAGGACGTTGGCGCAGCCCGATCCCGCCGCCCATTTTGGGCCATGGCGCGCAAAGATAATGATACACGCCAAGGTTGTGCCGCTCGAGCAGGGAATGAGGTAGACTGTCAGGCGGGGCGACAGGTACGCGGGTCAGCAGGTGGGCGGGTTTTGAGAAATGGGGTTGTTGAGTTTTTTGGTCAGGAGTTTCCGATCCCGCCTCCCCGTCCCCTGTCCAGAGATAGGGGGTCCCCCGAGTGAGATGTGCGTTTCTGTGGGTGCGCACCAGATGACTTTAGGTATTGTTCAGCGATGCACGGATCGCCCACGCAACGACCTCCTCACCTGATACCATATCAGGCGATCTAAGCCACCAACCGCTTGATTAGACAGGCGAACGGCAAGCAACGTGATTGCATAGTGTGCAATTGACCATCGAACATGGGTGATAGTAGTTGAGTAAAGCTGTCAGGATAACGGATACACCGCCCCGAGTGCGCCTCACCAAGATCAACGGCACAACCATGCCACGCCCACGAGTCCCACGCCGACACATGCCCCAAGCACAACCGTGGGACCACTAACCTATTGATCCAACAGTCATATCCACGCCGCCCACGGTTACCATTATATTTATTGTATTGCTGCTTTAGCATGTGGCACGTCACGCCGACGACATGGCACACACATCCACAGAAGCGTTGAAAAACCACGCGGCAACCGTGGGGCCGTGGGAACGCCACCATAACCCATTGATCACGATACAAAAACCCCTTCCCACGGCGATTTAACGGCGTGGGAAGGGCGTGGGAAGCACGATGCGGCGTGGTAAGGTTAGAACGGAATGTCGTCCTTGACCACCCGACCACCATCACGGACATACCGTTCAACGTCCACGGCATCACCGCCGTTGGGATCAGTCTCCCAAACAGACTCCGGGTTCGCAACCTTGAACGCTGCCCATTCACCCTCTGCCGGATACACTTCACCCGTGACGTCGGCCATAGTCGCGCGGAATGCAGCCAGCGCAGGCAACTGAACGCCAGACCGATCTGTGCGCCGCATCGCCCACACCGACATAATCCCCGAACTATCCGGGCGCATCTCTGTCTTTTCGATGTTGATGCAATTGCGAGCCGTATCAGCGCCGAAGCGCTTTCGCACATCGTTCGCGAAGGTCTGTGGCTGCATCTGACGCGATGCGCCCCGCCCATATACTTCCCGCGCCAGAGTGGCCGTCGATATGCGCCCATCCCCGCGCAGATCATCCGGGCAGACACCAGAGTGTGCAATGTCATTGAGGAACGCGACCAAAGGCTCAGACGATGTTTTATCTTCTGCCTTGGCCGCCGTATGATGCGGTATGCCGATCAGGTCGCGGTCAACGGGATATTCGAGGAAATAGCGCAGCACGTCGCCGGGACGATTATCGACCAAGTCATAATAAGGTGCCCACCATGCCCGCGCCTCCATCGACGTCGATTTGAACGGACAGGCGCGGTTCACCTCAATCACTGTCCAGCGCCGATCATCGAACTCGACATGCACGGCTTGGGACTCGTTGGTCGTCGCGATGATGCGGTGAACATTCTTGCCCATGAAGGCGGCAAGAAATTTCTGTTCATACCGCCATTCATCGGACGTCACGAGGTTCTTGAGGATTGAAGCCTGTTTGCGCGATCCGACAAACAAAGACTCCTCCGCAAACAAGAACGTCTTTCCGAACATGGCGCGGTTCGTTTTGCCCGTGATCGTGTCAGAGTCCGCGACCATCAGCGTCATTTCTTTTCCAAGAGCCTTCGCGATGGCATACCCAAGGAACGACTTACCCGACCCCTGCGGCCCGCGCAGAGCAAGGGCTGTGCCGGGGCGCAATGACCAAGGCCGTTGGATACCATCAGCCACCCATGACGTCACCCAATGCGCAAGCGCTGCGTCGCCGCCGCACAGAATCTCGACGATATACTTCTGGATCAGCGAGGCGTCGCCCGTGGTTGGCGTGACGACATGACCCCGGAACATGTTGTAGCCACGGCCTTCATAGGTGCGCGGGTCTTCCAGCACATAGCCGTGGTATTCGAGACGGTCGGGGTCGGTCAGCCATGCCTGCGCGATGGTCAGGCGGGGCGCGTTGAGCAGGAACCAGCTTTCCTTGTTCGACCCGTCGCCGGTCTTGAGGTTCATAAACTCAACCTTGCCCGCGACATTCATCAGCGCCCATTCTTCGTTCATCAGTTCGACCGCTGAGAAGGATGCCTTGGTTTCACCCTGTTTCAGTTTCAGAACCTGTTCGATGATGCGCTTGATTTCCGCCTCGTCGGTCAGCGGACCTTTTCCGCCGAACATGTGTCCAGGGTCTTCAAATTCGAGATTGACCGACCGGATGACCTCTATGGTTTCGTCGTCGTCGGCACCGCGCGCGCGGGCGGATGCGCCGCAAGAGTGCAGATAGCTGTTGCGGCCCTCGACACCTTTTCCCGACGTCGGGCGCTTGAAACCACCAGCCCAGCGAGGCTTTTCTTTCTTTTCACGCTCCTGCGGTTTGACGGCCAAGTCGCCCATGAGGGTGTCGAAGAAAAGCGCAACATGCACACGGCACTTAGCTGCCACGTCATCCCAATCGACGCTGACACGGTCGCCCATCTTGGTCGTTGTGTTGCACAACTGGATCATGCCCCGGCTTGACCACGCAAGGACTGGCCGCGCATCGCCACATTGCGGCAAGTTGATCTGGCTACCGTCGCCCGTGTCCTGCTTCGGGAACACCTCTTGCGCCTTTTCACGCGCCGCTTTGGTCAGAACCGCATCGCGCTTGATCTCGATGTACCGACGCGCTTTGTCCGCATCAATCCAGTCATCGAAAAAGGCATAGACGTGGACGCCGTTCGACTTCGTGCGGGCCAGAAGGCACGGATCACCCCAAGCCTTGATGAATGACTCGACCTCATCCGGTTTTTCAAGGAACGGGTAGAGGTCAATGTCGAGTGCGGCGAAGCGCACTTTGCCATCGCGCAGGGGTGACAAGCCGTAGGATTGCCGCCCGCGCAGGTGGTCGGCAATGGCCGTGTCGAGCAGATTGGACCACTCATCGCGTGACAACTCGGTGCCGTCGTCGCGGGTGCGCTTTACCGTGCGATACTTGGGCATCATCTTGCCGTCCGCGTCGCGCGGGCCGATGGTTTTGGGATCGAACGTCAAGAAGCGTTCTTCATTCCCTTGGAACAGGTCGTTGAAAGTCATTTTCTTGTCCTTGAAGCGGACAAGTTGTTCCTCAAACTACGGTGGATCGGTGTATAGGCGCTTGATATAAGCAAGTTATCCCGACTTGCTGTGCGTCCTTGCACCATGATTCCGACCGAGGCGAGTGCCAACTTGCCTCGGTCATTTCATGCGGCGATGCGCGAACGGTTCAGCCAAGCGACCAAATCTGACCGCATGTAGCGGACGATCTTCGATGCAGGCTGGCTATACGGGGGTCCCGATTTCCTCTTGCGATGGTCGCGCAGATAGTCCTCGGACAGGCCAAGGAATTGCGCGGCTTGCGCCGGGGTCATTATCTCAGGATAAGATTGCGCTTCAATTGCCGCGCGCAACTCGGCTAGGAGGTCGTCTTGGGTCATGGTTGTGCTCACACATTGAACACCCGATGACCACGCCCTTTCCTCCCATTCCCTTCCCTAGTTGCCTTCACCCACTCTGGCCCACATGGGGCACGCGTTATTGGTTCCTCGGCAGGCTAGTTCCGTAGTCGGTGCGCGGCCTCACCCAGAGAGGGTTTTCCCTAGGAGGAGGCAAGATAAATCCAAGTTAAGCGCGTCTGAGCAACTCTTCAACTGGTGAATTAGGTCCACACTTGGAAACGATCTGTTTCGCGATGGCGTTCGCCATGTCGTGGTCGCCAAGGTCGTGCATATAACGGCCAGCCGCCCCGGCCATGATTGTCTTGTCCCCGCGCATCCAGTTGATGACTGGAACAGACAAACCAGCCTTTGCGGCAGCAGATGAAAACAGGTGGCGCGTGTCGTGGGGGCGCAGGATGCCGCCATTGTTCACGTCTTCGCCTTTGAGGTTGATTTGGCGCAAGCCTGTGATCGACTTACCGTGGTGACGGCCTTCAAAGACGATATGGTCGTGGGTGCGGGGTGCGTGTTTAAACACTTCAACCGCCATGTCGGATAGCGGGAATGTCCGCTTCTTGTTGTTCTTCATTCGCCCAATCGCCAGCACCTTTTGTTCAAGGTCGATGTCTTCCCAGCGCAGTTCGCGGACGTTGCGCATCCGCAGGCCTGTGAACAGAAGGGCAAGCCATGCAGCACGCCGGGTCACGTTCGGGACATTTGCGATGGCATCAAGTACGGGCCAGCGTTTCGCCTCGTCAAACAGCAGTTCCCGTTCCTCGCCCTCATACCCCTTCACGCGGTAAGTCGGGTCATGCTCAAAGCCATCATCCCGATAAGCCAGTTGCGTGCCGTAGATTGCAGACAGCGCCCGCAACAATCCCGTCGCAGTCGCAGGCTTGTCCGACATTGCCTTGATTTTCTCATTGACCATGGTGCGCGTGATGTCCGAGATCGACATTTCCAGCCAGCGCGGGACGTGGACACGCAGCAGGGTTTCGTATCCCGCGACCGTCACGTCGGCCAACTTCTTCTGCCGTGGGTCAAGGGCGCGGGTGACGTGCTGCTCATAGGCCTTCTTGAGCGTGATCTCGCCCGCCCCGCGCGGCTGATCGCCTTTCACGACGACGCCCTTTTCTTCAACCTGCCCGTTGATCTCGGCTGCGGTCTGTGCGGCCTCGACAACGGACATCTGCGGCCACGTCCCAAGGGTTTCGGTGAAGTTTTGGCCCTTCCAGAATTTTCGGAATCGCCACGTCTTCGACCGCGCGCCAACTTCAAGGTAGAGGTTGGGATAGGCGGGATTTCTGTAGCGTGTTGCAGCCCCGCCCGCATGTGACGCCTTGTCGAGTGCGTCCTTCGTGAACTTGATTTCCGTCGTCGCCATGCCGTCCTCCATGCAATCAACTATGCAATTGCATAGCACGCAATGGCATGTCTGATCAACCGAAGTGACTGGATTTACAAGGTAAATACCGCATCAGCAGGGGTCAGCGGGCGTGTATGGCGTGATTACAAATCAGGTGCTCTACCAGCTGAGCTATAGAGGCACTGCAACGGGGATAACCGCCCGCCCGCATGCTTTCAAGAGGGTAAGACACTGAAATCCGCGAGGGGGGCGGGGAAAACGGGACGCTTTGGCGGGCCTAATCCCGCTCTGCCCGCTGGATCAGGGCCACGGCAACCAACCCCACGGCCACGACCACCAGCGCCGCAGGGGCGGCCTCGCCCATTCGCTCCAGACTGGCCAGTTCATAGGTGCGGGTGGACAGGGTCGAAAAGTTGAAGGGCCGCAGCAGCAGGGTGGCGGGCAGCTCTTTGACGCATTCCACAAACACCATCAGAACCGTGGTCAAAGCGGATCCGCGGATCAAAGGCACATGCACCGCGCTGAGCACCTTGGCCTCGGCGCGCCCAAGCGTGCGCGCGGCCATGGCCAAAGACGGCGGAACCCGGCCAAGCGCGGCGTCCATCGCCGATTGGGCAATGCCATAAAACCGCATCGAAAACGCGAGGATCAGCGCAAAAGCCGTCCCCGTCAGCATCAATCCGGGGTCCGTGCCGGTCAGCGTCTGCACAAAATCCGCGAGCCGGTGATCCAAAGCCGCCAGCGGGATCAACACTCCCACCGCCAGAACCGCCCCCGGCGCGGCATACCCCAGCATGGTCGCCGGAACAAAAAACCGCGCCGCGCCGCGCCCCAGTTTGCGCAGCCCGTATGCGGCCACAAAGGCCGCGCCCGTCGTCACCGCTGCCGCAACCGTCCCTACATAAAGCGTATTTGCAAACGCCCGCAGTAGGCCAGGGTCCAGCCAAACCTCGGGCTTTTTCAGCGCATGCAGCCCCATCAACAGCACCGGCAGCCCAAAGCCAAGCGCGACCGGCACAGCGCACAGCACCGCCGCCAAAGCCCCCTGCGAACCCGTCAACTTTCGCGCCTCGATCGGGCGGTCCGCGCGCGAAGGGCGATAGAAGCGCGCATTGCGCCGCCCCTGCCGTTCGACCATCAACAAGGCGAAAATCATCACCAACAAGACCATGGCAATCTGCGCCGCACCGCCCGCGTCCGATCCGTCCAGCCAGGTTGTGAAAATCCCGGTGGTCAGAGTTTGCACGCCAAAATGCTGCACCGTGCCAAAATCGGACACCGTTTCCATCATCACCAGCGCCAGACCGGCCGCCAAAGCCGGGCGCGACAGCGGCATCCCCACGCGCCAGAACAGCCCCACCGGCCCCGCCCCCAAAGCGCGGGCGACCTCGTAAAGCCCGCCCGACTGTTCGCGCAGCGCATTGCGGACCAAAAGATAAACATAAGGATATAAGGAGCTTGCCAGCACCAGAACCGTAAACCCCATCGAGCGCGATTCAAAAAACCAATAATCGCGCGCCGATGTCCATCCCATCAGATTGCGCAAACCAACCTGAACCGGGCCGGAATAATCCAGAAAATCAACAAGCGCATAGGCCCCGACATAGGCCGGCACTGCCATTGGGAACAACAAAGCCACCCGCAGCGCGCCGCGCCCGGTAAAACGGTACATCGTGACAATCCACGCCGCCCCCGTGCCCATCAGCGCGCTCAAAGTCGCCACGCCCAGCATCAAGATCACCGTGTTGCCAAAGTATCGCGGAAAAACCGTGGCGATCAGATGCGGCCAGATGTTCTGTTCCGGGTTCATCGCCAGCAAGATCACCGAAACCACTGGCATGACCGCCAGCGCCGAAATCGCGATCGCCAGCACTGGCCATGCCGAAATCCGCGGCCTCCTTGGCGCGCCGGGCCTTGCCTGAGTGTTTTGCTTGGGTACCATTACCGCTGCGATAGCAGGAAAGCGGTTTCCCTGTAAAGAAAGCGCGTGTAGGCTGCCCGCAAAAGACCACGAGGCAGGCTTCCGTCCCATGCAAATTGTCTATCACCTTGGCGCGCACTGCACCGACGAAGAGCGGCTGCTGCGCTGCCTGCTGAAAAATCGCGGGATTTTGGCAGATCAGGGCATCATCGTTCCGGGCCCCACCAAATACCGCAACCTGCTGCGCGACACCGCCGTGGCGCTGAAGGGCAATCCGGCCAGTCGCAACACGCAGGCCCTGATCCTTGACCAGATCATGCAAGAAGACGGCGCCGAGCGGCTGATCCTGTCTTGGGAAAACTTCATGTCCTATCCGCTTTGGGCGCTTCGCGGCAAGATTTACCCCTCTGCTGCGGAAAGAGTGCGGGCGTTTTCCAACATTTTCCCTGAAATTCAGGCAACGTTTTGCCTGGCAATCCGCAATCCGGCCAGTTTTTTGCCGGGGATTTTCGGACGTCAGGCGCAGGACAAAACCCGTGGGAAATCCGCTGATGATTTTTTCAAAGGCACCGATATCTTCTCGCTGCGCTGGTCCGAGACGCTGCAATCGGTGCTCGATGCCAACCCGAGTACGCCGCTGATTGTCTGGTGCGACGAAGACACGCCGCTGATCTGGCCTGAGGTTCTGCAAACCGTGACCGGCCATTCGCAGGATCTGGTGCTGGGCGATACCGATGATCTCCTGGAACAGATCATGTCGCCCGAAGGGCTGACCCGGCTGCGTGCCTATCTGCAAAGCCATCCGCCTGCGACCCCGGCCCTGCGCCGCAAAGTTATTTCTGCCTTTCTGGACAAATTCGCCCGCGCCGAGCGAATGACGCAAGCCATCGGCCTGCCCGGCTGGACCGATGATACCGTCGCACGCCTGACCGAAACCTATGAGCGTGACGTAGCCACGATCCAGCAAATGCCCGGCGTGCACTTTATCGCGGCCTGAAAGGATCACCCGCCAACGCGGGTTATTGCATCCCCAAAGCGGATTTGTACATTTCCAAAACCGCCTCTTCTTCGGCCAGATCGTCCGGCTTGCGTTTGCGCAGCGCGATGACCATCTTCAGGATCCGCGTGTCGTAACCGCGGCCCTTTGCCTCGGCCATCAGCTCTTTTTGCTGTTCGGCCACATCGCGCTTTTCCGCATCAAGCTGTTCAAAACGCTCGATAAACTGGCGCAGCTCATCAGCGGTGACGTTATAGGCATTGGTCTCAGACATCGGGATTCCTTGCAGGCTTCATAGGGGTCTGCCCCTCCTCTAGCGCGCCTGCCGGCGAAATCCAAGCCTTGCCAGCGCGCGCGCTTCACGCTACCGCGGGGGCCAGCCGAAACGGGGGGCATACAAGATGGAAATCCTGATCTGGGCCGGCTCGGGCCTGACAATGCTTGGCGTTCTGGGGCTGGGGCTTTGCGCGTTTTTGGCCCTGCGGGCAAAACGATCGGGGCAAAGCGAGGCGGCGGTCAAGGCGGCGTTGCAAAAGGTGATCGCGCTTAACCTTGCGGCGCTTTTTGTGTCGGCGATCGGGTTGATGGCCGTGATCACGGGCATCTTTTTGGCCTGATCAGGGGTAAAAGCGCCGACCTTCGGAAATCATCCGTTCCAGCGTCGCACTGGGCGCCAGCCGCCCTGCGCCGCCCAAACGCACCAGATCGGCGCGCAGCAGGATCAGGCCGCGCAGATCCGCCCGATACAGCGGCCCGCCCATCCAGCGCGGCATGATCCCCGCGCCAAGCGCCGCCGCATCGACCGCATGCGCCGCGCCGCCCGCCATCAGCCGCGCTGCCTCGTTGGCCACAGCCGCCAGCGCCATTTGTCCGGCGTCATAAACCGCCCCATACGGCACTTTTTCCGCCGCCTTGGGGGCCCGGCCCATACCAACCGACGCCATTCCCGCCGCGATATCGGCGGCGCTGTACCCCATTTCGCCCAACCGCTGCACCGCCGCCTGCTGCACCTCGCGCAAATTCGGGGCAATGAACTGTGGCCCAGCGACGGTCAACCGCCAGCCAAGACGGCGCGCCAGATCCAGCACCAGCGCCTCGCTGGCGCTTTCGCGCGCACCCAGGATCATCTCGGCATGTCCGCCGATGGCAGGGGCGGGCAAAAGCCGTGGCCCTTCCCCCCAGTGGCCCAAATGCGCCGCCGGACCAATGGCGGGCGGCAGATCCGCCTGCCCCGTCAGGATCAGATCACACCCGATCAGCGCCTCTGCGGCACCGCCGCTTTGCAGCCGCGCCCAATCGGCATCGCGCGCCTCCTCGCTCAACGCCTTGCTGGACAGCAGTGCCATTTGCGCTGCGGCCACCTCGCGCGTCAAAGCCGCCAAACGCTCCGGGTCCGGATCGGCAATCACAACCGCCATCCCCCGCCCCAAAGCGGCCAGAACCAGCCCGGCCTGCGCGCGCCCGGCCCGCCAAAGCCCCAGCTTCGCCGCCTGCCCGCCGCCCAATTCCGAAAGCCGCCCCGCCAAAGCCCGCAGATCGTCGCGCGCTGCCCGCTCCACCCGCAAAGCATGGCCAAAAGCGCGGGTTTGCGGCGCGCCAAACAGATCCTCCAACACCACGGATTCAAACGCCAACCCCTGCGCAAAGGGCAGCAAAAGCGCCGCCTCCACGCACCTGACCACAGCGTTTGAAACATCCAAAGGATCGCGCGGCCCTTTTCCGGCAAACGCCCGAACTTCGGTCAAAAAGCGCTTCGCATCACGCAGCCCGCGGCCCGCGTCCCGCGTGCGGCGCACCAAAAGCCCCTCCGCCAGCGCCTGCTGCGCCGCGCTTACGGGCGCATCCACCACCCGGTCCACCGCCCCGAACGCGCAAAGCTCTTGCGCGGAATGCGCCTTTGCACCCAAGATCATCCCAATGCTGTCCGCCGCCCCGATCAGACGCGGCAGGCGCTGCGTTGCCCCGCCGCCCGGCATCAGGCCAAACCGCGCCTCGGACATGACAACTTGCACGTTTTCGCCGGCAAAACGGTAATGCGCAGCCAAGGCGATCGCCCAGATGGCCCCGCCCGTCATCCCGTCCAGACAGGCCACCACCGGCCGCGCGCTGTTTTCAATGGCAAGGCAGACTTCGTCCAAAACGTCCGCCAGTTGCGGCGGCGCGGCCTGCGCGCCGCGCAGATCAAGGATCACCCCGCCAAGCGCCTTGTCCGTTCCCGCCGCCACGATGGCCTGCGCAATATCCCCCAGATCGCGCCGCGACAGCCCCGCCGCGCCTTCGGCCAGATGCAGCGTCAAGACGCCGCCCCCGAGGTCCTGGCCCACATGGCTGTCCCCAAGCTTGCTTTCCATCCCGCTTCGACCCCCCGTTTGTCCCCACATGGCATTAGCCCGCAAACAAAGGCACTTGGCAACGGTATTGCGGCGCGCAACCCTGCCGCCGCATGGCTTGTGCGGGAATGAAGCTTGATGCAGGCCAATCCCTGACATAGATTGGCGGAGCGAAAAGCGATGCGCGCCGCCGCAGGGGCGCTGTGCGGAAAACCCGCTTGGAAACCATCATGACGCCCGAAGTTCAGGCCTTTTTTGACAACGCCACCAACACGGTCACGTATCTGGTGCGCGATCCAAATGGCAACGCCTGCGCGGTGATCGATTCCGTGCTGGATTTCGATCAGGCCTCGGGGCGCACCGGAACGGCCGCCGCTGATGTGATCATCGCCCATATCCGCGCCCATGCGCTTGATCTGCAATGGGTGCTGGAAACCCATGTTCACGCCGATCACCTGTCCGCCGCGCCCTATCTGCAAGAGGCGTTCGGCAAAGGCAAAATCGGCATCGGCGCGCTGATCACCCAAGTGCAGGAAACCTTTGGCAAGGTTTTCAACGAAGGCACCCGCTTTGCCCGGGATGGCAGCCAGTTTGACCGGCTTTTTGCCGAAGGTGACAGCTTCATGATCGGGCAGATGCGCGCCGATGTGCTGCACACGCCGGGCCACACCCCGGCCTGCATGACCTATCTGATCGGCGATGCGGCCTTTGTCGGGGATACGCTTTTCATGCCCGATTTCGGCACGGCGCGCTGCGATTTTCCGGGCGGCTCGGCGGCGGTGATGTACGATTCGGTGCAAAAGATCCTTGCGTTGCCGGACGCCACCCGCATCTTTGTCTGCCACGATTACAAAGCGCCGGGGCGCGAGCAATTCGCTTGGGAAAGCACCGTGGCGGCGCAAAAGGCGCTGAATGTGCATATCGGCGGCGCGCGGGACAAGGACAGCTTCGTCGCGATGCGCAGTGCCCGCGATGCCACCCTTGCCATGCCGCGCCTGATCATCCCGTCCTTGCAAATCAACATGCGCGCGGGCCATATGCCCGAGGCCGAAGACAATGGCACCTCCTATCTGAAGGTGCCGCTGAACGGGCTTTGACGGTCCGCACTGCGTATTTCATAATCTGATCGGAGCGGACACATGCCCATGGACTGGCTTTTGGGGGTAACTGGCGGGCTGATCATCGGTCTGGCCGCGTCGTTCTATCTGTTGGTGAACGGGCGGATCATGGGGGCTTCGGGCATCCTCGGCGGGCTGGTGGACCGCACAGGATGGAGCAGCTGGGCCGAGCGGACCGCGTTTATTTTTGGCACAATGGCCATACCCGCGCTGATCGTGCCGCGCCTTTGGCAGAGTGAAACCCATCTGACCGGCAATCTGCCGGTGATCATCGCGGGCGGGCTTTTGGTGGGCTTGGGCACGCGGCTGGCCAATGGCTGCACCTCGGGCCACGGGGTTTGCGGCATCTCGCGGCTGTCGCTGCGCGGGATTGTTGCGACGGTGTTTTATATCCTCGCGGGTGGGTTGATGCTGGCGCTGATGCGCCATGTCTGGGGGGTAATCTGATGCAACGCCTGCTTGCATCGGGCTTTGCGGGGGCCCTTTTCGGCCTTGGCCTGACCCTGTCGGGCATGACCGACACCACCAAAGTTCAGGGCTGGCTTGACGTTTTTGGGAATTGGGACCCGACGCTTGCCTTCGTGATGGGCGGCGCGATTGTGCCGATGGCGATTGCGTGGCGCATCAGCGCCCGCTTGGCGCGCCCGGTCATTGGCATCAGCTTTCCAGACAAGCCCAAGGCCGAGATCGGGCGCAACCTGATCATCGGCTCGGTGCTTTTCGGCATGGGCTGGGCGCTTGCCGGGCTTTGCCCCGGCCCAGCCATCGCGTCCTTGTCTTTTGGCGGCTGGGGCGGTGCGCTCTTTCTTCTCGCCATGCTCGCGGGTATGCTGGCCGCGCCTGCCCTTCGCGGATTGCTTGACCGCCTTAACCAAACGAGAAATTCCATGGATATTCGCGCTCTGACCCCGACATATGCCGTCTCGCCCCAGATCGACCCCACCGATCTGCCCGCGATCAAGGCCGCAGGCTATGCCACCGTGATCGACAACCGCCCCGATGGCGAGATTCCGGGCGATCTGCAAACCGAGGTCATGCAGGCCGCCGCGCAGGCCCTTGGACTGACCTTTGTGGCCATCCCCGCGATCCCCGGCATGATCGGCCAGCCGCAGGTTGATGCCCAGCGTGCGGCCATGGCCGCCGCAACCGGCCCGGTTCTGGCCTATTGTGCCAGCGGCAACCGCAGCTCGGTGCTTTGGGCGCTTACCCAGGCGGGAACAAAACCGGCGGATGATCTGATCGCCGCTGCCGCCAGATACGGCTATAATCTTGAACATCTGCGCGGTGTTTTGTCCTAGCTTCACCCTGTGCCGGTGGCCCAGTTCATCACCATCGGCTCTTCCATCTGTGGCACCTCGCCCGCGCTGTGATGATCGCCCGATTGCGCGAAATTGTCGTGGCTCAGCGGCGGCAATCCGGCGCTAAACCCGCCCAACTGCTCGGTCAGCCGCACCGCGCACATGCCCCGGTTCTGCCCCAACTTGCCCTCCCACAGGGCGCGGCCATCCAGCCCCTCAACGCTGATCCGTTCGACCGAAGCGGCCCCCAGCGGCAGGACCATGCCCACCTCAAAATCCATCACCTGCGCCAACGTCAATGACATCCGGTCCAGCACCCCCACAAGCTCGCACCCCGCGCCCATGACATGCGCCGCCAGATCTTGCTTGAACATTAAAGCCTTGGCCGCCGCGCGCACATCATCCGCCACGGGCGCCGCGCCCATCCGCGTTCTGGCGGGCAGCGCCATGAAAATCTCGCCGGTTTTTGCGCCAAAGGCCAAACTGACCTCGGCGCGCAGCATTTTATAAGGGACGTCTTCAAGCAAAAGCCCCAAAGGGCGGATATCTTCCAGAAAGGAGGCATAGCGATACCCCAGCGCCCAAGTGCAATCCTCAACCTCCTGCAAGGACTGCTCGACCTCGGCCAAGGCGCCGTCTATCATGCCCGCCATCATCGCCGCATCGGTGCGCGTGGGCCTGCGTCCCTGCGCGGGGGCTGCGGTGACAACGCCGGTCGTCTGCGCCTCGATGATGCCGGCCATCACATCGGGCGCGATCACGATCACGCCCAGCGCCTGCTTCGGCCCTTCAAGCACGGCGATCAGCCCGCGTTCAGGCGCAAGGTCCAACAGCTCGGCCAAACTCATCCGGTCCACCCGTAACCGCGTCACATCCAGCGTCAGCTTTACCTGATCACGCGCCGAACGTGCCAGCGCCATCCGCCACGCCTTGTCTGGCCCCGCCTTGCCCGCATCGGCCTGCGCCTGCGCGTCCGCTTTCACCGACCCCAGCTTGCGCCGTAAAACCTCGCCCCGGCCATCGGCCATGCCAAACCCTCCGCCTTTGGGCCACTTTGGCGCAAAACGTGTTAGCAAAGCGTTGACGCGGCCCACTTTTCCGCGTGCCAGCACCAAAAAATGCAAACGCCCGAGGCCAATGCCCCGGGCGCCGCTATTGCGCAAAACCAATGCTTATTGCAGGGCTTTGTCCGTGATCTGATGGGTCCATGCGCCCACAGGTTCCGCCGTGATCACCGGGTCAGAGCCGCCCGACATCAGGGCCGCAACCGTACGGGTGTAATCCGCTTCGTCCAGCGCGCCGTTCGATCCTGCCGTCAGCTTGGCAATCTCGCCCATCATCCGCTTTTGTGCCATTTCGGTCTGCGCGCCGGTCGCGTCGTTCTCCAGAACGATCATCGCCGCTGCGTCAGAATTCTCTTCGGCCCATTTCCAACCCTTCATCGACGCGCGCACAAACCGCACCATCTTGTCTTCAAACGCAGGGTCGGCCAGCTTGTCTTCCATCACGTAAAGACCGTCTTCCAGCGTGGCGACGCCCTCGTCTTCATACTTGAACACCACCAGATCCTCGGCCTTCAGACCCGCATCGATGATCTGCCAGTATTCATTATAGGTCATCGTCGACACGCAGGCCGCCTGCCCCTGCAAGATCGGATCGACGTTGAAGCCCTGCTTCAAAACCGTCACCCCGCCTGCCGAGCCGTCCGTCGCCAGCCCCAGCTTGTTCATCCAGTTCAGGAACGGATATTCATTGCCGCCGAACCAGACACCCAGCGTCTTGCCGGCAAAATCGGCCGGGGTGGCGATGCCGCTGTCCTTGCGGCACGTCAACATCATGCCCGACGATTTGAAGGGCTGCGCGATGTTGACGAGCGCGAGGCCCTTTTCGCGCGCCGCAAGCGCCGATGGCATCCAGTCGATCACCACATCCGCGCCGCCGCCCGCGATAACCTGCGTTGGTGCCACGTCCGGCCCGCCCGGCAAGATGGTCACATTCAGCCCCTCGGCCTCATAAAACCCTTGCGCCTGCGCGGCGTAATAGCCCGCGAACTGCGCCTGCGTGACCCATTTCAGCTGCAGCGTCACATCATCCGCAGCATAGGCTTGCCCCGCCATCGCGGCCAGAAAAGCCCCCGTTACGATCTTCTTCATCTCTCGTCTCCCATGTTGCGGCCCTTCGTCCTTCGGGCCTTCGTTATCGTCTTTGCGACGGATGCCAAAACGTCATCCGCGTCTCAATCAGCGCGACCAGTCCGTAAAACGCTGACCCCGCCAAAGCTGCCACCGCAATCTCGGCCCAAACCATGTCAAGGCCAAGCCGCCCGACCTCTGCCGTGATGCGAAATCCCATGCCCACAATGGGGCTGCCGAAAAATTCAGCAACGATCGCCCCGATCAGAGCCAGTGTTGTCGCTATTTTCAGCCCATTAAACACAAAAGGCAGCGCCGCGGGCAGGCGCAATTTTAACAGCGTCTGCCAATAGCTCGCCGAATAAGTTGCCATCAGGTCGCGCTGCATCGCCTCGGTGGCCTTCAGCCCGGCGACCGTGTTCACCAGCACCGGAAAGAACACCATCACCACCACGACCGCCGCCTTCGACTGCCAGTCAAACCCGAACCACATCACCAGGATCGGCGCGATGCCGACGATGGGCAAGGCGGCCACGAAATTGCCCACCGGCAACAGCCCGCGCTGCAAGAAGGGCGAGCGGTCGATGGCGATGGCGGTCAAAAACGCCGCCGTGCAGCCGATCGCATAGCCCCGCAGCGCGCCCTTCAAGAACGTCTGCCGGAAATCCGCCCACAGCGTCGGCCCCTCCTGCGCGATCCGCGCCCCGATGGCGGAAGGCGGCGGCAAGATCACCCCCGGCACCTGCAACCCGCGCACCGTGCATTCCCACACCAGCAGCACCGTCACCCCGAAAATCGCCGGAACCACCAGCCGCCCGGCGCGACTTTGCACCAGCGCCGAATGCGACAGGCGCACATTCAGGCCCCAGGCGCCCGCCCAAATCACAAAGGCTGCAATCCCCCAGATCACCGCGCCATCCCCATTCGTTTCAGCGTGCGCCGCTCTGCCCAGCTGACAATCGCAACCAGCCCCGCCGCCACAATCGCCGCCGCGAAAAGGGCCGCCCAGATTTGCACCGTCTGCCCATAGTACGACCCGCTCAGCAGACGCGCGCCCAAACCAGCCACCGCGCCTGTCGGCAATTCCCCCACAATCGCGCCCACCAAAGACGCCGCAATCCCCACCTTCAGGCTGGCGAAAAGATAGGGCATCGACGAGGGCACCCGCAGCTTCCACAGCGCCTGCGCGTCACTTGCGCCGTAGGTCGCCAGCAGATCCAACTGCATCCGGTCCGGGCTGCGCAGGCCCTTCACCATCCCCACAAGCACCGGAAAGAACGACAGAAACGCCGAGATGATCGCCTTGGGCACCAGCCCCTGCACCCCCATCGAATTCATCACCACAATGATCATCGGCGCGATGGCAAGGATCGGAATCGTCTGGCTGGCAATCGCCCAAGGCATCACCGACAAGTCCATCGCCCGATTGTGAATGATCCCGACGGCCAGCAATATCCCAAACCCCGTGCCCATGACAAAGCCCAAAAGCGTGGCCGAAATGGTGATCCAGCCGTGATAGACCAGACTTTTTTTCGAGGTCACGCTCATCCCGAAGGTCGATTTCACCAACTCCGCCGCCACCTGATGCGGGGTTGGCAAAACCGGGCGGTCCTGATCCATCGTCAGCGGCACCAACTGGATGAAGGTCGGCGGCTCGGCCTCCGCCCGCACCGCCTGATCATAAATCCAAGGCGCGTTCAGCCAGATTGCGGCGACGTACCACAGCGCCGTGATCACCGCCAAAACCACCGCGATGGGCAAAACCGCTTTCACGCCGCGCCCCCCTTTGGCCAGGCGATCATCGCCACGGCCACGACGCCCAGCGCCATCCCAGCCAGTTGCAATCCGCTCGGCCTCTCGCCAAAGACAACCATGGCCATCGCGGTGATGGCCAGAAGCTGAAAGATCGCTGAAAGGGCTATTGCCACCCCCAGCCCGCTGCCCCGCATCACCTGAACATTCAACCAATTGCCAATGCAAAAAAGCGCCAGCGCCGCCAAAAGGACCACGACGCCCCCCTGCGAGGCATAGACTTTCAACACCCCGTTGGCCCCGACAAACACCGCAGTCGAGGCAATGAGCCAGATCAACGTCACCCCCGTCATTCAGTTTCCCTTCACGCGAAAGGTCGGGGCAAGCGCGACCCCGCCGTGCAATACCGTGTCGTCAACCCGTACCACCGCCGCCCAGGTGCCCATTGCCGCACCCATTGGTGGCCGAAACGTCATGTCAAACTCCAAGGACCGGAACTGCTCCAACCCGTCCACAAGTCGCCCCGCATAACAGGGTTGATCCTCTAATTCCGGCCCTTTGGTTTCGCCCGTTGCATCATAGAAATACAAGGAACACTGCAGCGCGATGTCCCGGTCCTCGGCGCCGGGCTGCACATAGAAATCCAACGTCAGGCGAAGCTTTTGCCCGATCTTGGCTTCCTTGATCAACCGCCCGGTGGCCGCATCCACGATCTGCGCCCTGACGGACAAAATCTCGTCAATCTTGGTCCATTCTTCGGGCACCGGGCGGGCATTGCCCAGCCCATAGGCCTCGACCAGGGTTTCGGCCGCCGCAAATGACGCAAGACACGCAATAACAAAGGCTTGCAGAAGTTTATTCATCCATGTGCCCCGCCCTCAATCCCTCGCGCACCCGGTGGGAAATCTCGATAAACGCCCGGCTGTCGCGAATATCCAAAGGCCGCTCGCGCGGCAGTGGGCTGTCGATGATATCGGTGATCCGCCCCGGTCGCGGCGACATCACCACGATCTTCGTGCTCAGATACACCGCCTCGGGGATCGAATGGGTGACAAAGCAAATCGTCTTGCCCGTCCGCGCCCACAGCTTCAGCAGTTCCTCGTTCAGCCGGTCGCGCACAATCTCGTCCAGCGCGCCGAACGGCTCGTCCATCAGCAGAATATCGGCATCAAAGGCCAGCGCGCGGGCAATGGAGGCGCGCTGCTGCATGCCCCCCGACAGCTGCCATGGGAATTTCTTGTCAAACCCCAAAAGCTCCACCAGCTCCAGCACCCGCGCCGCGCGCTCCTCCTGCTCGGCCTTGGAAAACCCCATGATTTCGAGCGGCAGCTTGATGTTCCCCGCAATCGTGCGCCAAGGATACAGCCCCGCCGCCTGAAACACATAGCCATAAGCCCGCTTGCGCCGCGCCTCGTCCGGCGTCATCCCGTTCACCGTCAACGTGCCGCCTGTCGGCACCTCCAATGCTGCAATTGCGCGCAAAAGCGTGGTCTTGCCGCAGCCCGAAGGACCGATGAACGACACAAACTCCCCCCCGCCAATCGACAGGTTAACATCCTTCAGCGCCTGCACCGGCCCGTCCGATGTTTCAAACACCAGATTGACGCCCCGCGCCTCGACCACCGGACCAGAAGAGTTCTGCGTATCCTTCACCTAAACCCCCGTCACCGGCACGCCCGTGCGCACCACCGGCCGCGGCGCCGTCATCTCTTTCCATGCCGACAAGGCCCGGTTCACCGCAGGCCGCGCCTGCCGCCCCACGAACTGCCCATGGCCTTCGTGCGTCTGGACAACTCCATCATTCACCGCGACCTGCCCCCGCGTCAGCGTATAACGCGGCAGGCCCTTCACCTTCTTCCCCTCGAACACATTGTAATCAATCGCAGATTGCTGCGCGGCCGCCGTGATCACCTTCTCCTTGCCTGGGTCCCACACCACCAGATCGGCGTCCGCCCCGACCAGAACCGCGCCCTTCTTGGGGTACAGGTTCAGGATCTTGGCGATGTTGGTGCTGGTCACCGCCACAAATTCATTCATCGTCAGCCGCCCGGTTTCAACGCCCGTGGTCCAAAGCATCGGCATCCGGTCCTCCAGGCCCCCCGTCCCGTTGGGGATCTGCGCAAAAGACTTCAGCCCGAACCGTTTCTGCTCGGTGGTAAAGGCGCAATGGTCGGTCGCCACCACCGACAACGACCCCGATTGCAGCCCGGCCCATAGCGAGTCCTGATGCTTTTTGTCCCGAAACGGCGGGCTCATCACGCGCCGCGCGGCGTGGTCCCAGTTGGGATGGAAATACTCAGACTCGTCCAGCGTCAGATGCTGAATAAGCGGCTCCCCCCAAACCCGTTTCCCTGCAGCCCGCGCGCGGCGGATCGCCTCATGCGCCTCCTCACAAGAGGTATGCACCACATAAAGCGGCACCCCCGCCATATCGGCGATCATGATGGCGCGGTTGGTCGCCTCGCCCTCCACCGCCGGGGGGCGCGAATAGGCATGCGCCTCGGGACCGGTATTGCCGGCCGCGATCAGCTTGGCCGTCAGCTCCGCCACCACGTCGCCGTTTTCGGCATGAACCATGGCTAACCCGCCCAGATCACCGACGCGGGAAAACGACTGATACATCTCATCATCGTTGACCATCAAAGCGCCTTTGTAGGCCATGAAATGCTTGAAACTGGTGATGCCCGCCTTGACCGAGGCCTCCATGTCGTCAAAAACCTTCTGCCCCCACCAGGTGATCGCCATGTGGAAGGAATAATCGCAGTTCGCCCGCCCCGATTTGTTGTGCCACATCTGGGCCGCGTCCATCAGCCCCTGCCCCTGCCCCGGCAACACGAAATCCACCACCATCGTGGTGCCGCCTGACAGCGCCGCCCGCGTGCCGGATTCGAAATTATCGCTGGAATAGGTGCCCATAAACGGCATTTCGAGGTGCGTGTGCGGATCAATCCCGCCGGGCATGATGTAACAGCCGGTGGCGTCGAGGGTCGTGTCGCCGGTCAACCCAGGCGCAATTTCCACAATGACCCCGCCTTCAATCTTCACATCTGCCGCATAGGTCAGATCTGCGGTCACAACCGTTCCGCCCTTGATCACTGTGCTTGCCATCTGAAACCTCCGCCAACCCATTCATCTGTCCAAAAATATCCCACGGGGGTCCGGGGGTGTGAAACCCCCGGCGCGCGCGAGGTCACCCCACCACCCCCGCCACTTCGCACACCGCGTGGAATAGCACGTCCGTCCCCGCCGCCGCCCAGTCCGGCGAAATCTCCTCGGCCTCGTTGTGGCTCAGCCCTCCGACGCAGGGGCACATGATCATCACCGTGGGCGCCACGCGGTTGATCCAGCAGGCATCATGCCCCGCGCCCGAAATGATATCCATATGGCGCAGGCCCAGCTTTTGCGCCGCGCCGCGCACCACGCCAACCAGTCCAGCATCAAACGTCACCGGATCGAAATGCCCGACCGCCTCAACCCCGATCCCAAGGCCGAGCTCGGTCGCCACCGCCGCCGCCGCCCGCTCCACCTCGGCGCGCATCGCGTCCAGCTTGGCCTGATCAGGGCTGCGGATATCGACCGTAAAAATCACACGCCCCGGGATCACATTGCGCGAGTTCGGGAACACCTTTACCTGCCCCACCGCGCCCACCGCGCCCGGCTGATGCGACATCGCAATCTGATGCACCCGCTCGGTGATCCGCGCCATGCCCAGCCCCGCATTCACCCGCATCGCCATCGGCGTGGACCCGGTATGCGCATCACGGCCCGTCAGCGTGATCTCCAGCCACCAAAGCCCTTGCCCATGCGTCACCACGCCAATCTCGGCGCCCGCCGCCTCCAGGATCGGGCCCTGTTCGATATGCAGCTCCAACATCGCATGCATGCGCCGCGCGCCCGTCACCTCATCGCCGACCCAGCCGATCCGTGCCAGCTCGTCACCGAACCGCAGCCCGTCCATATCGCGGCGGTCATAGGCATAGGCCTGATCGTGCAGCCCCGCGAACACGCCCGAGGCCAACATTGCCGGCGCAAACCGCGCGCCCTCCTCGTTCGTCCAGTTGGTCACCACAATCGGATGGCGGGTCTTGATGCCAAGATCGTTCATCGTGCGCACCACCTCCAGCGCGCCCAGAACCCCAAGCACCCCGTCATAACGCCCGCCGGTCGGCTGCGTGTCCAGATGGCTGCCCATGTACACCGGAAGCGCGCCGGCTTGCGTGCCCGCGCGGGTGGCAAACATGTTGCCCATGGTGTCAACGCCCATGCTCATCCCCGCCGCCGCGCACCAGCGGCCGAACAGATGCCGCCCCGCGCTGTCGGCATCGGTCAATGTCTGCCGGTTACAGCCGCCCGCAACGCCCGGACCGATCAGCGCCATCTGGTCCAGACTGTCCCAAAGCCGCGCAGAATCGATCCGCTGATTGGCCCCTATGCGCGTCATGGCTGTCTCCCCCTGGGGCAGTGGGCAAGGGTCTGATGCCTCTTGTCCCGAATCGTTTCCTGACCATATGGTCAGCTCGAAGGCTATAGAACCTGACCAAGCGGTCAATGACATTTTAGGGGCATTGACGATGAACCAAACCGCCCGGCCGCTGCGCCGCAACGAGATTCGCCAGCAAAATGAAACGGCGATCTTGCGGGCCGCCGAAAAGGTCTTTGCCGAGGCCGGGTTCGGCGGCGCGACGGTGCAGCTGATTGCCGATGTTGCCGGGCTGCCGAAGGCGAATCTTTTGTATTACTTCACCTCAAAAGAGGATCTGTACCGCCGCGTGGTGCAGAATATCTTTGAGATTTGGCTGCACGCGGCTGAAAGCATGGACAACGCCCCCGGTCCGGTCGAAGGCATTGGTGCCTATATCGACGCCAAGATGGAAATCTCGCGCCGCCATCCCGATGGATCGAAGGTTTGGGCGTCTGAGGTGATGCACGGCGCGCCGGTCATTCAGGATTATCTGGAAACCACCCTGCGCGAGTGGACCCGCGGCCGCGCGGCCCTGATCCAGCGCTGGATCGACGAGGGAAAGATGGCCCCGGTCAATCCAGACCATCTGCTGTACATGCTTTGGGCCACGACGCAGCATTATGCCGACTTTGGCCATCAGATCGAAACGTTGAATGGCGGCAAGCCCCTGTCCGATGTGCAATGGCGCGCGGCCAAGGAATCGGTCAAAACCATGATTCTCCGCGGCATCAGCGCGCTTTGACCGCCACGAATTTTCATGCGAAAATTCAGGCGAAAATCCTACCCGCATCCCCCTTCGAAAGGCCCATCCATGTCCGACCTGATCGCCCAACTTGAACGGGAAGCCCGCGAGATGATCCTGCCGCATTTTGATGAGGCGGCAGCCCTCGCGCTCGGACAGGCGCTTGTTGCCCGCGCGCAGGAACAGTCCATGCCCGTTGTGATCAACATCCGCAGCGCGTCGCGCACCTATTTTCATGCCGCCCTGCCCGGCTCTGCGCCGCTGAACGATCAATGGGCCCGGCGCAAATCGAATACGGCGCTGATGTTCGGCGCGGCGTCTTTTCTGGTGGGCCAAAGAAATATCGCCAAGGGCGAGACGATGGCCAAAGATGGGCTTTCGTCCGCCGATTATGCCGATCATGGCGGCGCTGTTCCGATTGTCGTGGCAGGGGTTGGCATGGTGGCCGTCGCTACGGTGTCGGGCCTGCCGCAGGCCGAAGATCACGCGATGGTCGTCGCCGCCTTGCGGGCCATGCTGGCCATTTAACCGGGCGCGCCTATCCCTTTGCCGGTTCCAGCATTTCAACCTCGACAAAGATCATCGCGCCTGCACCGCCGTTGATCACATTATGCTCAACCCCCGAACTGCGGCGATAAGAATCGCCTGCCGGCACCAGAACCTCGCGCAGGGCCCCACCGGGGTCTTGCAGGCGCATGTGGCAATCGGTGATGGCCACAATCACATAGTCATGTCCATGTCGGTGCCAGCCGGTTTCGGCGTTGGGGGCAAAGGTAAACCGCGTCACCCGAACCCTTTCATCAAACACCAAAACTTCGGACATACATTGCTCGGCCATCAAATTCCTCCCTGATTTTCGCATCTTGCCAGCAAGCAGCCCACCGCGCCAGCCCAGCAAATTCCGGCCCATTTGCCCCGCACTCAAATCTCTGCCAAACAGGCAGAGCGCTGTTCAACCCGCACCTTAAGGCCGCAATGAAAAAACCCCTCACCCGCATTCAGGAACGCAATTCCACCGCCATTCTGGACGGCGCTCTCGATGTGTTTTCCCTGCACGGGTTTCGCGGCGCGACGCTCGATCAGATTGCCGACGCGGCGGGGCTGTCAAAGCCGAACCTGCTGTACTATTTCCCCTCCAAAGACGCGATCTATCTGTCCTTGCTCAATGGCCTGCTGACCACATGGCTTGATCCTTTGCAAAAAATGGACCCGCAGGGCGATCCTTTGGCCGAAATCCTGGACTATGTGCGGCGCAAACTTGTGCTGTCGCGTGATTTTCCCCGGGAAAGCCGTCTGTTCGCGGGCGAGATTCTGCAAGGCGCGCCCCGGTTGATGGAGGCTCTAGCGGGCGAGTTGAAATCTCTGGTCGACGAGAAATGCGCGGTGATCACCCGGTGGATGGATGAAGGCCGCATCGCGCGCCTGCCACCGCATCATCTGATCTTTTCGATCTGGGCGTTGACCCAGCATTATTCGGATTTTGACGTTCAGGTGCGCGCGATGCTTGGCCCCGGCCACGATCCTTTTGCCGAAGCGGGCGGTTTTCTGGAAACGGTTTTTCGCCGCCTGCTAAAGCCGGATTAACCGCGCCGCACGCAACTGCGCTGGACGTTTGCGCGCCGGGGGTGTAATCGGCGCACTCTTTCGTGACTTCGGTCAAGGACTCAAAGTGCCAAAATCTCAAGAGGCGAAGCAGTGACTGCCACCACTGGACAGCCAACCCAAGTTCCGCCTTCGGCCGAACATCATGCCCCCCAAAACCTGTGGAAACTGGTGCTTGGATGCATTGGCGTGGTTTACGGCGACATCGGCACGAGCCCGCTTTATGCGATGCGCGAATCTCTGCATGCCGCTGGGCGTGATGGGCTGACCCGAGCCGAGGTCATCGGCGTGATCTCCTTGCTGATCTGGACGCTGACGCTGATCGTGACGGTCAAATACGTCCTTTTGATCATGCGCGCCGACAACCGCGGCGAGGGCGGCACCCTGTCGCTCGTCGCGCTGGTTCAACAAGCGCTCAAACGTCGCCCGGCCTGGCTGTTGACCCTTGGCGTCATTGGCATTTCGCTGTTTTTTGGCGATGCGATGATCACCCCTGCGATGTCGGTCCTATCGGCGGTTGAAGGCATGTCGCTCGTCACGCCCGCCTTCCAACCCTATGTGGTTCCCGCCACTTTGATCATCATCCTTGGGCTTTTCCTGTTTCAAAGCCAGGGAACCGAGCGTGTGGCGATCCTGTTCGGCCCGGTCATGGTGGTGTGGTTCCTGACCATCGCCGCGCTTGGGCTGCGCCATGTCGGCGATGATATGGAAATTCTCAAGGCGCTGAACCCCCAATATGCCGCCGGTTTTCTGGCCCATAACGGCTGGGCCAGCTTTATCGTGCTTGGCTCCGTGTTTCTGGCCGTCACCGGGGGCGAGGCGCTTTATGCCGACATGGGCCATTTTGGCCGCCGGCCGATCCGGCTGGCTTGGGGCGTGCTGGTGTTTCCGTCCCTCGCGCTGTCCTACCTTGGGCAAGGCGCGCTGGTGCTGCACAACCCCGAAGCCGCCTCGAACCCGTTCTTTCTGATGGCCCCCGACTGGGCGCTGCTGCCGGTGGTTCTGCTGGCGACCTTTGCCACCGTGATCGCCTCGCAAGCGGTCATATCGGGAGCGTTTTCCATGATGCAGCAAGCGGTTACGATGGGTCTGCTGCCGCGCCTTGAAATTCGCCACACCTCTGAAACGCAGCTTGGCCAGATCTTCATGCCGCGCGTGAACACAATCCTGATGATTGGCGTTTTGGCGCTTGTTGTGGTCTTCGGCAGTTCCACCAGCCTCGCTTCGGCCTACGGCATCGCGGTGACGGGGGATATGGTCATCACCTCGACCCTTGCCATCGTGCTGTTCCGCAAACTTTGGAACTGGCCGATTTGGCTGGTGATCGGTGTCATGATGCCGATCTTTGTGATCGAGCTGATGTTCCTCGGCGCGAATTTCGTCAAGTTTCTCGACGGCGGCTATGTGCCCGTCGCCATCTCTGTAACCATGAGCATGCTGATCTACATCTGGATCAAGGCCACGGCCTATGTCGCCAAGAAAAGCAAGGACTCCGCCGTCGCCCTGCCGCAACTGATCACCATGTTGAAAAAATCCCACCCGATCGAAGTGCCGGGCACCGCGGTTTTCCTGACACAAGACCCCGAAACCGCCCCCTCGGCCCTGCTGCACAACCTCAAACACAACCGCGTTCTGCATGCGCAAAATTTCATCGTGACCGTCGCCGTCACCACAACCCCCACCGTCCCCGACGAAAACCGCATCCAACTGGAGCGTTTGTCAGAAAATTTCCTGCGGGTGCGGATGTACTTCGGCTATATGGAAACGCCGAATGTGCCAAAAGCGCTCGCCATCGCGCGCCGCCGGGGCGAAAAGTTCGACATCATGACCACCTCGTTCTTTCTGAACCGCCGCTCGTTCCGGTCCGCCCGAAATCAGGGCCTGCCGTTCTGGCAAGAGCGGCTGTTCATCGCCATGTCAAAATCCGCCTCAGATGCCACAGCGTTCTATTGCTTGCCATCGAACCGCGTGGTCGAAATGGGCCAGCAGATCGCGATCTGACCGGCACGGCGTCCGGGCCAGGCGCAGGCTTTCCCGGCAACTCTAAATTTTCGCAGAAAATTTGCCCTGCGTTATTCCGCCGCCGTCACACTCGGGTTATTCGGATGTGTGGTCCAATTGGCGTAATCCGTCACCTTGCGCCCGGTGCGCGGATCAACCGCGCCCATCGGCATCTCCACCATGGTGATACAATTGTCCACCGGACAAACATTCACGCACAGATTGCACGCCACGCATTCATCATCCATCACGGTAAAAACCCGGTCGGCCGACATTGAAATCGCCTGATGGCTGGTATCTTCGCAGGCCGCATAACAGCGACCGCATTTGATGCAATCGTCCTGATTGATTTGCGCTTTGGCGACGTAATTCAAATTCAGATATTGCCAATCCGTCACATTCGGCACCGCGCGGCCCACCAGATCGGCCACCGACATTTCCTTTTCGTCCAGATACTGCGACAGGCCGGACATCATTTCCTGCACGATCTTGAACCCATAGGTCATCGCCGCCGTGCAAACCTGCACATTTCCAGCCCCAAGCGCCATGAACTCCGCAGCATCGCGCCAGCTCGTCACCCCGCCAATGCCCGAAATCGGCAATCCCGCCGTATCGCGGCCCCGCGCAATTTCCGCCACCATATTCAGCGCAATCGGTTTCACCGCCGGCCCGCAATAGCCGCCATGCGTGCCCTTGCCGTCGATCATCGGCTCGGGGCTGAACCGGTCAAGGTCAACCGAGGTGATCGAGTTGATCGTGTTGATCAGGCTGACCGCATCCGCGCCGCCGCGCTTGGCCGCGGCTGCGGGCGCCAGAATATTGGAAATGTTCGGCGTCAGTTTCACGATGCAGGGCATCCGGCTGTGCTTTTTCACCCAACCCGTCACCATTTCGATGTATTCGGGCACCTGCCCGACGGCCGATCCCATGCCCCGCTCGGCCATCCCATGCGGACAGCCAAAGTTCAGCTCGACCCCGTCCGCCTCGGTATCCTCGATCCGGCCCAGAATATCGCGCCACGAATCCTCGTCGCAGGGCACCATCAGGCTGATCACCATGGCCCGGTCGCGCCACTTGCGTTTGACCATCTTGATCTCGTCCAGATTGGTCTGCAACGGCCGGTCGGTGATCAGTTCAATGTTGTTCAGCCCCAACAGCCGCCGATCCGCGCCCCAGATCGCGCCATAGCGCGGCCCGTTGACGTTTACCACCGGCGGCCCTTCGGACCCCAGCGTTTTCCACACCACACCGCCCCAGCCCGCCTCGAACGCCCGCTCGACGTTATAGGCCTTGTCGGTCGGCGGCGCAGAGGCCAGCCAGAACGGGTTTGGCGACTTGATACCGATAAAATCCGTCGTCAGATTTGCCATGATCCGTCCCTATCCCACCAAAACGCTGTGCATGTCTTCGGCCGCATCGCGCCCTTGCGCCACAGCCGTCACCGTCAGATCCTCGCCACCCGCCGCGCAGTCGCCGCCTGCCCAGACCATGCCCGCGCGCCGGGCCATCTTGCCCGCCGCTGCCGCCATCGGCGCGGCGCCAAGCGTCTGCCCGATGGCTTTGAGCACCTGATCGGCCTTCAGCACAAAGCTTTCTCCGCCAGAATAGGCGAACTCCACCCCCGCCCCGGTGATCGCCTTTGGCGCCGCGCCGTACAGGATATTCACCCCCGCCGCAGCGGCATGCTCTTGCTCGTAAGGGCTGGCGCTCATCTTTTCCTTGCCGCGCCGATAAACCATCGTCACGCTCTGCGCGCCAAGCAGTTTTGACTGAACCGCGGCATCCACCGCCGTCATCCCGCCGCCGATGACCACCACATCGCGCCCCACGGGCAGCGCCGAGACCTGCCCCGCCTGGCGCAATTCTGCAATGAAATCAACGGCACTGCGCACATGGGGCAGATCCTCGCCGGGGATTTTCAGCGCGTTGACGCCGCCAAGACCGATCCCCAGAAACACCGCGTCAAAGTCGCGCTCCAGCGCTTGCAGCGTGATATCGCCGCCCAGATCGCCCGATTTCATTGTGATCCCGCCAATCTTCAGCAGCCAGTCCACTTCGCGCGCCGCAAATCCGTCCGCGGTCTTATAGGCCGCCAGCCCATATTCATTCAGCCCCCCCGCCTTTGGCCTGCGCTCATAAACCGTGACCTCGTGGCCCTTCATCGCCAACCGGTGCGCGCAGGACAGCCCCGCCGGCCCCGCCCCCACAACCGCCACGCTTTTGCCCGTGGCCGCCGCCCGCTGAAACGGATGCCCGCCCTTGGCCATCAACCTATCGGTCGCAAACCGCTGCAAACGCCCGATTTCCACCGGCTTGCCCTCGGCCACTTCGCGCACGCAGACCTCTTCGCACAAGGTTTCGGTCGGGCACACACGCGCGCACATGCCCCCCATGATGTTCTGCGCAAAGATGGTTTTCGCCGCCGCCTCGGGCGTACCCGTCGCGATCTGGCGAATGAACAAAGGAATGTCGATTGTGGTCGGGCAGGCCGTCATGCAGGGCGCATCATGGCAGAAATAGCACCGATCCGCCGCCACCCGCGCCTCGTGCCGGTCAAAAGCGGGCGCAAGATCGGCGAAATTCGCGGCATAATCGGCGGGGGCAAGGCGCCCCGCAGCGATTCCGGGCGTATGGACTGAATTGGTCACGAAAACCTCCTTGCAGAGCGGCCTTTGGCCTTGTTCCTTGTTTTATTCACGCTGCCACAGCTTCATTTTTTTATCAAATGGTAAATTTTGTCGGTGAAAATTTATGCCCTCACATGCCCCACCCCGCAACTGGGCCTTTTTTCCAAGCCAAGGCTGGCGTATACCTGCGAAACCCAAAGGGCCCGCGAGGCATTTCTCGCCCCCTGATGACGCCAACCGAGGACGGCATGAGCAAAAACACAACAGACGCGGACGTCGCTTTCATCTCCGCCCTTGCAGAGCTTTTGAACAAAAACGATCTGACCGAGCTTTCCGTGAAACGGGAATATGGATCGGATGACAGCCTTGATGTGCGCGTGGTCAAACAGGCCCCTGCCCAGATTATCCAAGCTGCGGCCCCGGTGCATTACGCCCCGGCGCCCGCCGCCGCAGCGCCCGGCGCGCCTGCTTCTGCACCTGCTGCGGCCGTGTCCGACGATCCCTCGCAAATGGCGGGCTGCTTGACTTCGCCCATGGTTGGCACCTGCTATCTGTCCGCTGAACCCGGTTCCACCGCCTTCGTCGCCATCGGCTCGTCCGTGAGTGAAGGGCAGACGGTGCTGATCATCGAGGCGATGAAAACCATGAACCACATCCCGGCCCACAAGGCAGGCGTGGTCAAGCGCATCCTTGTGACCGACGGCCACCCGGTCGAATTCGGTGCGCCCCTGATGATCATCGAGTAAGCGCCCATGTTCGAAAAAATCCTGATCGCCAACCGGGGCGAGATCGCTCTTCGCGTGGTGCGCGCCTGCCGCGAGATGGGAATCAAATCGGTCGCCGTGCATTCCACCGCCGACAGCGACGCGATGCATGTGCGCATGGCCGACGAATCCGTCTGCATCGGCCCGCCATCGTCTGCCGAAAGCTATCTGTCCAAGGCCGCGATCATCTCCGCCTGCGAGATCACCGGCGCGCAGGCCGTCCATCCCGGCTATGGCTTTTTGTCCGAAAACGCCGCCTTCGCGCAGGCTTTGCAAGACCACGGCATCACCTTTATCGGCCCAACCGCCGACCATATCCGCATCATGGGTGACAAGATTACCGCCAAGGAAACCGCCAAAGCGCTTGGCATTCCGGTGGTGCCCGGTTCTGACGGCGGCGTGCCCGATTACGAAACCGCCATCGGTGTGGCCGCGAAAATCGGATTTCCGGTGATCATCAAGGCCACCGCAGGCGGCGGCGGACGGGGGATGAAGGTCGCGAAAACCGCCGAAGAGCTGGAAATCGCCTTCCGCACCGCGCGCAGCGAATCCAAGGCCGCCTTTGGCAATGACGAAGTCTATATCGAGAAATATCTGCAGCGCCCGCGCCACATCGAAATTCAGGTGTTTGGCGACGGCAAAGGCAAGGCCGTGCATCTGGGGGAGCGCGATTGCTCGTTGCAGCGCCGCCACCAAAAAGTGTTTGAAGAGGCGCCGGGCCCCTCGATCACCCCCAAACTGCGGGCGGAAATTGGCGATGTCTGCGCCAAGGCCATGCAGAAGATCCAATATATCGGCGCGGGAACCATCGAGTTTCTGTACGAAGACGAGGAGTTTTATTTCATCGAAATGAACACCCGCCTTCAGGTTGAACATCCCGTGACCGAGGGCATTTTTGGCGTTGACCTCGTGCGCGAACAGATCCGCGTCGCAGCGGGTCTGCCGATGTCGTTCACCCAAGACGATCTGGTGATCAATGGTCACGCGATCGAGGTGCGGATCAACGCCGAAAAGCTGCCGCTTTTTGCGCCCCGCCCCGGCAAGATCACCCAATACCACGCCCCCGGCGGCCTTGGCGTGCGCATGGATTCGGCGATTTATGACGGCTACAAAATCCCGCCGCATTACGACAGCCTGATCGGTAAGCTGATCGTGCACGGCCGCGACCGGCCCGAAGCGCTTGCGCGCCTGAAACGCGCGCTTGGCGAGTTGGTGATTGACGGTATCGATACCACCACGCCGCTGTTCCACGCGCTGCTGGAAGAGCCCGATATCCTGTCGGGCGATTACAACATTCACTGGCTGGAAAAATGGCTGCTGACCAAATTTGGCGCCTGAAACACGGGCCATCTTTGGCGCGCGCCTGACCGGCCGCGCGTCATGAAACCTGCCCCGATCACCCCCGAATTATTGCTGCGCGCCTATGCCATGGGCTTGTTTCCCATGGCAGAAACCGCCCAATCCGCCGATCTGCACTGGATCGACCCCACCCATCGCGGCATCTTCCCGCTGGACGGTTTTCACATCTCGCGCTCTTTGCGCCGCCACATTTTGACAGCGCGCCATACCGTCACCGTGAACACTGATTTTCGGGGCGTGATGCGGGCCTGCGCGGACCGCACCGAGACTTGGATCAACCCGGAAATCTTTGCGCTTTACACCGCGCTGCATGCTGGCGGGCAGGCGCACAGCCTTGAGGTCTGGCAAGATGGCGCATTGTCGGGTGGGCTTTACGGCGTGCAGATCGGCGCGGCGTTTTGCGGGGAATCGATGTTTTCGCGCCGCACCGATGGCTCAAAAACCGCGCTTGCCTTCGCCATGCACCGATTGCGCGCCGGCGGCTTCACCCTGTTTGACACCCAATTCCTGACGCCGCATCTGGCCAGCCTTGGGGCCATCGAAATCCCCCGCGCTGACTATCGCAAACGCCTCGCCCGCGCCATCCAGCGCAGCGCCAGCTTTACCCCGGACGGATATCAGCCCTCGCCCTCAGACGTGGCGTCATCGACCTCGGGCACAGAGCCATCGGGCAAAACGCAGCCCAAAACCCAGACATCATAACGCGGATTGTCCAACGCCGACAACGCCGGGCTCGACGCCAGCATCCAGCCGCTGAACACCGGCGCGCTTGCCGAGGTGTCGCTGATCATCAGATGCATCCAGGAATCAGCCGCGGGGTTGCTCGCCGGATAGCGGCATTCCAAAAGTCCCACCGTCAGCCGCCCCACCGTCGCACTTTGCCCGCGCGACAGGTCAAGATCGGTGATTTCGCTGGTCAGCTTGTCCAGAACCCGCACCCGGCCCCCCGGCGCCTCAACCGCTTCTTGCGCAAGGGCCGAACCGGCCAGCGCCAGCCCCAAACAAAAGGCCAGCCCCCGCATTACGGCGTCTCCGGCGCGTCGCTGTTCGAGCCGGTCACAAATTTCATCAGAAGCGACACAAGCGAGATCGAGCCTTGCGTGTCCTCAATCTCTTGGCCCGGCTCCAGAATGGTCAACGAGCCGCCCGGCACCAATTCCACATAATTTCCGCCCAGCAGCCCCTCGGACGAGATCAGGATGGCCGAATCGTCCGGCAACTGCACCGAGGTGTCGATCTGCACCACCGCATCGGCGAAAAACGTCTGGGGGTTCAGGTGCAGCGCGGTGATCTTGCCCACCGCCACCCCCGCCATCCGCACATCGCTGCCGACCGAAATACCATC
Source organism: Paracoccaceae bacterium (assembly GCA_031385445.1). Classification (GTDB taxonomy): domain Bacteria; phylum Pseudomonadota; class Alphaproteobacteria; order Rhodobacterales; family Rhodobacteraceae; genus CAIYZT01. Next base: position 2,584 of record JANNBM010000062.1, on the reverse strand, counting down.
AGCCGACCGGAACGAGGCCACTAACGTATACGTCCCCGCATCGCCCGACAGCCCGGTGTCTTTCGCCGCATAGGCGGCAAAACCAATGCCGACGGCCAAAACCACCGCGCCCGCGAAAACTTCCAGCCGATCCTGCGCCATTATTCGGGGCTCCACGCCTCATAATCCGCGCGCGCCGGGGCCATGCCCGATGCCTTGCGGATGGATCCGGGCGGCGCATAGGCCGCCGCCGAACCGGTCAAATTCTCAAGATGCGGCGCTTCCCAGGCCTTGTGGACCAAAGGCGCCTTCGTCGGCGGCTGGTCCCAGGTGAAATGCAGCCAGCCGTGCCAGTCGGGCGAAACCCGGCTCGCCTCGCTTTCGCCGTTATAAATCACCCAGCGCCGCTTTGCATCTTTGGTCTGATAAAACACATTGCCCTGCGCATCCTCGCCAACCCGCACGCCGCGCCGCCAAGTATGCAGCTGTGTGCCAATAGTCTGGCCGTTCCACCAGGTAAGCAAGCGCAACAGAAAGGTCATCGGGGCCTCCGCAGGGTTCTATGCTTCTATGGCCGAAAATCCCTGAAGGGTCCAGAGGCGGCGGCCCTGAGTGGTCAGATGATGACGAAATCCGCCAAGGTCAGGGCCGAGGCGGGATCGCCTTGGGCGAGCAGGATCCGCGCGCTGCCGAACCGTCAGTCGTGCAATAGATCGGACCTGCCGCGCTGCCGTAAAAATTACGGTCATCCGCGTTCATGGACCCGTTGCCTGAAAGCTAAAATGCCCTGTCACAACGCAGCCTAACTTTGCAGCTCACCAGACGCCATCGCGGCCGAAATCGCTGTGCCCGGGGGGGCCGGGGCGCGCAGATGCGGCCGCGAACAGAGATTGTGCCGGGGACGGGGACGGTCTGCAAACAGCGGCAGGGATCGAAGCGATCCGGATGTTTGCCGGGTTGGAAGGCATCCTCCCCGATCCCGCTTAGTCTGCAAAAAGCGCCGACTTTGATCGCAAGGGCCAAGTCAAGGGCGAAAGCGCGGTCTTTTTGCGCGCCAGCGGGTCGGCCGGGCGGTTCGGTTATGACTTTGCCTTCGATCACAAAGAACGCAGGGGCCCTTATGCAAAAAAATGGCAAAGATGGCGCGCAAAGTTGTGGGGGGGGGGGCACTGCCTGCGCCGGACGGCGCCGCTCTGCGCGCCGATGACGTCTCACCGGCACCACGTTTGGCACCTGCCGCCGATCGTTACCCCTTGAACCGCCTCAAAGCGCGAATGGCTGTCATAGTGGCCGATGAAAGAGCCCGATCCGAGAAGGGGAATTTGGGGGGGAATGCTTCACAGGTATCTTTTTAGCAATATCAGGGCATTGCCTGGGCAAGTGGCGATGGAGTCAGGTTTTGGCGAACTGGTCTCTGTTGAAATATGATTTTCTTATCGTATTATCATAGCGTTAGCCTTGCAGCCGGCTGAATCTTGGCAAGTACGGCGGTGCATTTACCTGGGAAGTCTTGGGTCTCAGGTGGTTGTCTGTAGGCTTTTTGCGATTGAGGCAGGTGTTATCCTGTGGGTCCTTGGCGCCACTCCGGATGAAATTGCCCTTTAATGGGACAGGATTGTCGCAAGGTGGGATGGGATTGCCGTTACGCGGGATGGCCTTGCCGTTTTGTGGTTCGGCGATATCCGCCGACCTTCGCCTTTGGTATGCCTGCAACCCTGCAACATGGCTGTTTCGATCCACGCGCCCGCGAAGGGGGCGACTTGTCTCAGGTCAGAACCAGCGCCCAACAGCCATGTTTCGATCCACGCGCCCGCGAAGGGGGCGACGACACCTCAATCAGCCTTGTGCAGGCATCAAAGCTGTTTCGATCCACGCCCCCGCGAAGGGGGCGACGTCGGATTGGGCGGGTGTCCTGCGCATTCTGGAAGTTTCGATCCACGCCCCCGCGAAGGGGGCGACCATCATCTCCACCAAAGTGCCGATCTTGTCTCTGTTTCGATCCACGCCCCCGCGAAGGGGGCGACGCTTCGCAGCCGGGGGACATATCAACAAAGCCCGTGTTTCGATCCACGCCCCCGCGAAGGGGGCGACCGGGGCTTCAGGCTTGCCCACCGATCCGACAGGCGGTTTCGATCCACGCCCCCGCGAAGGGGGCGACCGCTCAATCCTTGAGAAGTTCAAGGCACGCAAGCTGTTTCGATCCACGCCCCCGCGAAGGGGGCGACGTGGCGGAATACGATCAATTGGCCGAGGCAATTGAGTTTCGATCCACGCCCCCGCGAAGGGGGCGACGATCACTGTCGGCGTCGGGCAAGCCTTTGCTTGTGGTTTCGATCCACGCCCCCGCGAAGGGGGCGACCGAGAGGTTGCCCGTCACCGATGGCGCGCCCGAGTTTCGATCCACGCCCCCGCGAAGGGGGCGACTATTGCCAGACACGTCGCCAAATCCGTCAAACTGTTTCGATCCACGCCCCCGCGAAGGGGGCGACGCAAAATCGCCTGCCCCTCGTAAACGATGGACGGGTTTCGATCCACGCCCCCGCGAAGGGGGCGACGATGCGATCCGGCGTATCCATGGTGCGCATGATGTTTCGATCCACGCCCC
>JANNBM010000029.1:0-107421 GCA_031385445.1 Paracoccaceae bacterium | reverse complement strand
GGGTCGGCCGCCGGGCCGTCGGCTTCTCGATCCGCCTCGCGGCTCATCAGCATCTCGACGCGCCGGGTCAGGCGGTCGATCTCGGCCTGCTGGCGGGCGACGACGTCGGACAGGTCTTCCTGCGCGCGGATCAGGTGTGCGAGGCGTTCCTCAAGGTGTTCCATGCGCCGCCCCTTCCGCTTGCCGCCCCTGCCCCCATCCGATACACCGCCGCGCGTGTGAATGCGAAGGGGATGTGCGCATGGCCAAGGATGTTCAGCGCCGCCCCCGGGCCGAGACGCCGAAGGGGTTCCGCGACTATTTCGGCGCCGAGGTGGTGGAGCGGCAGGCGATGCTGGCGACCATCGGCGAGGTCTACCGGATGCACGGGTTCGAGCCTTTGGAGACAAGTGCGGTCGAGACGGTGGAGGCTTTGGGCAAGTTCCTCCCGGATGTGGACCGGCCCAACGAGGGGGTGTTTGCGTGGCAGGACGAGGCGGCTTCCGAGGGGAAAGGCGGCGACTGGCTGGCGCTGCGGTATGACCTGACGGCCCCGCTGGCGCGGGTGGCGGCGCAATACCGCAACGAATTGCCCTCGCCCTATCGGCGCTATGCGATGGGGCCGGTGTGGCGGAACGAGAAGCCCGGGCCGGGGCGGTTCCGGCAGTTCTATCAGTGCGATGCGGATACGGTGGGGTCGTCGAGCGTGGCGGCGGATGCCGAGATGTGCGCGATGCTGGCGGGGGCGCTGGAGGCCGTTGGGATCGAGCGCGGCGACTATGTGGTCAAGGTGAACAACCGCAAGGTTTTGAACGGCGTGATGGAAGTGGCGGGTCTTGCGGGCGATGACCGCGAGGCGGAGCGCGGCATCGTGCTGCGCGCCATCGATAAGATGGACCGTCTTGGCCCCGACGGGGTGCGCGCCCTTTTGGGGGCAGGGCGTAAGGATGACAGCGGAGATTTCACCAAGGGCGCGGGGCTTGGCCACGTGCAGGCCGAGGTGATCATGGGCTTTACCACCGCCAAGCGCGACACTGGCGCGCAGACCTGCGAGCGGCTGCGCGCGTTGGTCGGCGCTTCGGTGATCGGGGCCGAAGGCGTGTCAGAGCTGGAAATGATCGCTTCCCTTTTGGACGCCCAAGGCTATGGCGCGGATCGGATCGTTCTGGATCCGGGCGTCGTGCGCGGCCTTGGTTATTATACCGGCCCGGTTTACGAGGCCGAGCTGACCTTTGAAATCCTTGATGAAAAAGGCCGCAAGCGGCAGTTCGGAAGCGTTGCAGGCGGCGGGCGATATGACGATCTGGTCAAACGCTTCACCGGGCAGGCAGTGCCGGCAACCGGGGTTTCGATTGGGGTTGACCGGCTTTTGGCGGCACTGAAGGCCAAAGGCCGCACCAGCGGCGAGGCGGCTGGCCCGGTGGTGGTGACCGTCATGGACCGCGACCGGATGTCCGATTACATGGGGATCGTGGGCGACTTGCGCAGCGCAGGCATCCGCGCCGAGGCGTACCTCGGCAATCCGAAAAACTTCGGCAACCAGTTGAAATACGCCGATAAACGCGGCTCTCCGATTGCGATCATCCAAGGCGGCGACGAGGCGGCGCGGGGTTCGGTCATTCTCAAAGATCTGATCCTGGGCGCGCAGATCGCGCAAAGTGCAACGCTGGAAGAATGGAAAGATCGTCCCGCGCAGCTTGAAGTGCCGCGCGCCGACGTCGTCGCGGCGGTGCGGAAAATGCTGGACCAATGATCGGCAAACCCGCCATAAGGGCCGAAGCCGAACGGCTTTTCGCCGCCTTTCGCGCGGCAGGGGCCGTGGCGGTGGACGCCGATCTTTTGCTGCCTGCGGGCACGCTTCTGGACCTGTACGGCGAAGATATCCGCGCCCGCGCCTATGTCACGCATGACCCGCTTTTGGGCGAAATGATGCTGCGCCCCGATTTTACGGTGCCAGTGGTGCAGGCGCATATGGCGCACGGCGCCGACCCCGCGCGCTATGCCTATATGGGCGAGGTGTTTCGCGCGCAGGACCATTTGGGCGACGCGCGCGCGCGAGAATATCTGCAGGTCGGGTTCGAAGTGTTTGACCGCACCGGGCCCGAGGCGGCCGATGCGGAGGTTTTCGCGCTGTTTGCCCAATGCCTGCAAGGGCTTGGTCTGCGGCCCGTCACCGGCGATGTCGGTATCCTGCTCGCCGCTGTGCGCGGTCTGAACACGACGGACCGCCGCCGCGCTGCCCTGCTGCGTCATGTCTGGCGGCCCAAACGGTTTCGCGCCTTGCTCGACCGTTTTGCCGGGCGCGCGCCCGCCTCTGCAGCCCGCGCGGCCCTGCTGCAACGGCTGAGCACCGATGCGCCCGAAGCGCTGATCGCCGCAGCGGGCAGTTTCACGGGCCTGCGCGGGGCGGATGAAATCGCAGGCCGCGCAAGGGCGCTGATCGAAGATGCCGCCGCGCCCAACCTGCCCGCCCCCGAAGCCGCGCTGCTGTATGACCTTCTGGCGCTGGAGGCGCCGGCAGAGGCGGCGCTTGCCCATCTGCGCGGCATCACCCCGCTTTTGCCCGCCATCGCACCGGCGGTGAACCGGTTCGCGGCACGTCTGACCGAGCTGAGCGCGCGCGGAGTGGACACCGCGACTTTGGCGTTTGAGGCCAGCCACGGCCGCTCTTCGATGGAATATTACGACGGGTTCGTGTTCAGTTTTCTGGGCCAGGGCGACATGCCCCCGGTCGCGAGCGGGGGGCGTTATGATGCGCTGACGGCGGTGCTGGGGCAGGGGCGGTCCATTCCGGCGGTGGGCGGGATCATCCGGCCGCATCTTGTGGCGGCGCTGCGGGGGTCCATCTGATGGTGAAAATCGGCGTGCCGTCCAAGGGGCGGCTGATGGACAAAACCTTTGATTGGTTCGGCGCGCGCGGCGTGGCCATGCGCCAGTCGGGGGCCGAACGCGAATATGCGGGGTTGATCGACGGGCTGGACGGGGCGGAACTTGTGCTGTTGTCCGCCGGAGAAATCCCGAGGGAGCTTGCCGCAGGGCGCATTCACCTGGGCGTCACCGGATCGGACCTTGTGCGTGACAAGATCGCCGATTGGCAGGCGCAGGTGGGCGCGTTGGCGCAACTTGGCTTTGGTCATGCCGATCTTTGTATTGCGGTGCCGGTCGTGTGGATTGACGTCGACACGCTGGACGATTTTGACGCGGCGGCGGCAGGATTTCGCGCGGCGCACGGCCACCGCCTGCGGATCGCGACCAAATATCACCGTCTGGTGCGCGAGTTTCTGACGGCGCAGGGCATTGCGGATTATCAGCTGGTCGACAGTCAGGGCGCAACCGAGGGCACGGTTCGCTCGGGCACCGCCGAGGCTGTGGCCGATATCACCAGCTCGGGTGCCACGCTGCGGGCGAACCATCTGAAGGTGTTGTCGGACGGGCTTATTCACCAAAGTCAGGCGACGCTTTATGCCAGCCGGACGGCCGATTGGGGGCCGCGCGCGCGGGATGTCATGGCAGAGTTGGCGGGGCGGCTGGGGATCAGCGGGCCAGGGTTTTTGCATCCGGCCCGGCGTTGACCGCCGGGCTTGTTTTCGCCAATGTGATCGGGCCGCTGCAAGGGGGACCAGACGTGGCTGAGGTTCGATACATCGTGCACGACGTGGACGCCTCCGTAGCCTTTTATACCGGAAGTCTGGGGTTTGAACTGGACCAGCAGTTTGGCCCGTCGATGGCAATTGTCTCGCGCGGGGATCTGACGCTTTGGCTGGCGGGACCTGCGGCTTCGGCGTCCAAACCCATGCCGGACGGCGCGCAGCCCGCACCGGGGGGATGGGCGCGGATTGTCGTGAAGGTTGAGGATCTGAAGGGGATGGTCGCCACCATGCGGGCCAATGGCGCGCGGTTTCGCAATGATATCGTCAAGGGGCCGGGGGGCACCCAGATTTTGGTGATGGACCCCTCGGGCAATGTGATCGAACTGTTCCAGCCCGCGTGATTGACGAAAACCAAATCGCGCGCAATGGACCAAGTTCGGTCCCTACCGCAGCCCGATATCGGCCAAAGCGCGGGCAAGGGCCGCAGGCAAGTCGTCGTCCTTGGCCCGGCCCTTGGGCAGATCGCGCGGGCTTTCTTCGGGCGACAGATACCGCCAGCCCTGAAACGGGCGGCGCGGCGCCGGTTCGGTGCGGATCACGTCGGTGTCCATGACCAAAGCGCATCGCTCTATCCCGTCGGACCCGCGCCTTGGTTCAAGCGCTAAAATGCGCTGCCGGGCCAGCACCACGCCTTTGATCACCCAATAAAGCGAGCCGCCGTCCAGCACCTCTGCCTCGCGCTTGGGCCACATGCGGGTGATATGTTCGGTGGTGCCGCGCGTCCATTGGCCTTGATGCTGGTCATGCCATTGGATCAGGTCCTCGACCGATTCGGCGCCAACGCAAAGTTTCAGGATGTTCAGGGCCACGATTCTCTCCACTTGAGGGATAACAATAGCCCCTTGAGGGCGCGGGGCAAGGCTTGCCGGATGCGAATTCGGGGCGTATCTTGGGGGTTCGCATGAAAACTCCACAACTGGTCGCGCCGCCGCCCAGATGATTCGCATTTCCAGAAAGATCCCCCATGTCCCATTTCAAAACCCCCATCGCCGAACAGATCTGGGACATGAAGTATCGCCTGAAAGATCAGGCGGGTACGGCGATTGACGCCACGGTGGAGGATACCTGGCGGCGCATTGCCCGCGCGCTGGCCGAGGTGGAAACCGACAAGGCAAAGTGGGAGGCCAAGTTTTATGCCGCGCTGGAGGGGTTCAAATACCTGCCCGCAGGCCGCATCACGGCGGGCGCGGGCACCGGGCGCAATGTGACCTTGTTCAACTGTTTTGTCATGGGCACCGTGCCGGACAGCATGGGCGGCATTTTTGACGGGCTGAAAGAGGCCGCGCTGACCATGCAGCAGGGCGGCGGCATCGGCTATGATTTCAGCACCATCCGCCCGCGCGGGGCCGAGGTGAAGGGCGTGGCGGCGGATGCCAGCGGGCCCTTGTCGTTCATGGATGTGTGGGATGCGATGTGCCGCACCATCATGTCGGCGGGCAGCAGGCGCGGCGCGATGATGGCCACCATGCGCTGCGATCACCCCGACATCGAGGCGTTTATCGAGGCCAAGAAAGATCCCGCCCGCCTGCGCATGTTCAACCTTTCGGTGCTGGTGACGGATCCGTTCATGGCGGCGGTCAAGGCGGATGGCGTTTGGGATCTGGTGTTTGGCGGCCGGGTTTACCGCAGCCTGCAAGCGCGTGATCTGTGGAACAAGATCATGCGCAACACCTTTGACTTTGCCGAGCCGGGGGTGATTTTCATTGACCGGATCAATGCCGCGAACAACCTGAACTACGTCGAAACCATCGCCGCGACCAATCCTTGTGGCGAGCAGCCTTTGCCGCCTTATGGCGCGTGTTTGCTGGGCAGCATCAACATGGCAACGCTGGTCACGGGGGCCTTTACCGGCAAGGCGGCGATGGATTTGGCGGCTTTGGATGACCTTGTGCGCACCGCCGTTCGGATGATGGACAATGTGGTTGACGCCAGCCGCTTTCCTTTGCCGCAGCAGGCCGAGGAGGCGCGGGCCAAGCGGCGCATCGGGCTTGGCGTGACCGGGCTGGCCGACGCATTGCTGATGCTGGGCCTGCGTTATGGCAGCGACGCGGCGGCGCGGCAGACCGAGGATTGGATGCACGCCATTGCGCGCGCGGCCTACCTCGCCTCGGTCGATCTGGCGAAGGAAAAAGGCGCGTTTCCGCTGTTTGATGCCGAGGCGTTTCTGGCTTCTGGCAATATGGCCGGGATGGACGCGGATGTGCGCCAGGCCATCGCCGCCCACGGCATTCGCAACGCGCTTCTGACCTCCATCGCGCCGACGGGCACCATCAGCCTTTATGCCGGCAATGTCAGTTCGGGTATCGAGCCGGTTTTTGCCTATGCCTATACCCGCAAGGTGCTGCAAAAGGACGGCAGCCGGACCGAAGAGGAAGTGGTCGATTTCGCCGTGCGCCTGTGGCGCGAGGTGAAGGGCGATGCACCCTTGCCGGATTATTTCGTGAACGCGCAGACGCTGCCACCGCTGGACCATGTGAAGATGCAGGCAGCGGCGCAGAAATGGATCGATTCGTCGATTTCGAAAACGATCAACTGCCCCGAAGACATCAGCTTTGACGATTTCGCGCAGGTTTATATGGCGGCCTGGGATCAGGGCTGCAAGGGTTGCACCACATACCGCCCGAATGCGGTGACGGGATCGGTGCTGACGGTGTCTGAGGCGGCGGAAGCGACCCCGTCCGAGGCGCCCGAGCAGCTTCAGGGCGGCGAGGTGATTTACCTGTCCGAACCCTTGGACCGTCCGGCGGCGCTGGAAGGCTCGACGTACAAGGTCAAATGGCCGGGGTCCGAACACGCGCTTTATATCACCATCAATGACATCGTGATCGCGGGCCATCGCCGTCCGTTCGAGGTGTTTATCAATTCCAAAAACATGGAACATTTCGCCTGGACCGTCGCGCTGACGCGGATGATTTCGGCGGTGTTCCGGCGCGGCGGGGATATTTCCTTTGTCGTGGAAGAGCTGAAAGCGGTGTTCGATCCGCGCGGCGGGGCATGGATGGAGGGCAAGTATATTCCGTCCATCCTTGCAGCCATCGGCGGGGTGATCGAGCGCCACCTGATCGCGATCGGGTTCATCGAGGGCGAGGGGATGGGGCTGAAATCCGATCCAAAAGCCGAGGCGATTGCCGTGGGGCAGGCGCCGCGCGGCAAGGCGTGCCCGTCTTGCGGCGGCTATGCTTTGCAGATGAAAGAGGGCTGCATGACCTGTAATGACTGCGGGCACAGCAAATGCGGCTGAAACCGGCGTGATCCCATGACGTTTGCGCTATCGGTTTGTGCCGAAATGATCTGGCAGGATCGCCCGATGGACTGGCGCTGCGCGCGGCTGCACGAGATGGGGTTCGGCGTTGGTCTGTGGAACTGGCAGGACCATGACATCGCCAGACTGGCCAAAAGCGGGGCGCGGTTCAGCATCATGAACGGTTTTTCCGCAGGCAATCTGGTGGATGAGGCGGGGGCGGGCGAGATGCTGCGCACGGCGCGGCTGGCGATCGAAGCGGCGCGGCGGCTGAACGTGGCGCGGCTGTGTTTGACGGGCACGGCGCTGGGCGGCGGCGGCCCGGCGCGGGTGCCCGAAGTGGTTGCCCTGACAGGCGCGATGTGGCTGCGCGCGCAAGATACGCTGCGGCGGATGGCGGATCTGGGCGCGGCGGAGGGCGCATGCTTTGCCTTGGAAAACCTGAACACGGCGGTCGATCACCCCGGCGTGCCCTTTGCCCGCGCCGCCGACACATTGGCGCTGGTGTCGCGGATTGATCATCCCAATCTGCGGCTGAACCTTGACCTTTATCACGCCCAGATCGGCGAGGGCGCTTTGACCGATCTGTGCCGCCGCGCCCTGCCTTGGATCGGCGAGATTCAGGTGGCCGATGTGCCGGGCAGGATGGAGCCGGGCACGGGCGAGGTGAACTGGCGTGGAATCGCCAAGGCATTGAAAGTTATGGGATATTCTGGCCCCATCACACTAGAAGCCTTTGCCCGAAGCACACCGGAAATCGCCATCGAAGCCTTCTGCAACGCCTTCACGGTTTAGCGCTAAGCGTAGCTTGCGTGCACCATATCCGCCGCTTTTTCGGCAATCATGATCGCCGCCGCGTTGGTGTTTGACGACACAAGGCTTGGCATGATCGACGCATCCACCACCCGCAAACCGCCGATCCCGTTGAACCGCAGCTGCGGATCAACCACCGCCACGCTGCCGATGCCCATCTTGCAGGTGCCCGCCGGATGGTGGTCGGTTTTGGCGTGGGTGCAGGCATAGCGCGCATAATCGGCGTCCGTTTGCACGCCCGGCCCCGGCAGACGTTCGGCCAGCAAAAACGGTTTCAACGCGTCCTGCGCCAGAATTTCGCGCGCGAGTTTCAGCCCCCGGATCGACATCTCCCGGTCATAAGGATCGGCCCAATAGTTGGGGTCGATCAACGGCGCGGCCATCGGATCGGCCGAGGCCAGCCGCACCGTGCCGCGCGATCTTGGCCGCAGATAGGCCGAATTCAGCGTGACCCCACCCTGCGGCATCGCGGCAACGCCCGCCTCGATGCCCGAACCCAGCCCCAGATGCAGCTGAATATCGGGCGAGCGCGCATTCGTGTCCGCATACCAAAATCCGCCGGTTTCAAACAGGCTGCTCGCCACCGGGCCGCGCCGTGTCAGCAGATATTGCAGCCCCGCAAGCGCCGAATAATGCGGTTTGGCGAACCGGTCATAGGTGTGCGGCCCGCTGCATTCGGCAATCGCGAACAGGTCCAGATGGTCTTGCAAATCCGATCCGACGCCCGGCGCGTCCAGCACCACCGGCACGCCCACATCGCGCAGATGGTCGGCCGGGCCGATCCCCGACAGCTGCAACAATCGCGGCGAGCCGATCGCGCCTGAGGACAAGATCACCTCAGCGCTGGCGCGCACCGTGCCATCGGTCAACTGCACCCCAACCGCGCGGCCATTTTCCACCACGATCCGCAGCACCTGCGCCCCGGTTTTGACCGTCAAATTCGCCCGCCCCCGCGCCGGGCGCAGATAAGCAGTCGAAGTAGACGAGCGGCGATAATTCTTTTGGGTCAGTTGGTAATAGCCGACCCCGTCCTGCGCCGCGCCGGTCATATCCATATTGCGCGGGATGCCGATCTGACCGGCGGCGTCGAAATACGCCTCGCAGATCGGCAGGGGCGCGCGCGGCTGGCTGACGCCCAAAGGCCCGCCCTTGCCGTGAAATTCATTGTCCCATGTGTCGTTGTCTTCGGCCTTGCGGAAATAGGGCAGCACGTCGGCGTACCCCCAGCCATCACAGCCCATTTGCCGCCATTCGTCATAGTCCATGGCGTTGCCGCGGGTGTAAATCTGCGCGTTGATGCTGGAACCGCCGCCGATCACGCGCGCTTGGGTAAAGCGGATCTGTGTTCCGCCCAAATGTTTTTGCGGCACGGTTTGCCAGCCCCAGGAGCCGATTCCCTTGGTCATTTTCGCAAAACCTGCGGGCAGATGGTAAAACGGATGCCGGTCGCGCCCGCCCGCTTCAAGCAAGAGCACCTGTTTCGCCGGGTCTTCGGACAGGCGCGCGGCCATGACCGCCCCGGCCGAGCCGCCGCCAACCACGATGAAGTCATATCCCGCCTGCATGCCCGCCCCCAAACTTTGCACGAAAGGGGCCCAAGAACGGCACTTTTCGCGCGATCACCGCATTTTTGGCGGTTTCTATGGTTTATGGAACGTTCTAATTGAGGTCAATCCCTCCTTTTCCGCTCGGCGTCAATTGCCAAGGATCGTTGGCAAACGCAGGCCCTGTTCCCGCGCCATGTCCTTGGCCGACTCATAGCCCGCATCGGCATGGCGCCAGACACCCGAGGCCGGATCGTTCCACAAAACCCGCTCGATCCGCCGCGCGGCATCATCGGTGCCATCCGCGACGATCACCACGCCGGAATGCTGCGAAAAACCCATGCCGACTCCGCCGCCATGATGCAGGCTGACCCAAGTGGCGCCGCTGGCGGTGTTCACCAGCGCGTTCAGCAGGGGCCAGTCCGAAACCGCGTCCGATCCGTCCTTCATCGCCTCCGTCTCGCGGTTGGGCGAGGCGACAGAGCCGGAATCCAAGTGGTCACGCCCGATCACGATGGGGGCTTTCAACTCGCCGCTGCGCACCATCTCGTTGAACATCAACCCGGCGCGGTGCCGATCGCCCAGCCCGATCCAGCAGATGCGCGCAGGCAGACCCTGAAACGCGATCCGCTCGGCGGCCATATCCAGCCAGCGGTGCAGGTGGGCATTCTCGGGGAACAGCTTTTTCATCGCGGCGTCGGTTTTGTAGATATCCTCGGGATCGCCAGACAGTGCGACCCAGCGGAACGGACCGATGCCTTTGCAGAACAAGGGCCGGATATAGGCGGGCACGAAGCCGGGGAAGGCAAAGGCGTTTTCCAGCCCCTCGTCCAGCGCGACTTGCCGGATGTTGTTGCCATAATCCAAGGTCGGAACGCCCGCATTCCAGAAATCCACCATCGCGGCGACGTGGGTTTTCATCGATGCGCGCGCCGCGCGCTCCACCGATTTGGGATCGGTTTCGCGGGCGGCTTTGGCCTGCTCGACCGTCCAGCCCTGCGGCAGATACCCGTTGCGCGGATCATGGGCCGAGGTTTGGTCGGTCACGATATCTGGCCGCGCGCCGCCCGCTTTCATGCGGGCCACCAGTTCGGGGAAGACATCGGCGGCATTGCCCACAAGGCCCACCGATTTCGCCTCGCCCTTCGCCGTCCACGCCGCGATCATCGCCAAAGCGTCGTCCAAAGTGTGCGCCTTGGCATCGACATAGCGGGTGCGGATGCGAAAATCGATGCGGCTTTCATCACATTCGACCGCCAGACAGCAGGCCCCGGCCATCACGGCGGCCAAGGGCTGCGCCCCGCCCATGCCGCCCAAACCGCCGGTCAGAATCCATTTGCCGGTCAGATCGCCGCCAAAATGCTGACGGCCCGCTTCGGCAAAGGTCTCATAGGTGCCCTGCACGATGCCTTGGGTGCCGATGTAAATCCACGACCCGGCGGTCATCTGGCCGTACATCATCAGGCCCTTTTTATCGAGCTCGTTGAAATGGTCCCAGGTCGCCCAATGCGGCACGAGGTTGGAATTGGCGATCAAAACGCGCGGGGCGTCCTTGTGGGTGCGCACCACAGCGACCGGGCGGCCCGATTGCACGATCAGGGTTTCGTCGTCTTCCAGATCCTTCAACGTGGCAACGATGCGGTCAAAATCATCCCAGGTGCGCGCGGCGCGGCCGATACCGCCGTACACCACCAATTCATGCGGGTTTTCGGCCACATCGGGATGCAGGTTGTTCATCAGCATCCGCATCGCGGCCTCGGTCAGCCATGATTTTGCGGTGATCTGGGTGCCGGTGGCGGGGAAGACGTCACGGGCATTTTTGCGGTCAAACATGGGGGCTCCTACAGGTTGGGCAGGGAAAGGCCGCTGGCCTGTGCCAGCGCGCCCGAGGCGATCAGGGCGGCGGCGGCGCTAAGGTCGGGGGCGAGGTAGCGGTCATCGCCAAGGGTGGCGACATCGGCGCGCAGCCGGGCGAGGGCGGCTTGCAGGGGCGCGCTGGTGCGCAGGGGGCTGCGGAATTCTATACCTTGCCCGGCACAAATCGCTTCGACCCCAAGGATCACATTCAGGTTTTCCACCATCCGGCCCAGCCGCACAGCGCCGTGCGCGGCCATCGACACATGGTCTTCCTGATTGGCCGAAGTGGGGGTGCTGTCGGTCACGCAGGGCATGGCGATATGCTTGTTTTCGCTCATCAAAGCCGCCGTCGTGACCTCGGCGATCATCAGCCCGGAATTCAGGCCCGGACGCGGCGTCAGGAACGGCGGCAAGTTGAACGACAACACCGGATCAACCATCAGCGCCACGCGGCGCTGCGCGATGGCGCCGATTTCGGCGAGCGCGAGGGCGATCATATCGGCGGCAAATCCCACAGGTTCGGCATGAAAATTGCCGCCCGACACGATCATCCCGGCCCCGGTCAGCACCAAGGGATTGTCCGTGGCGGCGTTCGCCTCGATTTCCAGCGTGCGGGCGGCCATGCGCAGAACATCCATCGCGGCGCCCGTCACCTGCGGCTGGCAGCGGATGCAATAGGGGTCTTGCACGCGCGCGTCGCCCTCAATGTGGCTGTCTCGGATCTGCGATCCGGCGAGCAGGGCGCGCATGGTGGCGGCGGCTTCGATCTGGCCGGCATGACCGCGCAGGCTGTGAATTTCGGGCTGCAAGGGCGCGGTGGAGCCCATGATGGCATCGGTGGACATCGCAGAGGTGACCAGCGCCGATTGCGCGGCGGTCCAGCCGTCGAACAGGCCCGCAAGCGCGAAGGCGGTGGAAAACTGGGTGCCGTTGATAAAGGCGAGCCCCTCTTTGGGGCCAAGGGGGATCGGGAACAGGCCAGCGGCGGCAAGCGCGGCGGCGCCCGGCAGAACGCGGCCTTCAAATTCGGCCTCGCCCTCGCCGATGATCACGGCGGTCATATGGGCAAGCGGTGCCAGATCGCCCGACGCACCGACCGAGCCTTGGGCGGGGACAATCGGGGTGACGCCGCGGGCCAGCATTGCTTCGATCAGCTCGATCAAGGACCACCGAACCCCGGACGCGCCGCGCCCAAGCGACAGCAGTTTCAGCGCCATCATCAACCGGGAGTGGCGGCGCGGGATGGGCGCGCCAACGCCGCAGCAATGCGACAGGATCAGGTTGCGCTGCAATGTTGCGGTGTCTTCGGGCGCGATCCGCAACGAGGCAAGTTTGCCAAAGCCGGTATTGACGCCATAAACCGGCGCATCTCCCTTCGCAGCAGCGGCGATCATGGCCGCCGCCGCCTCAATCCCCGGCCGCGCGCTGCGGTCCAGCATGACCGGGATTTCGTCGCGATAGATGCGGGCAAGATCGGCAAGCGGAACGGCGGCGGGCGTCAAGATAAGGGCGGACATGCGGGCAGCTCCGTCGAAAGGGTTCGGCGATATGTATGCGTCTTTCGATTATATGTCTAGACATATTGCGAAGGCGGTGCAGGGCAGGTTTGCCCACCCTGCACCGCCCGCGTTCAGAAGATCAGGAAATCGGCCGCCGTCAGAACCGCGCCGTTGGTGAGGGTGGCAAACTGCACCTTCGCCCCCGCGCCAGAGCCGTCGGCATCATAGTAAACTGCGCCTGTCGATTGGTTGTAAAGGATATGATCATCGGCATCCACGGGCGAGCCTCCGGGGCCGATCACCTTGAATTCGGCGGCGGAAAGCCCGCCCTTGGCCAAAACGTTGAACAGACCCGCGCCGGTGTTTTCCAGTTTCATCGTATCAGCGGCGGCATTGAAATCGGTGATCTGATCGACGTTTGACGGGTCAAGCGCGGTTTTGAAAACGAATATATCCGCCCCGCCGCCGCCTTTCAGCTCGTCTTTGCCAAAGGATCCGTCCAGCGTGTCGTCCCCGGCATTGCCGGAAATTGCATTCGCCAGCGCATTGCCGGTCAAACTCGTCCCGGTTTTCAGGCTGGTGGACAGGTTTTCAACCTCGGCGGCCAAGGTATATTTGGCCAGATTGGTCGAAACGCTGTCGGTGCCCGCGCTTGCATTTTCCTGCACCCGGTCCTTGGCATCATCGACGATGTACAGATCGTTCCCCGCCCCGCCGCGCAAAGTGTCGGCCCCAAGTCCGCCGTCCAGCGTGTCCATCCCGGTGCCGGTTTCGATCCAGTTGGCAACGGCGTTTCCGGTCAGCTTTTGGCCCGCCGTCACCGAGGTTCCGATCAGATCCTCAACCTCATCGGCCAGCACATAAGCCTTCAGCGCGGTTTCAACCCAGTCGCTGCCGCCGCCTGCGATTTCGGTGATATGCTCGCTTGCGTTGTCCACGATATAGGCATCATCGCCCGCCCCGCCGATCATTGTGTCAACGCCCGCCCCGCCGTTCAGCAGATCATTGCCAGCGCCCGCTTCGATCCGGTTTGCCGCCGCATTCCCGATCAATGTCTGACCCGTGGCGGCGGTTCCGGTCAGCTGTTCAAGGTTCAGACCCAAAGTATAGCTGAGCAAGGCTGTCTGCACCTTGTCCGTGCCCTTGTTGGCGTCTTCGACAATGGCATCGCCAAGCGTGTCGATGATGTAAACATCATTGCCCGCCCCGCCGCGCAACGTATCAATCCCCGTGCCGCCATCAAGTGTGTCGCCCGCCGCCGTTCCGGTCAGATCATTGCCCAGCGCGTTTCCGGTCAGCGCGATGGCCGACGTGCCAAGCGCAGCGGCGTTTTCAACGTTTTCGGCCAGCACAAAGCCTGCGATATTCCCGATCAACGCTTTGTCCGTGCCGCCATCCGCCAGCTCGATCAGTTGATCCAGCGCGGAATCTGCAGTGTAAACATCGTTGCCCGCGCTGCCGTTCAGCGTGTCGGTGCCGGTGCCGCCGTCAAGGCTGTCGTTGCCCTCACCGCCTTGCAGGCTGTCGTTGCCGCCGCCTCCGGCCAACTGATCGTTGCCCAGACCGCCAATCACATCATCGCCAGCGGCCGCGCCGACGAAGCTGTCGTTGCCTTGGCCAAGGTCGATCTGCCTGGGGGTGGCATAGGTCAAAACGCCGCCAAGATCATAAAAGTCACCATTTGCGGTGCCGCTCAGGGCAAAGCCGTTGGTGTCCAGAACCTCGACCGAAGCGGCGGCGTTCAGAACCAGACGGGCGATGCTGACGTTTGCGCCCGCATCCAGAACCAACTGGTCGTTGCCCGCGCCGCCCGCAAAGGTGTCATTACCGGGGCCGGCGCTGCCAAGGGTGAAGACATCGTTGCCATTGCCGCCCGAAAGGCTGTCGTTGCCATCGCCGCCGTTGATCGTGTCGTCGCCGTCATTGCCCGATAGGCTGTCATTGCCAAGACCGCCAAGGACGTCATCGCCAATCATCGCGCCTTGGTAATTGTCATTGCCATCGCCCAGATCGATCGTGCCGCCCGCGACAAAGCTGCTGACCCCGCTGATATCAAACACGTCATTTCCCGAGGTGCCGGTCAGCGTGTTGGTCGAAAAGTCGATCACTTCAACCGAGGCCAGCGCATTCAGGATCAGGCGCGACAACGACACCACGGCGCCGGTCAGGCGCAGCGTGTCCGTCTCGGTGCCACCGTTGAATGTGTCGATCCCGTCGGCAATCCCGATCAACTCGAACACATCCGCGCCCGCCCCGCCTGCCATCTGGTCATTTCCCGCGCCGCCGACCATCGTGTCATCGCCGTCGTTGGCGATCAGAACGTCGTCGCCGTCGTTGGCCAGAATGGAATCGTTGCCTTGGCTGGTTGTGAGGGTGTCATCGCCGGTAAACGCCTGCAAGGTGACACCGCGGGTGTCCAGTTCAGTGACCAGATTGATCGATCCGCTGTTGGTCAGCTCAAGGCTGACAGGGCTGGCGGAATCGCCGTCCACCGTCAGGATCTCGGTGAAGGCTTTGAAATAGCTGATGGTTCCGCTGACGGTAAGTCCGTTGGTGTAAAGATCCGGCATGATGTCCCCTCGTGCCCATGTGAATGGGCAAAAGATGACCACCCGGTTCACAGCGGGCCATTGACCGAAATGTATATCCTGCTTGGCTGACCCCAAAAGTACACGGGTCTATATCGGGGGTTTACCGCAGTTTTGCGGATGGTTCAGGCAGCCGCGGCATCACCCTTCGATGCGTCCGCCCATCAGCGCGATGGCTTGCTGATACACCGTGGCCGCGTTCCATTCTTTGATCACGGCAAAGTTCGGCTCGCCCTCTTGAAAGCCTTTCCCCGGCTTCCACCCTTTCTGGCGCAGGTAATTCGCGGTCGAGGACAGCGCATCGGACAGGTTGTTCAGATCGACCACGCCGTCACCGTCGCCGTCCACGCCATAGGTCAACGCGTTGCCGGGCAGAAATTGCGTGTGGCCCCATTCACCGTGCTTGGCGCCGAGGGTGGCATCCGAGATGGACCCGCGATCCACCAGCGCCAAAGCGCCCAGAAGATGCGTGGTAAAGAATTCCGAACGGCGGCAATCAAATGCAAGCGTTGCCACCGCCGAAATAACCGGACTGTCGCCCATAAAGCCACCAAACCCGGTTTCCATGCCGTGAATCGCGATGATCACGCCCGCAGGCACGCCATATTGCGCCTCCAGACTTGCATAAAAGTCGGGGTTTTTCTTCAGCCGCGCGCGGCCTTGCGAGACGATGGTATCGGCGCCGCGCACCGACAGGAACTTTTCCAGAGTGTATTTAAAGCTTTTCTGATTGCGGTCCGCGCCGATGGTCGCTTTGGAATAATTGGTCGCCATCAGCGCCGCGATGCCGCGCTTGCCCACACCCGCCGCACGGGCCTCGTCGGCCATGACAGGTTTCCAAGCTTCAAATCCGGCACTTGAGTCCGAGCAGGGGGCAGCAAGGGTGGCGGTTGAAAAGCCGATCATTGTGACCGCAATCGCGGCTAAAACAGATTTTTGTCCAAAGCGCACAGCAAACCCCCAAAAGAAAACCATTTGCGCCAAGATTAAAGATTGCCGGATAGGGCGGCAAGGGGGAATGCGGCGCCCTCCCCCCCCCCCCCGTGCTTCAGTCTGGTGCAAGCGCCGTCACTTCGCGCCGGAAGGGCAGGGCGTCGCCAATGTCTGCTGCGTCCAGATCGCGGGCATATCGGTGCCCGGCGAAGGTGGCCCATGCGATGGGGGCAGGGGCGGCGGCATCGCCGATCAGACGCACCGACAGGATCCCCGCATCGGCCCATTCACCGCTTCGGGCGGTCAGGCTGTGATACAGCGCGTCCTCGCTTTGCCGCGCGCCGACGATCACCAGCGCATCGCAGGGCAGATCGGTGCGCGCGTCCGTATAGGTGCAGCTGGTCTGCACGCCGCCCGCGCCAATCGATGCCAGCCCGGTGTTCAACACAATCCGCACGCCAAGGCCCGCAAGGCGGCGGTGGATGCTCGCCTGTTCCAGCGTGTTCGCCGTCCAGTCCGACACAAAAGCCGACGGCGTGATCAGCGTCACCTCGCAACCGTTTTGCGCCAGAAGTTCGGCCAGAACTCCGCCCATGTAGTAGTGGTCATCGTCAAACAGCACGACCCGGCCCTTGGGCAGCCGCCCTTCCATCAGATCATCGGGGGTATAGGTGGGCAAGGCCCCGCTGCGGGGGATCGCAGTGACGTGCTGACGCGCAACGCCGTCCGCACGCCAAACAGAGCCCGTTGCGATGCAGATGTTCTGAAAGCCGAAATCCATGATCTGATCGCCGTCCAGCCGCGAGGCGGGATAGATCTGGACATTGGCCATCTGGCCCAGCTGATACAGGCGGTAATCGGCGACGCGGCCCCAGGCCGACAGGCCCGGCAACAAGCGTTCCCGCGCCACGCGCCCGCCCAGCACATCGCGCGCCTCTGCAAGCGCCACGTCATAGCCGCGCCGCCCGGCGATCAGCGCCGCTTCCAGCCCGGCAGGGCCGGAACCGACGATCAGCACCGATTGGCTTGGCCCCTTGGCGGCCACGCGTTCAGGGTGCCAGCCGCGCCGCCATTCCTCCATCCATGTCGGGTTCTGGGTGCAGCGGCCCATGCCTTGGGTCATATCTCCGGTGATGCAGATGTTGCAGCCGATACACTCGCGGATATCCTCTGGCCTGCCCTCTTCGATCTTTTTGGGCAGAAAAGGATCGGCAATCGACGGACGCGCGCAGCCGATGAAATCGAGCCGCCCGGAGCGGATCATCCGCACCATCGTATCGGGCGAGGTGAAGCGGCCAACGCCGACCACGGGGCGCGAGGACAGATCACGGATACCGCTGACCAGCACCTCTTGCGCGCCCTCCTCCTTGAACCGCGACGGGCCGGAGCATTCTTCCCAAGTGCCCTGCGCCAGATCCCACAGGTCAGGCAGATCGGCGTTCATCGCGATGAAATCGCGCAGCTCGGCGTTGGAAAAGCCAAGATTGCCGATGTGCTCGTCCAAGGACACCCGCAGCGAAAGCGCCATGGTGTCGCCCACCGCATCGCGCATGTCGGCAATCACTTCGCGTGCAAAACGAGAGCGGTTTTCAAGGCTTCCGCCGTATTCATCGCTGCGTTGATTGGTGGCGCGTGACAGGAAATGTTGAAAGATACCAAAGCCATGCGCGCCGTACAGGCAGATCAGATCAAAACCCGCGCTTTGGCTGCGCCGGGCGGCGTTCACGAACCAGCGGCGCAGGTTGGCGATGTCGGTCTTGTCCATCGCGCGGGCCTGAACCGGGTCATTGGTAAAGGTGCGGATCGGCAAGGCGCTGGGCGCCAGCGGCACTTCTTTGGTATACATGTTCGGCCCGTTGATGCCCGAATAGGCCAGCTGTATCCCCGCCAGCGCCCCATGGGTTTTCATCGCGGCGGCCATCTTGGCGATCGACGGGATGTCCTGATCTTCCCACAAACGCAGTTCAATAAAGGGCGTGATTTCGGAGGTGTGGTGCATCTCGGTCTGCTCGGTAAAGATCACGCCCCAGCCGCCCTCGGCCTTGATCCCGCGCATGGCGGCGGCGGCTGAAGGGTCACGGTAGCCGCCACCATTGCAATGCGGCACCTGATAAAACCGGTTCTTGGCGGTCAAAGGCCCGATCTTTTGCGGCTCGAACAGGATGTCATAACGCGGATCACGCATGGTCACGGGCTTTCGCTTGGGGGGGCGGGGTCGGCCAGAATGCCGGGGATGGTTTGTTCGCAGTGGCTGATAAAGGCGCGCAGCGTTTGCCGCGCGGCGCCCCCCGCCGACAAAAGCCCAAGCGTCAGTGGCGCGGCGGCAGAGGTTAGCGGCAGGAAAACCAGCGGCTTGCCATCGGGCGCACGGTTCATCAGCGGGCGGATGTTGGCGATGGAATAGCCGAAATCATTGGCCACCAGCGACTGCATCACCGCCATATCGCGGGTGCGCTCCGCGATCTGCGGCGCCAGACCACAAATGTTGAAAAGAGACATGAAGTAGTCCACCGACAGCGGCAGATCGAGCAGAACCATCGGATAATCAACAAGATCGGCCGGGGTGATCTTTGGCTGTGCACTCAAGGGATGACCGGGACTGATCAGCACGAAAGGCGGCAAAACCGCCAGCGGCACGAAGGTCAGATCGGGAGGCAGCGCCAGATCATAGGTCAATGCGATGTCCAGACGGGCCTCGCGCAGCCCCTCGATCAGGCCGGCCTGATGCGCCTCGGTCTGCGCGACCTCGACCTGCGGGAAGCGCGCGTTAAAGGACCGGCGCAGCTGCGGCGTCAGGATTTGCGCAAAGGTCGACAGGCACCCCAGATGAAGCCGCCCCGCGACGTTGCCCTTGATCTGATGCGCAAGCTCGGCCAGCCGCCCGGCACTGCGCAAAACCGCAGCGCATTCGCGCAGAAAAATCGTGCCTGACGGGGTGACTGCCATGCCTTGCGCATGTTTGCGCAAAAAGATCGGCAGACCGAACTCGGCCTCGATCTGGGCAATGGCGGCGGAAATCGTCGGGGATGAGATGTTCATCCGGCTCGCCGCCGCCGCGATCGATCCCGCCTCGCCCACGGCGACGAGGTATTCCATCTGGCGCAGGGTAAAGCGCAGCGCCATGGCTCAGGCTTCCCCCGGAACGCCATAGGACGGCGCGGCGCTTGGGTCTGACGCGCGCTGCACATAGGCGGCCATCTGCGGGCGATAGACCGCCCATGCTGCCGCCAGATCGCGGTTCGGCGCTTCGGACCAATCGATCCGCAAGTCGGCCAGCGGCCAGTCCAGCCGGTCCGCGATCTTCAGCCCCGCCGAATGCACCGGCCCCGCCTCGCCGCCCGCCGCAAACCCGCCCGCAAGCGCCGCCATCAATCGATCGCCAAGATGCCCACGCGCAGCACCAAACGCCGCCACCATCGCCCCCGGCACCCCCTCATTGGCCAAAAGATTGCCCGCCGCCGCACAGTCCTGCCCGATCACTTGCCCCCAAAGCCCCAGAACCTGCGCGCCGGAATGAACCACCGCAGGCCCGCTGCGGCCAATCAGCATCAGCTGGCGATAGTCAACATGCGCCCGCCCCTGCACAACCGCCGCCAACCCCGCCGCCGCATCCGCCCCCGCCTGCAACTGGTCAAGCAGCAGCGGTCCCAGCGCCGGATCGGTGATATTCTGGCTTGCCGCTGCCCCAACCCCCGCCCGCACATGCGCGCAGCGCGCCGCAACCGCCGGAGAGGACGAGGCGATGACCATGCCGAACATGCCGCTCTCAAGGCACCGCGCGATCAGGGAAAACGTCATAGGCAGGCTCCTTGCATTGGCCCCCGGGGCCGCGTCGCCCCCCCCGGACCTCCAGAGGATATATAAAGACAGATCACGACCTTGCTGTATCATCTGTCCGAAAATATCCCACGGGGGTCCGGGGGTGTGAAACCCCCGGGACGGGCGGGGCAAAAGATCAATCTGGAATGACAGCGGTGGCGTCGATTTCCACCAGCCAATCGGGCCGGGCGAGGGCCACCACCGTCAGCCCGGTGCACACCGGATGCACGCCTTTGATATAGGCGCCCATCGTCCGGTAAACCGCCTCACGGTGGCGCACGTCGGTCAGATAGACCACCAGCTTGACCAGATGCTGCATCGTTCCGCCCGCTTCTTCGATCAGCTGGCGGATGTTCTGCATCACTTTATGGGTCTGCTCCACCGGGTCGTGACTGTTGATATTCTGCGCGGTATCAAGGTCTTGCGGGCATTGGCCACGAATGTACAGCGTGGTGCCGCCATGGGTCGCGACCAGTTGGCACAGGTCATTGTCGAGATTTTGTTCGGGATAGGTCACCGACGTATTGAACTTGCGATAGCGGGTATGGGCCATGGGGCGCTCCAGGGGCGAAGGGTCAGGCGGGGGTATAGGCCAGATAGGCGCGTTTGATGGCGATGTGGTCGCTGGCGAATTTGGCGTCATGCCAGACCCCCCAGATGAACGACGATCCCCGGCGCGATTGATAGGGCAGGCCGAGGAAATAGATCCCGGGTTCCGTGGAAACGCCGCGCTGATGCAGGGGTTTTCCGGCGCCGTCGAAGGCGTCAAACTCCAGCCAGGTATAATCGCTGCGATAACCCGTGGCCCAGATGATGGCGGTGATCCCTTCAGCCTGCAGATCCAGCGTTGCAAGCGGATCGGTGATGCAAGCGCTGTCCGGCCCCAGATCGCGCGCGCTCGGTTCCGGCGGCAGGTTCAGCCCGTTTCGGTCATGATAGGCGTCAGCCTCGTCCAGAACGGCCAGATAATCGGTGTCGCCCTTGGCCAGATCGGCGCGCAGGGTCGGGGCGATCTGCATGACCCCGCCCGTGACCCGTTCGGCGCGGCCCAAAAGCTGCATGCCGCGCGCGGCATAGTCGCGAAAGTTCACCGTCTCGCCGCCCCGCGCGCCGCTGACTGCGATGGTGACATGCCCGGCCCCCGGTTCATACCCCGCGTCCCATTTGTTCAAAACACCCAGCCACCAGACATTGTCACGCCCGCGGTACGCGCGGGGCGGGCGGCCATGGGCGCTGACCGACAGAAAAACCCGCCGCCCGGCCCGAAGCAGCTCGTCCGCGATCTGCGCGCCCGAGGAGCCGGAGCCGACCACCAGAACCGCGCCTGCGGGCAATTGGCCCGGATTGCGGTAATCGGCGGAATGGATTTGCGTCAAGCCCAGGTCAGCAGGCACAAGGCCGGGCATCACCGGGGTCTGAAACGCGCCCGTCGCGACAACGACATAGCGCGCATCGATCTCGCCTTGCGAGGTTTGTAAACGAAAACCGGGGCGGCCGTGATGACGCTGCACCTTTGTCACCTCGACCCCGCAGCGGATCGGCGCGCCGATCTTGGCGGCATAGTCGGCGAAATAGTCCGCAACGCCCTCTTTGCCGACAAAAGCATCGGGATTGCCCGCAAAGGCCAGCCCCGGAAAGCGGTCGTGCCAAGCCGGGCCATTGGCCACCAGCCCATCCCAACGCCGCGTGCGCCAATGCGCGGCAATGGCGGCGCGCTCCAGCACAAGATGCGGGATGCCCGCCTGACCCAGATGCTCGGACATTGCAACACCGGCCTGTCCGGCCCCGATCACCAGCACCTCAATCTGCTCCGCCGTCATGTGGGCCCCTTTCAGAAGTGATCCTCGCCAGCGAGCATCGCCGCGCCGCGCCAATCCTGCCCCAGATCGACCTTAGGTCATACTATGAACTTTCTTACCACTGATAAGGCAAAAGCAAAGCAAAACCGAACGGCAAGCCAAAGTTTCGCTGTTTTGGGTAACTCTGCGTTAAGCCCGTTTCGCTTAGGGTCAGCGCATGACGATTTCCGACCCCAAACTCGGCCTGGAACTGGCCTTTCAAGAACGCCAGCTTTCCGCCCTGAGGGCCAGCTTTCTGGTGGCCAGCCATCATGGAAAATCGCTGCGGCCAGAAGATCTGCCGGGGTTGGTGGACGGCGATATGGCGCAATCGGTGGCCACGGCGCTGATCAAGGCCGGATTCCGCACCCGGCTTTTGGAAGACTGCAGCTGGACCACGGCGGCGGAACTGGGCACCGCCTATCCCGCGATGCTGCCGATGCGCGACGGGCGCTGGGTTATTCTGGTACTGGTCATGGTCAAGCCCGAGGGCGCGATGGCCGCGATCCTTGACCCCACGGCAGAGGCTGAAGGCGTCAAACTGATCGGGCAGGCGCAGTTTCTGGCGGAATGGACCGGGCGGATCCTGTTGGTGCAGCCTGCGGCGGTGCAAGCGGCCGAAGCGAAGCCTTTTGGCCTGTCGTGGTTCATGCCGGCCCTTGCGGCGCAAAAATCCCTGCTTGGCGGTGTTGTCGCGGCGGGCCTTGCGGGCAATCTGATCGCCTTTTCGCTGCCCTTGATGTTTCAGGCCATCGTGGACCGGGTGATCGCGCATCAGGCGTGGAACACGCTGGCGACCGTGGTGTCGATCTTTGTGGTTCTGGCGCTGTTTGACGCCGGATTTTCCTATGTTCGCCAACGGCTTATGATGATGGCGGGTGGCAAGGTCGATGCCATCGTCGGCGGTCACACCTTTGCGCATCTGCTGTCTTTGCCGCTCGCCACCTTTGAAACGGTGCCTGCGGGGGTCATGGCGCGGCATATTCAACAGACCGAAAAGATCCGCGCCTTTCTGACCGGGCGGCTGTTTCAAACCGGTCTGGATGCGGCGTTCCTGCCGCTTTTGCTGCTGATCCTCGCCTTTCTCAGCCCCGGTTTGACGCTGGTTGTTCTGGGCTTTGCACTGGCCATTGCGGGCTGCATTGCGCTGCTTTTGCCGTTTTTCCGCACGCGCCTGAACGCGCTTTATACCGCTGAGGGTGAACGGCAAGCGCATCTGGTCGAAACTCTGCACAATATGCGTGCGGTCAAATCTTTGGTGCTGGAACCGGCGCGGCGGCGGGTTTGGGAGGATAGCCTTGCACTGTCGCTGCGCCGCCAATGGGATGTCGGGGCGATGGGGGCCTTTGCCGGGGCGGTGACCGGGCTTTTGGAAAAGCTGATGCAAATCAGCGTCGTAGGCTTTGGCGCGGCCTTGGTTTTGCAAGGGCAGATGAGCGTTGGCGCGCTGGTGGCGTTTTTGATGCTGTCGGGCAAAGTCTCGGGCCCCTTGGTGCAGATCGTCGGTCTGATCAACGAATATCAAGAGGCCGCACTGTCGGTGCGAATGCTTGCCGGGGTGATGGACGCGCGGCCCGAACGCGGATTGCACACGCGGCCCGCCAAACATGCCATCACCGGGCGGCTCAGCTTTGATCAGGTCAGCTTCACCTTTCCCGGCGCGCTGCACCCTGCTTTGGACCGCCTGACATTCGAGGTGAACGCGGGTCAGGTGATTGGCGTTGTGGGGCGGTCAGGGTCGGGCAAAACCACGCTGACGCGGCTTATTCAGGGCATCGAAGTGCCGCAAAGCGGGCTGATCCAGGTGGACGGCGTCGATCTGCGCCAGATCGATCTGGACCATTTGCGTCAGCATATCGGTGTGGTTTTGCAGGAAAACCTGCTGTTTCGCGGCACCATCCGCGACAATATCGCCATGGCCCGTCCCGGTGCCAGCCCCGAAGAGGTGGGTCTTGCGGCGCGGCTGGCGGGGGCGGATGATTTTATCCGGCGCTTGCCCAAAGGCTATGACACCACGGTCGAAGAGGGCGGATCGAACCTGTCGGGCGGACAGCGCCAGCGCGTGGCGATCGCCCGCGCATTGATGGGCGCGCCAAAGGTTCTGATCTTTGACGAGGCAACCTCGGCGCTCGATCCCGAATCCGAAGCCTTGGTGAACCGCAATCTGCACGCCATTGCCAAGGGCCGGACCCTGATCATCGTTTCGCACCGCCTGTCCACTTTGGTCAAATCCGATGCGATTTTGGTGCTCGATCAGGGCCGCGTCGTCGATCTGGCCCCGCACAAAGTCCTGCTCGACCGCTGCGCGATCTACCGCCATCTGTGGCAACAGCAAACCGAGCACCTGCAATGACGGCGCGCGCGCAATCCGGCCGGGTCAGCCCGCTTGCCTTGCCCTATCAAACCGATCTGGACCGGCTGATCGCCCAGCCGGTGCCGCGGTTTTTGCGGATGTGGCCGGTTTTGGGGCTGGGGCTGATCGCGGCGCTGATCGGCCTCGGCGCGGTGATGCCCGTGGATATCGTGATCACGGCGACGGGGCGCATTTCTGCGGACGCGCCGCCGGTTCTGCTGCGCCCCAATGCCCGCGCGGTGCTGCAAAAGCTGCTGGTGCGTCCGGGCGATGTGGTGATCGCAGGGCAAACGCTGGCGCGGCTGGACGCGACCCTGCCCGATGCCGACCGCGCCGCGCTTGCGTCTGAACAGCGCAGTCTTGCCGCCGAAATCGCCCGCTTTGAGGCGGAACTTTCGGGCCAGCCCGTGATTGGCAACACCGCCGAACTTCTGCAACAGGCCACTATTTTGGCGCAACGCCGCGCCACCGCTGATGCCCGGCGCGCCGGCCTTGATGCCGCCATTGCGGGCATTATAAGCGAACAGGCGACCCTTGTTACGATGGAACCCGCCCTCGCGGAACGTCTGGCCCTCGCCCATCAGATCGAGACCATGCGCGAGGAGTTGGTCGCCCGCAAATCCGCCCCGCAGATCGAGGTGATCCTCGCACGCGCCGCCCGGCTGGCCGCCGAATCAGAGATCAGCGCGCTCAAAGCCCGCCAGTCCGACCTTGCCCGGCGCCTGCGCGCCGCCCAGGATGACCGCGCCGTGTTCGAGGCGGAGCGCATGCGCGAGCCTGCCGAAGCGCTGCCGCGCCTGCGACTGCGGCTGAGCCAGGTCGAAGATGCCCTGTCCAAAGCCGCGCGGCTGGCCGAGCTGAGCGATATTATCGCTCCGCGTGCCGGGGTTGTGGTGTCGGTCGCGCCGGGCGGCGAAGGTGCCATCGTGGCCGAGGGAGAGCCCTTGGTCGTCATCATCCCAACCGATGCCGGGCTTCTGGCAGACATCTCGATTTCATCGGCAGATCTGGGCCGGGTTGCCGTTGGCGATCTTGTTGCGCTGAAAATTGACGCCTTTCCCTACCGCCGTTTTGGCCTCGCGATGGGCCGGATCGAAAGCCTTGGCCCGGTTTCGCTGACCCCCGAAGGCGGCGGCGCGGCGCTGCACCCGGCCCGCGTTATCTTGGTGTCCGCCCCCGCAGATCTGCCGCAAGGGGCGGGTCTTGTGCCCGGAATGACCCTGTCCGCCGAGGTCAAAACCGGCACCCGGACCGTCCTTGATTACTTCCTTGATCCCCTTGAACGCGGGCTTTCGGAAAGCCTGCGCGAACCATGAAAGGCCAAAAATGACCCAATCTGCCCCAATGAACACCGCCGACGCGACCCCGGTTGAGGCGGTGCAAAAGCGCCAGGTTCTGCATGTCGGCTGCGGCGCTGCCGATCCGGCCAAACTGCCGTCCGCGTTTTTTCCTGCCGCGTTGTGGTCGGAACTGCGGCTGGACATTGATCCCGGCGTCGCCCCCGACATCATCGCCTCGATCACCGAAATGTCCGTGGTTGCGGATGGCTCGGTTGATGCGATCTGGTCGGCCCATAATCTGGAACATCTGCGCGCACATGAGGTGCCCCTTGCCCTCGCCGAATTCCGCCGGGTTCTGCGGCCCATGGGATTTGCCTTGGTGACGATGCCCGACTTGCAACAGGTGGCGGCGCTGATTGCCGACGGCAATCTGGAAGGCACGGCCTATATTTCGGCCATGGGTCAGATCGCGCCTTTGGATATGCTGTACGGGTTCCGCCCGGCGGTGGCGGCGGGCAATGATTTCATGGGCCACAAGACCGGCTTTACCGCGGGCACGCTGGCTGCCCATCTGGGCGCGGCGGGTTTTGTGAACGTTCAGGTCCAGCGCGACGGCGCATTTGCGCTTTGGGCGACGGCGGTTAATCCGGGGTAAATTGCCTCTTCAGGGCGCGGAAAAGGTCCGCTTTTTGCGGGCTTTTTTTGGAGTCTGGCGCAGGACAAAGTGACTGGTAAAAAGGCCCCCCGCGATGTGCAGGGGGCCTTTGTTTTGCCGTCGTCCCTTAAAGGAACAGCGCCGAGATCTGTGCCGTGCTCATCACGCCAAGCTGGGCCGTGGTGAAGGCGGCAGTCTGGGTGTTGATCAGCGCCTGGATATCAGCCGTCTCCAGTGCCACGATCTGATCGGTCGTCATCGATTGCAACTGCGCCGTGGTCAGGGCGGTCATCTGCGCCGTGGTCAGGGCGACGATGGCATCGGTGGTCAGCGCGGTAAACTGGGCCGTGTTGAAAGCCGAAATCTGAACGCTTGACAAGACCGCCACCTGCGCCGTCGTCAGCGCAGAGGCTTGGGCCGATGTCAGCGCGGCGATCTGCGGTGCGGACAGACCCGCGATGGCGCTCGTGGTCAGAGCGGCCAGATCTCCGGTTTCGATCGCCTGGATCTTGGCGGTTGAAAGGCCAGCGATCTGCGCCGAGCCCAGGGCCGCAGTCTGATCGCTGCTGAGGGCGGCAATATCATCGGTGCCAAGCCCGACCATCGAGCCAACCGTCAGCGTTGCCACCTGCGCCGTTGTCAGCCCGGCCACCTGATCCGTAGACATCGCCGCGATCTGGCCAGAGGACAGAACCGCCACCTGCGCGGTGGAAAACGCGCTGATCTGATCGGTGGACAGCGCCACGATATCCGCCGTTTCCAGCTTCGTCACCTGCACCGTTGTCAGCGCGGCCAGCTGATCCGGGGTCAGCCCGGCGATCTGATGGGTGGACAGAGCCACAACCTGCGCCGTGGTCAGCCCGCGAATGGCGCTGGTCGACAGGGCAGCCAGGTCTTCTTGTTCCAGCGCGGCAATGGCGGCGGTGGACATCGCTGCAATCTGGACCGAGGTCAGCGCCCCCGCCTGATCGCTCGTCAGCGCCACATAATCCGCCGTGCCAAGCCCCACCATCGCGGCCGTGGTCAGCGCCGCCACCTGCGACGGGGTCAGTCCGGCCACCTGGCCGGTGCCAAAGGCCGCAATCTGCGCCGAAGACAGAACAGCAACCTGCTGTGTCGACATCGCACCGATCTGATCGGTCGAAAGCGCGGCCACATCCGCGGTTTCCAGTTGCGTGATCTGCGCGGTGGTCAGCGCTGACAGCTGCTCGCCGGTCAGGGCGGCCACCTGCGCGCTGGTCAGACCGATGACCTGCGCCGAGGTCATCCCCTGCAGCGCGCTTGTGGTCAAAGCCGCGAAATCGGCGGTTTCCATTGCGGCCAGACCGGCCGAGCCGAGGGCCGTGATCTGCGCCGATCCCAGTGCGCCCGTCTGATCGCTGCTCAGCGCCGCGACGTCGTCGGTGCCAAGACCTGCGACGGCGGAGGTGGTCATCGCACCGATCTGATCCACGGTCAAACCGGCGATCTGATCCGTCGACAGACCCGTGATCTGGGCCGAGCCGAGGGCCGCGATTTGCGCCGTGGTCATGGCGGCAATCTGATCGGTTGATAGCGCCGCAAGATCGGCCGTCTCAATCCGGATGATCTGCGCGGTGGACAGAGCTGCCACCTGATCAACGCCAAGTGCCGAAAATTGCGCGGTTGTCAGGGCGATGATCTGGGCCGAGGTCAGCGCGACCAACTGATCCGCGCTCAGCCCGGCCACCTGCGCGGTGCCAAAGGCGGCAATCTGCGCGCCGGAGAACCGGACGAGCTGCGATGTCGCCAGACCGGACACCTGATCCACGCTGAGGGCAGCGGCATCGTCGGTCCCCAAAGCCGCGATCTGGGTTTGGGTCAGCGCCGCAAGCTGGTCTGCCGACAAAACCACGATCTGATCGGTGCTGAGCGCGGTAATCTGTGCCGTGGTCAGCCGGGCAATTTGCTGCACGGTAACCGCCGCGATTTGTGCGGTGCCAAGGGCTTCGATCTGCCCGCTTGTCAGCGCCGCCACCTGCGCCGTGGTCAGCGCGGCGATCTGATCGGTGGTCATCGCTTCGACATCGGCGGTTTCGATTTTCGCGATCTGCGCCGTGCTCAGCGAGGCGATCTGTTCCGCCGTCAGGCCCGCAATCTGATCGCTTCCCAGCGCAATGATCTGCGCGCTGGTCAGACCGCGCAGCGCCGCCGTAGTCAGCGCGGCCAGATCTTCGATCTCCATCGCAGGGAGAGCAGCCGTGCTGATCGCGGCGATTTGGGCAGAGGACAGCGCCGCCGCCTGCTCCGCGCTGATCGCCGCCAGATCGGCCGCTTCCAGGCCCACAAGGCTGAGCGCGCTGAGGTTGGCGATTTGCGCTGTGCTGAACGCGGCCATCTGATCGGTTCCCAAAGCCGCCACCTGAGCGGAGCCGAGGGCGCCGATCTGGGCCGTCGTCAGCGCCGAAATCCGCTCGCTCGACAGGGCAGCGATGTCTTCGGCCGCCAGTTTTGCGATCTGCGCCGTGGTCAAAGCGGCAAGCTGCGCCGTGCCGAGGGCCGCGATCTGATCACTTGACAGGGCGACGATTTGCGCCGTCGTCAGCCTGGCGATCTGGGCAGTGGTCAAATCGTCCATCTGGTCGGTCGAAAGGGCCGCGATCTGGGCCGTCGACAGGGCGGCGATTTGCGCCGTGCCAAGCGCGGTCAACTGCGCGCTGGTCAAGGCGGCAATATCATCGGTGCCAAAGCGGCTGATCTGCGATGTGCTGAACGCGGCAAGCTGCGCGCTGGTCAAGGCGGCAATCTGGCTGGTCGACAGGGCGCCGATTTGACCCGATGTCAGAACGAAGGTCTGCGCGGTCGTCATTGCGGCCAGATCATCGGTGCCCAAGGCGGCGATTTGCGCTGTGGTCATCGCCACGATCTGCGCGGTGCTGAGCGCGGAAACCTGCGCGGTGGTCATTGCGGTGACATCACCAGTGTCCAGCGCGACGATCTGCGCCGTGGTCAGCGCGGCAAGCTGCGCCGTTTGCAAGGCCGCAACCTGATCCGACCCCAGCGCCGCAATCTGCGCCGTGGTCAGTTTGCCAATCTGCCCGGTGGTCAGCGCCGCCACATCCGCCGTCTCCAGCGCGGCGATCTGGGCCGTGGTCAGGGTCGAGATCTGTTTGGTGGTCAGCGCGGCGATTTGCGCCGTGGTCAGGCTGGCAATATCCTCGGTTGCGAAGCTGGCAAGTTGGCCGGTGCTCAGCGCCGCAATTTGGGCTGTCGTCAACGCCGCGACCTGCACCGAGCTGAGCGCGGCCGTCTGCGCCGTGGTCAGTTTGGCCAGTTGCGCGGTGGACAATGCCGCAATTCCGTCCGTGGTGAGGGCCGAGATTTGATCGCTCGACAGCACCGCAACCTGCACCGTTGACAGCGCCGCGACCTGCGCCGTGCCCATGCCCGCGATGGCCTCGGTTGAAATGCTGCTGATTTGCGCACTCGTCAGCGCCGTGATCTGGGCCGTGGTCATGGCTGCGAGCTGGCCTGATGCCAAAACGCCGATCTGATCGGTGGACAAGCCGCGAATGGCGCCGGTGCTGAACGCGGCAAGGTCGGACGCTTGAATCGCCGCCACGGCGTCCGTGGTCAGCGCTGACACCTGAGCGCTGGTCAAAACGGCGGCCTGCGCGGTGGTGATGGCTGGAATATCCGCCGCTTCGATGCCCGCGATGGCGGCGGTGGTCAGGGCCGCGATTTGCGCCGTGGACAGGGCGGCGATTTGCCCCGAACTCATCGCTTCGATCTGCGCCGAGGTCATGACAATCGCCTGCGCAGTGGTCAGGGCGGCGATTTGCGCGGTGGAAAGCGCTGCGATATCTTCGGCTTCCAGCACCCGGATCTGCGCCGTGCTCAGCGACCGGATTTGCCCGGTGGTCAGGCTTGCGACCTGCGCAGAACTTAGTCCGCTCAGCTGATCGGTGGTCATGCCTTGCAGGGCGCTGGTGCTTAGCGCGGCCAGATCGGCGGTTTCAATGTCGGCAAAATTGGCCGCGCCGATCGCCGCAATCTGAGCCGAGGACAAAACGGCGGCCTGCGCGGTGGTCATGGCGGCCAGATCGGCGCCTTCGAGCCCGGAAATCGCCGTGCTGCTGATCGCGGCCACCTGCGCCGTGGTCAGCGCGGCGATTTGCGCGGTGGTCAAAGTGGCGATCTGATCGGCGGTCAAACCGGCCACCTGCGCCGTGGTCAGCCCGGCAATCTTGGCCGTGGACAAAGGCGCAAGATCTGCAGCGTCAATCGCGCTGATCTGCGCGGCGGTCAGCACGGCCAGCTGCGCCGTGGTCAAAGCGCTGATCTGATCCGACCCAAGGGCCGAAATCTGATCCGTGGTCAGGCCGCGCACGGCCGATGTGGTTAAGGCCGCCAGATCTGCGGTTTGAATGGCCGCAAGCGTTGAGGCGGCAATGGCGGCAATCTGGGCCGATCCAAGGGCTGCCGCCTGCGCGGTGGACAGGGCTTGCAGATCTGCGGTTTCAAGGCCGCCCAGCGCTGCGCTGCTGATGGCGGCGATCTGCGCGGTGGACAGGGCGGTGATCTGCGCCGTGCTCAACGCTTCGATCTGGTCCGTACTGAGCGCGGCCATCTGCGCCGTGCCCAGCGCCTGCGCCTGTGTGGTTGTCAGCGCGCCAATTGCCGCAGGCGTCAGTGCGGCGATTTGCGCCGTTCCAAGCGCCGCCAGCTGCGCCGTCGTCAGCGCGGCGATCTGGGCGGTTTCAAGCGCGGCCACCTGGGTCGTCGACAGCCCTTGCAGCGCGGCAGTGGTGACCGCCGCAATATCGGCGGTTTCCAGCGCCGCGATGGCACCCGTGCCAAGGCTGGCGATCTGGGCCGAGCCGAGCGCGGCGGCCTGCGCCGTGGTCAGCGCCCTGGCATCTGCCGTCTCCAATCCTGCAAGGGAAGCGGCGGCGATGGCCGCGATCTGCGCTGTTCCCAAAGCCGCGACTTGCGCCGTCGTCAGGGCGGCGATCTGCGCGCTGGTCAGCGCGGTGATCTGGGCCGTCGTCAGGGCCAACATCTGATCGGTGCCAAGCGCGGCAACCCCTGCGGTGGAGATACCCGTGACTGAACCAGCGGCCAACGCAGAAATCTGTGCAGTGGACAGCGCGCTTAATTGCGCCGTTCCCAGAACCGCCAGCTGCGCGGAACTGAGCCCGCGCAGGGCGCCCGTGCCGATCACGGCAATATCGGCGGTTTCAAGCGCGGCAATGGCCGCGGTGCCCAGTGCGGCAAGTTGCGCCGAGGTCAGAACGGCGGCCTGCGCCGTGGTCAGCGCTTCGATGTCGGCGCTGGTCAGTCCGCTGACGGCAAGCGCCGTCAGCGCCGCGATCTGTGCGGTTGTCAGATCCGCAATCTGTGCCGTGCTCAGCGCGGCGATTTGCGCGCTGCCCAAGGCAGCGGCCTGCGCCGAGGTAACGGCGGCCAATTGCGCCGTCGACATGCCCGCAAGATCCCCAGCGTCCAGCGCGGCGATGGCCCCTGTGGACAATGCGGCAACCTGCGCCGTGGTCAGCGCCTGCACCTGCCCGCCACTCAACGCGCGGGCCTGGGCCGAGGTCAGCCCGCGAATGGCAGAGCTGCTGAGCGCCGCAAGATCGCCAATTTCCATCGCAGCGATGGATGCGGTCCCAAGCGCGGCGATTTGGCCAGATGTCAGAACCGCCGCCTGCGCGGTGGTCAGCGACACGATGTCGGCGGTTTCAAGTCCGGCAAAGGCGGTCGTCGTTAGCCCGGCCACCTGCGCGGTGGTCAGGGCCGCGATCTGCGCGGTGGTCAGCGCCGCGATCTGCGCCGAGCCGAGGGCCGCCATTTGTGCGGTGCTGAACGCGGCCACCTGCGCGGTGGTCATGGCGGCGATCCCGGCGGTGGCAAGGTTTGTGACCTGCGCGGTGCTGAGCGCGCCAACCTGCGCTGAGGTCAAGCCAGCGATCTGCGCCGAGCCGAGGGCGGCCACTTGCGACGTGGTCAGGCCGCGCACGGCGGCGGTCGTCATCGCGGCGAGATCGGCGGTTTGCAAGGTGGCGACGGCGGCGGTGCCGAGCGCTGCGATCTGCGCCGCGCTCAGAACGGCGGCCTGCGCGGTGGTCAGGGCAACGGCATCGGCGGTGCCAAGACCGGCAATTGCCGCCGTGCTGATCGCGGCGATCTGCCCGGTGGTCAGCGCGGCGGTTTGTGCGGTGGTCAGCGCCCCAATCTGCGCCGAAGACAGCGCGGCCACCTGCACCGACGAAAATGCGGTGATCTGCGCGGTCGACATCGCGCTGACTCCGGCGGTCGTGATCTTGCCCACCTGAACCGAAGTCAGCGCCAAAAGCTGGGCCGTGGTCAAAGCGGCAATCTGGGCCGAGCCCATCGCGGCGATCTGCGCCGTTGTCAGGCCCTTGAGCGCCGCGGTGCCAAGCGCCGCAATATCCGCCGTTTCCAGCGCACCAAGCGCCGTGGTGCCAAGCGCGGTCAGCTGCGCCGAGCTGAGCACGGCGGCCTGCGCGGTGGTCAGCGCCACCGCATCCGCCGTTTCCAGCCCGGTGAGCGCGCCCGTCGTCAGCGCCATAACCTGCGCCGTGGTCAAACCGGCCACCTGCGCCGTTGTGAGTGCGGCAAGTTGCGCCGAGGACAGCACCGCCACCTGCGCCGCGCTCATCGCGGCGATGTTTGCGGTGCTTATTGCGGCAAGGCCGGCTGCCGACAAAACCGCAATCTGCGCCGTGCCAAGCGCGGCAACCTGCGCCGAGGTCAGCGCCGCGATCTGGGCAGACCCCAGCGCCTGAATCTGCGCCGTGGTCATGGCGCGCAATGCCGCCGTTCCGATGGCGGCAAGATCGGCCGTTTGCAGGGCCGCGATATCATCAGCGCCAAAGGCAAGGATCTGCGTTGAGCTGAGCGCGGCGGCCTGCGCCGTGGTCAGGGCCACGATATCGGCGGTTTCAAGCGCGGTGATGGCCAGGCTGGACAGGCTGGCGATCTGCGCGGTGGTCATGGCGGCGATCTGGCCCGTGGTCATCGCGGTGATCTGCACGGCCGAAAAGGCCGCAAGCTGCGCAGTGGACATGGCGGCGATCTGCGCCGTGGCGAGGGCGGCCACATCGGCGGTGTCAAGCCGGGCAATCTGCGCTGGCGACATCGACACCAGCTGCACCGTGGTCATCGCGGCCACCTGCGCGCTCGTCAGCGCGGCGAATTGCGCGCTGGACAAAGCGGCCAGCTGGGTCGTGGTCATGCCCGAAATCGCCGTGGTCGACAAAGCCGCCACCTGCGCCGTTGAAAGCGCGATCACCTGCGCCGTGGTCAGTGCGGCAGTTTGCGCAGAGGAAAGCGCGCCCATGCCTGCCGTGGAAATTTTGGACACCTGCGCGGTGGACAAGCTGGTCAGCTGCGCTGTCGTCAGCGCGGCCACCTGCGCCGAAGCCAGCGCGCCGACCTGCGCGGTCGTCAGGCCAAGCACGGCGGCGGTGCTGAGCACGGCCACATCGCCCGTTTCCATTGCCGCAATCGAGGCGGTCGAAATTGCCGCGATCTGGGCCGAGGACAAGACGGCGGCCTGCGCCGTGGTCAGGGCCACGATATCCGCGGTTTCAAGGCCGCGCAGCGCGGCAGTTGACAGTTTGGCCACCTGCGCAGTGGTCAAAGCCGCCACTTGCCCGGTGGTCAAAGCCGCGATCTGCGTGGACGACAGCGCGCCGATCTGCCCGGTGCTCAGCGCAATAATCTGCCCCGTTCCCATCGCCGCAACCGAAGCCGTGCCAACCCCGGCAATCTGCGCCGTGGTCAGACCCAGGATCTGCGCCGTGGTCAGCGCCGCAATCTGCGCCGTGGTCAGACCGCCCACCTGCGCCGAGGTCAGCGCCGCCATCTGGGCGGAGGACAGCGAGGAAATCTGCGCCGTGGTCATCGCGGCGATATCGGCGGCATCCAGTGCCGCCACCGCCGAGGTGGTCAGCGCAGCCAGTTGCCCGGTGCTCAGCGCGCCAATCTGTGCCGAGGTCAAGGCGCCTGCCTGCCCCGAGGTGATGCCCGAAATCGCGGCAGTGTTCAGCGCGGCCAGATCGGCGGTTTCCAGTTTGGAAATCGCAGCCGTGGTCAGCGCCGCAATCTGCGCCGAGCCCAGAACCGCCGCCTGCGCCGTGGACAGGGCCACAATGTCGGCGGTTTCAAGCCCTTTGAGGCCAATGGCGGACAAAACCGAAATCTGCGCCGTGGACATCGCGGCGATATGCGCGGTGCTCAGTCCGGCCACCTGCGCCGAGCCCAAAGCCGCGACCTGCGCCGTGGTCAAGGCGGCCACCTGCGCGGTGTTCAACGCGCCAAAGTCCGCGCCATCAATCGCAGCGACGGCGGTGGTGGTCAACGCGGCCATCTGTGCGGTGGTCAACGAAGCCAGCTGCGCCCCTGTCATCGCGGTGATCTGCGGCGCGCTCAGCCCCTTGACGGCCGTGGTGGACAGGGCGGCAAGATCAGCCGTTTCCATCTTTGCCATCGCGGCGGTGCTGATTGCGGCCAGCTGAGTGCTGGTCAAAACCGCCACCTGCGCCGTGGTCAGGGCCACCACATCCGCCGTTTCCAGCCCGCGGATACCGTCGGTGGACAGGGCCGAAACCTGCGCCGTGGTCATGGCGGCAATTTGCGCCGTGGACAGCGCCAGGATCTGCGCGGAATCAAGCGCGGCGATCTGCGTGCTTTGCAACGCTGCAACCTGCGCTGTGGACAGCGCAGCAAGATCAGCGCCGTCGATATTGCCAAAAGCCGTGGCGTTCAGCGCGCGAAGCTGTGCCGTGGAAAGGGCGGCAAGCTGCGCCGAGGTCAGCGCGGCAGACTGCGCCGAGGTGAGCCCGGAAAGGGCGGTCGTGGTCATCGCCGCCAGATCGGCCGTTTCAATCCTGGCAATGGCAGCGGTGCCAAGCGCGGCCAACTGCGCACTTGTAATGACCGCCGCCTGCGCGGTGGTCAGCGCGGCAACAT
Organism: Paracoccaceae bacterium; assembly: GCA_031385445.1. Taxonomy (GTDB): domain Bacteria; phylum Pseudomonadota; class Alphaproteobacteria; order Rhodobacterales; family Rhodobacteraceae; genus CAIYZT01. Next base: position 72,414 of record JANNBM010000029.1, on the reverse strand, counting down.
CGGCCGTTTCCAACCCCTTCAGCGCGCCCGTGGACAGCGCGGCCACCTGCGCGGTGCTCAGCGCCACCACCTGCACCGTGGTCAAGGCGGCCACCTGCGCCGAGGTCAAAGCGGCAATCTGCCCGCTCGACAAGGCGGCGATCTGCGACGTCGCCATCGCGGAAATACCGGCCGTGCTCAGCTTTGAGATATCGGCAGTGGTCAGCGCCGCGACCTGCGATGTTGTCAGCGCGGCCACTTGGCCCGCGGTCAGGGCAGCGGCCTGCGACGTGGTCAGCCCCTTGATTGCCGCGGTCGTGATTGCGGCCAGATCAGCGGTTTCCAGCTTGGAGATCGCCGCAGTGGACAGCGCCGCCACCTGATCGCTGGACAAAACGGCCACCTGCGCCGTGGTCAATGCCACGGCATCGGCGGTTTCAAGACCTTTCAGCGCGGCCGAAGACAAGGCATCAACCTGCGCAGTCGACAGCGCCGCCACATGCGCCGTGGTCAGCCCGGCGATCTGCGCCGAGGTGAGCGCCGCCGCTTGTCCCGTGCTCAGCGCGGCAATCTGCGCAGTGGACATCGCGCCAATGCTGGCGCTGCCGAGTTTTGACAAAGCGCCCGTTGACAGCGCCGTGACCTGCGCGTTGGTCATGGCCGCCACCTGCGCCGTGGTCAGCGCGGCCGCCTGCGCCGCCGTCAAGCCGGTAATCGCCGAGGTGGACAGGGCCGCAATATCGCGGGTTTGCATCTTTGCCAGCGAGGTCGTGCTGATCGCCGCAAGCTGTGCCGAACCCAGAACCGCCACCTGCGCCGTGCTGAGCGCCACGATATCCGCCGTTTCAAGCCCCTTCAGCGCCGCCGTCGACAGCGCCGCCACCTGCGCGGTTTCCAAAGCGCCCATCTGTTCAGTCGTCAAAGCCGCCATCTGCTCAGAGGTCAGAACCGCCATCTGGGCCGTCGTCATCGCCGCAATCTGATCCGCCGTCAGCGCGGGAATTTGCGCCGTCGTCATCGATCGCACTTCGGCCGTCGTCAAACCTGCAATGGCTGCGGTGCTAAGCGCGGCGATTTGAGCGGTCGTAAGGGTTGAAATCGTGGACATCGATGACTCCGAATCTTTGTGAAGCTCTGGTCCGCCGGCGGTGGGCAGGACAGGGCGGTTAAGGGCCATTCAGGCCAATCAATCAGGGATAAAGGTTTCAGGTCTTGCTTAGGAAAGCGTGAAGACCGGCTTTCAAAGGGCCTGTTTCGGCGGCAACGAGCGAACAAACTGCATCGAGTTTTAGTCAATTGAACGCGGTCTGGCGCAAGGATAATTATTTGCGATTGGTGGCAAATGTTCATTCTTTGTTCACGATTTTTCCGTGCAATTGCCGAAGCGTCTTTCAGGAGAATCCTATGTCCGTTCCCTTCTCGCTTTCGTTCACGCTTCCGGGCGATCAGGCTGATGTGACGGCCTTTTTGGATCAGCCGGGGGGCCTGCCTGCGACACCGCCGGGCCTGCTGGCGCATCTTGGCCGTTCGGTCGGGGGCCTTGATCTGATGCGCCTTGTTGGCCATGCCGAGCGCGCCGCGCTGACCGCGCCGAACGATGCGATTTTGCTTTATGAGTTGTGGCTTGCCGCGAAAAGCGGCGATCCGGGGGCCTGTGCGGCATGGTTCAATCTGGGGGTTTTGCGCGGGCGCATGGGCAATCCGCGCGGTGCGGCAGAGGCGTACCGCGCCGCGCTGTGCGTGAAGCCGGATTTGACCGAAGCCGCCATCAATCTGGGCACGGCCTTGGAGGCGGATGGGCAGATCGACGCGGCCCTTGCCGCTTGGCGCGCCGCCTTGCCGCCGCCTGCGATGCGTCAAATTCTGCACAATCAGTTGGGCCGCGTACTTGAGGGGCAGGGCCAACTTGGGCCCGCTGCGCAAGAATTACACGCTTCGCTGCTGATTTCCGCCGACCAGCCGGACGTTCAGCAGCACGTGGTGCATCTGCGGCAAAGGATGATGGCTTGGCCCCCGACGGACCTTGGCGTCTCGCAGATACCCCGCGCGCAGGCGGCTTTGCATTGCGGGCCTTTGGCCGCTCTGGCGCTGTTTGACGATCCTGCCGATCAGGCCGCCGCTTGCGCTGACTGGATCGCGCGCAAGGTGCCGCTGCCCGGCCCGCCGCTTGCTCCGCCGCAGGGCTATGCCCATGCGCGCCTCCGCATCGGCTATCTTTCGACTGATTTCTGCCGCCACGCGATGAGCTTTCTGATCGCCGAGCTGCTGGAACGTCACGACCGCAGCGCGTTCGAGGTTTACGGCTATTGCGCCTCGCCCGAAGATGGCAGCGACATCCGGCAAAGGGTCATCGCGGCGTTCGACCATTTCGTTCCGATTTCGGCCCTGACCGACGCCGAGGCGGCGCAGCGCATCCGCGCCGATGAAATCGATTGCCTGATCGATCTGAATGGGCTGACCAAGGGGGCACGGCTGGAAATTCTGCGCTGGAAACCGGCGCCGGTGCAGGCCACCTATCTGGGTTACATCGGCCCGGTGCCCTTGCCCGAGCTTGACTATCTCTTGTGCGACGCGATCACGATTCCGCCTGAACATGACGCCGCCTACGGGTTGAAGCCCCTGCGAATCGAGGGCTGCTATCAGGCCAATGACAGCACGCCGCCGCGCGCCGTGCCGGTCAGCCGCGCACAAGAGGGCCTGCCGCAGGACGCCTTTGTGTTTTGCTGCATCTCGCATGCCTACAAGATCACCCAAGGGATGTTCGCATCCTGGACTGACATCGTCCGCGCGGTGCCGGGGTCGGTTTTGTGGCTGATCAACGACAATCCCGAAGCGCGGGCTTCTTCGATGCAAAGCTGGGCGGCGGCGGGGCTCGCGCCAGAGCGGCTGATCTTTGCTGCCCGGGTCGACCCCGACCGGTACCGCGCGCGGCTGGCGCTCGCCGATCTGTTCCTTGATACCAGCCCCTACAACGCGGGCACCATCGCGTCGGACGCGCTGCGGATGGGGCTGCCGATTGTCACGCTGATGGGGCAGGCATTCAGTTCGCGCATGGCGGCCAGTCTGCTGCATGCCGTTGGTTTGCCACATTGCGTGACGATTTCTCCTGAGGATTACAGGACTATGGCCGTTGAGATTGCAACAAACCCCGGCCTGCATGCCGATCTGAAGGCGCATCTGGCGGGCGGCGCCTGGGGCCGCAGTCTAGGGGATGCGGTGGGTTTCACCAAAAGGTTTGAGGCGGCGCTCAGCTCGGTTGTTCTGCGTCCGTAGGGTGCGGCTTGCGATATTGTGCTGCAAAACAAATGGCTTGGGGTTTTCGCGTGCCGCTGGTATCTTTTGGACACCGGAAAATCTGCGAAGGCCGAGGCCAGAATGTCCCTTTTGATGGAGCCAACTGCGCGACTGAGTTTTGAGCCTTTGGCGGTGGCCCACGCCGCCGAGCTGTCCGGTCTGACCCACCCGGACGTAATCCGCTTTATCGGCGGCGAGCCAAAGGATGTTGCCCGGCAAAGGCAGGATTTCGTGCGAAAAGCGCAGGGCCCCAAAGACCCTTCGCGCCAGATCTGGGTTAACATCCTGGTGCGAACCCGACTGGACGGGCGGGCGATCGGCAGGCTGGAGGCAACCGTCGTCCCCGCACCGCCCGCCCACGCCGAAATAGCGTTCGTGTTCGTGCCTCAAAGCTGGGGGCAGGGTCTTGCCTTCGATGCGATGCAGGCTTTTTTGCCCGCTTTGGCCGGCGCGTTCGACATCTTTGCCTTTTGGGCCACCGCACATCCCGAAAACCAGCGTTCGCAAAACCTGTTGGCGCGTTTGGGCCTGATCCCGGCGCTGGAAGGGGAATGGCCCGACCTTTTCAGCTATGATCCGGGCGATATCGTGATGACACGTCCCGCCTGACGCCGCCCCCTTGCCCCTGCGCGCCGGCTCTGAAAAAAGAACGGCGCGGCGGCGGATGAAAAAGGGGAGGCGCATGCACCAAGACGAGACGACGGCGCGTTCAGGCATTCGCAGGATCAGCGTTCCCGGCCATTTGGGAGAGTTTGTGCAGGGCCGCCTTGGACCGACCGGCCCCATCGCGCTGCTGACCCTGCCCTGCCCAGCTCTACGCCTGCAGGGGCTTTGGCGGCCCGGCAGTTTTGGCCTTTCGCAGCCGGGCGGGGCGATTGTGACCCCGGCGCAGGCGGCGGGCCTGTTGCGGCAGCTTCGCCTTCCGGTTCAGGGGCACTTTGCCTTGCGTGCCCAAATGCCGCTGGGCGGCGGGGCGGGATCGTCAACCGCGGCTTTGGTGGCGATTGCGCGGCTGGCGGGGCACCCGAAAAGCGGCGCGCCAGCGCTCGCGCAGGCCAGCGTTTTGATCGAAGGGGCCTCCGATCCGTTGATGTTCGATGCCCCCGCCGGGCTCCTTTGGGCCTCGCGGCAGGCGCGGATTTTGCAGGTTTTGCCGCCCTTGCCCGGGATGCAGGTGTTGGGCGGCTTTTTCGGCGCCCTGGCCCGGACCGACCCAACGGATCAGGATTTCCCCGACATCGCCGATCTGGCCGCCCGCCTTCCGGCCGCAATGCGCAACGCGGCGGCACTCGCCGATCTGGCCGCTGAAAGCGCGCGCCGGTCGCTGCAAAAGCGCGGGTCAAGCCCCGATCCCACTGCTGATCTGGCGCGCGATTTTGGCGCTTTGGGCTATGCGATTGGCCATACCGGCCCGGCAAGGGCGCTGCTGTTTGCGCCCGGTACCGTTCCGGCCCATGCCAAATCCGCCCTGATCGAGGCCGGCTTTCGCCAGTTGGTCAGCTTTTCTTTGGGGGCGTAAAACCGGGGTAAATAGCCGCAGTTGCAATTGCACCTTGCGCGGCGTTCGGGCAGAACGGGGCCAGATCGGGGGCAACGGGAATGATTGCAGCGGGGGCGATGGCGCTGGCCATGGCGGTGGATGGGGCGCTCGGCTGGCCAGCCGGGCTTTACGCCCGCATCGGCCATCCTGTCACATGGATCGGCCGCGCGATCACCGCCTGCGACCGCCATCTGAACCACGACACGCACAGCCCCGCCCGCCGCCGCCTGGCCGGTGTGGCCACGCTACTCGCCGTGCTCGCGCTTGCATCCGTTCCGGCCTACGCCATCTCGCGGCTGCTTCCCGGCGGCATTATCGGTTTGATCCTGAACGCTTTTCTGGCATGGCCTTTGATTGCGGCCCGCTCTTTGCATGATCATGTCAGCGCCGTCGCCGCGCCCCTGATTGCGGGCGATTTGGCGGGCGCTCGGCAGGCGGTTTCGATGATTGTCGGGCGCGATCCGGCGGCCTTGGACGCGGCGGGCGTTGCGCGGGCGGCGCTGGAATCGCTGGCGGAAAACACATCAGACGGGATCGTCGCGCCGATTTTCTGGGGCGTTTTGCTGGGTTTGCCGGGCATCGCGGCCTATAAGGCTGTGAACACGCTGGACAGTATGATTGGCCACAAAACCCCGCGTTTCACCGATTTTGGCTGGGCCTCGGCCCGGTTTGACGATCTGGTCAATCTGGCCCCGGCGCGGCTGACCGGGCTTTTGTTCGCCGGGATTTCGGGGCAATGGCAATCTTCTGTGGCTGCCATGCGCGCCGATGCCGCGCGCCACCGCTCGCCCAATGCGGGCTGGCCCGAGGCGGCGATGGCGGGGGCGCTGGGCGTCCGCCTGTCCGGTCCGCGCCTTTATGGCGGCCAGATCACGCAGGAGCCTTGGGTCAACGGTGCCGTGCCTGATCCTGCGCCCGCCGATCTGGCGCGCGGGCTGGCGCTGTACCGACAAGCCATGCTGGCTTTGGGCATCGGGCTTGGCGCGGCTGCCATCCTTTGGGCGGTGATCAGATGAGCCGCGATCACGGCGGCGATTTGGACCGCGCGGTGGCCGAATATAGCGGCAGGGATTGGATTGATCTGTCCACCGGCATCAACCGGATCGCCTATCGCGTGCCGCTGATCGAAGCCCGCTTGTGGACGGACTTGCCGCGTGCTGCCGACCTTTTGCGCCTGAAAACCGCCGCCGCCGCGCTCTACGGTCTTCCCGAAGCGCGGATTTTGCCGGTGTCGGGCGCGCAGGCGGCGATACAGCTTTACCCCCGGCTTGGGCCAACGGGCCGCGCGCGGGTTTTGGGGCCGACCTATAACGAACATGCCGGGTCTTTGGCGGCGCAGGGCTGGCAGGTGGAAACGGTCACGGAGCCGGCGCAGCTTGCGGGCGCCGATCTGGCCGTGGTGGTTAACCCAAACAACCCCGACGGCCGGCTTTGGGCCCGCGATGATCTGCTTGCCTTGGCTGCTTCCGTTGGCCGCTTGATCGTCGATGAAAGCTTCGCCGATCCGGTGCCGATGGTGTCGGTTGCAGCGCAAGCGGGGCAGGGCGGTATGATCGTGCTGCGCTCCTTCGGCAAATTCTGGGGGCTGGCCGGGCTTCGGCTGGGCTTTGCTCTGGGCAATGCGGGCGATATCGCGCGGCTTGCGGCGCTTGGCGGGCCTTGGGCGGTTTCGGGGCCGGCCTGCGCCATAGGGGCGGCGGCGCTGTCAGACCGGGACTGGCAAATCCGCACCACCGCGCGCCTTGCGGCGGAGGCGGCGCGGCTGGACGAGATGGCGGCGCAGGCGGGCTGGCCGCTTGTCGGCGGCGCGCATTTGTTTCGCACCTATGACACGGGCGATGCCGCAGTTGCACAGGCACGGCTTGCAGGCGCGCAGATTTGGTCGCGAATTTTCCCTTATTCGGGCCGTTGGCTGCGCCTTGGTCTGCCCGGCGCACCCGGGGAATGGGATCGCCTTCAGGCCGCTTTGCGCGCTTAGCGGGCGAGGGCGAGAAGCCCCGGAACATCCAGATGCGCCTCAAGATGGGCGGCGAGGGCATCAAGCGCGGCGTCCACTCCGGCATCGTAGGTAAGGTGCGACGGGGCAACGCCAAGCCCCGCCAGATAGGCGCTGCGGAACGCGTCCTCGGCGAAAAGCCCGTGCAAATAGCTGCCCTCGACAAGGCCATCGGCCGAAACCGCGCCCTCGCCGCGACCATCCAGAATGGCAAAAGGACGCGCCCGGTCGGGGCCTTCGGTCACTCCGATGTGAATTTCATAGCCCTGAACGGCAAGGCCGCTGGCCACATGGGTTGCCCTTGAAAGGGTCAACCTTTTGTCTGGCCGCATCGTTGTCACCACGTCCAGCAGTCCAAGCCCAGGGTCCGCCCCCGGCGCCCCTTCGATGCCAGCCGGGTCCGCCACTTCGCGGCCAAGCATCTGATACCCCCCGCAAATACCCAAGATCCGCCCGCCGCGACGATGATGCGCGATCAGGTCAATATCCCAGCCCTGCTTGCGCAAATAGGCCAGATCGCCGCGCGTCGATTTCGTGCCGGGAATGATCACCAGCGCCGCATCGCCCGGAATGGGCTGCCCCGCACGCAGGATGATCACCTCGGCCCCCGGCTCGGCCGCGAGCGGATCAAGGTCGTCGAAATTTGCAATCCGTGACAGCTGCAAACAGATGATTTTCGCCGCCCCCGCCCGCCGCGGTCCACTTGCGATGTCAAGCGCATCCTCCGCAGGAAGCCGGTGCGCCTGATCGAACCACGGCAGCACGCCAAACCCCGCCCAGCCTGTGCGCTGCAAAATCCCGGCATAGCCATCATCAAACAGCCGCGGGTCGCCGCGGAATTTGTTGATCAAAAACCCTGCCACCATCGCGGCGTCCCCCGCCTCCAGCACAGCCCTTGTGCCAACGATCTGGGCAATCACCCCGCCCCGGTCGATATCGCCGACCAGCACCACCGGCACATCCGCCGCCCGTGCAAAACCCATGTTGGCAATGTCCCCGGCGCGCAGGTTGATTTCGGCCGGACTGCCTGCGCCCTCGACAATCACCAGATCCGCCCGCGCCTTCAGCCGCGCAAAACTGTCCAGCACCGGCGCCATCAGGCTGGGCTTGAGCGCGGCATAGTCCCGCGCCTTGACCGTCGCCACCCGCTTGCCCTGCACGATCACCTGCGAGCCGACCTCGGATTCGGGCTTCAGCAGGACCGGGTTCATATCCGTCACCGGATCGGCCCCGCAAGCCCGCGCCTGAAGGGCCTGCGCGCGGCCAATCTCGCCGCCATCCGCTGTAACGGCGGCATTGTTTGACATATTCTGCGGCTTGAACGGCAAAACGGTCAGCCCCCGCAGCAGGGCCGCCCGGCAAAGACCTGCCACCAGCATCGATTTGCCGACGTTCGATCCGCAGCCTTGAATCATCAGCGCCTTGCCCATGCCGCCTCCGTTTGAATGGCCCAAGCCTAGGCCCGGGCCGCGCTGATTGCCAGTCCCGGAGCATCTTCGAGCGAACGCATAAAACAGGAATGCCTCCGGCGGGGATATTTTTGGACAGATGAATGAATCTGTTTGCCCTTCGATGTGGTCCAAATATTCCCATGCGGAACGGCGCAGCCATGGGGGGCAGCGCCGCCCTGCACCCCATCCGCCAAATTGCCTTCGCCTAAAACTCCACCCCTGGCTGTCCCTTTACGCCAGACCGGAACGGATGTTTGATCAACGTCATCTCGGTCACCAGATCGGCGCACGCGATCACCTCTTCCTTGGCGTTGCGCCCGGTCAGAACCACATGGGTCAGGGGCGGCTTTTCGCTGGTCAGGAAGGCCACAACTTCGGCGACATCCAGATAGTCATAGCGCAGCGCGATGTTGATCTCGTCCAGCAGAACGAAGCGCACGGCGGGGTCGCGGATCAGCGCTTTGGCCTTTTCCCAGCCCGCCTGCGCCGCCGCGATGTCGCGGCTCTTGTCCTGCGTTTCCCAGGTAAAGCCTTCGCCCATCGCGTAAAACTGGCACAGGTCCGCGAAGTTTTCGGTCAGGATCCGCCGCTCGCCGGTGTCCCATGCGCCTTTGATAAACTGCACCACGGCGCAGGGCATGCCATGCGCGACGCAGCGCAGGATCATGCCGAATCCGGACGAAGATTTGCCCTTGCCCGCCCCGGTATGCACGATGATCAGGCCCTTTTCGCCCGATTTCGTGGCCATGATCTTGTCGCGGGCGGCCTTTTTCTTGGCCATTTTCACCGCATGGCGGGCGTCGTCGTTTGGCGTTTCGGGCGCGCTGTCGTCTGTCATGCAATGGCCTTTCGTGCAGATCATCAACCTAGGCCCGGCGATGACCAATGAAAAGACCCCGGCGCGCCGGGTGGGGGGCAAAATCCGACCCCGGTGCGGCAAAAGGTCGGAAATCACTGCCAAAGCGGCGCGGCTTTCCTTGACTCTTTGGCGCATTTGGCCGCAATGAACCTCTGTTGGTTCCTGCCCCTTCGGGGTCAGGCGAAGAGGGAATGGTCAAGGGCGAAATCCCAAAGATCAGCCGCCCCCGCGACCGTGACCGGAGAGGCCCCATTGCCACTGGCGAAAGCTTGGGAAGGTGGGGGCCAAGGCGCCGCAAGGGGCCGCTCTGCAAGCCGGGAGACCTGCCAACATGACGATCTGAATGGGCGGACGGGGTGATCCGCGACCATCAGGCAAGGGGGGCGCATGCCCGCCTTTCTTGTTGGCGCTTTATCCCGCGGCTGAGGAAAGGCTGAGGATGACGGCAACACTTCACGTTTGCATGAGCTGCAAAGCGGGCGCGCCTGTGCCCGAGGGAGAGGCCGCGCCCGGCGCGCAGCTTTTCGCGGCGCTGAGCGCCGAAGCTGCGCCTTTGGGCGTGCATATCCGCCCGGTCGAATGCCTTTCGGCCTGCGATCACGGCTGCAATATCGCGCTGATGAAGGCGGGCGCCTGGTCTTATGTCTATGGCCGCCTGACCCTTGCCGATGTGCCCGAAATCCTGCGCGGCGCGGCCGCCTATGCCACCACGGCGGACGGTATCGTTCCCTGGCGCGAACGGCCGATTATCTTTCGCAAGCAATCGCTTGCCCGTATCCCCCCCTTGCCTTCGGAGTCCCTATGACCGACCTGACAAAAATCCCCGTCACTGTGATCACCGGCTTTTTGGGCGCGGGAAAGACCACGCTTATCCGCCATTTGATGGCCAATCCGCAGGGCAAACGGCTTGCTATTCTGGTCAATGAATTTGGCACCGTGGGGGTGGATGGCGATATCCTGAAATCCTGCGCCGATGCGTCCTGTCCGGAGGAAAACATCGTCGAGCTGGCCAATGGCTGCATCTGTTGCACCGTTGCAGAGGATTTCATACCGACGATCGAGGCGCTGATGGCGCTGCCGACGCGGCCCGATCACATCATCATCGAAACCTCGGGGCTGGCCCTGCCAAAGCCGTTGCTGAAAGCCTTTGACTGGCCTGCGATCCGCTCTCGGATCACGGTTGACGGGGTGGTGACGCTGGCCGATGCCGAGGCGGTGGCGGCGGGTCGTTTCGCGCCTGATCCGGCGGCGATGGGCGCGTCCGATCACGAAACTCCGCTGTCCGAGGTGTTTGAAGATCAGATTTCCTGCGCCGACATCGTTTTGCTGTCCAAGGCGGATCTGGCCGGTGAGGCTGGCCTTGCCGCGGCCCGCGCAGTGATCGAGGCGGAAAGCCCGCGCAAATTGCCGATTATTGCCATGACCGACGGCATTATCGACCCGCGCGTGATCCTTGGCCTGATGGCCGCCGCCGAAGATGACATCGCGGCGCGCCCCAGCCACCATGACGGCGCCGACGACCACGAGCATGACGATTTCAACTCGGTCGTGATCGATCTGCCCGAGATCAGCGCGCCCGAAGCGTTGGTTCTGGCGGTGCAGCGGCTGGCGCGCGAGCAGGAAATCCTGCGCGTCAAAGGCTATGTTGCGGTGGCTGGCAAGCCGATGCGGATGCTGCTTCAGGCCGTGGGGGAGCGGGTGCGCCATCAGTTTGACCGCCCTTGGGGCACGTCGCCGCGCCAGACCCAGTTGGTGGTGATCGCCGAGCATCACAACATCGACGCTGAAGCGATCCGCGCGGTTTTGCTGTCGGCAATCGAGGCATAAGATGACTTTGGCCGCGCCTTTTCCGTGCAAGCTTTGCGCCGCAGCGCCGGGCCTTTGGCGGGGCGGCTGACATGCATATCCTGTTCACCGAAAGCCACGGTTTGGACGAGCAGGCGCAGGCCTATGATCTGGCGCAAGACCCGGCCGATCTGATCGTGCTGTCGTTTTCCGACAGCGATCTTGGCGCGTTCGAGGCGGGATGGAAACGGGCAAGGGGCGCGCTGCCAACGCTGCGGCTGGCCAATCTGATGGCGTTGAAACATCCGCTTTCGGTGGATCTTTGGGCGGAAAAGACCCTGCCCGGAACCCGCGGGATTCTGGTGCGGTTGATCGGCGGCGAGGCTTATTGGGCGCATGGCCTTGCGCTCTTGCAAGACCTGGCGCGGCGGCAGAACATCGCGCTTGCGGTGCTGCCGGCGGACGGGCGGCATGACCCGAGGCTGGAGGAATTGTCCACCCTGCCGCTGTCCACTTTGCGACGGTTGCAGGCGCTGTGCGATGCAGGCGGCGCGGTGGCGGCGCAGGCCGCGCTGGCGCAGTTGGCGATTGCGGCGGGCATTTATGCCGGGCCGGTGGCGGGCGAGAAAACCGTGCCCGACATGGGTTTTTATGATCCTGATCAGGGGGTTGTACCGGCGCCTGATCTGACCGGGCAGGTTCTGATCACGTTTTACCGCTCATATCTGACCGCCGCCGATACCGCGCCGGTGGATGCGCTGATCGCGGCGTTTCGCGCGCAGGGGATGCCCGCCATCGGGGCCTTCGCGCCCTCGCTCAAAGCGCCGGGCGTGGCGGATTGGCTGGGCACGCAGATCGCCAAAACCCCGCCCGCTGCTGTGGTCAACGCGACCGCTTTTTCGGCGCGCGACGGTCAGGGCAAGACCCCGTTCGATACCGCGCGCTGCCCGGTGTTTCAGGTGGCCCTGTCCACTGCGCGCCGCCGCGATTGGGCGGCGTCGGCGCGGGGGCTGTCGCCTGCCGATCTGGCGATGCATGTTGTGATGCCCGAGGTGGACGGCCGGATTTTCGCCGGAGTTGCCAGCTTTAAGTCCCCCGGAAAGCGCGACCCCGACCTACAGTTTTCGCGCTTTTCGCACCGCGCGGACGCGGCGCGCATTCGGGCCATCGTTGGCCGGGTCGCCGCCATTGTGCGCCTGACAGCCTTGCCGAACGCCGACAAATCCCTTGCGCTCGTGCTGTCCAGCTATCCGGGCAAAGAGCATCAACTGGCCCATGCCGTCGGCCTTGATGCCATGGCGTCGGCGGAGGCTCTGCTGGCCGATCTGGCCGAAGCAGGCTTTCAGTGCGCGCCGCAGCCGGGCCTTGCCGTCGCCCTCGCCCCCGCCCGCATCGCCTATCCGCTCGGCGACTATACCGCCGCCCTCACCCGCCTGCCCGAGGCCCTGCAACAAGCGCTTTTCACCGCTTGGGGCGCGCCGGAGGCGGACGGCGTGGTGCAAGGCGGCGCATTTCAGTTTACCGCGCTTTGGGCGGGCCGGGCGCTGATTGCGGCGCAGCCCCTGCGCGGCGACAAGGACCGGCGCGCCGAGAATTATCACGATGTCGCCCGCGTGCCCTGCCATTCCTATGTCGCGTTTTACCTTTGGCTTCAATCGCTTGGCATAAACGCCCTTGTCCACATGGGGGCGCATGGCACGCTTGAATGGCTGCCGGGTAAATCAGTCGCCCTGTCAGACGCGTGCTGGCCAGAGGCGCTGATCGGGTCCATCCCCGTCGTCTATCCCTTTATCGTGAACGATCCGGGCGAGGCGGCGCAGGCCAAACGGCGCATTGGCGCGGTCACGATTGGCCACCTTCCGCCGCCCCTTGCCGCCGCCGCCGTGCCCCCGGCTTTGCACCGGCTGGAGCGGCTTTTGGACGAATATTCCACCGCTGACGGCCTCGATCCCGCCCGCCGCACCCGCCTGATCACCGCGATCCGCGAGGAGGCCGCCGCGTCGGGCGTTGCGGCCGATCTGAACTTGGCCGCGACCGCCAGCCCCGCCGAAGCGATCACCCGGATTGACCGGTTCGTCTGCGATATCAAGGAAAGCCAGTTTGGCGACGGGCTGCATATCTTTGGCCGGGGCGATTGCGGCCCGCAGGAGCGCGCGGGGCTGCTGGCCGCGCTGAACGGCGCGCATGTGCTGCCCGGTCCCGCCGGATCGCCCAACCGGGGCCGCAGCGATGTTTTGCCGACCGGGCGCAACCTTTTCTCGGTCGATCCGCGCGCGGTTCCGTCCAGATCGGCCCAGGCGCAGGGCACGAAAATGGCCGAAGAGCTGATCCGCCGCCATTTGCAGGATCATGGCGATTATCCCAGCGGTCTGGTGGTGGATCTGTGGGGGTCGGCGACGATGCGCACCTCGGGCGAGGATTTCGCCATGGCGCTGCACCTCGCAGGACTGGCGCCGAAATGGGACGAGGGGTCGGGGCGGGTTTCGGGCTTCGATATCCTGCCGCTGGCACTGCTCGCCCGGCCGCGCATTGATGTCACTTTGCGGGTTTCTGGCCTGTTTCGGGATATATTTCCGGGGCTTGCTGGTCTGTTCGAGGCTGGCATCGCCGCCCTTTCGGCACGGGATGAAACCGCCGCCGACAATCCCTATCTGCAAGGCGGCGCGCGGGTTTATGCGCCTGAACCCGGCCAATACGGGCTTGGTCTGGGCACCGCGATGGACGATTTCACGGCGGATGCGCGCGCGGCGGCGGGGGAGGCGTGGTTGTCCGCCTCGTCCTGGGCCTTTGGTTCGGACGGCGAATTGCACGCTGACCGCGCCGGGATCGAATCCCGTCTGAAGGCCGCCGACACCTTTTTGCACGCGCAGGATCTGCCCGAAACCGACGTGCTGATGGCCGCTGATTACGCCGCGCATGAGGCGGGTTTTGCCGCCGCAATGGCCCGCCTTGGCGCGGAGAAGCCCACGCTTTACCACCTTGACGCCACCCGCCCCGAGGCGCTGCGCCTGCGCACCCTGCCCGAGGAGATTGCCCGCGTGGTGCGCGCCCGCGCCGCCAATCCGGACTGGGCGAACGGCATGATGCGGCATGGTTTTCGCGGCGGCGCCGAGATCGCCGCGACGCTGGACCATATGGCGGCCTTTGCCCATCTGGCCGATGTGGTTCCGGCGCATCTGTTTGATCTGTATCACGAAGCCACCCTCGGCCGCCCCGATCTGCACGCCTTTCTGGCGCGCGAAAACCCCGGCGCTTTGGCCGCTATAGAGGGCACCTTTCGCAAGCTGGCCGAGGCCGGGCTTTGGACCACGCGGCGCAATTCCATCGCGGCGGCGATGGCGGGAGAGCGGTTATGAGCTTTGCCGTCAAGGGGTGGTGTCCGGGCGCTTTGCGGCCCATGGTTTCGGGCGATGGGCTGGTCGTGCGCCTGCGCCTGCCGATGGGGCAGATGACGCCCGATCAGGCGCGCGGCATCGCGGCGGCGGCGCGCGCGCATGGCAATGGCCAGATGGAGATGTCGAACCGGGGCAACCTGCAACTGCGCGGGGTGACGGAGCAAAGCCATCCACTTTTGCTCGCCGATTTGGCCCGGCACGGCGTTCTGGACCCCGATCTGCACACCGAAGCGCGGCGCAATATCCTTGTATCGCCGTTCTGGGGCGCGGGAGATGCAACAGCGCCGCTGGTGGCGGAGGTGCAGGCCCGGCTGATGGACCTGCCGGAGTTACCGGGAAAGTTTGGCCATGTCATCGACATCGGCGCGCAGCGGGTTCTGGCCGGGACGCCGGGCGATATCCGGGTGGAGCGGGGGGCGTCTGGCGGGCTGATCCTGCGCGCGGACGGTGCGGAATTGGGGCAGCCGGTGCGGGTTGAGACCGCAATTTCCGAACTGATCACCCTGGCGCATTGGTTCGCCGATCAGGGCGGTATTCATGCCGGGCGCGGCCGGATGCGCGCGCTGATCGCCCGCATCGGCGCCCCAATGCTGGCCACCGAGGCGCCCGCGCCCACCTTGCCGCCGCCCGGTCCCGGCCCCGCAATGACCGGCCAATTGGTCGGCTTTGAATTCGGCTCTTTTTCCGCCGACTGCCTGCGCGACCTTGCGGATTTGGGGTGCACCTTGCGGCTGACCCCCTGGCGCATGCTGCTGATCGAAGGGCTGACGTCCCCCGCGTCCCTGCCCGCCATCATCGGCCTGATCACCGACCCTGCCGACCCCATGCTCCGCGCCCGCGCCTGCCCCGGCGCGCCGTTTTGCCCGCAGGCCCTTGGCCCCACACGTGCCCTTGCCCGCGCCCTTGCCCCCCAAATTCCCCTAGGGCAAATCCTGCATCTGTCCGGCTGCGCCAAGGGCTGCGCGCATCCGCAGGCCGCCGAAACAACGCTTGTGGCGGGGCAAGGCGGCTATGCCCATGGCCGCGCCTGCGCCGCGCCTGATGTCTTTGCGCCCCTGCGCCCTGCACAAGATATCTTGCACGATCCGAACCTTTTTGCCTCAAAAGGAGCCGCTTGATGCCCCATATTTATGAAAAAGACGGGGCGGCGATTTACCTGGCCAGTTTTGCCACCATCCGCGCCGAGGCGGATCTTGCCCGCTTTACCCCCGAAGAAGAGGTCGTCGCTGTCCGCATGATCCACGCCGCAGGCATGGTCGGCCTGGAGGCGCATGTGCGCTTTACCCCCGGCATGGCCATTGCGGCCCGCGCCGCGCTGGACGCGGGCGCACCGATCCTGTGCGATGTGCGCATGGTGTCCGAAGGCATCACCCGCCCGCGCCTTGCTGCCGGAAATCAGATCATCTGCACCCTGCAAGACCCCGCCGTGCCGGCCCTTGCGGCGGCGATGGGCAACACCCGCTCGGCGGCCGCGGTGGAGCTGTGGCGGCCGCATCTGGACGGCGCGGTTGTGGCCATCGGCAATGCGCCGACCGCGCTGTTTCATTTGCTGAACATGCTTGAAGACCCCGCGTGCCCGCGACCTGCGGCCATCATCGGCTGCCCGGTTGGCTTTATCGGCGCGGCCGAATCCAAGGCGGCGCTGATGCAGGCGGCCCCGGTGCCTGCGATGATCGTCGCCGGGCGGCTGGGCGGATCGGCAATCACCGTGGCCGCGATCAACGCGCTGGCGAGTGCAAAGGAATGAATATGCCGCCCGCCAAAGGCAAGGTGATCTGCGCCGGTCTTGGCCCCGGCGATCCGGACCTGATGTCCGTTAAATCCGACCGTTTGGTGCGCGCCGCGCGCCACGTCGCCTATTTCCGCAAACCGGGGCGGGCGGGCATGGCACGGCAGATCGTCGAGGGGATGCTGCGCGCGGATTCCATTGAATATCCGATGGAATACCCTTTGACAACCGAGCTGCCGTTTGACAGCCTTGGCTACATCGACCAATTGGCGCGGTTTTATGACGATTGGGCGGCCCGGCTTTTGACGCTTGCCCAGACCGAAGATGTCGTCGTTCTGTGCGAAGGCGATCCGTTTTTGTACGGCTCGTTCCAGCATCTTTGGACGCGCTTGCACGGTCAAGTCGAGGTTGAGGTGGTTGCGGGCATTCCGGGCATGGTGGGCTGCTGGAACCGCGCCGGGCTGCCGATGACATGGGGCGATGACATTCTGACCGTGCTTGCCGCGACCCTGCCCGAGGCGGAGCTTTTGGCGCAAATGCAGGCGTCGGACGCATTGGTGATCATGAAAACCGGGCGCAACCTGCCCAAAGTCGCCCGCGCGCTTGCGGCTGCGGGGCGGCTTGACGCGGCGGTTCTGGTGGAACGCGGCACGATGAGCGGCGAGCGTATTCGCCCGTTGGCCGAAGTGGACGCGGCCGATTGCCCCTATTTCGCGATTGTTCTGGTGCAGGGAAACGGCCGCCGTCCGCAGATCGGGGGCGATGAATGACCGGCTGGGTTTGCGTTGTCGGCCTTGGTCCGGGCGATGAGGATCTGGTCAGCGCGCCCGTGCGCGCCGCGATTGCCGGGGCCACCGATGTGATCGGTTACATCCCCTATGTCGCGCGCATCGCGCCCCGCGCCGGGCTGACGCTGCATGCCAGCGACAACCGGGTAGAGATGGACCGCGCGGGACAGGCGCTTGACCTCGCGCTTGCAGGCCGCCGCGTGGTCGTCGTCTCCTCCGGCGATCCGGGGGTTTTCGCCATGGCCTCGGCGGTGTTCGAGGCCTGCGAAGGCCGCGCGGTTTTGCCAGAAATCCGCGTCTTGCCCGGCATCACCGCAATGCTTGCCGCCGCCGCCCGCGCAGGGGCGCCGCTGGGTCATGATTTCTGCGTCATCAATCTGTCGGACAACCTTAAACCCGCTGACCTGATCGAAAAGCGCGTGGCGATGGCGGTTGAGGCCGACTTTGCCATGGCGTTTTACAACCCCCGCTCGGCCAGCCGGCCCGAAACCTTTGGCCGGGTGCTGGCGCTGCTGCAAGCGCGCTGCGAGCCGGAGCGTCTGATCCTGTTCGCCCGCAATGTCACCCTGCCGGACGAGCGCATTTTGACCGTGCCCCTGCAAGAGGCGCACGCGGAAATGGCCGATATGCGCACCGTCGTGATCGTGGGAAATTCCGCAACACGCCGCGTCGGGCCTTATGTTTACACCCCAAGGCGGGCCGGATGATGGGCAAGCCATACCAGAACCTGCTCGACCGTTTCACCCCTTGCGCGCGGCGGCATCGCGGGACGCTCGGCGAGCCAGACCGGCAGGCCAAGCACCCGCGCAGCATCCAGTTTGGCGCGTGCCAGCTGCCCGCCGGAGTTCTTGGCGATGATCAGCTGCGTGCCATGCCCGCGCAGCAGCGCCAGATCGCCGTCCAGCGTGAAGGGGCCTTTGGACACCTCCACCTGCACACGCGGCAAGGGCAGATCGGTGGGCGCATCGACCAGTCGCACCAGATAGTGATGCTGCGGATGGCCCGCGAAATCCGTCAGATTCTGCCGTCCGATGGCCAGAAAAATCCGTGTCTCGACTTCGGGCAGCGCGGCGGCCATCGCCTTGATATCGCTGAAATATCGCCAATCATCATCCGGCCCCGCTTGCCAGGGCGCGCGCTCCAGCGCGATCAGGGGCAACCCCTGCGCCGTGCAGGCCGCGGCCGCATTGCGGCTCATCTTTGCGGCAAAGGGATGGGTGGCGTCGATGACGTGGGTGATGCCTTCGGCGCGCAAATACGCGGCCAAACCGTCAACGCCGCCAAAGCCGCCGATGCGGTGGGGCAGGGCGGGCAAGGCGGGGGCCAGCGTGCGCCCGGCCACCGAATAGACCGACGCATGGCCCACTTGCGCCAAAGCCGCCGCCATGCGCATCGCATCGGCGGTGCCGCCCAAGAGCAGGATTTTAAGGGGGCGCGTCATGGCTGAGGCATGGCTTTCGATCATTGGTCTGGGCGAGGATGGACTGGAAGGCTTGACGAGTGCAAGCCGCGCCGCGTTGCAGGCCGCTGCGGTGATCTTCGGCGGGACGCGCCACCTTGCGCTGGTCGGGGCGGGCGCAAGGGGGATGGAATGGCCGGTGCCGTTTGACATCGCCCCGGTGCTGGCGCTGCGCGGTCAGCGGGTGGCGGTTCTGGCCTCGGGCGATCCGTTCTGGCACGGCGCGGGCGGCAGCCTTTCGGCCGCGCTCGCCCCAGGCGAATGGCGCGCATTTCCCGGCGTTTCCATATTTTCCCATGCCGCCGCGCATCTTGGCTGGCGTATGGAAGAGGTGACATGCCTTGGAATGCACGCCGCGCCTCTGCCGCGCCTGCGGGCCGATTTGCAGCCGGGCGCGCGCCTGATTGTCACCCTTCGGGACGCTGCCGCTGCCGGCGAGTTGGCCGCCTGGTTGACGGCGCGCGGCCACGGCGCGGCGCATATCTGGGTGATGGAGGCGCTGGGCGGTCCCCGCGCGCGCATCCGCCAAACCACCGCCGCCGCATTCGATTTGCAAGACGTCGGCCCCCTCGCCGCCGCCGCGCTGCAACTGCCGCAATCGGGGGATTACCTGCCCCGCACCCCCGGCCGCGCTGAGGCGCTCTTTGCCCATGACGGCCAGATCACCAAATCCCCGGTCCGCGCCGTGACGCTGGCCGCTTTGGCGCCAAGGGCGGGCGAGTTGCTGTGGGATCTGGGCGCGGGATCAGGCTCGATCTCGGCCGAATGGTGCCTTGCGGGCGGGCGGGCCATCGCGGTCGAGGCGCGCGACGACCGCCTTGCCAACATCCGCGCCAACATCGAAACCCTTGGTCTGACGCGCCGGATGCGCGCCGTTCAGGGCCGCCTGCCGGACGCGGTTCAGGGCCTTGATGCCCCGGACGCCATCTTTGTCGGCGGGGGGTTTTCGGCGGCGCTGATGGACCGGCTGACCGCCTTGCCAAAGGGCACTCGGCTGGTGGTCAACACCGTGACGCTGGAAACCGAGGCCTTGGTGAGCGCGCTTCACGCCCTGCATGGCGGCAGCCTTTTGCGCATGGATTTCGCGCAGGCCGAACCGCTTGGCACCCTGCGCGGCTGGCAGGCGGCGCGGCCGGTTGTACAATGGAGTGTAACGCTATGAGCATACCGTCAAAACCCCGCGTAGCGGGATTTGGCATGCGGGCGGGGGCCGGGCTGGACAGCCTGCGCCGCGCATTGGAACTGGCCGCGGGTGGCCCGATCAGCGGGCTTGCCACGATTGCGGAGCGCGCCGACGCCTTGCGCCCCTTGGCCGATGAGATGGGCCTGCCGCTGCGCATCGTGCCCGTGGGCGGCATCGTGACCCCAACGCAGTCCATGCGCGTTCAGGCCCGCTTTGCGACCGGATCGGTGGCAGAGGCTTCGGCGCTGGTGGGGGCGGGGCGGGGCGCGCGGCTGATCATCAAGCGTGTAGCAACAGCCGATGGCATGGCCACCTGCGCCATCGCAGAAGGAGAGGCGGAATGACGGTTCACTTTATCGGCGCAGGCCCCGGCGCGCCGGATCTGCTGACGCTTCGCGGGCGCGATCTGATCGCCGCCGCGCCGGTTTGTCTTTATGCCGGATCCTTGGTGCCGCAGGGGGTTCTGGCCCATTGCCCCCCCGGCGCGCGCATCGTCAACACCGCGTCCCTGTCGCTGGACGAGATCATCGCGGAAATCGCCGCCGCCCATGGCGCTGGCCACGATGTCGCCCGCCTGCATTCGGGCGATCTGTCGGTCTGGTCCGCGATGGGCGAGCAGTTGCGCCGTTTGCGCGCGCTGAATATCCCCTTCACCGTCACCCCCGGCGTGCCCTCTTTCGCCGCCGCCGCCGCCGTACTGGAGGCGGAGTTGACCCTGCCGGGCCTTGCCCAATCGGTGGTGCTGACCCGCACCTCGGGCCGCGCGACCGCGATGCCGGACACCGAAAACCTTAGCGCTTTTGCGGCCACGGGCGCGGTTCTGGCCATTCATCTGTCGATCCATGTGCTGGACAAGGTGCTGGCCGACCTGACCCCGCATTACGGGCCCGATTGCCCGGTCGCCGTGGTCTGGCGCGCGTCATGGCCCGATCAACGCATCGTGCGCGCCACGCTTGGCACGCTGGAACACGCGCTCGCCGGCGAGATGGAGCGTACGGCGCTGATCCTTGTGGGGCGCACGCTGGGCGCAGAGGCGTTTGGCGAAAGCCGTCTTTACGCCGGCGATTATGACCGCCGCTACCGCCCGGTCGGCACCGATCCGCGCTTTCCGGACGCGCAATGACCGGCGGGCTGATCATCGCGGCCCCGGCCTCTGGCACGGGCAAAACCACGGTCACGCTGGGGCTGGCGCGGGCGTTTGCGGGGCTTGGCCTGCGGGTGCAGTGTTTCAAATCCGGCCCTGACTATATCGATCCCGCCTTTCACGCTGCCGCCTCGCGCCGCCGCTCGGTCAATCTGGACACATGGGCAATGGGCGCGGGCCAGATCGCGGCGCTCATCGGGCAGGCGGCGGCCTCGGATATTGTGCTTGCCGAGGGGTCCATGGGGCTTTTCGACGGGGTTGCGATGTCGGGTGAGGCGGGCAACGGCTCCAGCGCCGATCTGTCGGCGCTGACCGGCTGGCCGGTGGTGGTCGTGCTCGATTGCTCGGGGCAGGCGCAGACGGCCGCTGCTGTTGCGCGCGGGCTGATGGGGTTTCGTGCGGGCGTGAATGTGGTGGGCGTGATCTTGAACCGCATCGCCTCACCCCGGCACGAGGCGCTGGTGCGAGGCGGGATGGCGGCGGCGGGCGTGCCGGTGTTCGGCGCGCTGCCGCGTCTGGCATCGCTGGCCCTGCCCGAGCGGCATCTGGGGCTGGTTCAGGCGCAGGAACTGCCCGCGCTTGAGGCGTTTATCGCCGAGGCCGCCGCGATCATGACCGCTCATGTCGATCTGACCGCGCTCGCCGCCGCCGCGCGCGCCATGACGCTTGCCCCGCAAACGGTCAAACCCGCCCCCCCGCCCGGACAGCGCATCGCGCTTGCCCGCGATGCCGCGTTTTCCTTTACCTATCCGCATGTTCTG
Source organism: Paracoccaceae bacterium (assembly GCA_031385445.1). Taxonomy (GTDB): domain Bacteria; phylum Pseudomonadota; class Alphaproteobacteria; order Rhodobacterales; family Rhodobacteraceae; genus CAIYZT01. The sequence continues at coordinate 51,051 of JANNBM010000029.1, read as the reverse complement.
GACCAATGGACCGCAGCGGGCGCGGCGATCCTGCCGTTTTCCCCGCTGGCAGACGAGGCCCCCGACGCCAGTGCCGATTGCTGCTGGCTGCCCGGCGGATACCCCGAACTTCACGCAGGCCGCCTTGCCGCGAACACCCGTTTTCGCGGCGGGCTGCAAGCCTTCGCCGCCCGCGCCCCGGTGCATGGCGAGTGCGGCGGCTATATGGCGATGGGCGCGGGACTGGTTGATGCCGCAGGCACCCGGCATCAGATGGCCGGGCTTTTGGGGCTGGAAACCAGCTTTGCCAAGCGCAAGATGCACCTTGGCTACCGCCTTGCGACCATCACCACATCTGCCGCTGGTTTCGCCCCCGGCACCCGCCTGCGCGGACATGAATTTCACTATGCCACCATCACGGGCCAACCTGACGCGCCCCTTGCCGAGGTTACCGATGCCACCGGCGCGCCCGTTCCCGAAACCGGATCGCGCCGGGGCCTTGCCACCGGCACCTTCTTTCACCTGATCGCAAAGGCCGAAACATGAGCGGTTTTGTCAGCTTCGTCTCCTCCGGTCCGGGCGACCCCGAGCTTTTGACACTGAAGGCCGTGGCGCGGCTGCAGGCGGCGGATGCCGTGCTGTTTGATGATCTGTCGGCGGGGCCGATTTTGGCGCATGCGCGGGCGGGGGCCGATCTGGTGGGGGTCGGCAAACGCGCCGGGCGGCCCAGCCCCAATCAGGATCACGTGAGCCGGTTGCTGGTGGATTACGCCCAGACCGGCCAGCGCGTGGTGCGGTTGAAATCGGGGGACAGCGGCATTTTCGGGCGGCTGGAAGAAGAGATAGCCGCTTGCCAAGCCGCTGGTATTGCGTATGAAATCATCCCCGGCGTGCCCGCTGCCTGCGCCGCTGCTGCCGCCGCTGGCATCCCGCTGACCCGGCGACTGACCGCTCGGCGCGTGCAGTTCGTCACCGGGGCCGATGTGACCGGGCAACTGCCCGAGGGGCTGAACATGGCGGCGCTTGCCGATCCCTTGGCCACCACCGTCGTCTATATGGGCAAGCGCAGTTTTGCCGCCTTCGCCGCCGCGCTGATCGCCGCTGGCCTGCCCGCCGAAACCCCCAGCCTTTACGCCGAGGCGGTCGGCCACCCAAACCAGAGCCTGGTGCGCGGCACCGTCGCAAGCCTTGCCGCCGAAATTGGCCTTATGGACAGCCCCGAACCGGCGTTGATCCTTTATGGCCCGCTCGCCGGGGCCGCGCCATGAACGTGACCTATTGCCAAAGCTGCGCCCTTGGCCAAGGCGCGTTTCCTGCCGCCCTGATCGCCGCCCTCGCCAAAAGTGGCATAACCGCCGAGGTCAGCGGCACCGATTGCCTGTCCGGCTGCACCCGCCCCTCAACCCTCGCCTTTCGCGCGCCGGGCAAGATGGCCTATCTGTTCGGTGATCTGACCGAGGCCGACCTGCCGGGGCTTTTGACCTTTGCCAGGGCCTATGCCGCCGCGCCCGACGGCACCTTTGCCGACGCGCGCTTTTTGGGCGATCTGCGCACCAAGGCACTGGCGCGCATCCCCGGCTGACATTTCCGCCCGCCGCCGTCGGCTTTGGCCCGGAACTGCCGGAATCAGGCTTGACCGCAGCCGCCCGTTGCGATTGAACCGAAGGGCAAGGTGCCCAATCCCCGCGCAAAGCGGGTGGGCTCAAACGGGAATGGGACGGGCTTACCCAAAAGGGGGCCATAATCCCAGCCGCCCCCGCGACTGTAAGCGGCGAGCGGGTGTTCATCGTGCCACTGGGCCCAATCTGGGGCTTGGGAAGGCGGACACCCATCGTGACCCGCAGCCAGGAGACCGGCCTTGCAAGGTGAAGCATCAACACCGTCGGGTGTGACGGTTGGGAGAGAACAAAATGACCACGCAGACCAATATTCTTGTCGGAACCAAATCCTCGTCCATGATCCTGCAGGCGCTTTTTGCCGCGGTTCTGGGCGGCGCGATGCTGTTCACCGCAGGTTTCGCAAATTCGGCCACCTTGCATGATGCCGCTCATGACGTGCGGCACGCGTCCGGCTTTCCCTGCCACTGATCCGATAAATCCATGTTTCAACGCATGCTTGCCAGCGCTTTGATCGCTGGCATTGCGGCAGGGCTGATCGCAGCCCTCCTGCATTTCGCGTTTGTTCAGGACCTTATCCTTCTGGGCGAGCAATATGAAACCGGCGCCTTGGTGCATTTCGGCGCGGCTGGCTCCGCTGTGCCCGAGCACAGCCATGATGCCCCTGAAAACGCCAATGCGGACGTCCCCGAAGCGGATCACGATCACGCGGAGATGGGCGAGCGGTCGCCGTTCGAACGCAACGCTTTGACCGTGATGTTCCTGGTCATCGTCTATGTCGCCTACGGTTTCCTTCTGGTGGCGGGCTTTGGCCTCGCCGAGGCGTTTGGCCGCAAGATCGGTCCGCAAGAAGGGCTGCTGTGGGGCATAGCGGGCTTTGCGGTGTTCCAGCTGGCCCCGGCAATGGGGCTTGCGCCGGAACTGCCGGGCACCATCGCGGCTGACCTCGGCGCACGGCAAATCTGGTGGTGGCTGACCGCCGCCTGCACCGCAACCGGCCTTGGCCTTCTGGGGTACGGCCGCCATTGGGCGATGTTCGCCCTCGCAGGGGCTTTCCTCGTTGTGCCTCACCTGATCGGCGCGCCCGAGGCCAAAGGGTTTTCCGGCATGGCCCCGACCGAGCTTGGGGCCATGTTTTCCGCCCACGTTCTGGGCACCGCCTTGGTCGTCTGGGCTTGTCTCGGCTGGTTAGCCGGGACGGCCTGGACGCATGAGGGCAAGCCGGCATGACCGCAAGGGGGTTGCCTTGGATCTGTGCCTGATCGGCATCGGCACGGGCAACCCGGCCCATCTGACGGCGCAGGCGGCAGCGGCGCTGAACGCGGCTGATCTGATCTTGATCCCGCGCAAGGGGCCTGACAAATCCGATCTGGCCGAGGTGCGGCATCTGATCTTGTCGCAGGTTCTGACCCGCGCCGTTCCGGTGGCCGAATTTGACATGCCCGCGCGTGACGTCTCGGGCGGTTACAAGGGCGGCGTGTCCGACTGGCACGATACGATTGCGGCCTGCTGGCGTGCGGCGATCGACGCGCATTGCGGGCCAAAGGCGCGGGTGGCGCTGATGGTTTGGGGCGATCCGATGCTTTACGACAGCACCCTGCGGATTGCCGCGCGCTTGCCCGGGGCGACGGTCAGCGTCGTGCCCGGCATCACCTCGGTTCAGGCGCTTTGCGCCGCGCACACCATCGCGCTGAACGAGGTGGCCGAGCCGGTTCTGATCACCACGGGCCGCCAGCTGCGCGACCACGGCTGGCCCCTCCCGTCGCCCGATACGATGGTGGTGATGCTCGACGGCGAATGCTCGTTTCAGGGGCTGGCTGGGCAAAACCTGCACATCTTCTGGGCCGCTTATGTCGGCATGGCCGAGCAGATCCTGATCAGCGGCCCGCTGCAAGATGTCGGCGCGCAGATCGTGGCCACCCGCGCCGCCGCCCGCGCGAACCATGGCTGGATCATGGATATCTACCTGTTGCGCCGGGGCAAAACCTAACTGCCCCTTGCGCCGACGCGTTTGGCGGGGCACCACTCGGGGCAAAAGACAAAAGGCCCCGCACATGACCCGCATCCTGATCACCGGCACCGCAGGCTTTATCGGCTTTCACCTCGCTAAACTGTTGCTGGCTGAAGGGCACGAGATCCTCGGCTTTGACGGGATGACGGATTACTACGACATAAGCCTGAAACACCGTCGCCACGGCGATCTGCTGCAAAGCCCGGGCTTTCGCGCGGTCGAAGCGATGCTGGAAGATCAGGCGGCTTTCGATACCGCCGCCGATGATTTCAAGCCAGAAGTGATCGTGCATCTCGCCGCCCAAGCCGGGGTGCGCTATTCGCTGGAGGCGCCGCGCAGTTATCTGGACAGCAATATCATCGGCACCTTTACCGTGATGGAGGCGGCGCGTCGGCACGGGGTTGCGCATCTGATGATGGCCTCCACCTCTTCGGTTTACGGCGCGAATGAAAAGATGCCGTTTGCCGAAACCGACCGCGCCGACCACCCGCTGACCATCTATGCCGCGACCAAAAAGGCGACCGAAAGCATGGGCCACGCCTATGCCCATCTGTGGAAAATCCCGACGACGATGTTCCGGTTTTTCACGGTCTATGGCCCGTGGGGGCGGCCCGATCTGGCGCTGTTCAAATTCGTCGATGCGATCTTGGACGGGCGGCCGATTGACATTTACAACCACGGCGACATGTTCCGCGATTTCACCTATATCGACGATCTGGTGCGCGCGATCAGCCTTTTGATCCCCGCCGCGCCGCCGCTGGTCGAAGGGCGGGGCGCAGCGATTTTGGGCGATAACCTGTCGCCCTCCGCGCCGTGGCGGGTGGTGAATATCGGCAATTCGGACAAGGTGCGGCTGCTCGATTTCGTGGACGCCATCGAAGAGGCGCTGGGCCAAAAGGCGATCCGCAATTACATGCCGATGCAGATGGGCGATGTGCCCGCAACTTGGGCCGACGCCGCTTTGCTGCAAGCGCTGACCGGATACCGCCCGCAAACCGATTTCCGCGAGGGGGTGCGGCAATTTGTGGCCTGGTATCGCGACTATTACGGCAAGTGACGGCCCCCTGCAGGACGCGCGCCCCATTGCCGCACGGATCGGTTTTCGGGTAATCTGCTGCCATGCGCATCCTGTCCATCGTCGCCCATCCCCGGCCAACAAGCTTTTGTCAGGCCATTTCCTTGCGCGCCCGCACGGCGCTTGATGCCATTGGCGCGCAGGTTCTGCACCACGACCTTTACGCCGAACACTTCGATCCCTGCCTGACCGCCGAGGAAGCCGACAGCATTGGCGACACGCTGGAGCAGGCGCTTGCGCAATCGGCCGACCCTTTGGTGCGCCAGCATCGCCGCGATCTGGCCAGCGCGGACGGGCTTTTGATCGTGCATCCAAACTGGTGGGGCAAACCCCCCGCCATTCTGGCCGGATGGCTGGACCGGGTTCTGGTTCCGGGGGTCGCCTATCGGCTCGCCGCGGCGAACGGTTTGCCCGAGGGGCTGTTGTCGATGGAGACCGCCTTGATCTTCAACACCTCCGACACGCCAGCGACGCGCGAGACCGCCGATATCGGCGATCCGCTGGAGCTGATCTGGGGCAAAAGCGTTCTGCCGTTTTGCGGGGTCAAGGCTTACGAGCGGCATGTTTTCAGGCCCGTCGTAGGCAGCACCGACGCGGTGCGCGCGGGCTGGCTATCGCAGGCCGAAACCACCACGCGGCGGGTGTTCAGCGGCGCGCGGGGTTAAGGCTGCGGCTTCAGCCGGAACCGTTGAATTTTTCCGGTCTGCGTTTTGGGCAAGGCATCCGTAAACACCACCCGGCGCGGGTATTTATAGGGTGCGATGGTGGCCTTCACATGGGCTTGCAGCCCTTTCACCAAGTCATCGCCGGGCGCGTGGCCGGCGGCAAGAACGACATGTGCCTCGACCAACATCCCGCGCTCCTCATCGGGCACCCCGATCACAGCGCATTCCAGAACCGCAGGGTGCGATAAAAGTGCCGCCTCAACTTCTGGCCCCGCGATGTTATATCCCGCTGAAATGATCATATCGTCCGAGCGGGCGGCAAAGTGAAAGCGCCCCGCCTCGTCTTGCCAAAAGCTGTCCCCCGTCAGATTCCAGCCGCCTTGCACATACTTCGTCTGCCGCGCGTCCGCGAGATAGCGGCACCCGGTCGGCCCGCGCACGGCAAGGCGGCCAACCTCGCCCACCGGAACCTCGTTCATAAACTCATCAACGATTTTCGCCTGATAGCCGCGCACCGGGCGGCCCGTACAGGCCGGGGCATGATCAGCAAAACGGTTGGTCACAAAGATATGCAGCATCTCCGTCGCCCCGATCCCGTCCAGCATCGGCTTGCCGGTCTTGGCGATCCAGTCGTCATAAACCGGCGCGGGCAGGGTTTCGCCCGCCGACACCGCTGCCCGAAGCGACGACAAATCGGCCCCCTCCGCCATCGCCTTCAGCATCACGCGGTAGGCGGTGGGCGCGGTAAAGCAGATCGTGGCGCGGTGGGTCTGAATGATCTCGATCATATTGGCCGGGGTCGCCTGCTCCAGCAAAGCCGCCGCCGCGCCAAACCGCAGCGGGAAAATCGCCAGCCCGCCAAGGCCAAAGGTAAACGCCAAAGGCGGCGAGCCGACGAAGATGTCGTCGGGCGTGACCTGCAACACCTCCGCCGCATACCCATCCGCGATGATCATCAAATCGCGGTGAAAATGCATCGTGGCCTTCGGCTCTCCGGTGGTGCCCGAGGTAAAGCCCAACAGCGCCACATCGTCGCGCCCGGTCTGCACCGCGTCAAAGCGCACCGGCTTTGACAGCGCAATCCGGTCCAGTTCGGCATCGTGATTGGCCGTGCCGTCAAACCCCACCACCGTCTTCAAAAACCGCGAGGTTTTGGCGCAGGTGACCAACTCGTCCATCAACCGCGTGTCACACAGCGCCAGTGTGATCTCTGCCTTGTCCACGATCTGAGCGAGCTCTCCCGCCCTCAGCATCGGCATGGTATTGACCACCACCGCGCCCGCCTTGGTCGCGGCGAGCCAACAGGCGACCATGGCCGGATTGTTGGCCGAGCGGATCAGCACCCGGTTGCCCGGCTTGACGCCGTAGCTTTCCACCAGCGCATGGGCGATGCGGTTGGTCCAGTCGGTTAGCTCCTTATAGGTGCGCATCCGCCCGTTGCCGATCAGCGCGGTGTGGTCACCAAACCCGCGCTCCACCATCCGGCCCGTCAACTCCACCGCCGCGTTCAGATGCTCGGGATAGGCGAACCCGTCGAGCAGGAAATCGGGCAGCTGGTCTTTGGGCGGCAGACGATCCCGGGTGAAGCTGTCGGTGTGGGCAGAGGGTCCAAGCATCACAGCACCTGCGGGATGATGGCGGTGGCCTCAATCTCAACCTTGGCGCGGTCTTCGACAAGGGCCACGACCTGAACCAGCGCCATGGCGGGGTAATGCGCACCAATGATCTGCCGATAGGCGGCACCCAAGGCTTTGAGATTGCCCAGATACTCGTGCTTGTCGGTGACATACCACGTCAGGCGCACCAGATGTTCAGGGCGCGCGCCCGCCTCGGCCAGAACCTCGACAATCGAGCGCAAGGTCTGTGCCACCTGCTGCACGAAATCGTCCGTCTCAAACGCCTGATCCGCGTTCCAGCCGATCAGCCCGCCGGTGAACACTATCCGCCCCGAAGCGGCGACGCCATTGGCGTAGCCCCGCGCGGCTTTCCAATGTTTGGGGTGCAGGATGTCATGGGGCATCTTGGCTCTCCTGATAAGCAATAAGGCGGGTGCGCGTATCGGCTGGCCACGGGGCCGAAGCCATCTGATCGGTCCAAACCAGCGTCAGGACCGCGCGCATCCGGTGCTCGGCCTCGTGGTGAGCGTCGATCACAACGGTGATGCTGCTGCGACCCAGTTTGGCAATCCGCAGCGAAAACAACACCTTGTCGCCCAGATAGGACGGCGCGATAAAGTCTGTTTCAATCCGAACCGTCGGCACACCGTTCTGCGCCCCCCGGTGCATCGAGGCAAACGAACGGCCAACAACATCGGCAAAGAAATTCTCGATTACCGAATTGGTCATCTCGAAATAGCGCGGATAAAACACAATCCCGGCAGGGTCGCAGTGGTTGAACTCGATCTGGATCAGGCGGGCATAGTTCATTCCAGCAGGCTCCGCGCGATGATCAGGCGCTGCACATCCGACGCGCCCTCGTAAATCCGCAAAGCGCGGATGTCGCGGTACAGCGCTTCCACCGCGACCCCCTTGCGCACCCCGTCGCCGCCATGCAGCTGCACCGCCATGTCGATGATCTCTTGCGCGGCCTCGGTCGCATAAAGCTTGGCCATTGCGGCCTCGCGGCTGATCCGGGCTGCGCCTTGATCCTTTGTCCAGGCGGCCCGGTAAATCAACAGAGCCGCCGCATCAATTTTCAGCGCCATATCGGCAAGATGCCCCTGCACCATCTGCAAATCCGCCAGACGCGCGCCCTGAACTTTGCGGCTTTGGGTCCGCAACAGCGCCTCGTCCAGCGCGCGCCGGGCCATGCCCAGCGCCGCCGCCCCGACGGTCGACCGGAACACATCCAAAACCGCCATCGCCTGCTTGAACCCCGCCCCCGGCGCACCAATCAGCGCCGCCTCCGGCAAAAGCACATCCCCCATCTTCAGATGGGCCAGCGGATGCGGCGCCATCACCTCGATCCGCGACACCACCGACAGGCCCGGCGTGTCTGCAGGCATCACGAAGGCCGACAACCCCCGCGCGCCCGGCGCCTCGCCGGTGCGCGCGATCACCACATACACATCCGCAATTCCGCCGTTCGAGATATAGGTTTTCTCGCCGTTCAGCAGCCAGCCGCCTGCCACCCTTTGCGCCGTGCTGGCCGTATTCGCCACGTCCGAGCCAGAGGCAGGTTCGGTCAAGGCAAAGCCCGCGATGGCGTTTCCCGCGCGGGTCCGCTCCAGCCATTCACGCTGCGCCAGGCTGCCAAACAAGGACACCGCCCCCATCCCAAGCCCTTGCATAGCAAAGGAAAAATCCGCCAGCGCGTCGTGGCGCGCCAATGTCTCGCGGATCAGGCACAGGCTGCGCAGATCCAAAACCTCGCCCGCCCCCGCCCCCGAATGCCGCAGCCAACCGCCCGCGCCCAGCAGGGCCACCAGCCCCCGGCAAGCGGCGTCCACATCGCTGTGATCGACCGGCAAATGCACCCCGCACCACGCCTCCAGCGCCCCCGCCAGATCGCGGTGCGTGGCCCCAAAAAACGGCCAATCAAGAAAACTTCTGTCTGCCATCATCTGTCCTCAAATATCCCGGGGGTCCGGGGGCTGGCCCCCGGTGCCCGCAGGAAAGGCTACTCCCTAGTCACCCACAAAAACCGGCTTTTGCTTGGCCACAAACGCCCGGTATGCCCGCTCAAAATCCTTGGTCTGCATGCAGATCGCCTGCGCCTGCGCCTCGGCCTCAATTGCTTGCTCCAGCCCCATCGCCCATTCCTGCACCAGCTGCGCCTTGGTCATGGCATGGGCAAAGGTCGGCCCATCGGCCAGGCGCCGGGCCAACGCCATCGCCCCCGCCTCCAAAGCCTCCCCCGGATGCAGGGCGTTCCAGAAGCCCCAGGCGCGGCCCTCGTCCGCCGTCATGCTGCGCCCGGTGAACAGCAGCTCCGCCGCGCGGCCCTGCCCGATGATGCGCGGCAGCATGGCGCAGGCCCCCATATCGCAGCCTGCCAGCCCGACGCGGGTGAACAAAAACGCGCATGTCGCCTGATCGCTCGCCAACCGCAGATCACACGCCATCGCGATGATCGCCCCCGCGCCCACCGCCACCCCGTCAACCGCCGCGATGATCGGCTTGCCGCAGCCGATCATCGCCTTCACCAGATCGCCGGTCATGCGGGTAAAGGCGAGCAAATCTGCCATCGGGCGGCCGATCAGCGGGCCGATAATCTCGTGCACATCGCCGCCCGAACAGAAATTCCCACCGTTTGACGCAAAGACCACAACCTTGACATCGCCCGCCCCTGCGAGCGCGCGAAACGTCGCGGTCAGCTCGGCATAGCTGTCAAACGTCAGCGGGTTCTTGCGCTCTGGCCGGTTCAGCCGCAGCACGGCGACGCCCGCGCTCACACTCCACAAGAAATGCTTGGGCACCAGCCCGGCCATCTGGCTCATCTTGCCCCCATACGCTTCAGGATCTCGGTCATCTGGTCAAGATCGGCTTCGGAAATCTTCGAAAACAGCTTGGCCACCTCGGCCTCGTGCCCTTTGGCGAGCGTGTCGAACGAGGCCAGACCCTCGGCCGTCAAGGCCACGAAAACCGTGCGGCGGTCCGTTTCGGACGGGGTGCGGCGGACCAGCCCGTCCGTCTCCAGCCGGTCCACAACTGCGGTGGCATTTCCATTTGAAACCAGCAGCATACGCGACAGCTCGCTCATGGTGATGCCGCCCTGACGGCGGTGCAGCGCCGCCATCACGTCAAACCTTGGCAGCGTGGTTTCGTGCCCTTTGCGCAAATGCTCGCGCAGGTGGTTTTCGCTGGCGCGGGTCACAGCCAAAAGCCGCACCCACATCTTCAGCCGCCGTTTTGACAGATCGCTCATAGATCGCCCCCGGAAATGGCGATGGCCTGTCCGTTGATCCCGTCCGATCCCGGCCCGCACAAAAACAGCGCGGCAGCGGTCACTTCGGACGGGTGGATCAGCCGGTTCTGCGGGCTCATCGCCTCCAGCGCGGCCTTGGATTCGGCGAGCGTTTTTCCGGTCTTTTCCGCGATCACGGCGATGGAATGATCGGTCATCGGCGTGTCCAGAAAGCCGGGGCAGATGGCGTTGACCGTGATCGGTTTGCGCGCGACTTCAAGCGCGAGCGAGCGGGTCATCCCGATCACCCCATGCTTGGCGGCGGCATAGGGCACGATCTTGGCATAGCCTTTCAGCCCCGCCGTCGAGGCGACGGAAATAAGCCGCCCCCAGCCCTGCATCTGGTTCATCCCGTCGCGCAGGGTCAGGAAAACCCCGGTCAGGTTGACTGCGATCATCGCGTTCCATTGCGCCAAGGTGGTGCGTGAAAACGGTGCGGAATCCGCCGCGCCTGCGTTCGCGATCACGATATCGCAGCGGCCCGCCTGCGCAAAGATCTGCGCCACCGAGGCCTCGCTCGTGACATCTCCCTGCACCGCGCGGATGCCGGGGGCAAGCGCCGCAACCCGTTCCAGCGCCTCCATCCGGCGCCCGGTGATCACCACCTGCGCGCCCGCGCCCGCGAACCCAAGCGCAAGGTTTTCCCCCGCGCCCGATCCGCCGCCCGTGATCAGAACTGTTTTGCCGGTCAGGGTCATACCCGGATCTGCTCTTGATGGCGGATGCGCAGGCGCTGCGCCTGATCGCGCCCGGCGAGGTAGGGAAGCGGCCAAGGCGCGGCATCCTCGCCCTGCTGAAGCGCGGCGTGCAGCGTCCAATAGGGGTCGGCCAGATGCGGGCGGGCAAGGCAAACGAGATCGGCGCGGCCCGCCAGCAGGATCTGGTTCACCTGATCGGCCTCGGTGATATTGCCGACCGCCATGGTGGCCAGCCCGGCCTCGTTTCGGATGCGGTCCGAAAACGGGGTCTGGAACATGCGGCCGTAAATCGGCGCGGCTTCGGGCGTGGTCTGGCCGGCAGAGACGTCGATAATATCGGCCCCGGCAGCCGCAAAGGCGCGCGCGATGGCCACGCTATCTTGCGGCGTGATCCCCGCCGCGCCCATCCAATCGGTCGCGCTGATGCGCACCGACATCGGCTTGCGCTCGGGCCAAACCGCGCGCATCGCGGCAAAAACCTGCAACGGAAAGCGCAGGCGGTTTTCAAGGCTGCCGCCATAGCCATCGGTGCGGATGTTCGATATTGGCGAAAGGAACGCGGCCAAAAGGTATCCATGGGCCGCGTGAAGTTCGATCATGTCAAACCCGGCGCGGTCGGCCATTTGGGTGGAGGCGGCGAACTGTGCGATGACCTCGTCCATATCGGCGCGGTCCATCGCGCGCGGGGTCTGATTGGCCTTGTCCCAAGGCAAGGCGCTTGCGCTGATCAGGGGCCAGTTTCCGCTGGGCAAGGGCGCATCGCCTTCCGCCCATCCCACTTGGGTCGACCCCTTGCGCCCGGCATGGCCGATCTGCAAGGCGATCTTGGCGGGGGTTTCGGCATGCACAAAATCCACCAAACGCGCCCATGCCCCCTGATGCGCTTCGGTGTAAAGTCCGGCGCAGCCGGGGCTGATGCGCCCTGTCGCCGACACGCAGGTCATTTCGGTGAAAACCAGCCCCGCCCCGCCCTTCGCGCGTTCGGCATAATGCACAAAATGCCAGTCATTCGGGCAGCCGTCCGTTGCCTTGTACTGCGCCATCGGCGAGACGACGATGCGGTTTTGCAAGGTCATGCCGCGCAGGGCAAAGGGCGCGAACATCGGGCGGCGCCCGGGGGGGCCGCCCGCCTGGGCCGCAAACCAATCCTCGGCCTGCCGCAACCAGGCCGGATCGCGCAGGCGCAGGTTTTCGTGGCTGATGCGCTGACTGCGGGTGAGCAGCGAATAGGCGAATTGCGGGCTTGGCATGTCCAGATACCGCTCCACCTCTTCGAACCATTCCAGCGAATTGCGGGCGGCGGACTGGGTGCGCAAAACCTCGACCCGGCGTTCGGCCTGATAGCGGTCAAAGGCGGCGGCAAGGCTGGGCTCGGAATGCAGATAATCGGCCAGCGCAATCGCGCTGTCAAACGCCAGCCGAGAGCCGGAGCCGATGGAAAAATGGCTGGTCGCGGCGGCATCGCCCATCAAAACCACGTTTTCATGGTGCCACTGCTCGCAGATCACACGCGGAAAATTCATCCACACCGCAGAGCCGCGCAGGTGGGCCGCGTTCGACATCAGATCATGGCCGCCAAGGTGGTTGGCAAAGATCGCACGGCAGGTTTCCACCGTCTCTTCTTTGGACATGCCGGCAAAGCCCCATTTGTCCCAGGTTTCGGGCGCGCATTCCACGATGAAGGTCGCCGTCGTGTCATCGAATTGGTACACATGCGCCCAGACCCAGCCATGCGCGGTCTTCTCGAAGATAAAGGTAAACGCGTCGTCAAATTTGGCATGGGTGCCAAGCCAGACGAATTTGCAGCGGCGCAGGTCAATTTCGGGGCGGAAAACGGTTTCATACTCGCGCCGCACCAGCGAATTCAGCCCGTCGGAGGCAACCACAAGGTCAAAGTCCTTGCGGTATTCCTCGGCCGATTTGAACTCGGTTTCAAATTGCAGATCGACGCCCAGTTCCCGCGCGCGGGCTTGCAGCAGGACCAGCAGCGCGCGGCGGCCGATCCCGGCAAAGCCATGCCCGCCTGACACTGTGCGCACCCCGTCATGCACCACCGCGATATCGTCCCAATAGGCGAAACTGCCCCGGATCGCCTCGGTCGATACCGGATCGTTCTTCTGCATCCCCGCCAGCGCCTCATCCGACAGAACCACGCCCCAGCCGAAGGTGTCATTGGCGCGGTTTCGTTCCAGCACCGTGATGCGGTGCGCGGGGTTGCGCAGCTTCATCGAGATCGCGAAGTAAAGGCCGGCAGGCCCGCCCCCAAGGCACAGAACGTTCATGGCAGTCTCCGGGTTTCGACGTTGATCGATGGTGGCACCAGATGAAAACAATTTCAAGCTTGAAATTTCTAGCTTGAAATTCTGGCGCGGCGGGGCAAGAGTGGCGGGATGGATCAGGTGCTGGTGGAAGATCGTGGCGATTGGGTGCGGCTGGTGTTGAACCGGCCCGGCGCGCGCAATGCTTTGAATACCGCGATGCTGGGCCGGATTGCTGCGGTTTTGGCCGCGCTTGCAGACGATCCGCGCTGCCGGGCGGTGATGATCTGCGGGGCGGAGGGGAATTTCGCCGCCGGTGCGGATATCACCGAGATCGAAGGCAAGACGCGCGCCGGCGCTGCGGTGGACCCGCGCAAGGGCTATTGGGCGGCGATTGCGGATTTTCCCAAGCCCTTGGTTGCGGCGGTTGAAGGCTTTGCGCTGGGCGGCGGGTTCGAATTGGCGTTGATGGCTGATCTGATGGTGCTGGGCCGCAGCGCGCGGTTGGGCCTGCCGGAAACCAATCTGGGCCTTATTCCGGGGGCGGGCGGCGGGCAAAGACTGCTGGCGCTTGTCGGGCGGGGGCGGGCGTCGCGCATGGTGATGATGGGCGAGATTGTGACCGCGGATCAGGCGTTTGACTGGGGGATCGGGGCCTATCTGACCGATGATGCCTTGACGGACGCGGCGGCGCTTTGTGCCGCGCTGGCGCTGCGCGCACCGCTGGCGCTGATGGCGGCCAAGGCGGCGCTGCGTGCGGGTGAGACGCTGGCGCTTGGCGCCGAGCGTGCCGGGTTCGAGGCGCTGATGGACAGCGCCGACAAGGCCGAAGGCATCGCCGCCTTTCGCGCCAGGCGCCGCGCGACGTTTACCGGCACATGAGCCGCGTTGGTCCCATCGGCATCGTCGGGCTGGGCACCATGGGCCTTGGCATCGCGCAGGTGTTCGCAAGCGCGGGTTTTGCGGTTCTGGGGGTCGAAGACCACGCGCCCGCCCGCGCCTCGGCCCACGGCCGCATGGCGGCGGCGCTGGACGGGCGTGTTGCCGCTGGCAAGCTGACCACCGCGCAGCGGGATGCGGCGCTTGCCCGGTTCAGTGTGGGGAATACGGCCGATCTGGCCCCCTGCGCCGTGGTGATCGAAGCGATCGTCGAAGATCTGGCCGCCAAGCAGGCACTTTTCGCCGGGCTGGAATCGGTGGTGGCGCCGGGTTGCCTGCTGTGCACCAACACCTCTTCCATCCCCGTCGCGTCGATTGCCAGCGCGCTGAACCATCCCGAACGCTGCCTCGCCTTGCATTTTTTCAACCCCGCCGCCGCGATGAAGTTGGTGGAACTCGCCGCACATGAGGGCACCGCAAGCACCGCCACTGCCCGCGCGCGCGCCCTGTGCGAAGCGGCCGGCAAAACCGTGATCCAATGCCCCGACCGCCCCGGTTTCATCGTGAACCGCTGCGCCCGGCCCTATTACGGCGAGGCTTTGGCGCTGCTGCACGAAGGGCGCGCAGCGGCGGAGGTGGACGCGGCCATGCAAAGCGCCGGATACCGGCTTGGCCCCTTCGCGCTGATCGATCTGATCGGGGCCGATATCAATCTGGCCGCCACCACCGGGCTTTACACCGCGATGGGCCAGCACCCCCGTTATCACCCCTTCGCCGCCCTGCGCGAGGCGGTCCTGCGCGGCGATCTGGGGCGCAAATCCGGGCGCGGTTTTGTCACCCCGCCTGCGCTCTGCAACGCCCCGCCGGACAGCGGCGCCATCGTGCTGCGGATCGAGGCGACGCTGATCAACGAAGCGCATTGGCTTTTGGCCGAAGGCGGCAGTGATGCGGCGGGGATTGACACCGCGATGCGGCTCGGCCTGAACTTTCCGCGTGGCCCGTTTCAGGCGCTGGCGCAGCACGGGCGCGGCGCGGTTTTGGGCGAACTTGCCCGCCTGCGCGCCCTTGCGCCGCCGCACATGGCCGCGCGTTACGACCCCGCACCGGACCTGGAGGCCTGAATGACCGAGGTTTTCATTTGCGCCCATCTGCGCACGCCCATCGGGCGTTACGGCGGAGCGCTTGCCATGATGCGGCCCGATGATATGGCCGCTCTGGTGATCGACGGGCTTTTGGCGCGCCACGATTTGCCGGTGGACGAGGTGATCTTTGGCTGCGCCAATCAGGCGGGCGAGGACAACCGAAACGTCGCCCGCATGGCCGTGCTTTTGTCCCGCCTGGGCCCGACAGTGCCCGCGATGACCGTGAACCGTCTGTGCGCCAGCGGCCTTGACGCGGTGATCACCGGCGCCCGCGTGATCCGCGACGGCGCCGCCGAAGTGGTCATCGCAGGCGGCGTTGAAAGCATGTCGCGCGCGCCTTTCGTGATGGCCAAGGCCGAAACCGCCTTCGCCCGCGCGCCCGAAATATTCGACACCACCATCGGCTGGCGCTTTGTGAACCCTGCTATGACAACCGGCACCGACGCGATGCCGCAAACCGCCGAAAACCTGGCCGAAGAGGCCGGGATCAGCCGCGCCGACCAAGACGCCTATGCCCTGCGCAGTCAGTCGCGCTATGACGCGGGCTGGCACGCTGCGGATATCATTCCCTTGCGTCTGCCCGGCAAAAACGCCGAAACACTGGTGACGGCAGACGAGCATCCCCGTGCCACCAGCGCCCTCAAACTCGCCGCCCTGCCCACGCCGTTTCGCGCGGGCGGCACAGTGACCGCAGGCAACGCCAGCGGCGTGAACGACGGCGCTTCGGCGCTAATCCTCGCCAGCGCAAAAGCCGTCCGCGCCCATGGCCTGACCCCCCTCGCGCGGATCGGGCAGGCGGCCAGCGGCGGGGTTTTGCCGCGCGTCATGGGGCTTGGCCCGATCGAGGCGCTCGTCCGCCTGACCGCGCGGACCGGCCTGACCGCGCAGGATTTTGACGTGATCGAACTGAACGAGGCTTTCGCCGCGCAGGTTCTGGCCTGCACCCGTGCCTGGGGGCTGGCCGACGACGCGCCCCATGTGAACGCGCGCAGCGGCGCGATCGCGATGGGCCATCCCTTGGGCGCATCGGGCGCGCGGATTGCGGGCACCGCCGCCCGCCGCCTCGTCGAAACCGACGGCAAACGCGCGCTTATCGCGCTTTGCGTCGGCGTCGGCCAAGGCGTCGCTCTGACACTGGAGGCTGTTTGATGACCCTGTCCCCCGATCCGGGCGCCTATTTCCTTTATCATTCCATCGGCATTTATCCCGGCAAAGCGCAGGATCTTGCCACCTCGCTCAGCGCTTTTGCACAGGTCTGGGGCGCGGCTGATGATGGACAATGGGGCCATGTTCTGCCGCTGCGGGGCCGGTTTGTCGATCTGTGGCGCGGCATCCTGAATGCCCCGCCCGGCAGCGTCACCACCTTTGAAAACGTCACGTCAGGCTTTCACGCCTTCCTGACCAGCCTGCCGCCCGCGCATCTGGCGGGCAAAACCGTGCTGGTCGGGGCCGATTGCTTTCCTTCCAATCATTTCCTGTTGCAAACCCTCGCCCCGCGCCTCGGCTTCACGCTGAAAACCGTGCCGCTGCGCCAAGGCGCGGCTTGGGTGGAAGAAGAGGATTTCACCGATCTTTGGACCCCCGATGTCGGCCTTGCCCTGCTGACATGGGTGTCCTCCACCTCCTCGCACCGCATCAACCTTGCCGCGATGGTGGCGCGCGGGCGGCAAATGGGCGCGCTCGTCGGCGCCGATATCACGCAGGCGGCGGGGCTGATCCCGTTTGATGTCTGCGCGCCCGAGGTGGATTTTGCCTTGTCCACCAGCCTGAAATGGATGTGCGGCACACCGGGGGCAGGGGTGCTGTACGCCGCCCCGCGCCTGATCCCGCATCTCAACCCGGATTTGGCGGGCTGGTTCAGTCAGGACAATCCCTTCAACTGGGATATCACCGCTTTCGCCCGCGCCCCCGATATCCGCCGCTTTGACAATGGCACGCCGGGCTGCATGGCCGCCATCGCCTCGCTACCCGCGCTGGAATGGCACGCCAGGCAGGATAAACCGGCGCTTTTGGCCCATAACCGCCAACTGACCGCCCAGATCATCGAGGGCGCCGATGCCATGGGCCTGCCCCTCCTCACCCCGCGCGCAGAAGCGTCGCGCGGCGGCTCGATCATGGTCAAACTGCCCCCGCATCTGCCTGCGCCGCAGATCGTCGCCGCCTTGCGCGATCAGGCCATCAGCACCGACGCGCGCGGCCAAACCCTGCGCCTGTCACCGGGCATCATCACCACAGCCGAAGGCACCGACCGGATGCTCAAAGCCCTGTCGCAGCAGATCCGCTGATCCATTCATCATCTGTCCAAAAATATCCCGGGGGATGAGCGGGCCCTCTTCGGGCCGGCGAAGGGGGCGGCGCCCCCTTGCCTTAGGCCGAAACCCATAAAAACGGCCCAGCGCGGCGCGGGCCAAACGGTAAAACCCGCGCGCGGCTGATGCGCCGCCTTACCCGGTCACCCCAAAAAGCTGCGGATCGTCGCCAGCGCGCCGTCCAATGCCGCGCCCTCTTCGTCCTTCAGCGCCGCCTCGCGCAGCCGCCGCGCCCAGTCCGCCGCATCGGTCCGCCCTTCCACCGCCGCGATCCCGGCCATCACCTTGTCAAACTTCGACAGCCCCCGCGCATGGGTGTCCGAATAGCCCTTTATCAGCCGCCTGCAGCGCAAAACCTCGACCGCAAGGTCATAATCGCTGGCCACCAGCGCCAAAGCCCGCGCCAGCCACCGCTCCAGATGCGCCCCTTCAACCGCGTGCCGCAGCGTGCGGGGGCGGTAAAACTTCAGCCCTGCAATCAGATACATCGGCAAAAACGCGAACACACTGTCGGTGCGCATCCTGCGGCCCTTGCCAAACAGCCGGTCCAAAAGCGCCATCCGCTTCGGCATCGCCGCCCAGCGCGCGCCCATACTGGCGGGCAGCATCGACACGATTTCTTCGGCGCGCGGATGCACAAACTCCGTCACCTGCATGACTTGGGCTGCTCCCGCCCCCATCTCCGCCGCGATCCGCTCGCGCCGCCCGCCGCGCGTCTTGGCGTCTGCCACCCGGATGATGTCGTCATAGGCCATGGCGTTGGCCAGGTATTTCGCCGCCTCAAGTGTCAAGGTGAAGGGTGCGCGGTCAAGTGCCGCGATCTGCTCCAGCCGGTTCAAAAAGACCGCGCCATAGCTAAGATCCTGAAACTGAACCACCTTTTGCAACCCGGCGCGGGTCATCGCCCTCGCAGGCTCTGGCAAAGTCTGAACCCTGCGCACCAAAATGTCCCAACCGGCCAGCAGCCTGGCTGGCCCGCTCACCCCTGCCGCCGCAGGCTCTGGCCCCACAACGCCCGCATCTTTCCCCGCCATCACCGCCGCAAAACCCGCCTGAAACGCCCGCAAAGACCCGTCCACGCCCTTGCCCCCGGCGCGAATGGCGGCCTCGAACGTCTGTGGGCCGAAGGGCAGCGCCCCCGAAGCCGCCAGCGCGCCGAACAAAGAGGCGGAGATGACCGAACCGCGCGAAACCGCGATCTGGTCAAAATCGGCGCAGATAAAGCGGCGGGCGGCGATTTCGGCGGCGGCCATAACCTCGGCCGCATCCGCGATCCCGTCGCCGGGCGTCATCTTTTCTGACACAGCCAGCGAGCGGTGGGTGGACGCGATCAGCGTCGTGCGGTCGGGCGTCACAAACCCGCGAATGATCGACCGCCCCGCCTCCATCATTTCCGCCGCGATCATCACGTCCACGTCGCCCGTCGCTGGCATCAGCGAAAACACCGGCAGCCGCCCGCCCGCCGGGGCCATCTCCACATAATACACCGTTGCCCCGGTCCGCTGCGCGACCCCCGCGACCGAGGTTGCCTGCACGGCATACCCGTTTGCGCGGCCCAGATCCTCGATCCATCCGGTCAGAACCCCGCCGCCTTGCCCGCCGACGGCCAGCACCGCCAACTTGATGATACCGCCCAAAGCCGGGTCCTGAGGGCGCGGGTCCAGCGCCGCGTGAATGGTCATGGCGCATCCCCGAAATCTAGCCTGCGCCCAGCGCGGCGGGCGATCAGCGCGCCGATCAAACGGGCGCGCATCGCCGCCAGCCATTTTTCAAACCGCCCCGGATTATGCACCACATCGGCGCGATAAAACGAGGGGCACAAGATTGCCGCATCCGCAACCTCGCCGCAATTGCCGCAGCCAACGCAGGACTGATCAATGCTCGCCACCGGATCATCACGAAGCGGATCATCCAGCCTTTTCAACGACAAAGACGGACAACCCGACAACCGGATGCAGGCGTGATCCCCGGTGCAGATGTCTTCATCGACGCCAAAGCGCGGGATATCCACCCGCCGCCCCTCCTTGATCGCCTTTTGCGCCAAAGGCTTCTCGCGCCGCTGTTTGTTCAGCATACATTCGGACGACGCCACAATCACCTTTGGCCCCGGCGCATCGGTCGTCAGCGCCTCGCGCAGCACGTCGCGCATCCGGCCCACGTCATAGGTGTGATTGACCTCACGCACCCAATCGATGCCGATGCCTTTCAGCGCTTTGGAAATCGGGTTTCGCGTCGATTTGGTGGCATTTTCGGCACGCGAAGACATCACATCCTGCCCGCCCGTCGCCGCAGAATAGAAGTTGTCGACCACAATCGCCACGCCGTCCGATTTGTTGAACGACATATTGGTGAACGACGAAGACAGCCCGTTATGCCAAAATCCGCCATCGCCGATAATCGCAATCGGCCGCCGTTCGCCCCCGCCATCAAACGCGCCATTGGCGGCGGGGCCAAGGCCATAGCCCATGGTCGCCCCGCCAATTTCAAACGGCGGCAGGGCGCCGAACAGATGGCAGCCGATATCGGCGGCGATCTGGTGCTTGCCCAGTTCCTTTTCCACCAACTTCATCGCGGCAAAGATCGGACGCTCCGGGCAGCCGGTGCAAAAGCCGGGCGGGCGGATCGGCACGGTTTTGCTCAGGTCCGGGATTTGCGGTTTGTCCTCGTTCGGCGCGCGCACTTTGGCGGCCAGCATCCCCGGCGCGGCCTTGCGGATGAAGCCTTCAACCCCCGCCAACATCACCGCGCCAGTATATTCCCCCGCCAGCGGAAACAGCCCCTTGCCATGCAGTTTCACCGAAGCCCCCGCGCGGTAAAGGAACGAGCCAAGCTGCGTTTCGATAAATTCGGGCTGGCCTTCCTCGACCACCAAAACATGATCCTTTCCGTCGCAAAACTCCAGAAGCTCGCCCGAAATCAGGGGGTAAGTGACGTTCAGCACATAGATCGGCACCTGCGTTTCGCCGAAAATATCGGCAAGGCCAAGCCGCTGGAGCGCGCGGAGCAGGCCGTTGTACATACCGCCCTGAACCACGATGCCAAGCGGGGCCTTTGCGGGGCCAAACAGCTCGTTCAACCCCCGCTCGCGGATGAATTTTTCGGCGGCGGGCCAGCGGTTTTTCACCTTGTCCTGTTCATGCACATAAGACATCGGCGGCAGCACCACGCGGGCGAAATCGGAGCGCGGGTTTGACAGCGCTTCGCGCACGGTTTCCTTCGGCCGCTGGTTGTCGCGGCAGGTGAAACTGCCGGTGACATGGCAAGACCGGATGCGCATCGTCAGCATCACCGGGGTGTTCGACGCCTCGGACAGTTCGAACCCGTCCGACACCGCCTTGACGATCGACGGCAGGTTCGGGCGCGGGTCCAGCAGCCAGAATTGTGATTTCATCGCAAAGGGATGGGAGCGTTCCTGCATGATCGACGATCCCTCGCCGTAATCTTCGCCCAGGATGATCAAAGCGCCGCCCGTCACCCCTGATGAGGACAGATTGGCAAGCGCGTCCGAGGCAACATTCACCCCGACCGGCCCCTTGAACGTAACCGCCCCCCGGATCGGATAATGCACCGAAGCGGCCAGCATGGCGGCGGCGGCGGCCTCGTTGGCGTTCGCCTCGAACCGCACGCCAAGATCGGCCAGAAGGTCCTGGGCATCGGCCAGAACATCCATCAGGTGGCTGATCGGCGCACCCTGATAGCCGCCGACATAGCCGACGCCAGATTCCAGAAGCGCCTTGGTGATCGCCAGGATTCCCTCGCCGGTGAAAACCTCCCCCGCGCCCAGTTTCAGATGCTCGACCTCGGCTTTGAAGCTGCGTTCTGCCATGTCAAATCTCGTGCTTTCGGATGTTGAAGAGCATTTTCTGCAAGGTGCCGGTCAAGGCGCGGCGCTCGTCTTCGGATATCCCGCGAAACATACGGGCTTGGGCATCGGCCATGTGGGGCCAAAGGCTGTCAAAGGCGGCACGGCCGGCATCGGTGATAAAGCACCGCGTGGCGCGGCTGTCGTCGATATCGGTTTGGCGGCGGATCAGACCTTCGGCGGTCAACTGATCCAGCGCGCGCGACAGGGTGGACTGGTCGGTGACGGTGTAAATCGCCAATTCGCGGATCAGCGGGCCTTCGATGACGGACAGCACCGCGAGCGCCCGCATTTTGGGCGTTGTCAGGCCCAGCCCGGCCATTTCCCCCCGCAGGGCCGCGTTGTAGCGCCCCATGAGGCGGTTCATCAGATATGGCGCGAAATTGGTCAGGCCGACGGTAGCCAACGACGGCAAAAGCGGGGGCGCGAGGGGGCTTTCGTCGGTCATGCGCCCGGTCCCATCGCCCTAGCCGCGCGGAACCAGCGCCAGCGCGCGGATCGGCGAGCCGGTGCCGGACTTTATCTTCAAAGGCGCCGCAATCAGGATCGCGCCCTTGGCAGGCAGACGGTCAAGATTGGCGAGGCTGGCCAGACCATAACAATTGTTCTTGTGCAACAGATTATGCGCGGGGAAGGGCGGGGTCATGCCGCCCGCCTGGCCCGCATCGGTGCCGATGCATTGGCTGCCCCAGCCGACGATGCCCTTGGACAAGAGGTATTCGATCACTTCGGCGGTCGGCCCCGGCGTGTGCGGGCCGGTCTCATTGGCATTCAGGAACAGGTTTTCATCATGGCTGCGTTGGTCCCAATCGGACCGCAACACCACCCATTCCCCCGCGCCAATCGCGCCATGCTTGGCCTCCCACGTCTTCACATGATCAATGGTCAGCAGAAAATCAGGGTTCGCACCGCACTCGGCCGCGAAATCGAGCACGTTGACCGGGGCGACAAGGCGCTGCACCGGCAGGGTATCGGTGTAGCCATCGGCGTAGTCCTTGCCGGTAATCCAGTGATGTGGCGCGTCGAAATGGGTGCCCGAATGCTCGCCCACCTTGAGCCAGTTCCACGCCCAGAACGGCCCGTCCTGATCATATTCGCTGATCCGGTGAATCTCGATCGCGGGGGTGTCCTTGGCGAAATCGGGCGGCAGTTTCAGCAGCGGCGTTTCGGGCCCCAGAACCCCGGTGCAATCCACCACTTCCACACCGCCCGACGCAAGCATTCCCGCGAGGTTGCTCAGTACATCTGCCGAAGTCATCGCCATCTCCTTGGTGCGCGCGGCCATCAGGGGCCGGGATTTGATCGCACCACGCTAGTCCTAATTAAATGCATTTGCAAATATCCAAGGAGCCCGTGACAAGGCGCCTGAGGCCGCGCCCTGCCCAAGCCCCGGGGGGGACTTCACGTCCCCCACCGGCCCCCCCCCTGTGGGATATTTTTGGACAGATGAATGGGCAAGAAACAGGAAGCGGGGACTACTCCCGCTGGTACATGCCGTCGTAGATCGGCACCAAAGTTTCGGTTTCGAACAGGGAGGAGACGGACATGCCGCCCCAGATGTTCAGGATCGCTTGGGCGAAAATCGGGGCGGTGGGCACGATGCGGATGTTCTTGCAGGCTTTGACGGCATCTGTCGGCTCGATGGAATCGGTGATCACCAGCGATTTCATCACCGATTTTGTCACCCGCTCCACCGCCGGGCCCGACAAGACGCCGTGGGTGATATAGGAATGCACCTCGGTCGCGCCGGCCTCGATCAGCGTTTCGGCGGCCATGCACAGCGTGCCAGCCGTGTCGCAGATGTCGTCCACGATGATGCAGGTCTTGCCGCGCACCTCGCCGATCACCGTCATGCCGGCAATCTCGCCGGCCTTTTCGCGCCGCTTGTCCACGATGGACAAAGGCGCGCCGATCCGTTTGGCCAACTCGCGCGCTCGGGCCACGCCGCCCACATCCGGCGAGACGATCATCAGATCGTTCATCCGGCCCTTGAAGTGATGCTCAATGTCCAGCGCGAACACCGGGCTGGCATAAAGGTTGTCCACCGGAATGTCGAAAAAGCCTTGGATCTGCGCGGCATGCAGATCCAGAGTCAGAACGCGGTCCACCCCCGCCTGAGTGATCAGATTGGCCACCAGCTTGGCGCTGATCGGCGTGCGGGCCTTGGCGCGGCGGTCTTGGCGGGCATAACCGAAATAGGGGATCACGGCGGTAATCCGGTTGGCGCTGGACCGGCGCAGTGCGTCGGTCATGATCAAAAGCTCCATCAGATTGTCATTGGCGGGGTTCGACGTTGGCTGGATGATATACATATCCTCGCCGCGCACGTTCTCGAACACCTCGACAAAGATTTCCTGATCGTTGAACCGTTCAATCCGGGCTTCGACCAGATTGACCTGATTGCCGCGGTGGATCGACATGCGGCGGGCAATCGCCTTGGACAGGGACACATTCGCATTGCCGGTGATCAGCTTGGGTTCGGTCAGGGATGCCATTGGGTCTCCGATGGGCCAGATTCGGGGTTGGCACGGGCTTAGCACCCGCCTTGGGGGTTGCAAATGCGCCACCGGCGGTTTTGGTGACAATTTCATGACGGGGCAGTTGATTTGTCCGTTGTGGCGGCAGAAGCCCTTGCACCCTGGCGTGCAGCCACGTCATGAAAGCGGCTGAACCGCATTTGCGCCCCGCAACGGAAGTTTCGCGATGACCCATGACACGTTGCCCGCGCATCTGCCGCCGACCCGCATCTTTGAGTGCGGCGGCCCGCGCCCGGTGGTGGCGTTGCACTGTTCTTTGGCACATGGCGGGGCTTTTGCGGGGCTGGCCTCGCTGATGCGGCGCATCACGATCCTTGCGCCCGACCAGCCAGAGCATGGCAAGGGCAGCACATGGGACATGGCCCGCCCGCTGCATGATCAGGCGCTGGACGAATCGCTGGCGGTGATCTTGCACGCCGGGCAGGGCGGCGCGGTCGATCTGTTCGGTCACAGCTTTGGCGGCACGCTTGCCTTGCGCATCGCGCTGGAGCGTCCCGAAGTGGTGCGCAGCCTGACCCTGATCGAGCCGGTCCTGTTTGCCGCCGCAGGTGCCGCGCATGACCCCGCCCACGCCCCGTTTCGCGCCCGGCATCTGGCTTTTGCCGCGCTGATCGCGGCAGGGGAGCGCGAGGCGGCGCTGCGGATGTTTCACGGCGACTGGGGCACGGGCGACGGGCTGGACGACATTCCCACCCGCACCCGCACCTATATGACCGAGCGCATTCACCTGATCGCGGCGCAGAACCCGACCCTGCTGGACGATCAGGCGCAGATGTTGCGGGCGGGCGGGCTGGAGGCGATCACGGCGCCGGTTCTTTTTGTCGAAGGCGCGCTGAGCCCGCCGATTGTTGCGGCGGTGCATGACGCCTTGATCGCGCGGATGGCGGGGGCAAAGCGGCTGATTGTGCAGGGCGCGGGCCATATGGTGACGATCACCCATGCCGGGGCGGTGGCCCCGACGCTGCAGCGCCATCTGGATGGGGCATAAAACGGGATGGATTGATACGGAACCGGAGATCGCGGCCATTCGAACGCGTTTTGCGGTCTGTCAGTTTGACTAAAAACCCCTCCCGCTCAGTCGCCCAAAGCGGCGATCAAAGCGTCAACATCGGCCCGCGTCGTGGACCAACTGGTGACCAGCCGCGCGCCTTCGCGGCCCGGGGGCGCTGGCATCTGATAATACATCGCTCCCCGCGCCTCGGCGCGCGCGTGGGTTCCGGGTGGCCATTCGGTGAACAGCATATTGGCCTGCGCCGGATACAAAAGTTCCGCCCCCTTGATCTGCGCCAGCCCCTGCACCAACCCCGCGCCCATTGCATTGGCATGCGCCGCCAGCCGCAGCCAAAGCCCGTCTGTCAGATAGGCCTCCATCTGCGCCGACAAAAACCGGTGTTTTGACGTCAGATGTCCCGCTCGCTTGCGCCGCAGCTCAAACTCCCAAGCCTTCGCGGGATCGAAAATCACCACCGCCTCGACCCCAAGACAGCCGTTTTTCGTGCCGCCAAAGGACACAACGTCAATCCCGGCTTTCCACGTCATCTCGGCCGCCGTGGCTCCGGTCGCCACCAGAGCATTGGCAAATCTTGCCCCGTCCAGATGGCACGGCATGCCCCGCACTTTGGCGAGCGCGACCAGCGCCGCCACCTCGGCGGGCGTGTAAACCGTGCCTGCCTCGGTCACATTGGTGATGGACAGCATGCCGTGCTGCACCCCGTGCACGCCCCCTGCGCCCACCCGCGCCAAGGCGGCCTCCAGCGTTTGCGGCGTCATCTTGCCATCCTCGCCCTCCACCGCGATCATCTTGGCGCCGCCCGTGAAAAACTCTGGCGCGCCGCATTCGTCAACGGCGATATGGGCATCGCGGTGCGCAAAAACCGTCGTCCAAGGCGCGGTGTGCAGGGCCAGCGCCAGCGCGTTGGCCGCTGTGCCCGTGCTGACCAGATAGACCGCCGCCTCAGGCGCCTCGAACAGGTCCCGCAGCTGCGCGCTGACCCGGTCCATGATTTCATCCGCGCCATAACTGCGGGCGAACCCGTCATTCGCACGGGCCAGCGCCGCCATGATCTCGGGCGCCGCCCCCGAGGCATTGTCAGATGTGAACCACATCAAAGGTCCCCTTCAATCGTGTATTGATCCCAGTCGTCTTCATCTACCTCGAACTCGGGGATGGTCCAGCCGCGCACCGAATTGCCCGATGTATGGGTGGTTTGCGGATCGCCGCTGATCAGCGGATGCCAACTGTGCAACGCCTCGCCCTCGTGCAACAGCTTGTAAGCGCAGGTTTTGGGCAGCCAATAGGCGATCTTGGGCAGGGTTTTGGGCGACAGGCGCACGCAATCGGGCACAAATTGGTGACGGATCTCATACTTGCCGCAGCGGCAACTGTCGCCGTCCAGCAGCTTGCAGGCGACGCGGGTGTATTCCACTTCGCCCGTGTCTTCATATTCCAGCTTTTGCAAACAGCATTTGCCGCAGCCGTCGCAAAGTGCCTCCCATTCGGGGGTGGTCATTTTAGCAAGCGGGACATTTTCCCAGAATTTCGGGCGCAAATCGGTCATCCCGGTAATTTGCGGCGGCGCGCGGCAAAAGGAAAGGGCAGGCGCGATTTTTTCCTGCACAATGTTGCCGCGCCTGATTTTTCGCAGGAAAATCGTATCCTTATGCCTGCGACAAGATCGTTCTCGCGCGGGCGCAATCGGCCGCCATCTGGTCCAAAAGCCCTTGCAACCCGTCAAACTTCATCTCGGGCCGCAGATAGTCCACCAGCGCCACCGACACATGATGGCCGTAAAGATCGCCTTTGAAATCGAAGATAAAGGTTTCCAGGTTCGGCACTTCGCCGCCGAATTGTGGGCGCACGCCAAGGCTTGCCGCGCCGTGATACCCCCCCGCATGCGGCCCGCTCAGCACATCGAGCTTGACCGCATAAACCCCGAACTTCGGCAAATGCAGCCCCGCCACCGACATGTTCGCCGTCGGATAGCCCAGCTCGCGCCCGCGCTTTTCGCCGTGGATAACCTCGCCCTCGATGCGGTGCAAATGGCCCAGCATCGCCGCCGCGCCGCGCGGATCGCCCGCCGCCAGCGCTTGGCGGATCGCAGTCGATGACACCTCGCGCGCCCCGTCCATCACCAGATCCGCGATGGTCACCGCAAAACCATGCGCTTCGCCCAGCCGCTGCAAATCCGCCGCCGTCCCAACCCGCCCTTTGCCAAAGCAGAAATCCGCCCCGACAACGACATGCGACACCCCAAGGCCCGCCGTCAGAACCGTCGCGGCAAATGCCTCGGGGTCCATCCCCGCGAGCCGTTTGTTGAACGGCAGCTCGAACAGCGTCTGCACGCCCATCTTGGCCAGCCGGTTCGCCCGCGCCTCGGCGTTCATCAAACGAAACGGCGGCGCGCCCCGTTGGAAAACCTCACGCGGATGCGGTTCAAACGTGATCAGGCCCAAGGGCCCGCGCGCACGGGCAATATCGATCACCTTTTGATGACCGATATGGATGCCGTCGAAATTGCCCATGGCCACCGACGCGCCGCGCGCCTCCGGGTCGACCCAATTCCAATCCTTGTAAATCCGCATCAAACCTCTTTGGGCCGCTGCCCGGCTCGCCATCTCATGCCCTCCTCCGGTATTGCCCAAGGGCCGCGCGGTTTCAAGGGCTGCGCGGGCAATCGCGGCGGGGTTAATCAGCGCAGATGCCCGATGGCATAGGTGGCCGAGATCATCTTTTCGTCCAGCCAATCGTTCAACAAAGCGGCGTCGGGCGCTTGCGGGTCCGGTCCAAACTGATCGGCCGCAATCCCGCCGGTCACGAACAACGTGTCCAGCCCTTCGGCCATACCGCCCTGCACATCCGTCGCAATACCGTCCCCGATACACAGGATTTGCGCATCGTCGTTCAACCCCAAAGCGCCCAGCCGCCGCCGCGCCAGATCATAGATCGGCGGATGCGGCTTGCCGAAATACAGCGCCGTGCCGCCCATCTTTTCATAATCCGCCGCCAAAGCCCCTGCGCAGTACAGCCGCTTGTCACCGTAATCGACGATGATATCGGGATTGGCGCAAAGCATTGGCAATCCGAGCGTTTTGCCGAGCAAAAGTTCGGCGCGGTAATCGTCCGGCGTCTCGGTAACATCATCGCGCAGCCCGGTGCAGATGATCCCCTCCGCCTCGCGCAACGGCACAATCTCGATTTTGGGCTGGCCCGCCGCAAAGGCGGCCAGATCATCCGCGAAATCTGTGAAAAAGGCCAAGTCCTTGTCTGCGCCGATAAAGGCGAGCTTGCGCCCGACCGCGCCCGACAGCATGGCAAACTGCGCCGCATCGCCCGAGGTCACAATCTCGTCCCAGGCATCCACAGGCACGCCCATCCGCGTCAACTGCGCCGCGACCGAGGATTTTGGGCGCGGCGCGTTCGTCAGCAGCACCACCTTGCCGCCCGCAGCGCGGTAGGCTTGCAGCGCGGCAACGGCGGCGGGAAACGGGGTCACGCCGTTGTGCAGGCACCCCCAAAGATCGCAGAACACCACATCATGGCGTCCGTTCAGGCTGGCAAGAGTGGCGATGATCTGGGTCATGTCGGCTCCTTTGCGCCTCAGCTGGCAAAAAAGGCCACGGTTTCCCACGGCCCTTTGGCGATTTGCCCGAAATTTCTGTCGATTACAGCTTCAGCGCCGGGATGATCTGCTTTTTGCGGCTCATGATGCCGGGCAGAACCACCGTGTCGCCAGTGACTTTGCAGCCAAACGAGGCTTCGGCCATCTGCTTGACCAGATCATTCGGCACCAAAAGCGTGGCCTCTTCGCGCAGAATATCGACCACAAACAGCAAAACCTGATCCGCGCCGTCCTCTTTTGCCACCCCCGTCATCGACGCCATCAGGCTGGCCTTGCGGTCCAGCACGATTTTCGGCGCCGTGGTTTCCAGCACCGAAACCCGCAGCTCTTTGCCCGCAACGCTGTATTCCTTGCTGTCCATCCGCAGCAGTTCCGCGTCAGAAAACGCCGAAACATCGGACTTGGCTTCGAACATCTTGCCCGCCAGATCCGGGATCGAAACCCCGATATCCGCCGCCAGCTTTTCGGCAACGGCGCGGTCGTGCGGCGTCGTCGTCGGGCTGCGGAATTCCAGCGTGTCGGACAGGATGCATGACAGCATCGCGCCCTTGATCTCGCGCGGAGCCTTTACCAGATCATCGCCCATGATGTCGTGCATCACCGTCGCGGTGCAGGCCAGCGGGCGCATCACCACGTTGATCGGCGTCTTGGTTTTCAGCCCGCCCACCAGCATGTGATGGTCGATGATCGCCATGATATTGGCGTCGTTGATCGAGGGCGGCAGTTCGGCCGGGTTGTTGGTGTCCACGATCACCACATTCTGGCCCGCCGCGACGTCTGCGATGATCTGCGGTTTGGCAAAGCCCCAATGCTTCAGCACAAAGGCGGCCTCCGTGTTCGGCTCGCCCAAAAGGCGCGGCTCGGCATCGCCGCCGCGCACATGGGTCAGATACCAGGCCCAGATGATCGCCGACAGCGTGGCATCAGTGTCGGGGGATTTGTGGCCGAAAACGAGCGTGGACATGCGGAACCCTATCTGCAGATGAATTTGGGGGCCGTATAGCGAAGCCTTGCTGGCTTGTCACGGGGGGCAAGCCCCGCGCAGGGCGAATGGCGGCAATACCGCCCGCGCAGGGCACGATCAGGGGCTAGCACGTTGCCCTTTGCCGGCCTGCACCAGAATATGGCCAATAACCGCCACCATCACCATTCCCCCGCCGATCAGTGTCGGGCCCGTCGGGGTTTCGGCGAACACAAGCCAGACCCAGAACGGCGTCATCGGCACCTCAAGCGCCGAAATCAGCGCGGTTTCAATCGGCGGCAAGAACCGCGAGCCGATGATGAACAGCGCAAAGCCGATGGCCGAATTTGACAGGCCAAACCCCGCCAAAAGCACCATCTGATCGATACCGACCCAAGACAGATTGGCAAAGGGCAGGCACAGGATCGGCACGATCACCGCCGAAAGCGTGCCCGCCGCCAGCGTCGGCAATGCCGGATTGGCCCGCGCGATCACGATCATCGCCGCCATCGACACCACCATGCCAAAGGCCATCAGATCGCCGATCAGCCGCCCATCCCCGCCCATCCCCACCATAACCGCCGACCCCGCCAGCGCCAAAAGCGCCGCCAGAACCGCCGATCCCACCGGACGCTCGCCCACAGCCGCCAAGCCAATCGCCCCCGCCACAAAGGGCAGCGTGGCATAGATGATCGACACATGCGCAATCGTCGTGCCCTTGAGCGCGGCCATGAAAAAGATCATCCCCAACCCCGAGGCGATGGTGTATCCGGCCCCGGTCCAGCCCAGCCGGGTAAAATCGCGCAGGCCGTCGCGGCCCTGCATCCACAAGATCAGCGCCAAAAGCCCAAGCGCCCCGAACGGCGCGCGCCACAGGGTCATCGTGGGCACGTCCCCCTCGATGGCGCGGGCGAAAAGGCCGGCCGAACTCCATGCCAGCGTTGCGCCGATCAGCAGCAAAACCCCTTTGCGGTGCGGCTCCATCACCGCCATGGCAAAGGTGCCTTGGGCCACAGGTGCCATTGGCTCGGCTCGTGGCCGTAAAGGATGTCCGCGCCTTCGCGCCGTGCGATCTGCATCAACCGCGCCGCCGAAACGGCGGCCGCAGGCGGGTCCATCGCATCCGCAAACCCCTCGTCCGGTTCGGAAATCCGGTTGATCGCGTCGGCGGCGAGGATCAGGGGCGGCCCACCCGGAAGGTGCAACAAAAGCGACAGATGGCCCGGCGTATGGCCGGGCGTGGGCAAAAGCCTGATGCCTTGCGCGATCTCGGTTTCGCCCTCGATCTGCACATAGGGCAGGTCGGGCCAGCCAAACGGACTTTGGCCGCCGAAATAAATCGGGCGGGGATCAGAGCGCTCGGCGCGGGTCAGAAAAAGCGGGCAGCGCAGCAAGGGCAGGCCGCCGACATGGTCGATATGGCCGTGCGTCAGGATTGCGGCGTCGATATCGGCGGGGGTCAGCCCCAGCAGGGCGAGTTGCCCAGGAAGGGTTTGCACCGCGTTGAAGCCGACCAGCCGGCCAAAACGGGCAAGCCCGTCCCGCGCCTCGGCGGCCGCGTAATCAACGGCATAAAGCGGGTCAAACCCGGTATCCACCAACACCCGCGCGCCCTTGTCGGTTTGCAGCAAAAAGCCCGGAATGCCGATGGTCCGCTTGCCGGGGCCAACATCGAACAGGCCAAAGTCCAGAACTGTCATGCCGGTCAGGCGGTGAACTTTCAGGGTCATGGCAGATCGATCCGCTCTACCACAAAGCCGCGTTCCGCGAGCAGGTTCAAAACGCCCCTGTCCCCAGCCAGATGCAGCGCGCCAAAGGCCACCACGACCGGCCCGTCCTGCGCGGCAAGCGCGGCCTCTATCACCGGAATCCACGCCTCATTCCGGGCGGTCATCAACTGGTCTTCCATCAGCGAAAACTCAAATTCGGCCTCCGCCGGATCGTATCCGGGCAGGGATTTTGCGAAACCCTTGGTAAACTCCCAACTCATCCGGGCATCCTGAGCGAAATAACTGCCGATCAGCGTGGCCGTCATATCGTCTGCCATCGGCTCGGCAGACAGCGCGCTTTTCAGCATCGCGATCTGCTGGTCCAGCGTGCCGAATTGCAGAACTTTGAACGCGGTATCAAAGGGTTCAAGCCCTTTAACCGCGATCCCATCGGCCGCTGCCGCCGCGATCAGTCGCTGATCAAGCCCGTTCGGCGGGCCGCCCGCCATCGCGCAGGGCGGCAGGGACAGCAGCATTGACACATACCAAGGCTTGAACTTTGCCGCCATAAATCCCGGCACGCCCCGCGCCGTCATGGCCGCTGACAGGGCTTGCCAGTCGTCATCTGGCAGAAGTTCGGGCAGGGTCGGCCCGGCGGTGTTGACCAACAGCGAGGGGTCTTTGGCCATGGCCGATTTCAGCGCGGCTTGCTCGGCCGGGCCCGCCTCGACCAGCAGCAGATCGGCCTGCGTCACAAAGGGCGAAAGCTGCGCCACCAGCCCGTCAAAGCGCGGATCGTCCAAATGCAGCGTGCCAATCAGAGTCACCTCTTCGCCGTCCTTGCGGGCCCGCCAGAAATTCCCCACCGCGAAAGGCACCGCATCCGCCGCCGCACGCAGGGTCGCGATCTCGGCCGCTGGCAGCGCCGCGATCAGATCCTGCCCGGCGCATTGCGCGTTTGCGGCAAAGGGGGAAAGCATGGCCAAGGCAAGAAGGGCAATTCGGTGCATTCAGAACTCTCGAAAAAACGGCCCCCTCACCGTGCCACAGGGCGCGCACCCGGCCAAGGCGCAATCGGTGGCCTTGACGATGATGCGGGTTCAAAAAAGCGATCGCGTTGTCCAAACAATGCGGCACCGCCGATGCGCTGTAATCGGGCAGGCTCTGGCCAAGGAAATGCTGGCCAAGCCCATCAAAGCGCTGCAAATCCAGCGCTGTATCGCGTGTTCTGGCCAACCAATCGGCGAGGTCTGGCCCGCCTGTCAGCTTTGCCTTGGCACAGGGCAGAACCGGCTTCATGATCCACAACCGGGCGCACGCCGTTCGGACCGGGCAGGGCAGGGCAACACAGGCGCCGTGGGCTTTAACCTCAGCCACGATATTGCCTGCGGCCGGGCGCAGACCACGGATGGAAGGAAAAACGACCAGCCCCAAAAGCAGATCCTGATTGCATAAGTTCCTCTTTTGTTCGAAGGTTTTCCAAGGGCAAACGCCTGTCAACCGGCGTTGGGCAAGCCGCGCCTTGTGGGGTTTGGGCGGAAACGAAGGAGATGCGCATGACAATCACGCCCCCCTTTGCCAGCCCCGATGTTGCCGCGCGGTTTGCTGACGTGCCGCAACCGGCGCAGCGCGGCCTTCTCGCCCTGCGGGGTTTGATTTTTTCCGTAGCCGCGCAGACGCCGGGTGTCGGGACCGTGCAGGAAACTTTGAAATGGGGCCAGCCAGCCTATCTGACGCCCCAGACCAAATCCGGATCAACCCTGCGTCTGGGGGCCACGACGGACGGCTTTGCGATCTATGTTCATTGCCAGACCACCATCCTGCCGGATTTCCAAAGCATTTTCCCCAGTGATTTCAATTACGAAGGCACCCGCGCCGTGCATTTTTCGGCGTCCAGCACCCCGCCGCTGGAAAAGCTCGCGCTTTTGGTCAGCGCGGCCTTGACCTATCATCTGCGCCGTAAAGGCAAATCCGGATCGCCCGGGCACTGATCGTCCGGCTTGCCTGAACAAGACTTGGTTAAACGCCGGATTTTACCATCGCCAGTGTTGACTCGCGCAGGGCCAACCCCTATCTGAGGCGTCGTTAGCACTCAGTTGTGTTGAGTGCTAATCCCAATCAACCTGGAAACTCAAGGGAGTAACCCCAGATGGCATTCACACCGCTTCATGACCGCGTATTGGTCCGCCGTATCGAAGGCGAAGACAAAACCAAAGGCGGGCTGATCATCCCCGACACCGCCAAGGAAAAGCCCGCCGAGGGTATGGTCGTTTCGGCCGGTCCGGGCGCGCGCAAGGATTCGGGCGAGCTGATCGCTCCGTCCGTCAAAGCTGGCGACAAGATCCTGTTCGGCAAATGGTCGGGCACCGAGGTTAAACTCGACGGCGAAGATCTGCTGATCATGAAAGAAAGCGATATCCTCGGGATCATTTCCTAAGGCACCGGCCGGTGGGGTGTAACCCTGCCGAGCGGAATCGTTTTCTTTTCAACATCTTAGATAGGAGTCTGCACTATGGGTGCGAAAGACGTACGTTTTGATACCGATGCCCGCGACCGCATGCTGCGCGGCGTGAACATCCTCGCTGATGCTGTCAAAGTCACGCTCGGCCCCAAAGGCCGCAACGTGGTCATCGACAAATCCTTTGGCGCGCCGCGCATCACCAAAGACGGTGTGACGGTTGCCAAGGAAATCGAACTGGCGGACAAGTTCGAAAACATGGGCGCGCAGATGGTGAAGGAAGTGGCTTCCCGCACCAATGACGAGGCTGGCGACGGCACCACCACCGCCACCGTTCTGGCCCAGGCGATCATCAAGGACGGCATGAAATCCGTCGCTGCCGGCATGAACCCGATGGACCTGAAGCGCGGCATCGACCTGGCCACCAGCAAAGTCGTCGCGGCGATCAAGGCAGCGGCCCGTCCCGTCAAGGACACCGCCGAAGTTGCGCAGGTTGGCACCATCTCGGCCAACGGCGAAGTCGAAATCGGCCGCCAGATCGCTGAAGCGATGCAGAAAGTCGGCAACGAGGGTGTGATCACCGTCGAAGAGAACAAGGGCCTTGAGACGGAAACCACTGTCGTCGAAGGCATGCAGTTCGACCGCGGCTTCCTGTCGCCCTATTTCGTGACCAACCCCGACAAGATGGTTGCCGATCTGGAAGACTGCCTTGTGCTTCTGCACGAAAAGAAACTCGGCTCGCTTCAGCCGTTGGTTCCCCTGCTGGAGGCCGTGATTCAGTCGCAAAAGCCGCTTCTGATCATCTCCGAAGACGTCGAAGGCGAGGCTTTGGCCACGCTCGTCGTCAACAAACTGCGCGGCGGTCTGAAGATTGCTGCGGTCAAGGCTCCGGGTTTTGGCGATCGCCGCAAAGCGATGCTGCAAGACATCGCTGTGTTGACCGGCGGTCAGGTCATTTCCGACGATCTGGGCATGAAGTTGGAAAATGTCACGCTGGACATGCTGGGCACCGCCAAGAAAATCTCGATCACCAAAGACAACACCACGATCATTGATGGCCATGGCGTCAAAGCTGAAATCGAAGCCCGTGTGGCGCAGATCCGTCAGCAGATCGAAGACACCACGTCGGATTACGACAAAGAGAAACTGCAAGAGCGCGTGGCCAAACTGGCTGGCGGTGTTGCGGTGATCAAAGTCGGCGGCATGACCGAGATCGAAGTGAAAGAGCGCAAGGACCGCGTTGACGACGCGCTGAACGCAACCCGCGCGGCCGTTCAAGAAGGCATCGTGGTTGGCGGCGGCGTGGCCCTTATGCAGGCGGCTTCTGCGCTTGACGGCCTTGTCGGTGCAAACTCTGACCAGAACGCCGGCATTGCCATCGTTCGCCGTGCTTTGGAGGCACCGCTGCGCCAGATCGCCCAGAACGCGGGTGTTGACGGGGCTGTGGTTGCGGGCAAAATTCGCGAATCCAAGGACAAGACCTTTGGCTTTAACGCCCAGACCGAAGAATATGGCGACATGTTCAAGTTTGGCGTCATCGACCCGGCCAAGGTTGTGCGGATCGCTCTGGAGGACGCAGCTTCGGTTGCCTCGCTTTTGATCACCACCGAAGCCATGATCGCCGATCGTCCTGCCGACAAGGCAGCGGGCGGCGGCGGCGGCATGGGCGGAATGGGCGGCATGGACGGGATGATGTAATCCTGCCATTCGGCATTTCTTGGAAAAGGGCGCCCCATCCGGGCGCCCTTTTTCTTTGCGCCGCCCTTGCAATCTGTGCCAAAGACTGCGCCCTGTGAAACACCCTTTGGCCAAGGAAACCGTATGCGTCTGATCTTGCTGACCGCCGTTGTGATGCTGTCCTTTGCGGGCAATTCGGTGCTGAACCGGCTTGCCGTGGGGCAGGGGTTGATCGCGCCCCTCAGCTTTGCGCTGTGGCGGGTTCTGGCGGGTGCAGCCGTGCTGTCGCTGCTGGTTTATCTGCGCTGGAGGCAACGTGGTGGTCCGATATGGCCACAAACCTCTGCCCGGAGTCCGGCCGTTTTTGGGCTGCTGGCCTATCTGGTCGGCTTCTCGCTCGCCTATCAAAATCTGGATACGGGCACCGGCGCCTTGACCCTGTTTGGCGTCGTACAGATCACCATGTTCTGCGGCGCGGTTTTGGGCGGTGAGAGCATCCCGGCACGCCGCTGGATCGGGGCGGCGGCGGCCTTTGGCGGGCTGGCGGTGCTGCTGGCCCCCGGCGCAGGCGGCGCTGTTGACCTGCGTGCAGCCTTTGCGATGGCTTTGGCAGGGGTCGGCTGGGGCGTCTATTCTTTGGCCGGACGCAAACAAACCGACGCGCTGGGTACAACGACGGTCAATTTTCTGCTTTGCTTGCCGTTGGTTGCCGTGATCACTTTGTTCGTGCCACAAACGGTGCCGACGGCGACTTCAGGGCGGGCGCTCGCGCTGATTGCCGGGGCCGTGACCTCGGGCCTCGGCTATGCGCTTTGGTATCACATCCTGCCGGGCCTCGGCGCGGCACGCGCTGCGGTTGCCCAGCTGACGGTGCCCCTGATCGCGGCGGGCGGCGGCGTTGTCATTGGCGAAAGCGCGGGATGGCGGTTTGCTGTGGCTTCGGCGATGGTCATCGCAGGCGTCGTGATGGCCGTGCGCGGCGGGGCAGTGGGGAAACGATGATCAGCTTTCGGCCCATCGAAACGCGTGAATTTGGCGCCTATCGCAGCTATTTCGTGCCCGATTATGCGCTGGATCTGATCATGAACCATGGCCTTGCGCCAGCGGCGGCGCAGCGGCAGGCGGCGGACGATCTGGATCACGCCTGTCCGGATGGCCAGCCCTCTGAGGGGCACCGTCTGATGTGTATCATCGGGCCAGACGGTGCGTTGATCGGTTATCTGTGGATCGAAAGCCTGTCGCAGGGGCAGACCGCCTTTGTGCAGGATTTTCACATCCTGCACGCAATGCAGGGCCGGGGGCTTGCCAAGGCGGCGATGGCGGCTTTGGATAAGTGGGCGCTGGATCAGGGGTTTACCCAGATCAAACTGCGGGTCGCGCCGGACAATGCTGCGGCGCGCCATGTCTATGACCAAAGCGGCTTTCGCGTCAGCGGCATTCAAATGATCAAACCGCTGTAACCCGTTCCGCGGCCGTTTTACCCCTGAAACGGCCGCGGGCACCAAGGGCAAACCGCCTCGCGATCATGTCAAACAAAGGAACCCGATGCCAGCCGCCCCCGATTTCATGCGCCCCGCCCGCACCGACGATTTCGCCGCCATTGACGCCCTTCTGCGCGACGCCTTTCCCGGCCCTCAGGAGGCCGCGCTCGTGCGTGATCTGCGCGCCTCGGGCGAGATGGAGCTTGAGATGGTCATGGCTGCCCCTGACGGGATCGTCGCGCATCTGGCCCTGTCGCGCATGGTCGCGCCTTCCGGCTGGCTCGCCCTTGCCCCGGTGGCGGTGGCTCCGGCGTGGCAGGGCAAGCGCATCGGCGCGCGTCTGGTGGCGGGGGTGGTGCGTCTGATGGCGATCAAGGGGGTGACGGTGGTGGTGCTGGGCAAGCCGTCGTTTTATGCCCGCGCCGGGTTTTCCAGCGCCCGCGCGGCGCGGCTGACTTCGGCCTATCCGGTGGAATATTTGGGTATTGTTCGGCCCGGAACCGATGCTCCGTCCGAAAAGCTGGTCTATCCAGCGGCTTTTGACGGAGTTTGAGGCCCGCCCGCCGTTATTTTACAAGCACCTCAAGCGGATCGTAATGGCACCCGGCCCCCCAGGCCGCGCGGGCCAGACTGTCCGGCTTGAACCGGATGCGGCCTATGTCAAGATCGGCGCGCGAAAACAGCCGCCGCTCCGTTACCACCCCTTCCG
The DNA here is from genome assembly GCA_031385445.1 of Paracoccaceae bacterium. Taxonomy (GTDB): domain Bacteria; phylum Pseudomonadota; class Alphaproteobacteria; order Rhodobacterales; family Rhodobacteraceae; genus CAIYZT01. The sequence goes on along the minus strand of JANNBM010000029.1, from coordinate 13,501 downwards.
GATCGCGCCAGTCGGGGGCCAGGATCCCCGCCGTCACGTCGCAGCGAAAGAAGATGTCGACCTGATGAAACCCGGTGCGCGGGTCGTGAAATTCGTTGACGAGGGCAGGCTGGCCGACGGCAACCGAAAGCCCGGTCTCCTCCATCACTTCGCGCGCCAGATTATAGGGCAACGAGGCCCCCGATTCCGCCCCGCCCCCCGGCGCGCACCACAGATCGGAAATACCGCCCGGATAGGCGTTGACCAGCAAAAGCCGATCCTCGATCAGGATCAGCGCGCGGGCAGCGATGCGGGGGGAACGTTTGGCCATGATCGGGGCAGGCTGATACGCCCGCCCCGTTTGGTCAAGCAGTTAAGCCGGCATTGCCTGCATGTTGCGGCCCCGTTCGGACCACAAAAGATAGGCCGAGCCCGCGAACACCATCAAAATCCCCGGCCAATAGGTCAGGTCCGGCGCAAAGCTCAGCACGAGCCAGCTGACCAGAATGTTCGAAAACAGCTTCAGATCATCGAAGGGCTGCACAAAGGCGGCGTCTGCGGCGGCATAGCTGAGCGTCAGAAGATGCTGCGCGAAATAGATGATCACGCCACCCAAAAGCAGCAGCCACAGGATGTTCCCGGTCGGCACCTCGAACCCGGCCTGCGCCGAGAACAAAAAGTTGACCGGGGTTAGCAGCAGCAAAAGCCACATGGTGATCGAGGTCTGGCTTTCATCACGCGTCAGCCGTTTGGTGATCAGTGACGCGCCGCCCCATGTGATGGCGGCAACGATCGGCAGCAAGGTGAGCGCCGAAAAGCCACTTTCCCATGGCCGAAGCAGGATCATCGCCCCGGCAAAGCCGACGATGGCCGCGATCCAGCGGTTTGGTCCGACCTTTTCGCCCAGCAAAAGCAAGGCGCCGATCATCACAAAGAACGGCGAGGTCATCACAAGCGCGATGACATGCCAGGGCGCCATGCCGGACGCGAAGGCTTGGGTAAACGCCTGCACCCCGATGACGGACAGCACGACGCGCGCGATATGCAGGACCGGGTGTTTGGTCCGCATGCTGCCCAGCCCGTTTTTCACGATGAAGGGCAAAGCGAAGACGAGCGCGATGGCATATTGCCAGAACACATCGGATTGGGCCTTGAAGCCCATTTTATAAGTCACTGTCCATGTGATTGCATTGGCGGCAGCAAAGGCAATGCCCGCCAAAACCATGAACAAAGCGCCTTTCAGCGGGTTTGGGGAAGTCTGATTCATGTCTGTCTCCTTTCAAGACCGAACTAGAATCAGGGGGAAGACCTGACAAAGCAGAAGCCCCGGCAAAACCGGTGCGTCTGGCGCATGCCAAACCATTCTCTTTCATCCGGACTATACCGTCGGCCCCGGAGTTACACCGGATCTGCTGACCCAAGCGTTTCGTCAGAAACGCGAGGCGCTCGCGGGCTATACCGCCGGTGGGGAATTGCGCCCCGCCCTGAGAACACCGGGAAAAGCCCCGGCAGGGCAGCGTATACGCCCATCACGGGTCTGCGGCAAGGGCACCTGCTTGCGCAGCGGATGTGCGCGGGCGATAGATAGGGGGATGAAAGCCGCTTTGCCCAGCCTCGGCCTTTTGGCCTGTCTTTGCGGAACGGCCGCCTTTGGCGATTGCGCGGTGTTGCTGCATGGGCTGGCGCGCACCGAAAATTCGTTGATCGCCATGGCGGCGGCACTGGAAGCGCAGGGCTATGACGTGGTGAACGAAGGCTATCGCTCGACCGAGGCGACGATCGAGGGTCTGGCGGGCGGTGTGGGCGCGCGCGTGGCCCAGTGCGACCCTGACAAGCCGGTGCATTTTGTCACCCATTCGATGGGCGGCATTCTTGCGCGGGTCTGGCTGTCGCAGAACAGGCCCAAGATCATGGGCCGCGTGGTGATGCTGGCCCCGCCCAATCAGGGGTCTGAATTGGTGGATGCCTTTGCGGGGATGGCGGCGTTTGAATGGATCAACGGCCCGGCGGGGGCGGAGCTGGGAACAGGCGCGGGGTCGGTGCCTTTGTCCCTGCCGGACCCGGATTATGATTTGGGCGTGATCGCGGGCACCGGCAGTTTGAACCCGGTCTATTCCGCGGTTATTCCGGGCCCCGATGACGGCAAGGTATCGGTCACCTCGACCGAGGTTGGGGGCATGACAGGTTGGCTGATCCTGCCCGTCAGCCATACGTTCATGATGCTGAACCCGGTTGTCATTGCCCAGACGATCCAGTTTTTGCAAACCGGGGCTTTTGATCCTGACCTTGGGTATCTGGATGCGGTGGGCGAGGTTGTGGAGCCGGTTACGGGCGAATAGACAGGGGGAAACGGCGATGAGTTCGGGGATTTATGGCGGCGTGGCCAAGGCGGTTTCGCGGATCTGCGGGCGACCGGGCACCTTTGTGCTGGCGCTTGGGGTGATCGGGGCCTGGATCGTCACCGGGCCGATTTTCGGGTTTTCGGACACCTGGCAACTGGTGATCAACACCGGCACCACCATCATCACCTTTTTGATGGTGTTCCTGATCCAGAACACCCAAAACCGCGATACGGCGGCCATTCAGTTGAAATTGGACGAATTGATCCGGGCCACCAAAGGCGCGCATAATGCGGTGCTGGACCTTGAAGAGCTTGAAGAAAACAGTCTGGACGCGTTCCGCGCCCGGTATCGCCATTTAGCCGCCGAGGCCCGCGACGCGATCGCGCGGGGCGAGACGGACACCGGCACGCCGGAAGCCTAAACTTTCGGGATGATCCGGTTGACATGCCCCATCTTGCGGCCCGCGCGCGCGTCGTCTTTGCCGTAGATATGCAGGGCGGCGTGCCGTTCGCGCAGGATGGCGGGAACCTTGTTCACATCATCGCCGATCAGGTTTTCCATCACCACATCGCTGTGCCGCCCGCCATCGCCCAAGGGCAGGCCGGTGATCGCGCGGATATGCTGTTCGAACTGATCCACCGCGCAGCCATTTTGCGTCCAATGGCCGGAGTTGTGCACCCGGGGGGCGATTTCGTTCACGATCAGACCCTTGGCGGTGACGAAAAGTTCGACCCCCAGCACGCCCACGTAATCCAGCGCATTCAGGATCCGCGCGGCCAGCAGCACCGCGTCGCTGCGCTGGGCCGGGGTCAGGCGGGCGGGCAGGGTGGTGGTGTGCAAAATCCCGCCGCGGTGCACATTCTCGCCCGGATCATAGCAGGCGACCGAGCCGTCAAGCCCGCGCGCGGCGATGACCGAAACCTCATGAGTGAAATCGATGAACCCTTCCAGAACGCAAGACGCGCCCTGCATGGTGGCATGGGCGGCGGCGATATCCTCGGGCGAGGTCAGGCGGATCTGACCCTTGCCATCATAGCCCAGCCGCGTGGTTTTCAGGATCGACGGGGTGCCGATCTGCGCCACCGCACGCGTCAGATCATCCAAAGTCTGAACGGCGGCATAGGGGGCCACCGACAGGCCAAGGCCGCTGAGGAAAGCCTTTTCCAGAAGCCGGTCCTGCGAAGTGGCCAGCGCGCGGCGGTTCGGGCGGATTGGGCGGTGGGATTCGAGGATGTCCAGCGCGGCAGTCGGGATGTTTTCGAACTCGTAAGTGATCACATCGACCGAAACCGCAAAGGCCGCGAGCGCCGCCGCATCTTCGTAACGGGCGGTGGTGCAGGTGCGGGCCACGTCCGCTGCGGGCGGGTTCGGGCCGGGCTCAAAGATATGGGCGGCAAAGCCAAGGCGGCTGGCGGCGACGGCGAGCATGCGGCCCAATTGGCCGCCGCCCAGAATGCCGATGGTTGCACCGGGGGGCAGGGCCTTAGTCATCTTTTGGCTCATCCGGGATCGACGCCGAAAGCGCCTCGCGCCAGGCGTCCAATCGCCCGGCAAGCGCATCGTCGTGCAGCGCCAGAATGCCGGCGGCCAGCAGCCCGGCATTGGCGGCCCCGGCAGAACCGATGGCCATGGTTGCAACAGGAAAGCCCTTTGGCATCTGGACGATCGAATAAAGGCTGTCCACGCCCGACAAGGCCCGGGTTTGCACCGGAACGCCGATCACGGGGATGCGGGTCTTGCTTGCCATCATGCCGGGCAGATGCGCCGCGCCGCCCGCGCCTGCGATGATCACCTGCAGGCCCCGCCCCGCCGCCTCTTTGCCATAGGTCCAAAGCCGGTCCGGCGTGCGGTGGGCCGAGACGATCTTTGTCTCATAAGCCACCCCCAGCGCGTCCAAAATCAGCGCGGCCTCTTTCATCGTCGGCCAGTCCGACTGCGAGCCCATGATGATGCCAACCTGAACCGCCATACCAGCCCCCCTTGCCCAAATGCCCCTTAGCGCGGCAGGCGGATCATGGCAAGGCGGCGGGTGTCAGGCGATGATGTCGGGGATCAGCTGATCTTCCAGCTTCACGATATGATCCTTCAACGCCAGCTTTTGCTTTTTCAGCCGGCGCAGGGTCATCGGATCGGGGCGGCCAGCCGTTTCCAGCACATGGACGGCTTCGTCCAGATCGCGGTGCTCACGGCGCATCACCTCAAGACGCACGCAAAGCATGTCCTCAAAGCTCATTTCATTGGAGGCATTCATAGCGGTTCGGACATCCGTCTTGCTGTTCCCGCAATGATATAGTGATTCGCCCCCGTTTTGCGAAGAATCTGCAGAGTTTCTTTATCAATCGAGGGCCTGCCGCCCCAAAGCGCCCCTGGATTTGCAATCTTGCCCGATCGGCACCCTTGCAGGCGCGCGGGCCGGGCACCATATTCAACATCATGGGTGTGCTGCGATCCTGCGGGTGCCCACTTCTTGTCGCTTGTTCAAAGGACATGACCATGACGAAACTGACCCTTGGGGCGCATCCCTATCTTTTGGGCTTCGAGCAGCTGGAACGGCTGGTCGAGCGGACGGCGAAAACCGCCTCCGAAGGCTATCCGCCGTTCAATATCGAAGCGACCAGCGACAACACCTACCGCATCACGCTCGCGGTCGCGGGCTTTCGCGACGAGGACCTTGCCATCACGGTCGAGGACCGCCAGTTGGTGGTGCGCGGCCGTCAGGTCGAGGACGACGCGGGCCAGCGGGTTTTCCTGCACCGCGGCATCGCAGCCCGCGCGTTTCAGCGCAGTTTTGTGTTGGCGGACGGCATTGAGATTTCGGGCGCAAGCCTGGACCACGGCCTTTTGAACATCGACCTTCGCCGCTCTGCGCCCGAGACCGTGGTGCAGACGATCCGCATCACAAAGAAGTAAGGGACTGACATGCAAACGAAATTTGGTGGATTACCCAAAGCCGAAAGCAACATCGTCTATGTTCGTCCGGTGGCCGTTAACACCCTGCCGGACGATGTGCGCGAGCAGATGGGCGATTTGACCACGGTTTTTTCCGTGCATAAATCTAACGGCGTAACGCTGGCGCTGGTGGCGGACCGAAAGCTGGCGTTTTGCCTGGCGCGGGACCACGACATGGCCCCGGTGTCGGTGCATTGACGCGGAGATAACCCCCTAGTCCTTTGGGTATAGGGGCCTGCACCTTCGGTTTCTTATGCCTTTTGTTCAATTGCTGCAGCTGCATTCATACCCCAGATCCGGGTCAGAACGCAGCACGGGGCGGACAGGCCGCCCGACTGGCTGCAGGCAAAAAGGACATATCATGGCGACGAAGACTGGCTACAGCGGCCTGCAGATTGGTCTGCACTGGGCGACGACGGCGCTGATTGGCGCGAATTATGTCATCAGCGACGGCATGGAGCAAGCCTTTGACTCCAAGATGGAAGGGCAGGCTTATGGCGGGCTGGTGCCAGGCTTTCACGTCTGGGCCGGGTCGGCGCTTCTGATCATCGTGCTTTTCCGGCTGATCGTGCGTCTGCGCAGCGGCGCGCCAGCGGTGGCCGTGAACGGCTTGGCAGACCGGGCGGCGGGCCTTGTGCACTGGGTTTTGTATGGGCTGATGGTTGCGGTGCCTGCCTTGGGGGCGACAGCGTGGTTTTTGGGGATTGATCAGGCGGCGGGTCTGCATGTTCTGGTGATGAACGCGATGATGGTGTTGATCCTTGGTCATGCGGCAATGGCAATTTTCCATCATTATGTGCTGCGCGATGGCTTGATCACCAAGATGATCCGGGCGCAATAGCGGCAACCCCGCCCGGGTTGACCAAAGAAAAACGCCGCCCCAATCAGGGCGGCATTTGATTTTTCGCAGAAAAATCGTGGTTCAGGCTTTGATCAGGCCCATCGATTCCAGCTTCAGGATCACCTGATGTGCACAGCTGTCAACATCGGTGCCTTCGGTTTCGATCACCAGTTCGGCATTGGTCGGGGCTTCATAGGGGTCTGAAATCCCGGTGAATTCCTTGATCTTGCCTTCGCGGGCCAGCTTGTACAGCCCCTTGCGGTCCCGCTTTTCGCATTCCTCCACCGTGGTCGCGACATGGGTTTCGATGAAGGCGCCATAGGCCTCAACCATCTCGCGCACAGCGCGGCGGGTCGCGGTGTAGGGCGCGATCGGCGCACAGATCGCGATGCCGCCGTTCTTGGTGATTTCCGACGCAACATAGCCGATGCGGCGGATGTTGATGTCGCGGTGCTCTTTGGAAAAGCCCAGTTCCGACGACAGATGCTTGCGCACCACATCGCCGTCCAGCAGCGTCACCGGGCGGCCGCCCATTTCCATCAGCTTGACCATCAAAGCGTTCGCGATGGTCGATTTGCCCGACCCGGACAGGCCAGTGAAGAACACGGTAAAGCCCTGCTTGTCGCGCGCTGGCGAGGTTTTGCGCAGCTGTGTCACCACCTCGGGGAAGGAGAACCAGGCTGGAATGTCCAGGCCTTCGCGCAGACGGCGGCGCAGTTCGGTGCCAGAGATATCCAGAACCGTCGTGCCTTCGGGCACTTCGTTGGCGGGATAATACTGATCGCGTTCCTGCACATAAACCATGTGCTTGAAGTCAACCATGACAACGCCGATCTCGGCCTCGTGCTTTTTGAACAGATCTTGCGCGTCATAGGGGCCGTAAAAATCCTTGCCCGCGCTGTTTTTACCGGGGCCGGCATGGTCGCGGCCAACGATGAAGTGGGTGACGCCGTGGTTGCGGCGGATAAGGCCGTGCCAGACCGCTTCGCGCGGGCCGGCCATACGCATGGCGAGGTTCAACAGGCTCATCGAGGTGGTCGAGGCCGGATATTTGTCGATCACCGCCTCATAGCAGCGCACGCGGGTAAAGTGGTCCACATCGCCCGGCTTGGTCATGCCGACAACCGGATGGATCAGCAGGTTGGCCTGCGCCTCTTTCGCCGCACGGAAGGTCAGTTCCTGATGCGCGCGGTGCAGCGGGTTGCGGGTTTGGAAGGCAACGACCTTGGCCCAGCCGAGTTTCTTGAAATAGGCCCGCAGCTCGTTCGGGGTGTCGCGGCGCGAGCGGAAATCATAGTGGACCGGGCTTTGCAGACCCTTTACCGGGCCGCCAAGGTAGACCTTGCCAGCCGTGTTGTGCAGGTAATTCACCGCCGGATGCGCCAGATCGTCGGCGCCGAACACCATTTCAGCCTCGCGCGGTTTGTTCGGCAGGTATTTGTCGGTGACGGTCATGATGGCAAGGATCACGCCCTCGGCGTCACGCAGCGCAATCTCGGCGCCGGGCGCGACGCTTTCGGCGAACTTTTCCGACACGTCCAGCGTGATCGGGATCGGCCACAAGGTGCCATCGGGTGTGCGCATGTTTTCCACGACGCCGTGGTAATCGGCTTCGGAGTGGAACCCTTTCAGCGGATAAAACCCGCCGTTCATCAACAGTTCAAGATCGCAAACCTGACGCGGGGACATGTCCCACGAGGGCAAAGCGCCCGCTGCATGTTTCAATTTTTCGGCGGTTTCTTCGGAAACGAAAAGCTCGGGAATCGGGGAATGGTTCGAAAGGGTCATCTTTTGCTCGCTTATAAATGCCAAGGCTGGCGGGGATCGGCCCCACCGGTTGCGCGCGTCTGTTGCCTTTTTTGATCAGGAATATCAAGTGAAAGCAGGTGGATTTCATCCATTTTGCGCTTAAAAGGCGGAAATGCCGCAGTGCAGCATGAATTCGGAACGGTGTTTTGCATTTGCGGCAGCCCTCGGGACGCCCGAACGACGCTTGAATTTGGCCGCAGGATTCCCAGATGGCCCTAGTGTCCGGCCAAAAACTTTTCAGCGTCCAGCGCCGCCATACAGCCCATGCCAGCACTTGTGACGGCCTGACGGTAAATATGGTCGGTCAGATCGCCCGCCGCAAAGACGCCGGGAATGGCGGTGCGGGTGCTGCCGGCTTCAACCTGCACATAGCCGCCCGAATGCAGCGGCAGCTGGTCTTTGACCAGTTCGGACGCGGGCGCATGGCCGATGGCCACAAAGAACCCGTGGCAGGGCACATCCTTGACCTCGCCCGTCAGCAAATTGCGGGTGCGCACGGCCGTGACGGACGAGGGCGCATCGGTGCCCAGAACCTCGGTCACTTCACTGTTCCACTGCATCTCGATTTTCGGGTGCTTGAACAGGCGGTCCTGCATGATCTTTTCGGCGCGAAGGGTATCGCGGCGGTGGATCAGCGTGACCTTGGTGGCAAAATTGGTCAGGAACAACGCCTCTTCCACGGCCGTATTGCCGCCGCCGATGACCACAACCTCTTTGCCGCGATAGAAAAAGCCGTCACAGGTCGCGCAGGCCGAAACGCCGAAGCCTTTGAACTTTTCCTCTGACGGAATGCCCAGCCACTTGGCCTGCGCCCCGGTGCAAAGGATCACGGCATCGGCGGTATAGGTGGTGCCACTGTCGGCCTGCGCGGTGAAGGGGCGGCTTTGCAGGTCCAGCGCGGTGATATAATCGCTGATGATCTCGGCCCCCATCGCGGCGGCGTGGTCTTGCATGCGCACCATCAGATCGGGGCCCTGCACATGGGTGTCGCCGGGCCAGTTTTCGACCTCGGTGGTGATGGTTAACTGCCCGCCGGGTTGCAGGCCCTGCACCAAAATCGGGTTCAGCATCGCGCGCGACGCATAAACGGCGGCGGAATACCCTGCGGGGCCAGAGCCGATGATCAGAACTTTGGTATGCCGTGTTTCGCCCATTTTATCCCCCGGGATTCGTTGCGCCTTGATATAGGTGTTGGCGGGCCAAGGCGAAAGCCCTGCCTGAACCCGGCACAAGAGTTGATCGCAGGAGAGAATTCCCTTGGGGTTTTGCGTAATTTTATTGCGCGGTGGGGTCTTCGGACCTAAGTAAACGCCAAAGAGGAGTGCTTTATGGCCCAGTCAAAGCTCGACGCGATCGACCGTCAGATTCTGGCCGAACTGCAGGCGGACGGGCGGATGACCAATGTGGAGCTGTCCAGCCGGGTCGGCATCTCGGCGCCGCCCTGTTTGCGCCGGGTGCGCACGCTGGAAGAGGCGGGGTTCATCCGTGGTTATCATGCCGACATTGATGCACGCGAGTTGGGATTTGAGGTGCAGGTTTTTGCGATGGTGCGCTTGCGCTCGCAGGCTGAGGCCGATCTTTCGATCTTTGAAAACCTGTGCCGCGCCTGGCCGCTGGTTCGTGAATGTCACATGCTGAACGGCGAGATCGATTTCATTTTGAAATGTATCGCGCCCGATTTGTCCAGCTTTCAGAACTTTTTGACCGAGCAGCTGCTGAAGGCTGATAACGTGGCCTCGGTCAAAACGTCATTGGTGATCCGCTGCGCCAAGGACGAGCCGGGGCTGTCCTTTGACGTGCTCGAAGCGCGTTTGGCAAAGGGTGCCTGAACCTAGCGCGCCGCGATTGCGAGGCGCGGGGCGGCTGCGGGTTTCAGCGCTGCGGGCATTGATTTGGCGCCGCGTTGAAACGGCATCACGGTCTGGCAATCGGCTGCAGAGGTGATGGCGGTCTTCATCCAGCGTGGTTGTTTTTTCATGATCCGGTCCCGTTCTGGCTTGATCTGGTATTGGAAACAATGCCCGCCGTTTCAGGCATGTATTTGACCATTTCAGGGTTAATTGTGACATTTCGCCGCGCGCCCGGTGCAATTGTGGCAGGTTCGTAGAAACAGTTAACCTGCTGATATATAACACTTTAGTGTGATGGCGCAGGCAAAACCCCCGTTGAAACCGCTAAAAATTATGGCAATTTTGCGTGCAAATCGGGCCGAAACCCGGAAAAGACGAGTTTTGCAACCACAGGTGGGTCTAAAGTCGGATCACCGAAATCAGGCGGCCATAGTCGGCTTCGCCGGCATGGGTGGTGCGACGAAAGGAATAGAACCGCTCGGCGTCGCCATAGGTGCAGTGGCCGGTCCATTCGGCATGGCCAACCCCCGCATTGGCAAGGCGCCAAAGCCCGTAAGCGGGCAGGTCAAACAGGTATTTTCCCAAAAGGCCCGGCGCGAAAAAGCGCGCGGCTGCCCGGTCGTCAAGGGTGAAGGTTTCAAAGAATTCTGCGCCCACTTCATAGGCGGCCTGCGAAATGCACGGCCCGATCACCGCGCGGATCGCGGCGCGATTGGCGCCCAAGGCTTCCATTGCGTCCACCGTTGCCTCCAGCACGCCGTCCTTGGCGCCGCGCCACCCGGCATGGGCGGCCCCGATCACCTGCGCTGTGGGGTCGCAAAACAGCACGGGCTGGCAATCGGCGGTCAGGATGCCCAAGGCGATGCCCGGGATGGCGCTGACCATGGCGTCGGCTGGCACGGGCTGGGACAACGGCGCGCTGATGGGCACGGCCAGCGGCGAATGCACCTGATGAACCGTCACCAGATTGGACAGGGGCACCTCCAATGCGCCAGCCACGCGGGTTCGGTTGATCTCGACAATCTCGCGTTGATCGGACGATCCCGCACCGCAGTTCAGCCCGGTGAATATCCCGGAAGAGGCCCCACCCTTTCGGGTGAAAAACCCGTGGCGCGCGGGCAGATGGACCGAGGTGATGATTTCAAGCATGGGCAGGGTCAAAACCGGGGGGGGGCGGGGTGTTCGGGCCGTGAAAGGCGATCGCTTTGAACAGCGAACCCATTTCTGACGGGGCGGTCAAGCGATGAGTTGCGGCAAGATGGTTTTCCAGAGCCGCGCCGCTTAGATTTTGTGCCAGCCGCGCGGCACGGGGCGCGATGCCCAGGCGGGCCAAGAGGCTGCCTTGCTCGGTCAACCCGGTACGCGGCGCTCCCATAGCCACAGCGATGGCTTCGAAATCGACATGCGCGGTCAGATCAGCCAGCCCCGGATTGTTCACAACGCCGTCGGGTTGATGCGCCCTGACCGCCTGCAGCGTATCGCCCCTGGACCGCCAGCCGCCGTAATCCACAAAGATCGCCGCGCCGCCGGATTGGCGCAGTTTTTGGCCAATCGTGGCGGCGATGCTGATCGCCTTGGGGCAAATCTCGACCACGGTTCCAACAGGATCATCCTGAAATCGGGGACCAAGGGCGTCAGGCGCAACTGGCGGGGCCAAAGTAAAGGCCAGCTGCCCCGCGCGCGCCCCCACAAGCCGCTCGCGCCAGCCTGAAACGTCCCGTTCGAATTGCCGGATTGGCAGGGCATCGAAAAACTCGTTGGCGAGCAGGAACAGCGGCTGGTCAGGCAGGTCTGCGGCATCGGTGGCCCAGCGGGCCCTATGGGGCGCAAGTGTTTTGGCTTGCATTGCTTTCAACACAGGCGAGGCTTCGATCATCAGCACATCGGCGGCGGCGTGAAACCCCGGCACGCCGCCCGCGGCGCGCAGAACATCGGCCATCAGGGTGCCGCGGCCGGGGCCAAGTTCGGCAAGGGTAAAGGCGGCGGGGCGGCCCTGATCCATCCAGGCCTGCGCAAGGCACAGGCCCAAAAGCTCGCCGAACATCTGGCTGATTTCCGGGGCGGTGGTGAAATCGCCCGCGCTGCCAAAAGGATCGCGTGTGGCGTAATAGCCGTGTTCGGGGTGCAAAAGGCATTCGTGCATATAATCCGCCACCGTGATCGGCCCGGTGGCGGCAATCTGGCGGATCAAAATGCCTGCGAGCGGTGTCATGCAGGCTTTGCGCGCAGCAAGAACCAAAGCCCCACCACGATCATCGGCAGCGACAGCGCCTGCCCTTGCGTCAGCCCAAAGCCGCCGATTTGCCACGCAAGGCCAAGCGGGTTTCCGGGTGTGACGAACTGCAGATCGGGCTGGCGGACGAATTCAACGGCACAGCGCGCGGTGCCATAAAAGGCGATGAAAAACCCCATGGCGCGGCCCGGATAATCAAGCCAGCGCCGCCGCCAGATCAGCCATGCGAGGGCAAGGCCAAGCACCAGCCCCTCCAGCAATGCTTCGTAAATCTGGCTGGGATGGCGGGCGCAGATCGTCAGAACGCCCGCGCAGGTTTGCGCCGCTTCGCCGGGAAATGCCACGCCCCAAGGCAGGTCGGTCGGGCGGCCCCACAGCTCGGCGTTGATGAAATTCGCAATCCGGCCAAGGCCGATGCCGATGGGCGCGACCATGGCAAACAGGTCGCCCGTGGTCAGCGCCGGGATCGCGTTGCGGCGGCAGAAAATCAGCCCGGCGATGACGACCCCGGCAAAGCCGCCGTGAAACGACATTCCGCCTTCCCAAACGCGGACGATCCGGCTTGGTTCGACCATGAAATCAGACAGTTGGTAAAACAGCACATAGCCAAACCTGCCGCCAAGGATGACCCCGATGATCACCCATGTGAACAGGCTTTCCAGCTGAACCTCGGTCATCGGGGGGCTTGCGCGCCACAAACGCGCGGTGCGCAGGGCGCGGGCAATCAGCTTCCACCCCACAAGCAGACCGACGATATAGGCCAGCGCATACCACCGAAGCGCCAGATGAAACCCAAAAAGGTCAACCGCGAAAATCTCGGGCGAGAGGGGCGGAAAGGGAATGTAGGACATTAGCTTGGCAGCCCCCGAGGTGCGTTTGCAGCGGTTTTCCGCCGGGGGGCTGGGGAAGTCAACCGCCGGGATACCGAAGGCGCGGCAAAGGCGGGCGGCGCCGTGCAGCACGCCTTGTTCTGGGTGGGTGCCCAGTCCATATAGGACACAGCAAAAGGAGACGCCGATGCAACCCGGAAACAAGATTTTCGACGACATGTCCAAGTTGATGAGCAACGCGATGGGCGTGGCGCAAGGGGCCAAGACCGAGGCCGAGACGGCGATGAAGGGCTTCATCGACCGCTGGATGGCTGACCGCGATTTCGTGACCCGCGAGGAGTTCGACGCCGTCCGGACCATGGCCCAGAAGGCGCGCGAAGAGAACACGGCCCTGGCCGCCCGCCTTGCGGTGCTGGAAGAAAAGCTCAAGGGCTGAGCGGCCCCGAGCAACGCCAAAAAAACGGCCGGTCCCGCAAGATGTCGCGCGATGTCGCTTTTGACGACATCTCGTTTTATATATTAGAGCAGGATGACCATTGGGTGAATCTGGGGATTCCCACTGGTGGTAATTTCTGATTCAACATGGAAGCTGGGTCTGGAGGCCAGCTTCCATGACAAAACCCCTATCTATGGACATCCGGGACCGTGCGATGGCACGGCTTGTTGCG
>JANNBM010000005.1:0-9655 GCA_031385445.1 Paracoccaceae bacterium | reverse complement strand
CCGCCACGGTGCATGGCACCCAGAAACCGGTGGAATGCATGCGCCGCCCGATCTTGAACAATTCCAGCCCCGGTCAAGCGGTATATGAGCCGTTCATGGGATCCGGCACCACGCTGATCGCGGCGGAAACCACCGGGCGGGTGTGCTTCGGGATCGAATTGAACCCGGCTTACGTCGATGTGGCCATCGAGCGCTGGCAGCAGTTCACCGGCGCAAATGCCGTGCTGGCTGACACCGGCGAGACCTTTGCCGAACTGAAGGCCAAGAGGCTCGCGGAATGAACGCGCACCTCTCGCCAAAGCAGATCGAATACTGGCCGCTTGCCCAGTTGAAGCCATACGCGCGCAACGCCAAAACCCACAACGCCAATCAGGTGGCCAAGATCTCCGCCAGCATGGCCGAGTTTGGCTGGACGGTTCCGGTGCTGGTCGCCGACGATGGCGAGTTGATCGCTGGCCACGGTCGCATCCTGGCGGCGGCACATCTTGGGTTGGCCGAAATGCCGGTCATCGTGTTGGGCCATCTGACAGAAGCGCAGCGCCGGGCTTACCGGATCGCCGACAACAAGCTAACCGAGCTGGGCGGCTGGGACGATGCCCTGTTGCTGCAGGAATTGCAGGCGCTGCTGGCCGAGGATTTCGACCTCGGGCTAATCGGGATCCCTGAAGATGAACTGGACGCGCTGTTGGCCGATGCTGACGACAGCCCGGCGATTTCCGACGACGCGGCTGATGCCATCCCCGACCCGCCCGCTGAGCCGATCACCCGCCCCGGTGATATCTGGGCGCTGGGCAAGCACCGGCTCTGCTGTGGCGATGCAACCGATCCGACCGCAGTGGCCGCGCTGATGCTGGGCGAAAACGCCACGCTGATGTTCACCGCGCCACCTTACGCCCAGCAGCGCGACTACGGCGCAGCCAAGGAAAAGGTCGGCGATTGGGATGCGCTGATGCAGGGCGTCTTCACCATCGCCCCGGTCGCGGGCGACGCGCAGGTTCTGGTCAACCTCGGCCTCGTGCATCGCGACAGCGAATGGCAGCCCTATTGGGAAGGATGGGTCAAATGGATGCGCACTTCTGGCTGGCGGCGGTTTGGCTGGTATGTGTGGGATCAGGGTCCAGGCCTGCCGGGCGACTGGAACGGCCGCCTGGCTCCGTCGCACGAGTTCATTTTCCATTTCAACCGCGCACCGCACAAACCGCACAAGACAGTCCCATCCAAGCACGCGGGCGAAACTTTGGGCGGCGGTGGTCCGCGCGGGGCCGACGGCACCGTCCACGCCAAGACGGGCACCGGCAATGCGATCCAGAGCCATCGTATTCCAGACTCTGTGTTCCGCATCATGCGCCAAAAGGGCGGGCTGGGCGCTGCCGGATCGCATCCAGCGGTGTTTCCGTTGGCGCTGGTCGAGGCAGTCCTGACAGCATTCAGCGATCCAGGCGACCTGATCTATGAACCCTTCTGCGGTTCGGGCACGCAGATCGTCGCCGCCGAACGCGCTGGGCGGCGCTGTTTCGCGATGGAACTGGACCCGGCCTATTGCGACGTGGCCGTGCGGCGGTGGGAGTTGGCGACAGGAAAGATGGCCATTATCGCTCCGGTTAAATGCAAGCGTGCGTTGCTGCCCGTGTTTGCCACACAGGCTTTTCTACTGTCCGTCCTTTGAAAGCGAAGGACAGCAATTCAAGTCAAAGGAACATACCTTTCAGGATTTAAAGACTTCGAACAGTATCCGAGACAGCCTCCGGTTTCCCAAAAGCGTGCTGCGTCTGGTAGCACAACCATCGAACCGATTTTCGCGACCGCTTTTTTTCGTATCAAGCGGTTGATTTTATTCGATGCTCGGTTTGCAATTTGCACATTCCAGATGACCCCATCATGACCAGTGTGATGGCCTTCTACTGCACCCATTCGCGCTTCGGACACCGTGTTTGTGCGCGAATGCATCAGTTTCCGACCCGACTGGCGTTCGATGTAGAATTGCACGAAGCCAACCGCTCCACTCCGCTCGCGCCATGTATGACCATTGCAACTTTCGGGGTTTAGACTGACGCGCTCGATAGTGGGTTTCGGCCCCGAGCCAATCACCCAAAAGTTCAAATTGAGCGCCCGACGGTCCTCACCGTTTTCATACGGCTTCTGAAATTCTGCGATTATCTGTTCGGTTGTGTCAAAAGTCCGAATGTTCTCTCCCATTGGAGAAGACAGCTCGAAAATCTGTATCTCCGGCATCAAAAGAACATCGGAAAGTATGTTCTTGTTGTCAATTTCGGTTCCAAACCAATGCAGATTTGGCATCAGGTTCTCCGTGAACGTTGCTTCTCTATGAGTAAGTTATGCGAGGCAACTTTCTGAAACCAGACACAAAAACAAACCGAAGGTTCCAGCGCTGTGGGCTACTTTCGTCATCAGGCAATCCGATAGACCGTCCCCCTGCCATCTTCCTTGGTCGAACTGACCACCAAGCCCAGCTTTTTCTTCAGCACTCCCGAGATCACTCCGCGGGCCGAGTGAGCCTGCCATGCCGTCGCAGCAACGATCTCGTCAATGGTTGCGCCTTCAGGGCGCTGTAACATAGCGATGATCTGCGCCTGCTTAGTTCCGGTCCGTTTCGTGGGCGGCTTCGATGCTGGTACCTTCGCGGTATCCTCGTGGATCGCAACAACGGTCTTCACCACCACTGGCTCGATCCCGATGGCCAGCAGGCCCGCGTCGGTGACCACCAGCGTTGTGCCATGGCCGTCGCCGGTTTCGCGCCAAAGCGGTTCGCCCCGGCGCAAATTGGCGTCGACCTCCTGCAGCCAACCGCGTTCGATCATCTTGGTCACCGCCATTTTGGCCGCCGCACCGGCCAGACCCTTCGGCAGTAGCAGCCCGGCGTTGACCCAAAGCCCGACGAAGCCCTCGACCGGCCCCGCATTGCGCCGCATTGCCATGCCGCAGACGGCAAATGACATGAAACCAAAAAGGATAAATCCGAACAGGGCGGGGGCAAGACGGGCAGGCATTTGAAACCCCTAGTTTGAGGATGCTTGTCAGATAACGCCCTGTGCCATATCGCGAAACGCGCACCAATCGCACTTTATCCGTGCACCAGACGCCATATCTGGAAGCCGCCAATGCCGGACCTGAACCTGCTCCTCGCCTTGGACGTTCTGTTGGCCGAAGGCAGCGTGGCGGGCGCTGCACGTCGCATGCAACTGAGCCGTTCGGCGAAGAGCCGGACATTGGCCCGCCTGCGCGAGGTCACGGCCGATCCGCTGCTGGTGCGGGCAGGACGCGGGCTGGTGCTGACGCCGCGCGCGATCGACCTGCGCGCGCAAGTGGGCGTCTTGGTCGAGGCGGCAAATGCCTTGCTGCGCCCGGCCGACACGCTTGATCTTGGCACCTTGCAGCGGCGATTTACCCTGCGGACCAGCGAAGGCTTCGTTGAAACCTTCGGCCCGCATCTGTTGGGGCTGGTCCAAGCCCAGGCACCCGGCGTGATCTTGCAGTTTGTGACCAAGCCCGACAAAGACAGCGCGCCGTTGCGGGAAGGTGAGGTCGATCTTGAAACCGGGGTGATCGACGCGCAAACCGCCCCCGAGATGCGCGCAATGCCCCTGTTTGACGATCGATGGGTTGGGGCCGTGCGCCCGGATCACGGTCTTGCGCAGGGCGCGATCACCGCCGAACGTTTCGCGGCCTGCAGACATGTGATGGTGCTGCGGCGCGGATTGCACAGCTGCGACATCGACGAGGCCATGCGTGTGGCCGGGCTGGAACGGCGCATTGCCACGGTCGTCAACGGATTCTCGGCGGCCCTTGCCCTGGCGCGCGACACCCAGCTTGTCGCCACGGTGCCCGAACGCCACACCGAAGGGCTGCTCCGAGGCATGTATAGCTTTGCCCTGCCGGTCGAGATTGCCGCCTTTACCTTGTCAATGGTGTGGCATCCCCGCATGGATGGCGATCTGGCACATCGCTGGTTGCGGACCTGTTTGCGGTCGGTCTGCAGCACCAAGCGCGGCTGACCGGGATTTTTTACCAGCTGCCTGTGCGGCGTCTGACGCATTGATTGCGGGCATAAAACGCGCCCTCCGCAGCAGGTAAAAAGCTGTCATCAAAGGGAATGTCCAGACCATTTCAGCAGGCTCAAGGTGACGCCCGAGATCTCGCTGGCTTCGGCCGCCCGTCGCATTTTTGCGGCCCTCGCCTTCGGGCCACGGCAATCAGCGGGCGGCGCACCGCCGCACGATTTCCACGGCCGGATGCAACGGCTGACCGGATTGCTGTTCATCACCACCCTTGCCACCTCGATCCCGCCGGTCGTGTTCTTTCATGCAAAGCCCCCGGGCGACCCGGCGTTCATCCCGAACGGCGGCTTTGGACGAATGACGACAAGCGGACAAGTCGGCGATGTGACCATCCGGGGTGGAACGTCTCAGGTTTTTGCTTGCCGCCGCCATTGCAGCGGCGATTTTCCATGGTGCAATTTGAAGGCTCTGCCAAAGGCGGATTCTGACGTATAGCCAACATCCGCGATCAGCGCGCTGATGGAACGGCTTTGCCCGCGCAGCAAATCCGCCGCAAGGTCAAGCCGCCATGCATTCAGATAGGCAATCGGACTTTGCCCGATCACCTGCAAAAAACGGCTGGCAAAGGCGGTTCGCGACATGCCTGCAATGCCCGCAAACGCGGTCAGGCTCCAGCTTTGGGACGGATCATCCTGAATAGCCGCCAAAACGCGGCCGATGCGCGGGTCAGCGGCTGATGAAACCCAGCCTTGACCCAAGGCAGACGCGCTTGCCCAACTGCGCAGGGTTCGGATGAACAGCAAATCCAGCAGCCGCGAAATCATCGCGGTCGAGCCTGCATCGCCATGCGCCGCCTCGAAGGCCATGAAGGCGCAACACACATCCACCCATTCATGGCTTTGGTGCCCCGGTCGTTGCAACAAGATGACGTCCGGAAGCGCGCCCAGAAACCGCGCGGCAAGGATGCTGTCGAAATCAAACTCACCCCGGATGAACTGGGCCTGATCGCCGCCGGCATTGGCCAATTGATGCGGCACCCCGCGCACCATCAAGACGACATCCCCCGAGCGAACCCGTGTCTTCGCGCCGCCGCAAAGCAGATCGACAGCACCTTGCTGCAAGACATAGATGCAGGGTCTGCTTTCGGCATAGTCAACCCTGCCGCCCAGCACACCGGTGGCAACGGACCTGCCGCACAGCCGCAGCATGTCCAGCACCTTGGAAAAGGAATCCTGGCCAAGCGCGTGGGTGGCGGACGGTTCGGGCATGGTTTCGGGACTTTCAGCACAAAAAACAGGACGTAACCGACTTTAATCCCCGTGCGCGACAAGGCAATATCTGATCTGCACAGAGGGATCAAAATGCCGAAAACCATCATGTTTGTTCACGGAGCCTGGGTGACGCCCGAAAGCTGGACACCCTTCAGAACCTATTTCGAAGCGCGGGGATATACCTGTGTTGCGCCGTCCTGGCCCTATCTGGATCAGCCGGTAGCGGCGTTGAAGCGCCGTGTCGATCCGGCATTTTCGGATATGACCATCAAGAAGCTGGTCGACCATTATGCCGCGATCATCCAGAAAATGGCCGAGCCGCCCATCCTGATTGGCCATTCGTTTGGCGGCCTGATCGTGCAGCTTTTGCTGGATCGTGGCTTGGGGCAACTGGGCGTGGCGATTGACCCCGGCCCGCCGCGCGGCGTGCTGCCAAGCTGGAATGCGATCAAATCTGCGGCGCCGGTGCTGCTGTCATGGGCGGGTTGGCGCAAGCTGCACACCATGTCGTTCAAGAATTTCAGCGAAACCTTCGCCAATGGTCTGGCCCCGGACGCGATGCGCGCAGCTTATGACGCCCACATCGTTCAGGCCCCCGGGCGCATCTATTTTCAGGCGGCACTTGGCCTTGGCAACGGGTTGAACTTTGCCAACCCGAACCGTGCGCCTTTGCTGCTGATCTCGGGCGGTGCCGATCTGACCTGCACGCCGTCGATGGTTGCGGCAATGTTTCGGCGGCACCAACGCTCAATGCGCCCCGTCGCCAAGCTGGACTTTCCGGGCCGCAGCCATTGGTTGATTGCCGCGCCTGACTCGGATGATGTTGCCAGCGGCATTGCGAACTGGCTTTCGGAGAACGAAACAGGGGTCAGCAGGTAAGAGATTGGGGAATATCATTTTCCCCTTTCCCTTTCACCCGGCGCCAGCTTGGCCGACCGAGATTGGCAAGCTGGCGGCGTTGGCAGTGCCATATCCCGGTCGGGGCTTCGTCAACTGATGCTGCCGGTTGTTTGGTGACGTCGCTCCTTTTTACCGCCCCTGTTGGTCTGCCGCTAGGCAAACCACCGCCCCAAAGGTCAGGAGCGCGCCGAACACCTCTCAAAAACCGTCAGTACAGCCCCGGGGTGGCTGAAATCCGGTGCGGCCGTGGTCTTGCATCAAAGGCTTGACCCTCACCCCAGAGCGCGCTTTGTCTTTTATCCGACACGCCGCTTGGGGACTGCCGGATGAAAGCTGTGAAACCATGAGAAAGACCCCTTTGGACGCCGCTGATATCCGCATCCTGTGTGCGCTGCAGCAACATGGGCAACTTAGCAAATCCAAACTGGCGGCGCTTGTCAGCCTGTCGCCCACTCCGTGCTGGGCGCGTTTTGCAAAGTTGAAAAAGGCGGGCCTGATCCGCGGGTATCATGCGGATGTCGCGGTCAGCCAAATCGTTGACCTGGCCAAGGTCGTCGTGACGGTTTCGCTGAAAAGCCATCGCAAGACGGATTTTGAGCGGTTTGAAGATCACATTCGCCAGCTTGACGAGATCACCGATTGCATCGCGACGGGCGGCGGCATGGATTATGTCATGACGGTTGTGACCACCAATCTGCCCGCGTTTCAGGTACTGATCGAGGGGTTGCTGGCGGCAGAACTGGGGATTGATCGCTATATGACCTATATCGTGACCAGAGAAATCAAATCGGTTCAACCCAACCTTGCGCGGCTGGCAGCGGGTCAAGACCGACCGGGCTGAAACTTCAGAGCGGCCTTCGAGGCCCAAACGGGCCGCCGTTTCGACAAAAAGCAGCCCGTTTGTTCGCTTTGCCCGCCTATATCGGCCCGAATGCGCAGCTTGGCTTGCGTTAAAACCCAAGCTTGAACAGCAGGTTGAACGGCGTGCCGATATCCGCGCCAAGGAAGGGAAACATCATGGCAAACACCGCGAATTTCGGTTTCGGCACGCAGATCCGCAAATCTCCTTATTTTGACGCGACAGTTCGCTGGGGTGCGACAGGGTTTTCCGTCTACAACCACATGTATATCCCGCGCGACTTTGGCGACCCCGAGCAGAACTTCTGGAACCTCGTGAACGATGCGATCCTGTGCGATGTCGCGGTTGAACGGCAGGTGGAAATCACCGGGCCAGATGCCGCAAAATTCGCCCAGATGCTGACGCCGCGCGATCTGTCAGGTCTGGCTGTCGGGCAGTGCAAATATGTGCTGATCACCAATGCCGAGGGGTGCATTCTGAATGACCCGATCCTGCTGCGTCTGGCGGAAAATCACTTCTGGATCTCGCTGGCCGATAGCGACATCCTTCTCTGGGCGCAGGGCGTTGCCGTGCATTCGGGGCTGGATGTGACGATCCGCGAACCTGATGTCTCACCGCTGCAATTGCAGGGCCCTAAATCGGGCGAGGTGATGCGGGCGCTGTTTGGCGACAGCATTCTGGATCTGCGCTATTACTGGCTGCGCAGGGTTGAACTGGACGGCATTGCGCTGATTGTGTCGCGCACGGGTTGGTCAAGCGAGTTGGGGTATGAGTTATACCTTCAAGACTCGTCGCGGGGGGATGATCTGTGGGAAAAGATCATGGCGGCAGGTGCGCCGCTTGGTCTGAAGCCCGGCCATACCTCGTCGATCCGCCGGATCGAAGGTGGAATGCTGTCCTATCACGCCGATGCCGACATCAACACCAACCCGTACGAATTGGGGCTGGACCGCCTTGTCAACCTGCAGATCGAGGCAGAGTTCATTGGCAAAGCCGCCTTGCGCCGCATTCAAGCAGCGGGCGTCAGCCGCATGCAGGTCGGTCTGCGGATTGATTGCGCACCACTGACCGGGCCGAACACCACCTTCTGGCCGATCCGTGCGGCAGGAAAGACCGTGGGCAAGGTCACTTCGGCCATCTACTCGCCTCGGCTCCAGCAAAACATCGCGCTCGCCATGGTTTCCGCGGATTGTGCCGCGATTGGGACCTTGCTGGAGGTTCAGACCGCATCAGGCCCAGCCAGGGCAACGGTGGTGGAAAAGCCGTTCTTTGACCCGAAAAAGAAAATCACCGCTGCCGACTGACCCTGAAAGGCCAAAAAATGTCCGAATTGTCCATCGACCTGCACTGGCAACGCGCGGAACCCGAGTTGCGCGCGGGCAGATTCTCGAACGCCCACACGGTGCGCTACAATGACCGCTATACAGTGCAGGTGGATGCCGCCCCCGATTGGGGCGGTGACGCGGGCCATACCAATCCGGAACAGGCGCTGGCCGCTGCCCTGTCGTCGTGCCACATGATGACCTTTCTGGCGCTGGCCTCCAAGGCGGATTGGCCGGTGACAAGTTTTCAGGATCATGCGGTTGCC
The DNA here is from genome assembly GCA_031385445.1 of Paracoccaceae bacterium. Lineage (GTDB taxonomy): Bacteria > Pseudomonadota > Alphaproteobacteria > Rhodobacterales > Rhodobacteraceae > CAIYZT01. Next base: position 1,021 of record JANNBM010000005.1, on the reverse strand, counting down.
CATCTGGGCAAGAACCCAAAAGGGCAGATGTCAGTCACACGGATCGACCTGCATCCGGTCGTGGCTTTTGATGCCGGTTTCACAGTTGATCCTGCAAAGCTGGCCCAGATGCAGGACCGCGCCCACCGTTATTGCTTTATCGCCAATACTCTGGCCGAAAGCGTCGAAATCAACATCCTTCAGGCCGAGTGAAGGGACCAGCCGCATGACCAATTCCGCCACCGACATTTTGCTGAGCGAAATGGATGAAAACGGCATCCTGCGTCTGACGCTGAACGACATTGGCCGCCGCAACGCCCTGTCCGAGGCAATGCTGGCCCGGCTGGGCGCCGGCTTTGCCGGGGCGGCGACTGATGCTGCGGTGCGGGTTGTGGTGCTGGCCGCGCATGGGCCGGCCTTTTGTGCCGGACATGACCTGAAGGAAATGACGGCGGGCCTGGCTGGGCCGGACCTTGGGCGCGCATATTTCACCCATGTGATGTCGCTTTGCACCGGCGTGATGCAGGCGATCATAGCCTGCCCCAAACCGGTGATTGCCGAAGTGACCGGGGTTGCCACCGCCGCAGGTTGCCAACTGGTCGCAAGCTGCGATCTTGCCGTTGCCGCGGACTCCGCGCAGTTCAGCACGCCCGGGGTGCATATCGGGCTGTTTTGTTCGACGCCGATGGTCGCGCTGTCGCGCAATATGGCGGCCAAGCATGCAATGGAAATGCTGTTGACCGGCGATATGACCAGTGCGACCCGCGCCGCCGAAATCGGGTTGATCAACCGGGTTGCCGCACCGCAAGCCCTGCGCGCCGTAACCATGGATCTGGCCCGCAAGATTGCGTCGAAATCCAGCCTGACGCTGGCCACCGGCAAACGCGCCTTTTATCAACAGCGCGAAATGGGGCTTGTGCAGGCCTATGACTATGCATCGAAGGTGATGGTGGAAAACATGCTGACCCGCGACGCCGAAGAGGGCATCGGCGCCTTCATCGCCAAGCGCGCGCCGAAATGGCAGGATGCCTAGGGTGACGAT
>JANNBM010000047.1:0-85069 GCA_031385445.1 Paracoccaceae bacterium | reverse complement strand
GGGACGGGATAGGTGATCAGGGTCTGGTCACGGAAATCCTCGGCCTCGATCATCGTTTTGGCGGCGAGGGGGTTTTGCGCCGAAGCGACGAAGGTGGGTTGATAGTCGAACAGCGGGTGAAAAGTCAGGCCGGGCAGGGGTTCGGGGTTGGACGAGATCACCAGATCCACCTCTTCGCGCAGCAGGGCGGGAAAGCTGTCAAAGGCAAGGCCGGCGCGGATATCGACATCGACTTCGGGCCAGGCGTGACGGAAAAGTTCAAGCACGGGGAACAGCCAGTCAAAGCAGGCATGACATTGGATCGCGATGTGCAGACGGCCGGTTTTGCCCGACCGCAGCGCCTGAAACTCTTCCTCCAGCGCGGCGATTTCGGGCAAAATCCGGTCGGCAATGCGCAAAAGCCGGATGCCCGCAGAAGACAGGGTCATCGGTTTGGAGCGGCGCACAAACAGCTCCATCCCGACCTGATCCTCCAACCCAGCGACCTGATGCGACAGGGCGGATTGGGTCATGTTCATCGTATCGGCAGCGCGGGCAAGGCCGCCCGCCTGATGGATGGCGCGGATGGTGCGCAGGTGTCGCAGCTCGATATACATACGATGATCCTCATGATGATCGTGAATTATATGAATTGGATTCACGTTAGCAAGACTGCGATAAGGAGGCAAGTGATAGGAGACTGACATGACCGCGCCCAAGACTGCCCCGCGCATTTCGTTCGAATTCTTCCCGCCGCAAACGCTTGATGCCTCGTTCAAGCTGTTTGAAACGGTGCAGGCGCTGGCGCCGCTGGACCCGCAATTCGTGTCGGTGACCTATGGCGCGGGCGGGACGACTCGGAAGCTGACGCATGACGCGGTGGGCACCATCCATCGCAATTACGGGCTGAACGTGGCGGCACATCTGACTTGCGTGGACGCGTCGCGGGCCGAAACGATGCAGATTGCCGAAGCTTACGCAGCGGCGGGCGTGCGGGAAATCGTAGCGCTGCGCGGTGATGCGCCGAAAGGGGCGGAGCGGTTTGTTGCGCATCCCGACGGGTTCGCAAGCTCGGTTGAGCTGGTCGAAGCGCTTGCAAAGACCGGGAAATTCAAGATCCGCGTCGGCGCTTATCCCGAACCGCACCCCGATGCGGGCGATATCTATGCCGACGCGCACTGGCTGAAGGCCAAGCTGGACGCAGGCGCCTCCAGCGCCATCACCCAGTTCTTTTTTGACGCCGATACGTTTTTCCGCTTTCGGGACATCTGCGCGAAAATCGGCATCACCGCGCCGATCATTCCGGGCATCCTGCCGATCCAGAACTGGGCCGGAGCGAAGAAATTCGCAGTACGCTGCGGAACAAAGGTGCCGCCAAAGCTGGACGAGGCCTTTGCCACCGCCGCCCGCGATGGGCGTGAGGAATTGCTCGCGCTGGCACAGTGCACCGCGCTTTGCGACAAGCTTATCCAAGGCGGGGTAGATGATTTGCATTTCTACACGCTGAACCGGCCCGGCCTGACGCGCGAAGTGACCCGCGCGCTTGGCATTGCGCCGCAGGTTCAGCTTGAAAAGGTCGCGTGACGTCGCCGCTCCCTGGTGATTGTCCCCAAGTTGCGCGATCTTGATGGCGCGCCTCCTGTCCCGGGGGCGCGTCTTTTCTTTTCCTTTGCGCGCGTTGCGGTTAAGCTTTGGCAGACCGCCCTTTGGAAAGCCTGATCCGTGCGCAAACATGTCACCCTTTTGAACGGCCCGAATCTTAACCTGCTTGGCCTGCGTCAGCCCGAGATTTATGGGGCCGAGACGCTGAGCCATGTGGAAGCGCGCTGCAGCGCTTTGGCGGACAAGTTGGGGTTGGACTTGAGCGCGCAGCAGTCAAACCACGAGGGCGCGCTGGTGGAGATGATCCATGCGGCGCGGGGCATATCGGGCGCAATCGTGATCAATCCGGGGGCCTATTCGCATACTTCGGTGGCGATTTTGGACGCGCTGAACACGTTTGACGGCGTGGTGATCGAGGTTCACATCTCGAACATTCACAAGCGCGAGGCGTTTCGGCATCATTCCTTCGTCTCGTCGCGGGCAGATGGCGTGATTGCGGGCTGCGGCACCGAGGGTTACCTTTTGGCGCTGCGCCGGGCGGCGAGCCTTTTGAACGCTTGAGGCCATGGCGGGGTTCGCCTTTTGGCGGCCGGGGCCTCCTGCGGGGATAATTGGGGCCAGGTGATGGACGCATTCCAGATGGCGCGCGGGGCGGCGGTGGTTCAGGGCGATCTGAGCGATCTGTTGCAGGCATTGGCCGCGCCGGGCTGCCCTTTTCGCATTGGCGGCGCGGGGCCGGTTTTGGCGGGGCCGGGCGAATTTGAAACCCTGACCTCGGGCTCGTTGGGCCAGCCCCGGCATATCCGGCGGACCATGGCATCGTGGACCGCGAGTTTTGCGGTGAATGCGGGGCTTTTCGGGATCGGGCCGGGGGTTCGGGTGGCGGTTTTGGGGGGGATGGAGCAGTCATTGGCGCTGTATGGCGCGGTCGAGGCGCTGCATCTGGGGGCGGACCTGTCGGCCTTGGGCGCGGTCCGTCCGGACCGGCAGCGCAGGCTGTTGCACGACAGCGGCACCGAGGTGATTTATGCTGCGCCCGCGCAACTGCGGCGGCTGGTCGAGGCGGGCGGCACCGGGCTGCCGGATTTGCGGGTGATCGTGATTGGCGGATCAAAGCTGGATGACGGCCTGCGGGCCGCGCTTGGCACGATCGCGCCAAAAGCACAGATCTACGAGTTTTACGGCGCGGCGGAGACGAGTTTTGTCAGCCTTGCCGTGCCCGGTGATCCGTCCGCTTCGGTTGGGCAAGCCTATCCTCGGGTGCAGATCGAAATTCGGAACGCCGAGGCGGGGGGGGGCGAGGTTTGGGTGCGCTCGCCTTTTGTGTTCGCGGGTTACAGCGGGGCGGATGCAGGCGGCGCGCGGTGGCAGGACGGTTGGCTTTGGGCGGGCGACATGGGGTGGATGGAGGGGAGGTTTCTGTATCTGTCGGGGCGGGCCGGGCGGATGGTGACGGTGGCCGATCAGAACGTTTTCCCCGAAGAGATCGAGGCGTTTTTGCAGAGCCTGCCGGGGGTCAGACGGGCGGCGGTTCTGCCGCGCCCGGATGCGCTGCGCGGGGTGCATCTGGTGGCGCATCTGATGGGGGACCGCGCGCAGGAGGCGGCGATTATGCGAGCCCTGCGCGCGCATCTGGGACCGCTGAAGGCGCCCAAGGCGCTGATATGGCGGCAAGACTGGCCCTGCCTCGCCTCGGGCAAGACCGATCTGCGTGCGCTTGACCAAGGGGCCGCGCCATGAGCGCGCATGTGATCGCGGCGCGGCGCAGTGCCGTGATGCCGCGCGGCGCGGCTTTTGCGCGGCTGTCGATTGAAGAGATGGCAGCGCCGTTGATTGCGGCGATTTTGGCCGATGCGGGGCTTGGTGTCGATGATGTCGACGAGGTGGTCTGTTCAAACGCGCTGGGTGCAGGCGGCAATCCGGCGCGCCGCGTCGCGCTGGCGGCGGGGCTGCCGGCCCGTGTTGCCGGGCTGTCAACTGACCGGCAATGCGTGGGCGGGCTGGACGCGCTGCTGATCGCGCGGGCGATGGTGCAAAGCGGCGCGGCGCAGGTGGTGATTGCGGGCGGAGTTGAAAGTTATTCCCGCCGCCCGATCCGGCTGGCCACCGATCCAAAGGGCGGGCATGCCAAACCCTATGATCAGCCGCCCTTTACCCCTTGGCCCGACCGCGAGGTTGATGTGACCGAGGCGGCGGCGGCGCTGGCGCGGCGTTTGGGCATTTCGCGCAATGATCAGGACCATTTTGCGGTGCGCAGCCATGCGCGCGCCATGGCCGCCCAAGGCCGGATGGCGGCGGAAATCGTGCCGATCCTTGGGCAGGGGCGCGATGGTTTTACCCGGGTTTTGAACCTTGCGCTGGCGCAGCGCGCGGCCCCCCTTTCCGGCTCGATCACCGCGGCGAATACCGCCGTTGCGGCGGATGCGGCGGCCTTTGTGGTGGTGACAAGCGCGGGGGTTGCGGCGGGACGCGGGCTGCGGATCGCCTCGGGCGTGACGCTGGGCGCGGATCCAAATGAGCCTGCGCTTGGCGCCGTTCCGGCGATGATCGCGGCACTGGCGCAGGCGGGGATCGGGGCGAATGCCTTGGCGGTGGTGGAGCTGATGGAAGCTTACGCCGTGCAAGCCATCGCCTGCGCCGAGGCTTTGGGGCTGGATCTGGCCCTGACCAATCTGGGCGGCGGGGCGCTGGCGCGGGGCCATCCGATCGGGGCATCGGGCGCCATATTGGCGGTGCGGATGTTCCACGAGTTGAAAGCCGGGCGCGGGATGGCCGCGATTTCAGCGGCGGGCGGGCTTGGAACAGCGGTGGTGTTCGAGGCGGGCTAAAGCCGCCTCAAACGGCGCGTTCAGGCGCGCGGCAGCAGCGCTTCGGGGCGGGCGCGGCCGATGGCGGCGGTGATCACTCCTGCAAGGATCGATTTGATCGTGTCGCCCACAGCGAAGGGCAGGGCAAGCAGCGCCGCCTCCGGCATGGTTTTGTCCAGCATCACCGACATGCCGATCACGCCCAGAATGTTCAGCACGACAAAACCGCCAAGAAAGGCCCCGGCGGTGGCCGAAATGGTGACTGACGCGCGCCAGTGTTCGGTGATCCAGCCCGTTACATAGGCGGCGATCGGAAAGCCGATGATATAGCCGACCGAGGGGCCCGCCAGCAGGCCAAAGCCGCCCCGACCGCCCGAAAGCAGGGGAAGACCCGCGATGGTGACGAACAGGAACAGCAGCACGGCGAGCGCCCCGCTGCGCGCGCCAAGGACCGTGCCGCACAGCATGATGCCCAGCGACTGCGCGGTGATCGGCACGCCCGAAATCAGATCGATCTTGGGCACCAGCCCCAGCACGGCAATAAGGGCGGCAAAAAGGGCAATCTGTGTCAGGTTTTTTTCCAAGATTGTCTCTCCGGGTCAGGGTTGAGCGTTCTGCTCGCGGCAGGGCTTACTCTGCGCCGCCCCTTGCGCGCAAGGCTTCTGCGACATGGGCGGCATCGTCAAGCGCGGCAAGCGTCGCGGGCATCAGGACGTGCCACCCGGCACGGCGGACCGATCGCGCGCGCCAGGCGGCAGCCTGCTGGTCGAACCGGGTCAGCATGACGGGGATGAACCGGATCATCAGTGCCAGCGCAATCGCAAGCGGTTTGGGCCGCAATCCAGCGCGGGCAAGCGGCGTCAGCAGCCATTGGAACAGCGCCAGCATGGTTGAAAGCGGCGTCGTCATGGTCACAAAGGTCGCGGCGGTGACGCCGGTGATCATGCGCAGGGCGATGACAAAGCCGGCTTGAATGTCGGCGGTGATCAGGTGCCACAGGGCCAGGATCGCCAAAAACGGCCAAAGCGGGCGCAGGGATCGGATCAGCGCGCCCGTGAACGCAGTCCCGCAGGCAAGCGCGAGGGCGAGCACGCCTGCGAGCGACAGGGCCAGCGGCAAAGGCGTGTTCAGGCGCACCAGCGCGAGTGTGAAAAGGCAAAGCCCCCCCACCTTTGCCCCCGGGCGCCAGCGGTGGGCAAAGGTTTCAACCGGGGATGTCAGTGTCAGCATCTTGCTCTCCGATTCTTTCCATCTCCGACTCAAACGCGGCAAGAATCGGCGCGGCGGGCCCCTCGCGGCGCACCGTGCCGCCGTCGAGCCAGATGACCCGGTCGCACGCACGCATCGTGGCCGGATCATGGCTGATGGTGATCAGTCGCTGCGGCAGGGCGGCGAACCGGCGGGTCAGGCGGGCCTGCGTTGGCAGGTCCAGCCCGGCAAGCGGCTCGTCCAGCAGGATCGTGTGCGGCTGCATCAGCAGCACCGACAACAGGCAAAGATAGTGCCGCTGGCCCTGCGACAGCTGATGGCAGGGTCGGTCGCGCCAGGCGCTGCGGCCCTCGGATTGCAGGGCGGCTGTGGCGGCGGCTTCGGCCGCCGCGCGGGGCAGGCCCTGCTGGGTCAGCCCGAAACTCAGCTCTTCAAGGACGGTGGGGAACAGGATTTGGTGATCGGGGTTCTGGAACAGGATTCCGATCTGGCCGAGCGCGGCTTTGCGGTTTTTGGCGGGGTCAAACCCGGCAAGGCGCACGGTGCCCGATGTGGGCGCGATCAGCCCGGCCATCAACCGCAGCAGCGTCGACTTGCCAGACCCGTTGCGCCCGATGATGCCGATGCGATGTTCGACCAGATCCAGCGTGATTTCGCGCAGCACCGCGCTTGCCTGCAGGGTGACGCAGGCATCGGTCAGGGTGATGCCGGATTGCGGCGGGAACGGTGCTTGGGCCATGGATCAGGCTGATAGCGCGAAGCCCCGGACTTGCCAACCTTTGAGCGGGCGGCCGGGGCTGGATCTTAAAGAGCGGCAAAGCCGCAAGCCTTTTGTCTCGCCGCGCGCGCAGGCGCGCTCGGCTCAGCCTTGTGGTCAATGGGCTTGCCCATTGGCCACAACGCCGGAGGAGGGCGCCAAGCCCGACAACGACTAAAAACCCTGCGCGTCCGCGCTCCGCCAGATCAACCGGATGCAGCCCGAAGCCGCCGCGTTATTGTGCTCGCGCCGCCGCAACCGACGCTTCCAGAATATCCATCGCCTCCGCAAAAATCGCGTCTGGCATGGTGATTGGCGCCAAAAAGCGGATCACATTGCCATAAACGCCGCAGGTCAGCAGGATCAGCCCGCGCTTTTGCGCCTCCAGCCGGATGCGCGTCGTCAGCCCCGCATCGGGCGCGTGGGTGGACGGATTCGCCAGTTCCATCGCCACCATGAACCCCGGCCCGCGGATTTCTGCAATCTCGGGCGTGGTCGACCGTATCGCCTCAAGCCGCTGCTTCAGCCGCCCGCCCAGCTCGTTCGCCCGCGCGCACAGCTCCTCCTCCTCGATCACATCCAGCACCGCATTCGCCGCCGCGATCCCGATGGGATTGCCGCCATAGGTGCCGCCAAGGCCGCCGGGATGCGCCGCATCCATCAGGCTCGCCTTGCCGGTCAGCGCCGCCAGCGGCAGCCCGCCTGCAAGCCCCTTGGCCATGGTGGTGATGTCGGCGGCCACACCGTACTGCTCCATGCAGAACATCGTGCCGGTGCGGGCAAAGCCGGTCTGCACCTCGTCCGCGATCATCACGATGCCATGCTCGTCACACAGCTTGCGGATGGCGCGGACCATGTCCTTGGGCGCAGGATAAAACCCGCCCTCACCCTGAACCGGCTCAAAAATGATCGCGGCCACACGGCCCGGGTCCAGATCGGCTTTGAACAGTTTGGTCAGACCGGCCATTGCATCCTCGGTCGAGATGTCGTGCAGGTCCTGCGGGAAGGGGATGTGGTACACATCGGGCATCATCGCGCCGAAGCCCTTTTTATAGGGGTCAACCTTGCCGGTCAGCGACATGCCAAGGAACGTGCGGCCATGAAACGCGCCGCCAAAGGCGATGATCGCCGAACGCTGCGTCGCGATACGCGCAACTTTCACCGCATTTTCAACGGCTTCGGCACCAGTGGTCACAAAGACCGTCTTTTTCGGCCAATCGCCCGGCACCAGCGCATTCAACCGCTCGGCCAGCCGGATATAATGTTCATAGGGCAGAACCTGATGGCAGGTATGGGTGAATTTCGACAACTGGCGTGTGACCGCATCCATCACTTTTGGGTGGCAATGCCCGGTGTTCACCACGGCAATTCCGGCGGCAAAATCGATGTAACGGTTGCCCTCGATGTCCCAGACTTCCGAATTCAGCGCCCGGTCGACATAGATCTGCGTCTGCATGCCGACGCCGCGCGAAATCGCTTCATCCCGGCGCAAGGCCACTTCTGCGTTCTTCATTTCAACCTCCTTGCGGCCCGTGCACGGATGGCGCGGCCCTGTTGCGGCCAATTGATCAAATGTTCGGGCAAATTTCAACGCCTCAGACCGGAGATTCGATAGGTCCAGTTCTACCGTGATAAGTCCAGCTTGGCCCGTGCGCGGCGATTCATTCTTCGTTAACCTTCCTTGCGCAGAGTTGATCTCAGCCGCCGTTGCAAAGGAATCGCCCCCGTGGGTCTTGCCATGCTCGCTCATCAGCCGATCGGACGGGATGAAGACCCGGTTTTGTGGCTGCAACTGATCCGCTCGCGCCGGGTGGGTCCGGTCACGTTTCACCGGCTGTTGCTGGAAACCGGCGGCGTCGAGGCGGCGCTGAAATTCTTGCCGGAAACGGCGCGCGCGGCGGGGGTGGAGGCGTATCAGATTTGCCCGCTGCCGGTGGTTCGGGCCGAGATGAAATCAGGGCGGGACGCGCGGGCGCGGCTGCTTTTGCATGGGCGTCCGGGCTATCCTTTGGCGCTGATGGACCTTGCCGATGCCCCGCCCGTCCTTTGGGCCAGGGGTGATGAAACCCTGCTTCTGCGCGACATGGTGGCGCTCGTGGGCGCGCGGAATGCCTCGTCTTTGGGGCTGCGCATGGCGCGGCGGCTGGCCGAAGGGATTGCCGAGGCGGGGCCGGCGATCGTGTCCGGGCTGGCGCGCGGCATCGACGCCGAAGCGCACCGCGCGGCAATGGCAGGGGGGACGGTTGCGGTCATGGCGGGCGGGGTCGATGTAATCTACCCCGAAGAAAACGCCGCCCTGACCGCCGAGATTGCCGCCAAAGGCTGCTTGATCTCTGAACAGCCGATGGGTTTGCAGCCGCAAACCCGGCATTTCCCGCTGCGCAACCGCATCATTTCGGGCCTGTCGCGGGCCGTGGTGGTGGTCGAAGCGGCCACACGCTCGGGGTCCTTGATCACCGCCCGCGATGCGCTTGATCAGGGGCGCGAGGTGATGGCGGTGCCGGGCCACCCGTTTGACGCGCGGGCTGCGGGCTGCAATCAGCTGATCCGTGACGGCGCGATTTTGGTGCGCGGGGCTGGGGATGTGCTGGACGTGCTGGGCCTGCAGCATGTGCAAAGGCCGCAAGGCGCTGATCCCGCAGTTGAAATGCTTGACCCAATCCTTCCGGGCCCGGTTCCGCAAAGCCGCCCGCTGATGACCGCCGCCGCCCTGCACACCCAAATCCTGTCCCGTCTTGGCCCCAGCCCCACCGCCGAAGACCAGCTTATTCGCGATCTGGCGCAGCCCCCCGCCACCATGGCCGAGGCGTTGATCACGCTGGAAATTGAGGGGCGCATTCTGCGGCAATCTGGCGGACTTCTGAGCCGTCTGAATTAGCGCCCCAGCCGCTGTTTCATCCCCACCGCAAGCGGGCGGTTGACAAGCCTCCATATGCCTTTCATGTTGCGCCCCCGTCCGGGGCCCGCATCACGCGCCCCAATTTGGCCGCCGAGGGAAGAGATTATTCATGCCAGTCGTCGTTGTGGAATCCCCGGCCAAGGCCAAGACAATCAACAAATATCTGGGCTCCAGCTACGTCGTTCTCGCCTCTTACGGTCATGTGCGCGACCTGCCACCCAAAGACGGCTCGGTTGATACAAACGACGATTTCGCGATGAAATGGGAGGTGGCGGCGGACAGCAAAAAGCACATCAAAGCCATCACCGAAGCGCTGAAAACCGATGACGAGTTGATCCTCGCGACCGACCCAGACCGTGAGGGCGAGGCGATTTCGTGGCATCTCAAAGAGGCGCTAGCCGGCAGCTTGAAGAAGGGCAAAAAGGTGTCGCGCGTCACCTTTAACGCGATCACCAAGGACGCCGTGACCAAAGCAATGCTGGCCCCGCGCGAGATCGACACGCCGCTGGTTGAGGCCTATCTCGCCCGCCGCGCGCTCGATTATCTGGTCGGCTTTACCCTGTCGCCGGTGCTGTGGCGCAAGCTGCCCGGCGCAAAATCGGCGGGCCGGGTGCAGTCGGTTTGCCTCCGCCTGATCGTGGAGCGCGAGATGGAGGTCGAAGCCTTTCGTCCGCGCGAATTCTGGACAGTCAAGGCCACCCTGGAAACCCCGCGCGGGCAGTTTTTTGATGCCAAACTGATCAGCCTCGCCGGACAAAAGTTGGACAAATTCGACATTCCGACGGCTGAAGCTGCCGAAATTGCCACCAAGGCTGTCACTTCTCGAACATTAAAGGTGCTGTCGGTCGATGCGAAGCCCGCCACGCGAAACCCGCATCCCCCCTTCATGACCTCGACCCTGCAACAAGAGGCCAGCCGCAAATTCGGCATGGGCGCAAAGGTGTGCATGTCCACCGCGCAGCGGCTTTATGAGGCCGGGCACATCACCTATATGCGGACTGACGGCATCGATATGGCGCCCGAAGCGGTGACGGCGGCGCGCGAAGCGATCGCTGATCTGTTCGGCAAAGCCTATGTTCCGCAAACGCCGCGCCTGTATAAAAACAAGGCCAAGAACGCGCAGGAAGCCCATGAATGTATCCGCCCGACCGAGCTTTCGGCGCCGGTTGAAAAGCTGCGCCTGACAGAGCCTGATCAGCGCAAACTTTACGATCTGATCTGGAAACGCACCATCGCCAGCCAGATGGAGAGCGCGCGGTTGGAGCGCACCAGCGTCGATGTCACCAGCCCCGATGCGCAGGTAATTTTGCGCGCGACGGGTCAGGTGGTGATGTTCGACGGTTTCCTGAAAGTCTATGACGAGGGCCGGGATGAGGAGGGCGAGGACGACGCCCGCCTGCCGCAGATCATGCAAAATGAGGCGGTGGAAAAGCGGAAAGTCGCGCCGGAACAACACTTTACCCAAGCCCCGCCGCGCTACACCGAGGCGACTTTGGTAAAGCGGATGGAAGAGTTGGGCATTGGTCGGCCCTCCACCTACGCCTCTGTGATCACAACGATTCAAGACCGCGAATACGTTCGCAAAGACAAAAACCGTCTGATCCCCGAAGACAAGGGGCGGTTGGTGACGGCCTTTTTGACCAATTTTTTCCGCAAATATGTGGAATATGATTTCACCGCCGACCTTGAAAACGAGCTGGATGATGTCTCGGCAGGATCGCGCGATTATAAGGAAGTTCTCGCGCGGTTCTGGCGCGATTTCTCCGCCGCCGTCGCCGAAACCGCCGATCTGCGTATTGGCGAAGTGCTTGAAAAAATTGACGATTTCCTGTCGCCGCATCTTTATCCCCTGCGCACGGACGGCTCTGATCCGCGGATATGCCCGACCTGCGGCACCGGGCGTCTGCATCTGAAAACCGCCCGTTCCGGTTCGGCCTTTATCGGATGTAAGAATTATCCCGAATGCCGTTACACCCGCCCGATTTCCGGCGGCGAGGAGGGCGGCGCAGGTTCGGCCGATGGCAAGATTCTTGGTCAAGATGCTGACGGCAATGATATTTCCGTGCGCACCGGCCGCTTTGGCCCCTATGTGCAGCGCGGCGAGGCCACCCCAGAGCAGCCAAAACCCGGCCGCGCCAGCCTGCCCAAGGGCTGGGGCGCGGAAAGCCTGACGCTGGATCGCGCCTTGGATCTTTTGAACCTGCCACGCCAGATCGGCCCGCATCCCGCAGACGGCCAGATGGTCGAGGCGGCAATTGGCCGATTTGGTCCCTATGTCAAACACGGGCCGGTTTACGCCAATATTCCCGATGTCGAAGAAGTGTTTACCATCGGCATGAACCGGGCGGTTGAGGTTTTGGCGCAAAAGGCAGCGCGCGGTCCGGGCCGGGGGGGCGCGGCCCCTGCAGAGCCGTTGAAATCGCTTGGTCCCCATCCTGACGGCGGCGAAATTCAGGTGATGCCGGGGCGCTATGGTCCTTATATCAAATGGGAAAAGGTCAATGCGACTCTGCCCAAAGACATTGTGCCCGAGGCGGTAACGCTGGATGAGGCGCTGGCACTGATCGCAGAAAAAGCCGGAAAACCCGGCGGCAAAAAGCGGGCGAGCGCGAAAAAACCTGCGGCTAAGGCGGCGGCCAAGAAGCCAGTTGCCAAGAAACCCGCAGCGAAAAAACCCGCGGCCAAAAAGCCAGCAGCCAAGAAACCCGCCGCTGCCGAGCCGGATGACGTCTTGGAATAGCCGCCGTTAAACCTTGCCGCGCGGGTCGATCAGCTTGGCCATCAGGCTGGACGTGCGCACGGTCCCAAGGGCGCGGCCATCCTCGGTCACCACCATTTCGCCGGCCCCCTGCGCCATCATTTGCATGATCTCCTTGACCGGCGTTTCCGCGCCGACCTCGCGCGCATCCGGCCCCGCCGCGCCCTGATCCATCACGTCGCGTGCGGTCAGAACGCCAAGCGGGTTCATATGCGCCACGAAATCGGCCACATAATCGCTGATCGGATTGGCGATAATCTCGCGCGCCGTGCCGATCTGCACGATGCGCCCCCCCTCCATCAGGGCGATGCGGTCGCCCAGTTTGAACGCCTCGTCCAGATCGTGGCTGACGAAAATGATGGTGCGTTTCAGCTTGGCTTGCAGATCCAAAAGCTCGTCCTGCAGGCGCGATCGGATCAGGGGGTCCAGCGCGGAAAAGGGTTCGTCCATCAAAAGGATCGGCGCGCTGGTTGCAAAGGCGCGGGCGAGGCCAACGCGCTGCTGCATGCCGCCCGAAAGCTCGCCCACTTTGCGGTCGGCCCATTGCGACAGGTTCACAAGCGCAAGTTGTTCATCGACCATCGGCTTGCGCTGTTCGGGTGGTTGTCCTGCTAGTTCAAGGCCTAATCCGACATTGTCGCGCACCGATCGCCAGGGCAGCAGGCCAAATTGCTGAAACACCATCGCGATGCGGTTCAGGCGCAAATGCCGCAGCGTGCCGGGATCGGCCTTGGTGACGGACACCAATTTGCCCTCGTCCAGCACTTTAACTTCGCCGCGCACGACCGGGTTCAGCGCGTTTACGGCGCGCAGAAGGGTTGATTTACCCGACCCTGACAGCCCCATCAGAACCAAAATCTCGCCCTCGGCCACGCTAAGCGAGCAATCGTGAACGCCAAGGATCTGGCCGGTTTGGGTTTGAATTTCGCTGCGGGGCAGGCCCTTGTCCATCAGGGGCAGGGCGCGGTCGGGGCGATCGCCAAAGACGATGGAAACCCGGTCGAAGACGACGGCTGTCATTTGACCTCGCGTTGGAAAATGGCGCGCAGCACGATGGCGACGACGACGATGACAAATCCGGATTCGAACCCCTTGGCGGCGTTCACCGAGGCGAGGGCGCGCATCACGGGCACGCCAAGGCCGTTGGCCCCAACCATCGACGCAATCACAACCATCGACAGCGACAGCATGATGGTCTGGTTCAACCCGACCATGATTTGCGGCAGGGCCCAAGGCATTTCCACCTTCCACAGCCGTTGGCGCGGGGTGGCGCCAAAGGCGGTTGCGGCCTCCAGCAGGGCGGTGGGGGTGGACGACACGCCAAGTTCGGTCAACCGGATCGGGGCAGGCAAAACGAATATCACCGTGGCGATCAGGCCGGGCACCATGCCGATGCCGAAAAAGATGATGGCCGGGATCAGATAGACAAAGGTTGGCAGGGTTTGCATCAGATCCAGTACGGGCGAAAGCGCCGTGTTCAGCCGGGCGTTGTGGGCGCAGGCGATGCCGATCGGCACGCCGATGGCCATGCAAACGGCGCAAGACGACAGAATCAGCGTCAGAGATTCGGTGGTTTCTTTCCAATACCCTTGATTGAGGACGAACAAGAACCCCAAAGCCACGCCAATACAGATCCGCCAGTTGCGCTGCAGCGCCCAGGCGAGGGCGACGAATATCGCAATCACAACAAGCGGGTTCGGGGCCTGAAGCAGCCACAAGAAGCCGTTGATCAGCGCCTCAAGCGCGTCGGCGACGGCGTTGAAAAAAACGGAAAAATTGGTCTTCAACCAGACAAAGACCGTGTTGGCCCAAGCCCCGAGCGGGATTTTATAATCCGTCCATTCCATGCGCACAGTCCTTTTGACCATGGCCCCGGCGTTGCCACCGGGGCCTTGATGATTATTGCAGCACAGCCATCACAGCCGCAACAGCGTCGCCGCCGTCTTTCGTGGTCACGCCGTCCAGCCATGGCTTCACCGCATCAGGATTGGCCATCATCCAAGCCTTGGCGGCCTCCAAGGGGTCGGTGCCATCGTTCAGGATCGCGCCCATGATCTCGTTTTCCATCGGCAGGGAAAAGGCGAGGTTGGTCAGCAGCTTACCGATATTCGGGCATTCGGTAACATAGCCGCCGCGGGTGTTGGTGAACACGGTCGCGCCGCCAAACTCGGGGCCGAAATAATCATCGCCGCCGGTCAGATAGGTCATCTTGAAGTTAGCGTTCATCGGGTGCGGCGCCCAGCCGAGGAAGATGATCGGCTTTTGCGCCTGATCTTCATTGGCGACCTGAGCAAGCATGCCCTGTTCGGACGATTCGACCAGTTCGATCCCCGCGGTTTTCATCCCGAAAGCATCCGTTTCGATCATGTCGAGGATCAGCTTGTTGCCGTCATTGCCCGGCTCGATCCCGTAAATCTTGCCGTCAAGCGCGGCCGCATTGGCGGCGATGTCAGCGAAATCCTTGATGCCCAGCGCGTCCCCGGCGGCATTGGTGGCAAGGGTGTATTTCGCCCCTTCCAGGTTTGCGCGCACGGTGTCGACGGTTTTGGCGTCGCGGTACGGCGCGATGTTGCTTTCCATCGTTGGCATCCAATTGCCAAGGAAGACGTCGACATCGCCCGAAGCGAGGCCTTCATAGGTCACAGGCACGCCCAGAACCTTGATTTCGGATTCGTAACCGAGCGCGTCCACGATCATGGCCGTGGCGGCGGTGATGGCGGTGATGTCGGTCCAGCCGACATCAGAGAAGGTGACCTTGTCACAGCCTTCGGCAAAGGCCGATCCGGCAAGGGCGAAGGTGATGGCGGTTCCCAGAAGGGTCGACCGGAGGGTCATGAGGGGCTCCCTGTTTTTGTTGATTGACGAGTCAATAAACTTCACGCTTACTTGGTTTGGCAAGCTATTTCTTGGACCAAACTCAAAATGCCTAAAGTTGGAATGGAGCCTATCCGTAAGGCGGCGCTGGTGAAAGCCACGATTGTCGAGATCGGGCGCGTCGGCTCTTTGGATGTGACGGTCAGCCAGATCGCCAAGCGGGCCGGCATGTCATCGGCGCTGGCGCATCATTATTTCGGGTCAAAGGAGGATATGTTTTTGGCCGCGATGCGCCATATCCTGACGCTTTATGGGGCCGAGGTGCGCGGCGCTCTGGTCGCCTCGCGCGGCCCGCAAGAGCGTTTGCATGCGGTGATCAGTGCTAATTTCAGCCCGGCCAATTTTCGCCGCGAGGTGATCGGCGCTTGGCTTAACTTTTACGTTCTGGCGCAAAGCGTGCCGCAGGCCGGGCGGCTTTTGCGCGTGTATCAGCGGCGGTTGCGATCAAACCTTTTGTCGAATTTGCGTCCGCTTGCGGGGCCAAAAGCCGACGAGTTGGCAAGCGGTCTTGCCGCATTGATCGACGGGGTTTATCTGCGCGAGGCGCTGAAACAGGGCGTGCCGGATGGCAAGGCAGCGGCGGATGTGGCCATCAACTATCTGAATTCACAACTGAAAGGTCCATCACTTTGACTGCGGATTATGTGGTGATCGGGTCCGGCTCTGCCGGATCGACCGTGGCGTATCGGTTGGGGCAGGCGGGCAAGACCGTCTGCGTCATCGAGCAGGGCGGCACCGATATCGGCCCGTTGATTCAAATGCCGGCCGCTTTGTCCTATCCGATGAACATGCCACTTTACGATTGGAGTTTTGCAACCGAGCCGGAACCGCATCTCGGCGGGCGCCGTCTTGTCACCCCGCGCGGCAAGGTGATTGGCGGCTCATCCTCGATCAATGGGATGGTCTATGTGCGCGGCCATGCCCGCGATTACGACACATGGGAGGCGATGGGCGCGCAGGGGTGGTCTTATGCCGATGTTCTGCCCTATTTCCAGCGGATGGAATCGTGGCACGGCGACACGGGCGACGCCAGTTTTCGCGGTTCAAACGGGCCGATGCACATCACGCGCGGGCCGCGCAAGAATCCGCTTTTTGATGCCTTTATCGAGGCCGGGCGCCAAGCCGGTTACCCCGTCACCCCAGACTACAATGGCCAAAGCCAAGAGGGATTCGGCGCGATGGAGGCGACAATCTGGCAAGGTCGGCGCTGGTCCGTCGCCAGCGCCTATCTGCGCCCGGCGATGAAGCACGGCAATGTCAGCCTGATTCGCGCCTTTGCCCGCCGGGTGGTGATTGAAAATGGCCGGGCCGTCGGGGTCGAGATCGAACGCGGCGGCCAAATTGAAGTGATCCGGGCGAACGACGAGGTGATCGTCGCCGCCGCCCCGATTAACACGCCGAAGATTCTGATGCTGTCGGGCATTGGCGACGGCGCCCATCTGGCCGATCACGGCATTCCGCTGGTGACGCATCGGCCGGGCGTTGGGGCCAACTTGCAGGATCACCTTGAAATCTATATGCAATTTCAGTCGGTTCAGCCGATCACGCTGTATAAATACTGGAATCTCTGGGGCAAAGCGATGATCGGCGCGCAGTGGCTTTTCACCAAAAAGGGCCTCGGCGCGTCCAATCAGTTTGAAGCTTGCGGTTTTATCCGCACCAGGGCCGGGGTCGAATATCCCGATATCCAATACCATTTCCTGCCGATCGCCGTGCGCTATGATGGCAAGGCTTCGGCCGCCGGGCACGGGTTTCAGGTGCATACCGGGCCGATGCGGTCCAAATCGCGCGGGCGGGTCAGCCTTCGCTCGTCCGATCCGCGCTCGGCCCCGAAAATTCTGTTCAACTACATGTCCGAGCCCTCGGACTGGGAGGATTTCCGCAGCGCGATCCGCCTGACTCGCGAGGTTTTCGATCAGCCCGCGATGCGCCCGCATGTGAAGGACGAGCTGCAACCGGGCCTGAACCTGCAATCGGACGCC
This sequence comes from Paracoccaceae bacterium, assembly GCA_031385445.1. GTDB lineage: Bacteria > Pseudomonadota > Alphaproteobacteria > Rhodobacterales > Rhodobacteraceae > CAIYZT01. The sequence continues at coordinate 68,202 of JANNBM010000047.1, read as the reverse complement.
GAGCTTGACGGCTTTGTGCGCGAGCACGCCGAAAGCGCCTATCACCCTTGCGGGACCGCGCGCATGGGGCGGCGCGACGATTTGATGGCGGTGGTCGATCCGGAATGCCGGGTGATTGGCGTCGAAGGGCTGCGCGTGGCCGACAGTTCGATCTTTCCGCAGGTGACGAACGGAAATCTGAACGGGCCGTCGATCATGACGGGCGAGAAGGCGGCCGATCACATCCTTGGGCGCAAATTGCCGAAATCCAATCTGGAGCCGCTGCTGAACCCAAATTGGCGCACCGCGCAGCGCTGAAATCCGGGTTCAGGGCGCCAGATCATAGGGCAGGATCCCGCGTTTGTCGGGGTTCACCTGCAAGCGGCGCTCCAGCGGGGGCACCGATCTTTGATGGCAGCCCGCGCGTTCGCAAATCCGGCAGGAAATGCCGATGGGTTCAAATCTGCCTTTCAGATCAAGACCATCGGAATAGACCAAAGCACTGGCATAGCCCACCTCGCAGCCCAGCCCAATGGCATAGCGGCGCACCGGTTCCAGAAAGCCGCCGCCCGGTTTGGACACATCGCGCGCCAGACAAAGATAGCGTACACCGTCAGGCGTTTCGGCCAGCTGCCGCAGAAAATGGCCCGGTGTTTCAAAGGCGCGGTGCACATTCCACAGGGGGCAAGCGCCGCCGAATCGGGCGAACTGCAGGCGCGTGGCCGAGTGCCGTTTGGTGATCGTGCCCGCCTGATCGACCCGCACAAAGAAAAACGGCACGCCTTTCGCCCCCGGACGCTGCAGCGTCGACAGGCGGTGCGCGACCTGTTCGATCGAGGCGCCAAACAGATGAGCCAGCCGTTCCAGATCGTGGCGCGTGTCCTGCGCGGCGGCCAGAAACGCGCGGTAGGGCATCAGCGCAGCCCCGGCGAAGTAATTCGCAAGTCCGATTTTCGCGATGTCCCGCGCCTCGGAAGTGCGGAAATGCGCGAGGTCCAGCGTGGCCTCCAACAGCGCATTTTGGGTTTGCAGGGCGATTTGAAACAACAGCTGAAAGCGCTGCGTCGGGGCGGCCGCGTGGGTGGACAGGTGCAGTTGTCTGGTTTGGGCATCGAAGCTGCGAAGATCAGAATTGTTTGAAAAGTGCAATTCTATCCCAAGATCCGCCAACGCAGACTTTGCCATGATAGACACGTCTTTTCCGTCACTTAATCCAGATGAAAATCCCTCAGCAGCGCGGTCGATCGGATCGACGTAATTATCGCAATAATGAAAAAAGTCACGAACCTCCTCCCACGGATTTGCGCGCGGTCCAGCGTCTTCGCGGCCCAAAGCTTCGTCCAGGGAGGCCAGTCTTTCATGGCTTTGCCGATAAGCGCGGTGGAGGTCCAGAAAGGCGCGGGCGAGGGCGGGGGCGTTTGAGGCGGCAAGGCGCAGATCGGCCAGCGGCGGGGTTTGCGGGCCGAACACCGGGTCCACCAGTGCTTCGCGCATGTCTGAAACCAGACGCTCGCCTTCGCCCGCCGCAAGCTCGGTAACATCCAGCCCAAACTCATGCGCCAGTGCCAGAACAACCAAGGCCGAGACCGGGCGATGGTTGTTTTCCATCTGATTGAGATAGGGCAGCGAGATCTTGACCCGGTCCGCAAAGACGCGCTGCGTCAGCGACAAGCGCAGCCGTAATTCGCGCAGCTTTGCCCCGGCGTAGAGTTTTTGCGTGGCCATCGGGTCCCTCTTTGCAAAGCCATTTGTGGCATTTGCAAAGTGCTGCCGTCAAGCGGCGGCGCGGCGGATTACGGCGGTGATGGCAAGGTTGGAGGGAAGCGACGAGGCGAGCATCAGCAGGATCAGCGGCATTTCCGTGGATCCGGGAGGCAGCAAAGCCCCCGCCAAAGCGGCAAGTGCCGCGCCGCCACCAATCGTGATCGCCCCGCCAAGGCCCGAAGCCGTGCCGGCAAGATCGGGCCGCACGGACAGGATTCCGGCATTGGCATTGGGCAACGACATGCCATTTCCGATGCCCATAAAGATCGTCAGCCCGAAAAACACCACCGGGCCCGACAGCCCCGCCAGCGTCAGGAGTGCCAGAAGACCGATGCCGGCCGTGGTCGCCAGCGTGCCAAACAGCACCATCCGGTTCATCCCGACCCGCGCCGAAAACCGCCCGGCGATGAAATTTCCGGTTGCGTAACCCACGGCGGTCAGGGCGAAAAGCTTGCCAATCTCGCTGGATGACAGGCCAAACACCTGATTTCCAACGTAAGGCGCGCCGCCCAGATAGGCGAAAAAGCAGCCCGACGCGAAGCCCGCGCACAGGCAATAGCCCCAAAAGGCGCTGGAGCGCAAAAGTTCGGGATATTTTTGAAATTGCTGGAAAATTCCAACGTTTGATGGCCGCGCCGTTTCGCCGAGATCGGCGTAAATCAGAGCCAGAACCAGCACGCCCATGCCCAAAAGCAGCCCGAAATTCGCCTGCCAGCCGATATATTCGTCCAGATACCCGCCCGCCACCGGCCCGATCATCGGCACCAGCGTCATGCCCATCGTCACATAGCCGATCATCGACGCGGCCTGCCCCGGATCGGTCGTGACATCGCGCACCACGGCCCGCGACAGCACCATCCCCGCCGCAATCACCGCCTGCAGCATGCGAAAGATCAAGAAGGCCGTGGCATTGGGGGCCAAAAGCGTGCCGAGGGTCGCGATCAGAAAGATGCTGAACGAGGCCAGCAGGACGGGGCGGCGGCCATATCTGTCCGACAAGGGGCCAATGATGACCTGCAAAACCGCCGAAAGCGCCAGATAAAGCGCCACCGACAGCTGCATGAACGCGTAAGGCACGCCAAACCACGCCGCCATCGACGGCAGCGAGGGCAGGAAGATGTTCATGGTTAACGCCGACAGACCCGCCATCAGGATCAAGGTCACGACCTTTGGCGGGGTGGCGCGGTTCAGGAATTGGGAATTTGGCGTGCTCATCGCGTTGCGCTATGCCGTGCGGGCGGTGATGTCCAGAACGTCACACCCATTTGTGAAAAATGAAAAACCCGCCCAGCGCGATGCAGGCAAAGCCAAGTGCGTGGTTCCACGCCAGTGGCTCTTTGAGGTAAAACACGGAAAACACGGCGAAAACGGACAGGGTGATGATTTCCTGAATGGTCTTCAACTCGGCCGCGCTGAAAATGCTGTGGCCAATCCGGTTGGCGGGCACCTGCAGGCAATATTCGAAAAACGCGATGCCCCATGCGATCAGGATCACGGTGACAAGGGCGGTCGATTTGTATTTCAGATGGCCGTACCAGGCGAAAGTCATGAAGATGTTGGAGGCAATGAGAAGGCCGATTGTGGTTAATGCGACGGGCATGGGGCACCTTTTTGGCGAGGACAGCCCCGCTGTACCCTACACCTGCGCTGCGGCAAGGGCGCTTCGCATATTTGCATTTTTCAATCGGCGCTAGGTTATGAGTTTGCAAATTTTAGGGATTCCGCTTTGCCCCGCCGGTTGCGGCGGCTATGGTTGCCCAAACGGGGGACGGAATGGACATTCTGGCAGAGCTTGAGGCGCGGCGCGCGGTGGCGCGGCGGGGCGGTGGGCAGCGCCGTGTTGAAGCGCAGCACGCCAAGGGCAAGCTGACCGCGCGCGAGCGGATCGAGCTGGTGCTGGACGAAGGCTCTTTCGAAGAGTTTGACATGTTCGTAACCCACCGCTGCACCGATTTCGGGATGGAGGCGGACCGGCCTGCGGGCGACGGCGTGGTCACCGGATGGGGCACGATCAATGGCCGGATGGTCTATGTCTATAGTCAGGATTTCACGGTTTTCGGCGGCTCTCTGTCGGAAACTCATGCCAAAAAAATCTGCAAGATCATGGACATGGCCATGCAGAATGGCGCGCCTTTGATTGGGATGAACGATTCCGGCGGCGCGCGGATTCAAGAGGGTGTGGCCTCGCTTGCCGGCTATGCCGAGGTGTTTCAGCGCAATGTTCTGGCCTCGGGCGTGGTGCCGCAAATCTCGGTGATCATGGGGCCTTGTGCGGGCGGAGCGGTCTATTCACCCGCGATCACCGACTTCATTTTCATGGTCAAAGACTCGTCTTACATGTTCGTCACCGGCCCCGATGTGGTGAAAACCGTGACGAACGAGGTGGTGACAGCCGAGCAGCTTGGCGGCGCTGCGACCCATACGAAAAAGTCCGGCGTGGCCGACGGCGCCTTTGAAAACGATGTGGAGGCTTTGGCCGAGATTCGCCGTCTTGTCGATTTTCTGCCGCTGTCGAACCGTGAAAAGGCCCCAGTGCGCCCGTTTTTCGACGATCCAGGCCGCGTTGAGATGAGCCTGGATACCTTGATCCCGGACAATCCGAACCAGCCCTATGACATGAAAGAGCTGATCACCAAAATTGCGGACGAAGGCGATTTCTTTGAAATTCAGCGCGACTATGCGGCGAATGTGATCATCGGTTTTGTGCGGATTGAGGGGCAGACGGCGGGCGTTGTGGCCAATCAGCCGACGGTTCTGGCCGGTTGCCTTGATATTGACGCCAGCCGCAAAGCCGCGCGGTTTGTGCGGTTTTGCGATGCGTTTGAAATTCCGATCCTGACACTGGTGGATGTGCCCGGCTTTCTGCCCGGCGTCGCGCAAGAGCTTGGCGGGGTTATCAAACATGGGGCCAAGCTGCTGTTTGCTTACGGCGAGGCGACGGTGCCCAAAGTGACGGTGATCACCCGCAAAGCCTATGGCGGGGCCTATGATGTGATGTCGTCCAAGCACCTGCGCGGCGATTTCAATTATGCCTGGCCCACGGCGGAAATTGCGGTAATGGGGGCCAAGGGCGCAACCGAGATCATCCATCGCGGCAAGCCTGCCGAAGAAATCGCGCGGCTGACGCGCGAATATGAGGCGCGGTTTGCCAACCCGTTTGTGGCCGCCGAAAAAGGCTTTATCGATGAGGTGATCATGCCGCATTCAACGCGCCGCCGTGTGGCCCGCGCCTTTGCCAGCCTGCGCGGCAAAAAGCTGGCAAACCCGTGGAAAAAGCACGACAATATCCCCTTGTAGGGCGGTCAGGGCAAAGGGGGCGTGATGACAGATCTAAGGCGCATTCAGGCCGAAGGCGCGGTGATTGAGCCGGGCGAGGGCGAGGTTATTTCGGTGCCGTCGGGGCAAGAGATCACCCTTTTGGAGGTCATCTGGAACGTGCCGGGCCCTGACGGAATGGCGACGCGGTTTCGCTTTCTCGCGCCGGGGATCGCACCGTCGGCGTTGGGCGTGAATTTCGAGGCGGCGACAGCGGATATGCTGCATCTTTGTCAGGAATTTGCGGTTCCAAAAGTTCTGGGCAGCGCCGTGATTCCCACGCAGATCATCATTTCCCTGTCCGACCGCCCTGTGCCCTTTGGCGAGACTGACGAGGACGCAACCCAGTTTTTCGAGGCCTACAGGCTGGAAAACGGGGTCTGCATCTGGGAGATTTTTTGATGTATGCACAATATCTTGCGGGCCGAAGCTCATCCATGGCCCAATCTGATGCAACCCTGCCACAAGGGGCCCCAATGGCCATGAAGACGTGTCTTTTTACCAAAGTTTCAACTAACCTGTCCCAAGGCCGAACCCAAGCGGCCGAAAAAACGAACCGGGGGCGATTTACGGCAGAGGCAGCCGTGGCGACCTTCGGCGAAATGAGGAGCAGAAGATGTCAAACTCAGTCCGCGCCACTTTGGCGCTGTACGTTGTCCTTTTCGCGGCCGCTTGCGCTCCGAAAGTTGACGAGGTCGTCTATGTCGATCAGCCGACCATTACGGTCGAGCCGACCTTTACGGGCAAATACAAGTAAACTTTTCGGGCGGGGCCAAGGCTTTCTCCCCCTTGGCGCCGCCTGTTTTCGCGCATGGCCGATTGGCGGTGCGCTATGATCAAACATCGCGGTTTCCCCTCGCGTCTGGCTGGAACGGATTTTCAGTTCACCATTCGCCGTGAGAATAAAAAAGAGGGTGCCACCAAACTGACCAAGCGCGAGCGGTTTCGCGACCGCAAATCGGCCGACAAGCGCGCCGATGCGGGGTTTATCGCGGCGATCTGGGCCTGTTTTGGCGACGAGCCGTTTGAGCGTGGGAATCTGGATGCGGGGCGTCTGTCTTGGGTGTTCGGGCGCGAGGTTTTGCCTGCCGAAGACCCCTTTGATCTGTCGTCTTATGACGCGCTGCTGAAGCTGGACCTGCGCCGTGCCCAAGCCACATTCCCCGAGGTTTTTGCCCCCGACGCCGAGCCGGTGGTGATGGACGATTGGCCCGAGGATGACGAGCAATGAGCTCTTTCGGGCAGCTTTTGGCCGACGGCGCGCAAAGCGCCGTTTTGGCGATTGCGCGGCGCGCTGGCTTGCCCGATGCTGAAGCGGTGACATCACAGGCGGCCAAAGCGGCCATCATTTGTCAAAACTGTTACCCTTCCCTTTACCTTTTGCCCGGTTCCATGCGGACCGGGCATTTTTTCGCGGTTTCTCGGCCTCTGCATCGGCAAAGCCTCGTTTGCGAAGGCGGAAATTACCAATTGCCCTTTCGGAGGCGGCAGAAACCAGTAAGAGTTTCAGGCACAATAACCCTGACACGAGGCAGTCAAACATGCGCAAAATCATTCTTCTCGCCCTTATTTCCACCTCGCTTACCGCTTGCCTTGCAAACGACAGCGAGCGCGCCCTTGTCGGCGCGGCATCCGGCGCGGCACTTGCCGCTGCGACCAATGGCGATGTGCTTACCGGTGCAATCGTTGGCGGCGCTGCTGGTGCGATCTGCGACGAAGTCACCAACATCTGCCGCTGATCCAAACGCGGCAGCTCTGCATGACGAACGGCCATTCGGGGCAATCCCCCGGGTGGCCGTTTTTCTTTTGCCCGCCCGCCCAAGGAGAGCCCGATGTTCAAGAAGATCCTGATCGCGAACCGGGGTGAAATCGCCTGCCGCGTGATCAAGACGGCGCGTAAGATGGGCATCAAAACGGTCGCGGTTTATTCCGACGCAGACCGGGGCGCGCTGCATGTAAGCCTGGCGGACGAGGCGGTGCATATCGGCGCCTCGCCCGCCGCGCAGTCTTATATCGTGATCGACAAGATCATGGCGGCGGTGAAGGCAACGGGGGCCGAAGCCGTGCATCCCGGTTACGGATTTCTGTCCGAAAACCGCAATTTCGCCGCCGCGCTGGAGGCCGCAGGTGTCGCCTTTATCGGTCCGCCCTCGCCTGCGATCGAGGCAATGGGAGATAAGATCACCTCCAAAAAGATCGCGATGGCGGCAGGGGTGTCCACAGTTCCGGGCCATATGGGCCTGATCGCAGATGCCGATGAGGCGGCGCTTATCGCCGCGCAGATTGGGTATCCCGTGATGATCAAGGCCTCGGCGGGCGGTGGCGGCAAGGGGATGCGCATTGCGTTCAACGATACCGACGCGCGCGAGGGGTTCCAGTCGTCCAGGAACGAGGCGGCGGCGAGCTTTGGCGATGACCGGATTTTCATCGAAAAATTCGTAACCCAGCCGCGCCATATCGAGATTCAGGTTCTGGGCGATGCCCATGGCAACATCGTTTATCTGCATGAACGCGAATGCTCAATTCAACGGCGAAATCAGAAGGTTATCGAAGAGGCGCCTTCGCCTTTCCTGAACGAGACGACACGCAAGGCGATGGGCGAGCAGGCCTGCGCGCTGGCGCGGGCGGTGGGATATACCTCGGCCGGAACGGTGGAATTTATCGTCGACGACGCGCGGAATTTCTACTTTCTGGAAATGAACACCCGCCTGCAGGTCGAACATCCCGTGACCGAGTTGATCACCGGGATTGATATTGTCGAGCAGATGATCCGCGTCGCAGCGGGCGAAAAACTGCCTTTCGTCCAAGACGATCTGAAGATCAACGGCTGGGCGATGGAATCGCGGCTTTATGCCGAAGACCCCTATCGCAATTTTTTGCCCTCCATCGGCCGCCTGACCCGCTACCGCCCCCCGGCCGAGGGCCCCACCGCCACCGGCGGCGTGGTGCGCAACGATACCGGCGTGTTTGAAGGCGGCGAGATTTCGATGTTCTACGACCCGATGATCGCCAAACTGTGCACCTGGGCCCCGACAAGAGCGCAGGCCATCGACGAGATGCGCATGGCACTCGATACATTCGAGGTCGAAGGCATCGGCCACAACCTGCCCTTCGTCGGCGCGGTCATGGACCATCCGCGCTTTCAATCCGGGCATATCACCACGGCGTTCATTGCCGAGGAATATCCCGGCGGCTTTCAAGGCGCTTCTTTGTCCGATGAAATCCTGCGTCAGGTTGCCGCTTGCGCCGCCGCCATGCACCGCGTTGCCGAAATCCGGCGCACAAAGATCAGCGGCACACTGAACAATCACACCCGCCGCGTTGGCGATGACTGGGTCGTCACGCTGCAAGATCAGGCCTTTGCGGTGACGGTTCATGCCGATCCCGAAGGCTCCACGATCCATTTCGCGGATGGCACGACCCTGCGCGTCACCTCGGATTGGACGCCGGGCCAACCGCTGGCCCGGCTGATGGTAAATGGCGCACCAGTGGTGATCAAAACCGCAAAAATCCCGATGGGGTTTCGCATGCGCCTGCGCGGGGCCGACCGAAAAGTCCATGTGCAAACCCCGCGCCAAAAGGCACTTGCGGGCCTGATGCTCGAAAAACTGCCGCCCGACACGTCGAAATTCCTGCTCTGTCCCATGCCGGGCCTTGTCGCAAAGATCATAGTTGCGGTGGGCGAGGAAGTGCAGGAAGGTCAGGCCCTTGCCACGGTCGAGGCGATGAAAATGGAAAACATCCTCAAAGCCGAGCGCAAAGGCGTGGTCAAAAAGATCGCGGTCATGGCGGGCAGCAGTCTGAAAGTCGATGAAGTGATCATGGAATTCGAATAGCCCCTCATTCATCTGTCCAAAAATATCCCACGGGGGGTCCGGGGGGTGTGAAACCCCCCGGGTGCCAGCCCAAAACACCACACCAAGGATCCGCACATGAGCCGCGCCAAATGGGAAGCCCTCGCCGCCCGCGAGTTGAAGGACCGGCCCCTCGCCAGCCTGACCCGCACGACATTGGAAGGCATCACCGTCAAACCGCTTTACACCGCCGAAGACGTCGCGGACCTGCCGCAGATGGTCGAGATGCCCGGCCTTGCGCCCTTCACGCGCGGCGTGAAAGCCACAATGTACGCCGGCCGGCCCTGGACCATCCGCCAATATGCCGGCTTTTCCACCGCCGAAGCCTCGAACGCTTTTTACCGCAAAAACCTCGCCGCCGGGCAGCAGGGCGTGTCGGTCGCCTTTGATCTGGCCACGCATCGGGGTTATGACAGCGACCATCCCCGGGTTGAGGGCGATGTTGGCATGGCCGGGGTCGCGATTGACAGCGTTGAGGATATGAAGATCCTGTTCTCCGGCATACCCTTGGAAAAAGTCAGCGTTTCCATGACGATGAATGGCGCGGTGATCCCGATTCTCGCCAGCTTTATCGTCGCGGGGCAAGAGCAGGGCGTGGACCAATCCGATCTGTCGGGCACCATTCAGAACGATATTCTGAAAGAATTCATGGTGCGCAACACCTATATCTATCCACCCGAAGCTTCGATGCGGATCATCGCGGATATCATCGAATACACCTCGGTCCGGATGCCGAAATTCAACTCAATCTCGATCTCGGGCTATCACATGCAGGAGGCCGGGGCGAATTTGGTGCAGGAGTTGGCCTTTACGCTGGCCGACGGGCGCGAATACGTCCGCGCTGCCCTTGCGCGCGGCATGAACGTCGATGATTTCGCGCCGCGCCTGTCATTTTTCTTTGCCATCGGGATGAATTTCTTCATGGAGGCCGCAAAACTGCGCGCCGCGCGCCAGCTTTGGCACCGGGTCATGCACGATTTTTCTGCGAAAAATCCGGCCTCGCTGATGCTGCGGACGCATTGTCAGACCTCTGGCGTTTCGTTGCAAGAACAGGACCCCTATAACAATGTGATCCGCACCGCCTATGAGGCGATGTCGGCGGTTTTGGGCGGCACGCAGTCGCTCCACACCAATGCGCTGGACGAGGCGATGGCGCTGCCGACCGAGTTTTCCGCCCGGATCGCGCGCAATACCCAGTTGATTTTGCAGGAAGAAACCGGCGTAACCCATGTCGTCGATCCGCTTGCGGGCAGCTATTATGTAGAAAGCCTGACGTCGGAGATTGCCATTAAAGCCTGGGCCTTGATGGAAGAGGTTGAGGCGATGGGCGGCATGACCAAGGCTGTTGCCTCAGGCATGCCGAAGCTGCGGATCGAGGAAACTGCGGCACGCCGTCAGGCGGCGATTGACCGGGGCGACGAGGTGGTTGTCGGGGTGAACAAGTACAGGTTGGACAGCCAGGACCCGATCGATATTCTGGACATCGACAATCTGGCGGTGCGCAGCGCGCAGATCGCCCGCCTGCAGGCCACGCGCGCCGCCCGTGACAGCGCCGCTTGCACAAAGGCGCTGGATGAATTGACCCGCCGCGCGGCCCATGGCGGCAACCTTTTGGAGGCGGCGATTGTCGCCGCCCGCGCGCGCGCCACAGTTGGAGAGATCAGCGACGCCATGGAAAAAATCTTTGGACGCCACCGCGCCGAGGTGAAAACCCTGGCCGGGGTTTACGGCGCGGCTTACGAGGGCGATGCGGGTTTTGCCGCAATTCAGCGCGACGTGGAGGCTTTTGCCGAAGCTGAGGGCCGCCGCCCGCGCATGCTGGTGGTCAAGATGGGGCAGGACGGGCATGACCGGGGCGCCAAGGTGATCGCGACGGCCTTTGCTGATATCGGTTTTGACGTCGATGTCGGCCCGTTGTTCCAAACTCCGGTTGAGGCCGCGCAGGATGCCATCGACAATGACGTGCATATCATCGGTATTTCAAGTCAGGCGGCAGGGCATAAAACCCTTGCCCCGAAACTGGTGCAGGCGCTGAAAGACCGGGGCGCGGGGGATATTCTGGTGATCTGCGGTGGGGTGATCCCACAGCAAGACTATGATTTCCTGTACAAATCAGGCGTTAAGGCCATTTTCGGCCCCGGCACCAATATCCCCGCCGCCGCCAAGGAAATCCTTGATCTGATCCGCGCCGCGCGGGGTTAGCTGTTTATTCCGTTCAAAAGCGGGGCTGTGCGATACCCTGAAAGCTTACCCCCGCGCCGCCCATTTCATCCCGCGCTGCAGCATCTGGCGCGGGGTGCCGTGGTCGATTACATCGGCATGATGGCCAAGCGCGTTGTAATAGACCCGGCCCTTTCCCCACATCTTGGTAAACACCACCGGCATTTGCACCGGGCCATTGGGCGAATGTGGGCCCGGGGTCACCGGAAAATCGGTGACCGCATGGACCTGCGCGCCCGGATCGACATGCAGATAATACTGCTCTGACACCACGTCGAAATCAGCCAGCCCCGCCACCACCTCATGGCCCGACGTCACCCGAACGCGGTACGTCACCCCGTCATTGCCCGGATGCGCCACCCACTGCGCCCCGGTCATGAACTGCCACAAAACATCGTTGCGAAAGGCGTCGCACATCCCGCCATGACAGCCCGCAAGGCCAACCCCCGCCTCAACCGCCGCGCAGACATTGGCCGATTGGGCCGGCTCGATGCTGCTCATCGTCCAAATTGGCACGATCAGGGACAGATCGGCCAACCGGGCCGGATCGTCAAAGCAGGCCAGCGTATCCGTCACCTCGACCTGCATCCCCGCGCTGCGCAGATCGGCGGCAAACAGCGCCGCAACCTTGTCCGGCTCGTGCCCATCCCAGCCGCCCCAAGTGATCAATGCCTTTGCCATAACGCCCCCTCAACTTTGCGCTCAAGAAGGGCAAAGTGCGGGCCGGGGTCAAGCCCTTTTGGTGGCCATTCGCAAGACGGCGTAGCCAAGCAGCGCCGAAAGGGCAGAGCCGCCAAGCACGCCCAGGCGCACCTGGTTCATCACGCTTTGTTCGTCAAATGACAGCGATCCGATGAACAAGGACATGGTGAACCCAATCCCGGCAAGGCAGGACAGCCCATGGATCATGGCCCAGGTGACCCCTTCGGGCAGGCGCGCGATGCCGAGTTTGACCGCCAAAAACGTGGCCGAAAACACCCCGAGCTGTTTGCCAAGGAAGAGGCCAAGCAGGATGCCAAGGGGCAGGGGGGCGAGCAGATCGGCCGGAGAAAGGCCGGTCAGTTGCACCCCGGCATTGGCAAAGGCGAACAGCGGCGCGATCAGCAACATGACATAAGGGTGCAGATCATGTTCGACCGATTGCAGCGGCGATTTGCCGAATTTGTCCGTAAGCGGCAGAAAAAACGCCGCAACCACGCCCGCAACTGTGGCATGGACCCCCGATTTCAGCACCAACACCCACAAGACGACCGCCGCCAGAACAAACGGCGCGATCCGGTGTGTGCCGCGCCAGTTCAAAAAGCCCAAAATCGCCAGCGGGATCAGCGCCATAAGCAGATAGTCGGGCTGCAGCCCGTGGCCGTAAAACAGCGCGATGATCAAAATCGCGCCCATGTCGTCCAGAATGGCGAGGGTCAGCAGGAAAATCTTCAACCCCTGCGGCAGGCCCCTGCCCAAAAGCGCCAGCACCCCCACGGCAAAGGCGATGTCGGTTGCCGCCGGAATGGCCCAGCCCTGCGCCAATCCCGGCGTTCCAGAGGTGACCACCAAATACACCGCCATCGGCGCCAGCATCCCGCCAAGTGCCGCCAGCCCCGGCAAAATCACCTCTTGCGGCGAATTCAGGCGGCCCTGAACCATCTCGCGCTTCAATTCCAGCCCGATCAGGAAAAAGAAAATCGCCATCAGACCGTCATTGATCCATAAGATCAGCGGTTTAGACAGGCCGGTGCCGCCCAAGGTCACCGACAGCACCTGATCAAATAACGCCTGATAGGCCGGACCAGCGGGCGAATTGGCAAGGATCATCGCCGCCGCTGCCGCCACGATCAGCAAAACGCCCGGCGTGGCCTCATGCGCCATGATCCGCGCAAAGCGCGATGGCAACTGCTGCATTTGCATCCCTTTCGTTCGTTTTGACAGCATAGATGGTGCCAAACGCCCCCAAATTCCAGCGCCAAAAGCGCGATTTGGCCGCTAAACGTACAGGCGCCAGTTGTGCTGTTCCTGAAATCCCAAAACCTCGCGGATTTTCTGGTTTGACAGCAGGCTTTCGTTTTCCCCGACTGCCCGCTTCAGCGGCACATTGGGGAAAAATCGTGCCAACAACTCGGCATTGGGCTGCGGCACCGAATTTGTATCGTTGGCCGCATTGAACACCTGAAACCCCAACCCGTCTTTTTTCAGGCACAGATCCACGATCTGCCCCAAGTCCCGCGCGTCGATATAGGAAAATGCGATCCGGCGCCGCTGTCCGGGATCTTTGGCAAAACTTGCGAATTTTTCAGCGTATTCATGCGGTTCCATGACATTTCCAATCCGAAGTGCATAAATGTCGATGCCAAAACGCCGCTGAAATGCCTCGGCTGTCACCTCGTTCACCCGCTTGGACATGCCATAGGAATCCATCGGATTAATCGGATACTCCTCGTCCAGCGGCAAATAGGCCGGATCGGTCTGCCCGTCGGAAAAGCACAGGCCATAGGTGGTTTCAGAGCTTGCGATGATGATCTTCTTGATGCCCATTTTCGCCGCCGCCTCAATCACATTATAGGTGCCCATCACGTTGACCCGGTAGGTTTCGGCGTCGGACATCAAATGCAAAGACGGGACCGCCGCGAAATGCACAACGGCGTCAAACACTTGCTGGCCATTTCCGGCCTCCATCTCGGCCGTATCGGCATAACCGCGCATCAGCGAATACATCTGCCCCGCATCGGTGATATCGGCCAGCAGATCCATCACGCCTGGATGGTTCAGCCGCACCTTGTCCACATTCAAAACGCGGTGCCCCGCCGCCGCCAGATAGGCCACCACATGCTTGCCCGCCTTGCCCGTGCCGCCTGTAAACAAAACCCGCATCAACGCCTCCTGATGTCTCGCGCCTTGCACCCTAACTCTCTGCCCAGCCCCCTTCAACACCCCAACATCTTGCGCCCCTGCCCCCCTCGGTGATCTAATGGCAGCCTGCAGCCGCGTTTCAAGAATCGAGCCCCCATGCCGCAAGACCTTCTGTCAGATGCGCACCAGACCTATGACGCCTCCTCAATCGAGGTGCTTGAACCGCTGGAAGCCGTCCGCCTGCGACCCGGCATGTATATCGGCGGCATTGACGAGCGCGCCTATCACCACCTTGCCGCCGAGATCATCGACAACGCGATGGACGAGGCGGTGGCCGGTTTCGCGAACCGCATCGAGGTGGAACTGCACGAGGGCGGCGCCCTGACAGTGCGCGACAATGGCCGCGGCATTCCCGTCGACCCGCACCCTAAATTCCCCGATAAATCAGCGCTTGAGGTGATTTTTTGCATGCTGCATTCGGGCGGCAAATTCAATGGCAAAGCCTATGAAACCTCGGGTGGTTTGCATGGGGTCGGATCGTCGGTGGTCAACGCTTTGTCGGACCGCTTGGATGTCGAGGTGGCCCGCAACAAGGAGCTTTACGCGCAATCCTTTTCGCGCGGCAAGCCTTTGGGGCCGATCCAGAAAGTCGGTGCGGCCCCGAACCGGCGCGGCACCTCTGTCACCTTTCACCCCGATCCGCAGATTTTCGGCAGCCACCAGTTCCGCCCTTCGCGGTTGCTGCGCATGGTGCGATCAAAAGCCTATCTGTTTTCGGGGGTCGAAATTCGCTGGAAATCGGCGATCCCGGACGGCGACATGCCGCTGGAAGCGACGTTCCGCTTTCCGGGCGGACTTGCCGATTATCTGTCCGATACCTTAGAGAAAACAACCACCTACGCCGACCGGCCCTTTGCGGGCAAGGTCAGTTTTCAGGAAAAATATCAGGTTCCGGGGTCGGTGGAATGGGCGATCAACTGGTCGCCGGTACGCGACGGGTTTCTGCAATCTTACTGTAATACGGTGCCGACGCCCGAAGGCGGCACGCATGAATTTGGTTTTTGGTCGGCGATTTTGAAGGGCATCCGCGCCTACGGCGAGCTGACGCGCAACCGCAAGGCCGAGCTGATCACGCGCGACGATATGCTGACCGGGGGCTGCGCGCTGATCTCGGTTTTCATCCGCGAGCCGCAGTTTGTGGGCCAGACCAAAGACCGCCTCGCCACCGAAGAGGCCGCGCGCTACGTCGAAAACGCGGTGCGCGACCATTTCGACACCTGGCTGGCCAATGACACCAAATCGGCAGGCGCGATCATGGATTTTCTGATCCTGCGCGCCGAAGAGCGGCTGAAACGCAGGCAGGAAAAAGAAACGCAGCGCAAGACGGCGACCAAAAAGCTGCGTCTGCCGGGAAAGCTGACGGATTGCTCGTCCAAATCCCGTGAAGGGACGGAATTATTCATCGTCGAAGGGGATTCGGCGGGCGGTTCGGCAAAAGCGGCGCGCAATCGCGAGACGCAGGCGCTGTTGCCGTTAAAAGGCAAGATCCTGAATGTTCTTGGTGCGGCTTCGGCCAAATTGAATGACAATTCCGAAATCCGCGATATTTGTGAGGCCTTGGGCGTTAATATGGGAACCAAGTTTTTGGTGGATGATCTGCGCTATGAAAAGATCATCATCATGACCGACGCCGATGTCGACGGCGCCCATATCGCCGCGCTGCTGATGACGTTTTTCTTTGCCCAAATGCGTCCGCTGATCGACAAGGGCCACCTCTATCTGGCCTGCCCGCCGCTGTACCGGCTGACCCAAGGCGCGCACCGGATCTATGTCTCGGACGATGCGGAAAAAGAGGTGATGCTGGCCAAGGGCTTGGGCGGGCGCGGAAAAATCGACGTGCAGCGGTTCAAGGGACTTGGAGAGATGGACGCCAAAGACCTGAAAGACACCACGATGAACCCCCTGACGCGCAAGCTGATCCGGGTCAGCATTGACGAGGATGAGCCGGGGATGACGGGCGATCTGGTGGAGCGGCTGATGGGCAAGAAGCCGGAATTGCGGTTCCAGTATATTCAGGAAAACGCGCGGTTTGTGGAGGAGTTGGATGTGTGAGGGGGCACTCATTACTCACAACAATATTTTCGCTCGTGAGTTGGCATGGCGACTCTTTAGAGACGCTGCGGACCAAGACTATCTTGTTGCAAGGTGGGCAGCGAGCGTTGGATTGTCTCATCAGTTCTTTTGGAGTGCAGAACAGGCCATAGAGAAGTACCTAAAGTGCGCTCTTCTTCAGAATGGCCACAAGGTTGCTTCCAGCAACCACGATATTATTGCGCTGTTTAACACGGCGTCAAATATTTCCGGAAACTTACTCCCAACGGAGCTCAATCTACCTAAAGAATTTGACGGTCCTGATTCAGTTTCCTTTCTACTGAAGGACTTTGTTGCCGATGTGTGCGATCAAGGATCGCCAAATGTTAGATACCGTCAAATAGGTGTGACTTTGGAGGGTCAGGACCTTCACAAAATCGATGAAGCCTGTTTTAAATTCAGAAGAATTTGCTTTCCCCTTGATTTGCAGTACGGAAATTTACCGAAGACTTTCAGGAATATCTTGGAATCGGATCGGCGGCATCATCCGCATCCAATGATGAGCTTTGAGCGTGTTGGGACCATGCAACAAGTTCAAGAAAGGCTTCGAATATTTAAATGGAGAAACTTTTCGTACTTTGAAGATACAGCCCTTGAATTGGGTGAAATAAATGCTGGCTTTCAGGTTCACCGCACGCCTTGGAACAGTTTCCTCGACAAGAGTAAAGAATCGAGAGAGGCGATCCGATGGATACTGAAATCCGCAAAATTCGACATTGCGGTAAAGGCGGAGTTGGAAGAGTATTTGTGATCAACTGTGGGCTTCCTTCCTCCTGCCAAATTCCTGATACGCCGGGGTTGCTGAAGTCCCCTTGGCCGACGCCGTTCCGGCATTGGCCAACAGACCGAAAAACGCTCCCCCAGAGCATTTTCAGATCGGTCTGAAACAGGAGCTGCCCCCTTGACGCGCCACACTTTCAAGTTGCACACTCATCCAATCTCAACCGGAGCTTGCAATGTCTGACGTCTTCTCCTCTGCCGCTGGCCTTATCGTGCTGTTCACTTTTGGGGTCATGGCCTCGGTCGGGGGGATTCTTGCGGCGGCGAATGGCCTTTCGGGGTTGCACAAGGATGTGCTGGTGGGTTTTGCCGTCGGCTTTCCCTCGCTGGTGCTGATCATCCTGCTGGTCTTGATGCGCAGCGCCTCGCGCGGTTAAAGCTGCGACCGCGCACCCTTTTCAGCTGATCATCCCGCTATCCAGCCGCAAAGTCCGGTCCATCCGGGCGGCGAGGTCCATATTATGGGTGGCGATCAGGGCCGAAAGCCCGGTCTGCCGGACCACGTCCATCAACACATCAAAAACCGCCGCCGAGGTTGCCGGATCGAGGTTGCCGGTCGGCTCGTCCGCCAGCAAAAGCTTTGGCCCGTTCGCAAGCGCCCGGCAAAACGCCACCCGTTGCTGCTCGCCGCCGGACATCGCGGCGGGGCGGTGGCCGGCACGATTTGCCAGCCCGACCTGCATCAGCAAACGCTCGGCATGCGCCTCTGCCTCGGCGCGGGATTTTCCGTTGGCCAGCTGCGGGATCACGACGTTTTCAAGGGCGGTAAATTCGGGCAACAGGTGGTGAAACTGATAAACAAAGCCCACCATCTCGCGCCGCGCTTCGGTGCGCGCATGGTCCGGCAGCCCGACCATGTTGCGCCCCGTAAGCGCGACCGAGCCTTGATCGGCGGTGTCAAGAAGCCCCGCGATGTGCAAAAGCGTGGACTTGCCCGCGCCTGAAGGGGCGACAAGGGCCACCACCTCGCCGCGCGCAATAGACAGCGTGGCGCCGTGCAGCACCCGCACTTGCCCCGCCGTGCCCCGGTTGAAAGTTTTCTCGATCCCGGCCAGCTCCAGCGTCATCTCACTCATAGCGCAGCGCCTCGACAGGGTTCATGCGGGCGGCTTTTCGCGCCGGGAACAGGGTGATCACGAACGACAGACCAAGCGACAAAGTGACCGCCGACAACACATCCGCGCCCTGAAGCCGCGCAGGCAGGTTGTAAATGCCGCGGATCGACGGATCCCAGACCCCGCCGCCCGAAACGGCGTTCACGAACGAGAAAATCGGGTCGATATACAGTGCGAAAAGGCAACCGAGGATCACGCCAAAGAGCGTGCCCAAGGTGCCGGTGAACGCGCCGCAGAGAAAGAAGATGCGCATGATCGACCCCTCGGTCAGGCCCATGGTGCGCAGGATACCGATGTCGCGGCCTTTGTTTTTGACCAGCATGATCAAGCCCGAAACGATGTTCAGTGAGGCGATCAGAACGAGGATCGACATGATGATGAACATGACGTTGTCCTCGATGGTCAGCGCGCGCAGATAGGCGCCGGAACTGTCGCGCCAGCTCCACAAAAAGGAGTTTTGACCGGCAACTTCGGTGACTTTGGCCGAATAGCTGTCGATCATTTCGGGGTCCGAAACCATCACCTCGATCTCGTCCGCACGGCCCTCGCGGTTGAAATAGGCCTGCGCCTCGGCGAAGGGCATATAGATGCGGGTTCGGTCGATATCCCAGCGGCCAGCGGTGAAAATATAGGTGATCGTGTAAGCATTGACGCGGGGCGACGAGCCGAAAGCGGTCTTGACGCCCGAGGGGGCAATCACGCGCACCTTGTCGCCAACGGTCACGCCAAGTTCTTGTGCAAGCTGGCTGCCCATCGCGATGCCGCCCTCGAAGGCATTGATATCGCCATAGGAATTTTCGGCTGCAATGCCGATGCGCGGTATGGTTTTCAGATCGGCGGCGCGCATGCCGTACACATCGGCGCCAAAGGCGGCGTCGCCCGCCGTCACCATCACCTGACCGCGCACCAAGGGCGCGGCGCGGGTGACGCCGGGGATGGCAAGCAGGCCGCCCTCGATCTGGTCATAGTTGGAAAAGCCCTTAATGGTGCGCCCGCTGGCATCCATTTCGCCCACAGGCATGACCGAGACATGCGCGTTTGCGCCCAGAATCGTGTCCACCAGTTCGGCGCGAAACCCGGCGCGCACGGCCAGCGTGGCGATCAGCGCGAAGACGGCCAAGGTGATGCCGACAAGGCTGATCCAGGTCATGATCGACACGCCGCCCTCGGCGCGTCTTGCGCGCAAGTAGCGCCAGGCAATCATGAATTCATAGCCAGAGAAAGGCGCGGTTTTGGCCAAGCTGCTCGTCCTTTTTTCGGGTAGAGTGGCCTTATCACCCGGTGCGGTCAAGCGCCAGACGGTCACACCGGCGCGATCGCTCCGCCGGGTCCGGGTTTGGGGGCGTTCAGCCAAAAGCGGGCCATCATCAAGCCGGCGGCGGCCAAAAGGCCGATCACCAGCCCGGCCCAAAGCCCGACCCCGCCAAACCCGAGCGGAAAGGCGAGAGCATAAGAGGCAGGAATGCCGATCAGCCAATAAGAGATGCCCGCGGCAAGCATCGGTGCGCGCGTGTCCTTGACACCGCGAAGCAGGCCAAGCGCCATCGCCTGCATCCCGTCGGTCAGCTGAAACAGCGCGGCCATCGCCAAAAGCTTTGTGCCGAAGGTCAGGATTTGCCCGGCTTCGGGTTTGGTCATGTCGGTGAAGAGCGAAAGGATCGGGCGCGGCAGCAGCAAGAACAGCGCAACCGTGATCAGCGCGAAAAACAATGACATGGCGATGGCCACTTTGGCCCCTTCGCGCACCCCATGGGCATTGCCCTCGCCGACAAAGCGGGCGGTGCGCACGGTGGTGGCCGAAGACAGGCCAAGATGGACCATGAAGGTCAGGGATGCCGCCTGCATCGCGATCCCGTGCGCCGCCAGTTCGACAGTGCCGATCCAGCCCATCATCAAGGTGGCGGCCTGAAACAGTCCCGCCTCCAGCAGGCCGGTGATGCCGATCGGCCAGCCAAGGCTGAAGACCTGCCCCAAAGCGTGCCAATCGGGCCGCCAAAAGCGTTGAAACAGGCGGAAATGGCGCAAGGCGGGATGCAGGGCAGCGTAAATGGCAAGGATTGCCGCGTTGGCGATCTGCACGCTCAGCGAGGCAATGGCGGCACCGCGCACGCCAAGTTCGGGCAGTCCCCAGGCGCCAAAGATCAGCGGATACGCAATGATCACGTTAAGCACGACGGCGGCCAGCGTGCTCCACAGCACGATTTGCGCGCGGTCCAAGGCGGCCAGATAGCTTTTCAACGCCATGATCAACAGCGCCGGGATCATGCCAAACCCGGCGATGCGCAGGAAATCCTGACAGATCTGCGCGACTTTCGGGTCTTGACCAAGGGCCAGAAGGATGTCTTTTGACCAGAAAAACACCGGGTAAGTGCAAAGCCCGAACAGGATGGACAGCCAAAGCCCCATCCGCGTATCGCGCCGCACCTGCGTATCATCGCCGCTTCCCATGGCGCCCGCAACCATCGGCATGATGGCTTGGGCAAAGCCCGAGCCAAGGATGAAGATCACGAAAAACGCCGAACCCGCCACGACGAGCGCCGCAAGTTCAGTGACCCCGTACCAGCCCAGCAGGATCGTGTCGGTCACATGCAGCAGCATTTGGGCAACGTGGCTGCCGATCAAGGGCAGGCCAAGGACCATAAGCTCTTTTGCGTGCCGGGGGCGGGTCATGGGGGTGAACATAGTCCTGTGATACCCTGCAAGTTGCAGCGGCCGCAAGTTCGCGATTGGGCAAACCTGGGGGCTATTCCCTTGCGCGCGGCCTTCTGTATTCTGGGGCCTCAGGAGGAGTTTTCAGATGATCACGATCTACGGCGTCTACCGCTCGCGCGCGTCCCGGCCATTGTGGTTGTTGGCCGAACTTGGGCTCGACTTTGTCCATATCCCGGTTATCCAAGCCTACCGTGTGTCGGCGGGCACGGCGCATGACGGGTTGACCACGGCCAGCCCCGAGTTTCTGGCGGTGAACCCGCTGGGAATGATCCCGGCCTTTGAACAGGACGGTCTGGTTCTAAGCGAAAGTCTGGCGATCCTTCAGCATATCGCGCGGGTCCACGGGGGCGACTTTGGGCCGCGAACCCCGGCAGAGGCGGCGCTGATGGATCAATGGTCCCTGTTTGCGGCGACGTCGGTGGAAACCTCGGCGCTGGAGATCCTGTTTGCCCAAGGCGAAGGGGGCGAGACGGCGGCGATTGCGGTAAGCGCGGAAAAGCTGCGCCGCCCGCTGACGCGCCTGCAGCAGCATCTGGCTGCCGAAGATTGGCTGGTCGGCGGGCGCTTTACCGCGGCCGATATCGGGACCGCGGAATGCCTGCGTTATGCGCAAGGACACCCGACCTTGCTGGGCGAATTTCCCGCCGTGAAGGCGTGGATCGGGCGCTGTCAGTCTCGCCCGGCGTTTCAGGCGATGTGGGCGGCGCGGATGGCGGAACCGGCCTGACTTCACCGGGATGTAAAGAATCTTTGACACTGTGTATGGTTTGGATTACTTAAGGTCCGATAAACCAGACATGATTCGAAGAGAGATCCGATGTCCTTTGGCGAACGCGATGCAGTAACCAGCTTGCTGACCACGTTGATTGTGGCGGCGATGTTCTATCTGCGGCTTTCAGGCCAAAACGATGCCGGGCTGTTCCTGGGGCCGGATGCGCTGATGATTTGGGCGCGATCGGTCCTTTGGTTGGTCCTGATCAGCATGGCGATTGCGATCGGCGTGACGATCATATTCACCATCCTTTATACGATCGTCACGGGCGAGAAAAAGCCATCCGACCTGAAAGACGAGCGGGACCGGATGATCGAAATTCGCGGTATGCGGATTGAATCGGTGGTGGTCCATCTCGGGATACTTGCGGCGATCCTGGATCTGGCCTGGGGCGGGGCCGGCGCCATTCGGGCGCTGAACCTGATCCTGATCGGCCTGTCGCTGTCGGGGATCGTGAAGGACATCTTCAAGATCTATCGCCATCGGCGCGGGTTCTGAATGGCCAAGCATCAGATTCTAAACCAAATTCGCCGCCTTCGGTTCGAGGCGGGGGAGATGACGCAAAAGGAGCTGGCCGAAAAAGTGGGCGTGACGCGCCAGACCATCGTGGCGATTGAGGCGGCGAAATATTCGCCGACGCTGGAGCTGGCTTTTCAGATCGCCCGGGTCTTCGGGCGGCCACTGGAAGAGGTTTTCGCCTATGGCGAGGGTGAAGCGGGCTGAGGCCCTTTGAGGAACGACAAGATGAAAGTTGCGAAAGTCACCGCTTATGGCGGCGTGGAAAATATTGTTCTTGCCGAAATGCCGACCCCCGTGCCGGGCAAGGGGCAGGTTCTGATCAAGGTGCATGCCGCCCCAGTGACCGCAGGCGATGCGCGCATCCGCTCTGGCCGGGTGCCGCGCGGGTTCGGCCTGATCTTGCGGCTTGTCTTCGGTTGGAACGCCCCGCGCCATCCGGTTCAGGGCTGGAGTTTTTCGGGCGAGGTTGGCGGTCTTGGCGCGGGCGTTTCGGGGTTTGCCATTGGACAATCCGTCTTTGGTCTTTCGGGCGTGCAGGGCGGCGCGCACGGCGAATATGTCGCGGTGGCGCAAGACCGCGTGATGGCTTTGCCGGTGGGGATGAGCCACGAAGAGGGCGCTGCCTTTTTCTTCGGCGGGCTGACGGCAACCACATTTTTGCTGAACATTGCCAATGTGAAACCGGGAATGCGCGTGTTGATCAACGGTGCCACAGGGGCGGTTGGATCGGCCGCGTTGCAGATTGCGGCGGCCAAGGGGGCGCTGGTGACGGCGGTTTGCTCGGCGGCCAATCGAGACTTGGCCCTGTCGCTGGGGGCGGGGGCGGTGGTGGATTACAAGACTGAAAAGGTGTCCGGGCTTTATGATCTGATCGTCGATGTGATCGGCACCCTGCTGTGGCACAAAGCCCGCCCGCATCTTGCCCCCGGCGGGCGGCTTTTGCTCGTTTCGGCGGATCTTGCGCAGACGATCGGCGCTTTGATCCGGCCCAAACGCGGGCAGGGCCGGCGGATTGCGGCGGTGATCAACTCGGAAAAGCGCAGCACTATGGAACGGTTGGTCACGCTTTTTCAGGACGGCACTTACCGCCCCATTGTTGGGAATATTTTTGCCTTTGACGATATCCGCAAGGCCCATGCCTTGGCCGAAAGCTTTTCGAAGCCAGGAAATATCGTGTTGAAGATCGCCTGATAACAATTTGTAAAAAATGAGGAAATCGGAAATGTTTCACGTTCTCGCCCGGCCAAAGACGCTGGTTTTCACGCTGCTGTTCTTATCGTCGATTCCGGTGATAAGTGCGGCTGTCCTGCTGTACCAAATCCCCGCGGGTCAATTGCCCGAGGATTCCGCAAAGTATAATGCCGTGCCTTGGGTGCTTTTCCTGCATGTCCTAGGCGGGGTTTTGTTCGGCGTTTTGGGTCCGTTCCAGTTTGCTGGCGTGCTCAAGCGCCGGTTTGGCCGTCTTCACCGCCTGACGGGCCGGGTGTTCGTGACCACGGGGCTGCTGCTGGCTCTGTCGGCGCTGCGGCTTGTGTGGCAGTTTCCGGACTCGGGAACCTGGATTCTGATCAGTGCAAGGCTGGTAACGGGCGCCGCACTTGGGACGGCATTGGTGATCGCAATGCTTGCCATCCGCAGACGGGACATCGCGCGCCACAAGGCTTGGATGATCCGCGCCTATGCCATCGGGATGGGCGCGGCCACGGTTTCGTTTCTGTTGTTCCCGATCTTTCTGATCACCGGAGAGGCGCCCAAAGGCTATGTCGCCGACCTTGTCTTTGTCGGGTCGTGGGTGATCAACATCGCCATCGCAGAAGCGGTGATCCGCCGCCCCATGGCACGGTCAGGGGGGACGGCGCTGGCTTAAAACCGGGCGGGCTGGCTGGGTTTGTTGCCCATCACCGCCTCGATCGCGGCCAGCACGTCGGGGGTAAGTTTTGCCCTGTTTTCAAGCGCGCCAAGATTGTCCGTCAGTTGCGACAGCCGCGAAGCACCAAGGATCACGGTTGAAACGCGCGGATTGGACAGGCACCACAAAAGCGCCATGTGATGGATCGGCAGGCCAGCCGCGTCGGCCACGCTGGCCAGCGCTTTGACCTTTTCAATCCGCGCGCGGCCCTGCTCGCCCAACATCGCCTCGCGCAGCCACTCGTATCCGGGCAGATTGGCGCGGGCATCATTCGGCGTGCCGTTGTTATATTTACCCGTCAGAAGGCCAGAGGCCAGCGGCGACCAGATCGTGGTGCCAAGGCCAAACGTGTCATAAACCGGCAGGTAGTCGGATTCCACCTTGTGGCGTTCGAACAGGTTGTATTGCGGCTGCTCCATCGTCGGCGGGGTCAGCCCGTTCGCCCGTGCCACCGCATGGGCTTCGGTGATCTGCTGCCCCGACCATTCCGAGGTGCCCCAGTACAAAACCTTGCCTTGCAGCACCAGATTGTGCATCGCGCGCACGGTTTCCTCGATCGGGGTGTCGATATCGGGGCGGTGGCAAAAGTAAAGATCCAGATAGTCCACCCGCAGCCGTTTCAGCGCGGCATGGGCGGCGTCGGTGACATGCTTGGCCGAAAGCCCGCGCTGGGTGGGTTTTTGTCCGCCCCAAAACACCTTGGACGAGACGACATAGCTGTCACGCGACCAACCAAGCTCGGCAATCGCCTGTCCCATAACCAGTTCCGAGCGACCCTGTTCATAGCCTTCGGCATTGTCGAAAAAGTTGATGCCGGCGTCATAGGCGGCGGCCATGATTTCCTTGGCCGGGGCGATATCGACCTGTTTGGCGAAGGTCACCCAAGAGCCAAAGGAAAACTCCGAAACTTGAAGGCCGGATTTGCCAAGGCGGCGATACTGCATGGGGTGGCTCCTGTTTGGGTTGTGCTGAAGATAGGGCGCACTGGCCGGCGCCGCCAGTCCGCCCGACAAAGAAAGACCGCCAGAATGCCCGGCGGTCTTTTGGTGTTACCGGGCGCGGAAGGGCAGGGCCATGACGCTGAAAAACCGCTCGTAGGGCGGCAAGTCAGAGGTGGCGGCCACGCCCAGATCAACGGGCGCAACCCCGGGGTGGTAGACAAAGCTGCCAAACAGAATGTCGAACAGCGGCGTGGTCGCGCCAAAGTTGCCCGCGTCTTTCATATCGGCCGAATGGTGATAGCGGTGCAATTCCGGGCCGACAAAAAGATAGTTCATCCATCCCGCACGAATATCGACATTGAAATGGCTGATCAGCCCATGCATGCCGTTCGTCATCAGAAACATCGCCGCCGCTTCAGGGCCATAGCCCATCAGCCAGACCGGCACCGTGATGGCAAGGCCAAGGGTCAGGATCGCGTTGATCGGGTGAAACACAGCGTGCATGATCAGGTAAAGCCGCGGCGGAAGGTGATGTGCGGCATGGCTGCGCCACAGGAACCGGCCAAAAGGGCCGCGCATTTGATGCATGGCGCGGTGGATCGAATAATTGATCGCCTCAAAGATCAAAATTGCACTAAGGAGTTGGACGGCAATCGGCCAATGGGAGGCGGGGCCGGAATGCGTGCCGGCGTTGGTGATGGTGAAATATCCCAATATCGCCGAAATGGCGACAAGTGTGATGCCGGACGAAACAGCGAATTTGAGGTCGGCGAAGAAGCTGGCCCAGGTCATGGCCCAGCGTTTTTCATAGGGCAGGGTGAATTCGATCAGAAAATACAGCGGGAACAGCCCGCCGGTGGTCTGGCTCCAGACTTTGCTGGGATCCTCGCCCCAGACCAGGATGCGGTAAAACCCGAACAGCAGAATAAGCCATGACAGCGGATAAAGGCCCCAGCGAACCAGGCTGCGGAGGGGTGTATTGGGCGGCATTGTGATGTCCTTGTACAAATGTTGGTTATCGGTCATCTGTAGGAGAATGCGGCGATTCACCAATGGCGAGAGGTGGCGCAAGTGTCCGTTAGCGGACAAAAGGGGGCATAAATGGTGGACAGATCCATCCGGGACCGGCGCGCGCGCAAAAGCATCCTTGCCCTGTGGCAGGCGTTGTTTGGTCTGATGCAGTCAAAGGACTGGGCCGATATCTCGGTTCAGATGATCGCGGACCGGGCGGATGTGGCGCGCTCAACCTTCTATGCGCATTTTCAGACCAAACAGGATCTGCTGGACGCGGGCTTTGCCTTGCTTGGCGGCAACCTGCAGGCGCAGGTGCTGGCGATGCCTTTGCGCCCGGGGCATCTGGGAACGTTGGATTGGCTGCTGGCCCATGTCAGCGACAGCCGCGATTTCATGCAGCGCGCCAAAGGCACGGCGGCGGGGCAGGTTATTCAAGCACGATTTCGTCAGTCCATCGCGGGATTGCTGACCGCCGAGTTGAGCCGGGCCGGTCGCAAAGTTGAAGCCGGAACCATCGTGTTTTTGGCCGGAGGTATCTTCGCCGTGGTCGAAGATTGGGTTACAAAGGGCTGCCCCGATGACCGGGACAGCCTGTCGCGCGACCTTTGCGCCAGAGTTCTGGCTTACACCCCCGCGTAAATCTCTGCGATCCGCGCCACCGCTGCCTCGGCCGACATCTCGGCTGACACCCCGGTGCGGCGCGAGGTCAGCTCGACCACGCCATTTGCAAGACCGCGCGGGCCGACCGTGATGCGCCACGGCAGGCCGATCAGATCCATCGTCGCAAACTTCGCCCCGGCACGCTCGTCTCGGTCGTCATACAGCGGCTCAAGCCCCTTGGCGGTCAGCGCTTTGTACAGGCCCTCGCAGGCGGCGTCGGTGCCGGCGTCGCCTTGTTTCAGGTTCACGATGCCAACCGGAAAGGGCGTCACGCCCTCGGGCCAGATTATTCCCTTGTCGTCATGGCTGGCTTCGATGATCGCGCCCAAAAGGCGGGACACGCCGATGCCGTGGCTGCCCATTTCCACCGGAACCTTGGAGCCATCGGCGGTAACGACCGTGGCCCCCATGGCCTCGGAATATTTGGTGCCGAAGTAAAAGATCTGCCCCACTTCGATGCCGCGCGCCACTTTTCGGCGCTCTGCCGGGATCGCGTCGAACAGGGCCGCATCGTGCGTCTCGTCGGTGCGGGCGTACAGCGTGGTGAACTCGCGGCAGACGGCGGCGACCTCGTCGCGGTTGTCATAGTCCACTTCGCGCGCCCCGAGTTTCAGATCGGTCACGGCGCTGTCGAAGAAAACCTCGGACTCGCCGGTTTCGGCCAGAACCAGAAATTCATGCGTGTCTTCGCCGCCGATCGGCCCCGAATCCGCCCGCATCGGAATCGCGGTCAGTCCCATGCGTTCATAGGTGCGCAAGTAGCTGACCATATGGCGGTTATAGGCGTGCAAGGCCGCGGGCTTGTCGACATCAAAGTTATAGCCGTCCTTCATCAGAAACTCGCGCCCGCGCATCACGCCGAACCTTGGCCGCATTTCGTCGCGAAACTTCCACTGGATATGGTACAGCGTCAACGGCAGGTCTTTGTAGCTGCTGACATGGCTGCGGAAGATGTCGGTGATCATCTCTTCGTTGGTGGGGCCATACAAAAGCTCGCGCTTCTGACGGTCGGTGATGCGCAGCATTTCCTGACCGTAATCATCATAGCGGCCCGACTCGCGCCACAGATCGGCCGGTTGCAGCGTCGGCATCAAAAGCGGGATGTGGCCAGCGCGGGCCTGTTCCTCATGCACGATCTGTTCGATCCGCTTGAGCACGCGGTAGCCCAGCGGCAGCCACGAATAAATGCCCGCCGCCTGCTGTTTGATCATCCCCGCCCGCAGCATAAAGCGGTGCGAGACGATCTGCGCCTCGGCAGGATTTTCTTTGAGAACGGGCAGGAAATAACGAGAAACGCGCATGGGGGGCCTCTTGGCAATGGGTTCAAGGTTCCTAGCGCCAGAACGGGGGGCAGGCAAGCGCCTGCAAGCCAAACGCCGGTGGTCTGAAGGCGCGCGGCAAGGGCAGACGGAAAGAGAGGATCACGACGCTTCACTTGTCTGTCAGAGACGTGAGCCGCTCGCCCGTTCGCCGCGTATCATTTTCGCATCCGAAGAGCGGTGCCATGATATAAAGGGGAAGTCGCATGAACAAAGTCCAACGCCTTGCAGCCACCGTGACGTTTGCAATGCTTGCCGGCGCATCAAGTGTGCAGGCCGAATCGATCACCGCCATCGCCGCCGCTGATGAGCGGTTTTCGACGCTGGTTGCCGCAGTAACGGCCGCTGGCCTTGCCGATACCTTGGCCGGGCCGGGCAATTTTACGGTGTACGCGCCGATCAACGACGCCTTCGCAGCGCTGCCCGCAGGCACTGTGGAAACCTTGCTGTTGCCGGAAAACAAGGGCCAGCTGACCGATGTTCTGCTGTATCACGTCGATGACCGGGTGCTGATGGCGTCGGATTTTCCGAATGGGTCGACCTATTTCAAGCCGCTGCTGACCGCGCAGCGCCTTTGCATCACCTCTGAGGGCGGAAAGGTGACCATCGCGGATGGCACCGGAACGGTGGCCAATGTCATCATCGCCGACATCAAGGCTGATAACGGTGTGATCCATGTGATCGACAAGGTTCTTCTGCCCGGCACACGCCCAGCCTGCCATTAAGCGAAAGCGGGCCGGGCCGATGTGCGCCCGGCCCCTTGTTTGAAACTCCCGCAGGGGCAATATAGGGCCAAAGTCAAAAGGGCCCCGTCCATGTCATTGCCAACGCCTGTTCAAGCGAAAACCTGGGGTGCGGCGGCGCTGATTTTTCTGGTCGCGCTTTGGTATCTCGGATCGGTGATGCTGCCGTTTTTGGTGGCCGGGGCGGTGGCGTATTTTCTGGACCCGGTGGCGGACCGCTTGGAACGGCTGGGGCTTAGCCGGGTGGTGGCGACCTCGGTGATCTCAATTTTCGCGCTGCTGGCGGTGGTGCTGCTGGTGCTCGCGGTGATCCCTTCACTCGTCAAACAGCTCAGCGCGCTGGTGAATGCCGCGCCCGAGATTTTGGGGCGGTTTGAGGCGTTTTTGATCGAGCGTTTCCCGGAACTGACCGATGAGACCTCCAATATGCGCCAGACGATTGCCGATATTGGCGCGGCCATACAGGCCAAAGGCGGCACTTTGGTGCAGGGGCTGCTGACCTCGGCGCTGGGGCTGATTTCGGCGCTGGTCTTTGTGATCGTGGTGCCGGTGGTGACGTTTTACCTGCTGCTCGACTGGGACCACATGGTTGCGCGCGTGGATCAAATGCTGCCGCGCGATCACGCCGAAATCGTGCGTTTGCTGGCAAAAGAGATTGACCGCACGCTGGCGGCTTTTGTGCGCGGGCAACTTTCGGTGTGTCTGGTCCTGGGCGCTTATTATTCGA
This sequence comes from Paracoccaceae bacterium, assembly GCA_031385445.1. Classification (GTDB taxonomy): domain Bacteria; phylum Pseudomonadota; class Alphaproteobacteria; order Rhodobacterales; family Rhodobacteraceae; genus CAIYZT01. The sequence continues at coordinate 38,867 of JANNBM010000047.1, read as the reverse complement.
TCGGACTGATGGCGGTTGGGCTGCAATTTGGTCTGGTCGTGGGCGCGATTGCAGGAACGATCACCTTTATTCCCTATATCGGTGCGCTTTTTGGCGGGGCGCTGGCCATCGGTCTGGCGCTGTTTCAGTTCTGGGGCGATTGGGTGTCCATCGGGCTGGTCGCGCTGATTTTCGGGGTTGGTCAGTTTCTGGAAGGCAATGTTCTGACCCCGCGCATGGTGGGAAAATCGGTGGGGCTTCATCCGGTCTGGCTGATGGTTGCGCTGTCGGTATTTGGGTCGATCTTTGGGTTTGTGGGGCTGCTGGTTGCGGTGCCGGTCGCCGCCGCGATGGGGGTTTTGCTGCGCTTTGCGCTGGGCCAGTATCAGGAAAGCAAGCTTTACATGGGCATATCGGGCCGCATTCCCGAAGACGAGGATCAGGCTTGAGCGGGCAACTCGCCTTTGATCTTGGCCGGACGGAGACGTTTGGGGCGGCGGATTTCTTTGCCTCGCCGTCCAATGCCACCGCTTACGCGCAGCTGATCGGGGGCGATTGGCCGGGGGGGCGGATGTTGCTGATCGGGCCGAAGGGGGCGGGTAAAACCCATTTGGCGCATATCTGGGCGGGCCGTGCCGGCGCGCAGATCGTGGCGGCGGCGGATTTGGCGATGCTGGATCTGGGATCAGTCAGCGGCGCGCTCGTGATCGAGGATGCGGGCACTTTGGCGGGGATCGCGCCTGCCGAAGAGGCGCTGTTTCATCTGTGGAACCGGTCTGTGCCGCTGCTGATCACGGCGGCGTGTGCGCCGCGCGATTGGGGGCTTGGCCTGCCTGATCTGGTCAGCCGGGTGCAATCCATGGCGGTGGCCGTTCTGCAACCGCCGGATGATGCGCTGCTGGCGGCGGTTCTGGTGAAGCTGTTTGCCGACCGGCAGGTGCAGGTTCAGCCCAATCTGATCAGCTTTTTGCTGCCCAGGATGGAGCGTTCGGTGGCGGCGGCGGCGCGGATCGTGGCCGATCTTGACGCGCGCGCGCTGCGCCTTGGCAAACCGATTTCCCGCACTTTGGCCGGTGATGTGTTTGGCAGCGAAGACAATCTGGACTTGGGCGCGGGCGAGTGAAAGAGTGACATCAAAGCGTTACCTTTTCGCCCCATAAGCCGCCAAGCGGCCTTTATCCCGGACTTTTCATGCCCGAAGCCAATTTCCTGAAGGCAGAGTTTCCTGCCCCCGTCTTCGTGGACCCGGCAGAGATTGCCGGGCCAAGGCGGTTTTTTAACCGCGAGATGAGCTGGCTTGCGTTCAATTGGCGGGTGCTGGAAGAGGCGACGCATGAAGAAGTGCCGCTCTTGGAACGGCTGCGGTTTTTGTCCATTTCGGGCAATAATCTGGACGAATTTTACACGGTCCGGGTCGCTGGTCTGCGCCAGTTGGTGCGCAATGGCAATGCGGTTCAGTCCGAAGATGGCCGCAGCCCGTCCGAGCAACTGACGATGATCAACGCCGATGCGCGGCGGCTGATGCAGGCGCAGCAGACGATTTTCACCCGGCTGCGCAAAGCGATGGAGGACAAGGGCATCACGCTTTGCACGAGGGCAAAGTTGACCTCGCGCGATCTTAAATTCCTGTCCGAACATTTCCTGAACAAGGTTTTCCCGATCCTGTCGCCGCTTGCCATTGATCCGGCCCATCCGTTTCCCTTCCTGCCGAACAACGGCTTTTCGCTTGCGCTAGAGCTGGAGCGGCTGACCGACAAGCGCCCGCTGAAGGCGCTTTTGCCGGTGCCGCATCAAATTCCGCGCTTTGTGCTTTTGCCGGGCAAGCCGGGCGAGGCGCGGTATTTGCCGATGGAAGAGGTGCTGCTGATCCATCTGCATCACCTGTTCCCCGGCTATGCGGAAAAGGCGCATTGCCTGTTTCGCGTGCTGCGCGACAGCGACCTGGAGGTCGAAGATGAGGCCGAAGATCTGGTGCGCGAGTTCGAAACCGCGCTGAAACGGCGGCGGCGCGGCGAGGTGATCCGGCTGAAGCTTTCGGTCGGCGCACCAGCGGATTTGCGGGCGTTGATCATGGACGAGCTGGGCGTTGCAGAAAGCGAAGTTGTCGAAGTGCGCGGGCTTTTGGGGATGTCCGATCTGAAAGAGCTGGTGCTTTCGTCGCGCCCGGATCTGCTTTGGCCCGCCTTCGCCCCGCGCGTGCCCGAGCGGGTGCAGGACCACGAAGGCGACATGTTTTCGGCCATCAGGCAAAAGGATCTGCTGCTGCATCACCCCTATGAGACTTTCGATATGGTGATCCGGTTTTTGCAGCAGGCGGCGACGGACCCCAATGTGCTGGCGATCAAACAGACGCTGTACCGGACAAGTCAGGAAAGCCCGGTCGTCACCGCCCTGTGCGAGGCGGCAGAGGCGGGCAAGTCGGTGACGGCACTGGTGGAATTGAAAGCGCGCTTTGACGAGGCCGCCAATATCCGGCAATCAAGGCGGCTCGAACGGGCTGGGGCGCATGTGGTTTACGGGTTTATGCATCTGAAAACCCATGCGAAAATCAGCACGGTTGTGCGGCGCGAAGGCGAGCATTTGGTCACCTATACCCATTACGGCACCGGCAATTATCACCCCATCACCGCGCGGATTTACACGGACCTTTCGTTTTTCACCTGCGATGCGGCGCTGGGCAGGGACGCGACCAAGGTGTTCAATTATCTGTCCGGCTATGCCCAGCCGGAGGATTTGGAAAACCTGTCCATCGCCCCGATATCCCTGAAACCGCAGCTTCTGCGGCTGATCCGGGCGGAGGCGGACCATGCCCGTGCGGGGCGCAAGGGCGAGATCTGGATCAAGCTGAACTCGCTGGTTGAACCTGATGTGATCGATGCGCTTTATGCCGCCTCGAACGCGGGGGTGAAGATCAGTCTGGTGATCCGCGGGATTTGCGGGCTGCGTCCGGGGATCAAGGGGCTGTCTGAAAACATCCGGGTCAAATCCGTGGTGGGCCGGTTTTTGGAACACAGCCGCATCATGTGCTTTGGCTCGGGCGAGGGTGTGACGAGCGAAAAGGCGCGGGTCTATCTGTCCTCGGCGGACTGGATGGGCCGCAATCTGACGCGGCGGGTCGAAACACTGGTTGAAATTCACAATCCAACGGTGCGCGCGCAGATCGTCGGTCAGATCATGGCGGCCAATATGGCCGATGTGGCGAACAGCTGGGTTCTGGCGCCGGACGGCGGCGCGACACGGGACACCTCGCGTCCGCCGGAAAAGGTGTTCAGCTGCCATCGGTATTTTATGGACAATCCGTCCCTTTCGGGCCGTGGCCGGATCGGGGCCAAAGACGTGCAGCGGCTGACGTGAGCGCTGCAAAAAGAAGGAAGACGCGATGACGGACGGCCCTGCAGGAATTGCGGACAATGACGATGACTGGGGCCATTTTGGCCGCCCGCTGTTTGACGATCCATCGGCCCGCGCGCTTAGCCGGGTTGGGGTGGTCGATGTCGGCTCGAACTCGGTTCGGATGGTGGTGTTCGACGGCGCGGCGCGCAGCCCAGCCTATTTTTTCAACGAAAAGATCATGTGCGGGCTTGGCAAGGGGCTGGCGCAGACCGGCCGACTTAGCCCTGAAGGGCGGGTGCGGGCGCTGTCAGCTTTGCGGCGTTTTGCGCTTTTGGCCAAGGGCATGGGGATTGAACCCCTCAACGTGGTCGCGACCGCCGCGATGCGCGAGGCGTCGGATGGGCCCGATTTTCAAGAGGTTGTCTTGAAGGCAACCGGTTTGAAAATGTGGATCGTCGACGGGGACGAAGAGGCGCGGTTGTCGGCGCAGGGCGTGCTTTTGGGGTGGCCGGGGGCCAAGGGCATCGTGTGCGACATGGGCGGCAACTCGATGGAGTTGGCGCGGATCGGCGGCGGAAAGGTGGGGCAGCGAATTTCGACGCCGCTGGGGCCATTCCGGCTGCTGCAGGTGTCGGCTGATCCCAAACAACGCGCCACCTCCATCGCGCAGGTGCTGAAAAGCGCCCAAGCCAAGATCAAATCCGAAGGGGAGCGCATTTATCTGGTGGGCGGTTCATGGCGGGTGATTGCGCGGCTGGATATGGAGCGTCGCGCCTATCCTCTGACGGTTTTGCACGAATACCGGATGCAGCCGAAATCGCTGCTCGACACGCTGGACTGGCTTGCCACCTCGGATCTTGCCGTTTTGCGCGGGCGCACGGGCACGAGTGTGGAGCGGATGGAACTGGTGCCTTTGGCCTGCGAAGTGCTGCGCGAGATGATTCGCATCCTCAAGCCCTCCGAGATCGACGTGTCGGCATATGGCATCCGCGAGGGCATGCTGTATGAACAGATGCCCGAACGTCTGCGCGCGCGCGATCCGTTGATCGAAGCGGCGCGGATGGCCGAGCAGACATCCTCGCGCATTCCGGGATTTGGCAAGAAGCTTTACGACTTCCTGCTGCCGGTCTTCAAGGACGGCGGACCAGAGCGGTTGCGACTGGTGAAAGCCGCCTGCCTTTTGCACGACACCACATGGCGCGCGCATCCGGATTACCGGGCCGAGGCGTGTTTTGACAATGCCACGCGGGCCAATCTTGGCGGGCTTGATCATCCGGGGCGGGTCTTTTTGGGGATGGCGCTGCTGCACCGCTATAAAAACAGCCGCACAGGCTCGCGGCTGGAACCTTTGATCCGACTGCTCAGCGAGCAAGAGCTGCAGGATGCCGAGGTTTTGGGCAAAGCGATGCGGTTTGGCGCGATGTTCGCGGTCGGTGATCCGGCGGTGGCGGGGGCGCTGATTTGGGCACCCAAAAAGCGGATGCTGACGCTGGAATTGACCGCGGCGGGGGCCGGGCTTTTTGGTGAAGTGGCGCAGGCCCGGTTTCAATCCTTTGTCCTTGCGCTGAAGGCCACAACCGAGGTGCGCATGCAGGCCGCGCAGCCTGGCGATGCTGCGGTTTGATCATCTGGCCATAGCGGCCGAAATGCTGCTGCCCGGAACGGAGCAGGTGGAGCGGGCTTTGGCGGTTGCCTTTGCGGGCGGCGGCAAACACGCCGCGATGGGCACCCATAACCGGCTTTTGGGGCTGGGCGATCTGTACCTTGAGGTGATCGCGGTTGATCCGGCCGCTGATGCGCCCGCCCGCCCGCGCTGGTTTGATCTGGACCGGTTTGCGGGGCCAACGCGGCTGACGAACTGGGTGGCGCGCTGCGATGATCTGGAGGCGGCGCTGGCGATGTGTCCGCCGGGCATCGGCCGCCCGGTACAGTTTGAACGCGGGCCCTACCGTTGGCGCATGGCGGTGCCGGACGATGGGCAACTGCCGTTTGACGGCTGTTTTCCGGCTTTGATCCAATGGCAGGGGCCGGCGCATCCGGTGCAGGTTTTGCCGCAAACCGGGCTGCGCCTTGGGCGCTTCGACATTGTGCATCCACAGGCGGACGCCCTGCGCGCGGCGCTGGCGCCGCTGCTGAACGATCCGCGAATTTCGTTTTCCCATGGCGCCGAAAAGGCGCTTTGCGCCCGGTTTGACGGGCCAAAGGGCGAAAAGTGGTTTCCATCCGAGTGTCAAAAATCACGACCTGACATGGCGCGATAAGCGGGATAGACTGCGCCCATGTCGATCTGGTCCAGACTTTATGACGCGTTAAGCGCCCTTGCCGCAGGCGAGGGCTTTGCGGCGATATTGGACAGGCTGCGCGCTGATCCTGCGCCCGAACGCTCGGTTGGGTTTACCATCGCGGTCATTGCGCTTGGGGCCAAAATGGCCAAGGCCGACGGCGAGGTGACGCGCGACGAGGTCAAGGTTTTCCGGCAAATCTTTGAAATTCCTGCCGAGGACGAGGCCCACGCCGCCCGCGTGTTCAACCTTGCGCGTCTCGATGTGGCGGGTTTTGATCTTTATGCGCGTAAAGTGGCCGCGCTGTTCAACACCACCGGAAAGGCGCTGTGTGCCGACGACCGCAATGTGTTGATCGACCTGCTGGAAGGGCTGTTTCAGATCGCAATGTCGGACGGGAAATACCATCCGCGCGAGGATGAATTTCTGGCCGAAGTGGCGCGGATCTTTGGGTTGGATGATCGGTGCTTTCGGGTGATCCGGGCGCGGTTTGTCGAAGGGGTGGCGCGTGATCCCTTTGATGTGCTTGGCATTTCCCCGTCAGCCTCGCTTGGGCAGGCGCGGGCGGCGTGGCGGCAGGGGGTGAAAGACTGCCATCCTGATGTGATGATCGCGCGCGGTGTTCCGCCAGAGGCGGTCAAATTGGCCGAACGCCGTTTGATCGCGATCAACGCGGCATGGAGCGAGATTCAGGAACGGGTCGCAGCGTGAGCGCGCCGCGCCCGCTTCGGCTTGCCAGTTACAACGTCGAATGGTTCAACGCGCTGTTCGGCAGCAAAGACCAGATTCTGGACGACAGCGGCCCTTCCTCGCGCTATGACACCAGCCGTTCGCAGCAGCTTGGCGCGTTGGCGATCGTGTTTACGGCACTGAATGCTGACGGCGTGATGATCGTTGAGGCGCCCGATACCAGCCGCTCGCAGGGGCGGTCTTCGGTGCGGGCGCTGGAAAACTTTGCGCGCATGTTCGGGCTGCGGCAGAGGGCGGCGATTACGGGCTTTGCCTCGCAGACCGAGCAGGAGATCAGCTTTCTTTACGATCCAGCTGTGCTGAGCCTGCGGCATGATCCCAAAGGCACCGCCTTTGCGCCGCGCTTTGATCAGCCGCATCGGCAGGATCTGGACGGGGACGGCGTGCCCGAACAATTGCAGTTTTCCAAGCCGCCGCTGGAGCTGGAGGTGATGTTTGGCACGCAGATGCTGCGCCTGATCGGGGTTCATGCCAAATCCAAATCTTCGCACGGCGCGCGGACAGAGGCCGAGGTGCGGCGCTTGTCGATTGAAAATCGGCGCAAGCAGCTGGGTGAATGCCAGTGGCTGCGCCTGCGGGTTGAGGCGCATCTGGCCGCCAAAGATGCGTTGATCGTGATGGGCGATTTCAACGACGGTCCGGGACAGGACGATTTTGAAAAGCTGTTCGGGCTATCGGGGGTCGAGGTTGTTCTGGGGACGGATGCGCCGCCCGAGTTGCGGCTTTACGATCCGAATGCTGACATGGCGCTGCGCCGCAATCAGGCGCTGCAGCCGGTTAGCGCGCGGTTCTGGAACCCAAAAGAGCGGCAGTTTTTTGAGGCGATGCTGGATTTCATCATGGTCTCGCCAGATTTGCGCGGGGCCAAATGGCGGATATGGCATCCTCTGAATGATCCGGGTATCGCCGCAGCTTCGGAATTGCGCGAGGCGTTGTTGCAGGCGTCAGATCATTTTCCGGTCACGTTGGACCTGGAATTTTAACCTATTCCGCCGCGTCCTGCGCCTTCATCATCCGGTCCGCCTTGCGCTTGACCAGCGTGCTGCGCAGATCGTGCATGGCAAGCAGCAGCGCGTCTGTCACCTCTTCAAGCTGGGCATCGCTGGCCTTGGACTGTACCCACTGTGTCGTGATGTTCAGATAGTCGATGGCGCGGTGCAGATCGTCCATATCGCGGGCGGCAAGCGTCGCCTGCCGCGCCTTCAGCCAGTCGTGGATTGTCCGGGTTTCAGCCGCCGTAAGATCACGCTCGCCGTGGCGCTTGATCTGACCGTTCTTGACATTGACCGTCGCGATTTCTTCCAGATCAATGCGGCGCTGGCGGTTTTCGGTATCAACCCGAAACACGGCAGCCCCGTTTTCACGGATGCGAAAGTAAAACTCGGGAAGCTCGCCGGACATGAGGCACTCTTAGTGCAGGGCATCACAAAAAGCGATAATGCGGTTGCAGGCCTCACGCAAGACATCATCCGCCGTTGCATAAGAGACGCGGAAATTTGGTGACAGGCCGAACGCCGCGCCAAAGACCACGGCGACGCCGGTTTCCTCCAGAAGCGCGGTGGCAAATGCCTCGTCATCGGTGATCAAGGTGCCCTTGGCCGTGGATTTCCCGATGCAGCCCGCGATATCGGGATAAACGTAAAATGCGCCTTCGGGGGTCGGGCAGGTGACACCCTTGGCCGTGTTCAAAAGCGCAACGACCAGATCGCGTCGGCGCTGAAACAGGGCGCGGTTTGGCGCCAGAAAATCTTGCGGGCCAGTCAGCGCCTCAAGCGCGGCGTATTGGCTGATCGACGAAGGGTTCGACGTGCTTTGCGACTGAATGGTGCCCATCGCTTTGATCAGCGCCGCCGGACCCGCCGCATAGCCGATGCGCCAGCCGGTCATGGCATAGGATTTCGACACGCCGTTACAGGTGAGCGTGCGGTCATAAAGCTGCGGCTCCACCTCGGCGGGCGTGCAGAATTCGAAATCGTCAAACACCAGATGCTCATACATATCGTCGGTCATGATCCAGACATGAGGATGGTGCAGCAAGACATCGCACAGCGCCCGCAATTCAGCGCGGGTATAGCCTGCGCCGGTGGGGTTCGAAGGCGAGTTGAAGACAAACCACTTGGTTTTGGGGGTGATCGCGGCGTCCAACTGCGCCGGGGTCAGTTTGAACTGCGTTTGCAGGCCCGCAACAACGGGCACCGGCGTGCCGCCCGCCAGAAGCACCATATCGGGATAGGACACCCAATACGGCGCGGGAATGATCACCTCATCGCCGGGGTTCAGCGTGGCCATGAAGGCGTTATAAAGCGTCTGCTTGCCGCCCGTGCCCACCGTGATCTGGTTCGGGGCATAGGTCAGCCCGTTCTCGCGCAAAAACTTCGCGCAAATCGCCGCTTTCAGCTCGGCAATGCCGTCGACCACGGTGTATTTGGTCTTGCCCGCATCCATCGCCCGCTTGGCGGCGTCTTTGATGTTCTGCGGCGTGTCAAAATCAGGCTCGCCCGCGGAAAGGCTGATGATATCGCGGCCCTGTGCCTTTAATTCCAGCGCTTTGCCGGTCATCGCAATGGTCGGAGAGGGTTTTACACGCGACAGGGTATCAGACAAAAAGGCCATGGTTCAAAGTGCTCCGCCGTGCGATGTTTGCGGCTCTTTTAGGCTTGCAGGCGCGGGGGATCAAGGCATGGATCAGATGGAGACGGGCGAAGCGCGGTTGAAACGGATGCGGATGCGCAGCTGGCGGCGGGGGACCAAAGAGATGGACCTGATCCTTGGCCCCTTTGCGGATGGCGCGCTTGAAACGTTGAGCGAGGACGAGCTTTTGGTCTACGATGGGCTGTTGGACGAAAACGATCAGGACCTGCTTCCTTGGGTGCTCGGTCAGCGTCCTGCGCCCGAATCACTCGGGCCCTTGATTGCGAAAATCGGCCATGCAGCGCGCGCCAGGCTGGCAAATCGGTAATTTTCTGCCGATTGGTGCAAAAAAAGTCGAAAATTCGTGGTTCGATTTACGCGATGTTTGCGTTTTGTACCGATTCTAGACCCCAGACTTCTGCCTCTGGGAGAGACAATTATGACAATGCATACGACCGTGCTGGACGGATCGCAAAAGGCGTTTCTAACCGGCTATCTGGACAGCCTCGCGATGATCGAACGGCTGCACCGGCTGCTTTTGGACGTCGTGAAAGACGAGTTTGAGCGGATCAATCTGCTGGAAATCAACTCGGTTCAGGCGCTTTTGCTGTTCAATATCGGCGAGAACGAGGTGACGGCGGGCGAGCTGAAATCGCGTGGCTATTATCAGGGCTCCAATGTGAGCTACAATTTGAAAAAGCTGGTGGAGCTGGACTATATGCACCATCAACGCTCGGAAATAGATCGGCGTTCGGTGCGGGTGCGGCTCACGGAAAAGGGCCGCAGGGTGCGGGGATTGCTGGCAGAACTCTTTGGCCAGCATGCCGAGGGGTTGATCCGCAAGGGTCTGGTTTCGGCCGATGATATGGAAACGGTGAACCAGTCACTGAAGCGGATGGAACGGTATTGGACCGATCAGATCCGCTATATCTATTAAAGGTTCAGGTTTTGACGGGGCGCGATCAGACCTGAACCACTCTTGGTTTGAATTCTTATACCCGGGGCAAACCTGAATGGCTTTAACGCCAAAGATAGGCAAAAGAGGCAAGCGCCCCTTGCGCCTTTGACAGCAGCCGCAGGGGAAGGCCGGATTTCGGAATTTGTCCGGCGGCAAGGCGTGCAACGGCGGTTTCGGGCGGGCAGGCGCGCCCGGTCTTCGGATCGACATAGCGCGGATAGGCGATCAGCGCGGCATGGGCCAACTGCCACAGGGCCGGGCGCGGCAGGGGATGGCCATCCGCGGCGTATTTTCGGCGCGGCGGAACCGGACCCAGATCTCGGGTCAGGCCCCAACCGGCATAAAACGGTGCGCCAAGGCAGGTGACGGGCTTGCCGCGCAGCAGCGCCTCAAATCCCAGAAGTGAGGTCATGGTCCAGACCTGATCGGCGGCATCGATCAGCGCCAGGGGATCGGCGTTCGCGGCGGTATGGTCGGACAGTTCCGCCAACTCCGCCGGATCAACCGCGCCTGCGCGCAGACCGGCTTCAACATCGGGATGGGGTTTGTAAACAATCACAGCGCCGGGGTTTGCAGCCCGCACAGCGCGCAAAAGATCGCGGTTGGTGCGCACATCGCCGGCGCCAAACCGGATCGAGGCATCATCCTCGACCTGTCCGGGCACCAAAATGCGCGGGCCCGGGGGCAGGGCGGTCAGATCGGCTATGTGGTTGGAAAGATTGTACTTTGAAACCCGCGCGGCGGTGATCCGCGCGAGGAGCGCTTCGGTGCGGGCTTGCGCGCCGGGGGGCGGCGGCGCCAAGATCAAGCTTTCAAGGCGGCTTGGTTGCCGCGGATCATAGTAAATCCCCAAATCATCCGCGACCAGCGACAGGGGCGGTACCAGATTGGCCCCAAGCCCGCGCGAGCGCAAAAAACCGTCTTCGACCCGCAGCACCGACCCCGCTGCAGGCGGCGCAGAGCTGGCCCAGATCAGGTGCTTTCGGCCCAAACGCGCCGCCAGATTTTGCGCGCGGTCCGGATCTTTGCAAAACCGGATCCGGCTTTGTCCGCCATAAAACCGCTGCAGCGCACCGCGTTTCCACAGCCGCATACCCGAGGCGACGCAGCCAGATTTGTTCTCACGCGCCGCGCGAACTTCGGCCTCCAGATGATTGACCGCCTCTTCAAAACTGCAAAGCCGGTCTTCGCCCGGATCATACCACGTCGGCGCAAGGATCATCGCCCCGGCAAAAAGCTGCACCCGGCTAAGCGGACGGGCGCGGCGCGGGATCGTCTGGCGGTCCTGGGTCAGGCCCCAACCGGCATAAAACGGCGTGCCAAAGACATGCGGTTTGTGCCCGGCCATAATCGCCTCAAACCCCATGTGCGAGGAATGGGTGTAAACCGCAACCGCGCCGTCCAGCAGCGCCCATGGCGAGACAGGATCGCTGCAAAACGCGGTGTTCGGGGGCAAAGCGACGCCCGCGTAATGCCCCCGCCGCAAACCGGCCTGCGTTTCGGGATGGGTCTTGATCACGATGCGCTGGCCGGGATTTTCTTCGGTGGCAAGGGCGAGCATTTCGGCAAAACTCGCCGTGGACCCGCCGCCAAGCCGGATGGAGGCATCGCCGAAAGTCTGATCAATCACCAGAACATATCCCGCAGGTGGCGGCGCAAGGTTTGGATCGTGACTATTGTATTTAGACAAGTCTAGGGCCCGAAGTCTGGCAATTCCGACCCTTGCCCGCTCTAAAATGTTCGAATTGTCCAAGTCATCTTTGCTCAGTACGCGCTCGATCCCGCTGATGCGCGCCGCGTCGTAATGCACGGCGTCGCCGTCGATCAGCAATCCCAGCGGCGCATCGCCCATCCGGCCCGGCCGCACGGAGCGCACGAAAGCGTCTTCGATCCGCAGCAAAGGAACGCCGTAGCGCGCCGCGATCCTTTCGCCGCGCCACGCATAGGGTGAATGGCCCCAGACCACCACGCCGTCTTGCGGGCCCGGCAGACCAAGGCAAAGTTCGTGCCCGGCCAGCTGCAAAATACGCCGCAGCCGCTTTTCGCGCAGAAAACCGGCGCTGTAATAAAACAAACGCCGGGGAAGCCCCCCGGCGCCTGCGATGGGATCGGCACTGGCCAAGGGTTACAGACCCGTGGCTGTCGCCAAATTATTGGCCGCCGCCGTGGAGCCGGTGATGGCGGACAGCGTCTTGTTCCATTGGACGAACGGCGCTTCGGTAACATAAACCGTGTCGCCGTCGCGGATCAGAAAATCGCGGGCCTCGAACATGCCGGTGGGCTGGGTCAAGTCCAGCACATAGGCAAACCGTTGATCCCCGATCAGGTCGGTCCGGCCAAGCACCGCATTGGCAATGTCGGCAGGCTCGTTGCGGAACACAAAAACCCCGGTCGGATCGGCAAGCGAGGAGTTGAGGCCGCCCACAATCGCAATCGCTTCGATTGCCGAAAGGGACTGCGTTTCAAAGGGCACAAGGCTTTGCGAACCGGTGGCGCCCAGGGCCACGAAATTGCGTGCATCCTCTTCTATCACGATCTTGTCATTCGGGCGCAGCGCGATATCCATGGCCGGATTGGCATAAAGATCCTCGAGCCAGACTTGACCGGTTTTGGTGCCCCGCGTGACGCGAATGATCGCCGTTGCGGTCGGCACCGTCGCGCCGCCCGCGCTTGCAATCATGCCCGACAAGGTGCGCGTCGGCCGTTCGATCGGAAAGATGCCCTGCGCGCCGCTGGCGCCGGAAATGGTCACGGTCGATCCGTCGCCTGCAAGCCGCTGCACCAGAACCTGCGGATCGGGGGTTTGGGTATCCAGTTTGCGGGTGATGGCATTGCGCAGACCCTCGGGCGTTTGGCCCGCGGCCTTGATCCGCCCGGCATAGGGCACGAAAATATACCCCTGACCATCCACCTGCAGTTCGGCAAGCGAGGACACCCTTTGCCCGGTATTGCCCAGAAGCGGATCATCCTTGACGTTTTCAAACACCGTCAGGCCCAGCGTATCGCCGGCCGAAATAATGTCAGACCCGATGATGCCAGCGTTCTGAAAGTCAGAGCTGAAGGCCAGCGCGGGGATCACCGAGGTCGCGCGCGTCACGCTCGCGTTGACGGTGATGATGAAGGCATCCCCCTCTTCGAGCACCGAGCCCTTGAAGATTTCGCTCTTGTTCGGCCCCGATCTTGGCAAGCCGCACGACGCCACGCTGACGCTCAGCGCAACCAGAAGAAGGGCTTTCGCCCCGTAATTTTTGGTAAGTTTCACTGCCCGGGCTCCTTGAATTGGAGTTTTACCTCAAGTTTTGAAGGCAACCCTACAGAATGATGGAATAAATTGCCAGCGGGAAAGCCACGAAGCGTTCAGATCACTCGGTGACGATGCGCAACTGTTGCCTTGGTGCCGCTTTGCCAAAGGCGAGGGCATCATAAGGATCTTCGCGTTGCAGCATCATATCGACCACCTGGCGCAGCAATGCACGGCGGCCCTTGGCGGAATAAAAGCCGCCGGGAATCTGGCTGGTTTCCAGAAGATAGTGGCGGTAATCGCGGTAAGCGCGGCTGTCGGGGCGGGTTGGATGGGCAAAAAAATCGGGAAGGGCCTGGGCCGAGACAAACTCTGGCTTGCCATACACCGCCGCGCCAAAGATTTTTAGCGGCAAACCGCGCCAAAGCGCTTGTTCTGCGGCGGTGGAATTGACCGTGATTGTAGAGCGGGCGTGATTAAGCAGCTGCGCCAGTTTGCCGCCGCGCACGAAATGCACGCGGGACAGCACGCCGTTCGCTTTGGCAAGATCGCGAATGGCGCGTTTCACACCGACGCGGCCGTCTTCCAACGGATGCGCCTTGAACACCAGATGATGATGCTGCGGCGCCCCCTTCGCGAAGCCTTCGGTCACCAACGCCAGAAATTCGGTCATGGTGGAAAACGGCGAATGTTTCTGAAAGCTGGCATCGTGTTCCAGCTGCAAGATCACCAGATGATAGGGAAAGCCGCCGAATTTGATGCGCAGGGTGGCGAGCGTGCGTTCCAGCCGGTGCAGCGGCATTAGGACCAAGCGTTTGGCATATAACAGAAATTCCTGAAATACAGTCTGACGCCGGTGGGGTTTGTAATTGCGGTAATCCCAAAAGCCGGCCAGCACGAACCAATGATAAAGTGCGCCCCAGAACATATGCTCGCGCATGTCGCCCCAGCGGGCAGGGGCATCGGGCAGCTCCATCTGGGAACGGGCGAGGTCCGCCTGCATTTGCGGAACACTCATCTGCATCAGCCGCGAATGGCCATTGGAACCGCCGCGCTCATAGGTGATCCAGAAAGGGCGAAGGTAGCCTTCTTCGAACACATGAACCAAAATGCCGCGCTCTTTGGCGATCTGCACTGCAATCGCATGGATCGGCCGCGTGTCACCGTATAGCACGATATCGGTGATCGCCTTGTCGGTCAGGATGTCCGACAGGGCCTGCGGCCAGTCGGAAATCGGCGCCCGAAAGGGGATAAAGGTGTCTGAATCGCGCCAGAACGCGCGGTCGCCGCGGTTAAAGCCGACGCGCCAAACGCTTGCCCCCGCTTGGGCCATCATCTTGCCCAAGCGGGAAAAGAAAGGCCCGTGGGGGCCTTGCAGAAACAAGAAGTGGCGTTGGCGGTATGGCACCAAAATCCCCGGATTCGACCAAGGGCACGGCGCCCCTTGGACCGCTATAACGGATAAGCGTTAAGAAGGGCAATTTTGCGGCGGCAGAGGGGCTTGAAACGGGGCGGGCATTGTGTCGAGATGGCTGCAAAAGGCGAATGGCATGTCAGGGATCGGGCATAATCGCGGGCCGCAAATGGCGGGGCTTGGGTGGCGCAGGCATTGCTGGGCCGCCGCGCGGCAGCGGCTTTTGCCGGTTCTGCCGATCGAAGTGGTGCGCATGCGGGTGCGCCGGGCCAAGGAGTTGGGGCTGGACTGCAAGACCTATGCCGGGGTGCGGGCCACGACGGGGCATGATCTGGTGGCGTTTTTGTTTTCGTCTAACGCGTTGAAAGTCATGCCTTCTGGCGCAATCCCACTGCGGGAGGCGCAGCAGATTTTGCAGATCACAGGCTGCGGGCGGATCGCCCTGGCCCAAGGGCTGCCGCCCGATTTGATCTTGGCGGAAAACGGCGCGCACCTGAGCGGGGCCTTTGCCGCGCCGCTGCCCTATGCCCCGTTTCGCGATCAGGTGCAGGCGTTGCGGCTGGCTTTGGGCCGGGTTCCGGGCGACCGGGTGCTGCTGATCGCGGATGCCCCGTGGGAGGGCGAATGGGCCGCTGCCGGGCGATTGGCAGGGGTTTTGCCGGCGGCGCGCTATTTCGCCTGAGCGATGTGCAGCAAATAGACCCGGATCGCCGAGGCCAGGCCAACATCGCTGTCCCGACCGGCATCAATTTCGGTGGCAAGCGCGTTCAGCGTCAGGCCGCGAAGGTGCGCGGCGGCGCGAAAGGCCTGCCAGAAGGCATCCTCCATCGACACCGAAGTGCGGTGGCCGCGAAGGGTAAGGCTGTGTTTGACGGGGCGCGCGGACATCGGGGCAGGCTGGCCTTTTGTGGGGCTGCGGTCAAGTCTGGCCCCGCTCGTGGCCATCAAGCGCCGATTGAGCGCGGGCCGCATCCTGCGCCTCGCGCCGTTTTTGCCCTACCGTCCGCCCGAATTTCACCGCGTTTTCATCGGCCTTCGCGCGGATTTCAGCCCGGACCCTGGCTTTTTTCGCGCCGCGCAGGTTGATGATCTTGGCCATCTTATCCCTTTGGGCTGATCATGTCCTCGGGGCGCACGACCCGGTCAAAGGTTTCGCCATCGACAAAGCCCAAAGCGATCGCCTCTTCGCGCAATGTGGTGCCGTTTTTATGGGCGGTTTTGGCGACTTTGGTGGCATTGTCATAGCCGATGGTCGGGGCCAAAGCTGTGACCAGCATCAGGCTTTCCTTCATCAGCTTGTCAATCCGCGCCACATTCGCCTGCGTGCCCACCACCATATTGTCGGTGAACGAGCCGGCCGCGTCGCCCAAAAGCTGCATGGATTGCAACACGTTATAGGCCATCATCGGGTTGTAAACGTTCAACTCGAAATGCCCCTGCGAGCCGGCAAAGCCGACGGCGGCGTCGTTGCCCATGACATGGGCGCACACCATGGTCAGCGCCTCGGCCTGCGTCGGGTTCACCTTGCCCGGCATGATCGACGAGCCGGGTTCGTTTTCCGGCAAGATCAACTCGCCCAGACCCGAACGCGGACCAGAGCCGAGCAGGCGCAGGTCGTTGGCGATTTTGAACAGCGAGGCGGCGACGGTTTTCAGCGCGCCCGAGAACATGACCATGGCGTCATGGGCGGCAAGCGCCTCGAACTTGTTTGGCGCGGTCACGAAGGGCAGGGCGGTGATCTCGGCAATCGCCGCCGCAACCCGCGTGTCCCAGCCGACGCGGGTGTTCAGCCCGGTGCCAACCGCCGTGCCGCCTTGGGCCAGCTCGTAAATATCGGGCAGGCACATGGCGACCCGCGCGATGCCTTTTTCAACCTGCTTGGCATAACCGCCAAATTCCTGACCCAAGGTCAGCGGCGTGGCATCCTGCGTATGAGTGCGGCCTATCTTTATGATATGCTTGAACTCTTCAGACTTTGCCGCCAGCGCGATATGCAGTTTTTCCAACCCCGGCAGCAGAATATCGCGCGCCATCATGCCGATGGCGACGTGCATGGCGGTGGGAAAAGTGTCGTTCGACGATTGGCCCATGTTCACATGATCATTGGGATGGACCGGCTTTTTGCTGCCCATGACCCCGCCCAGCATTTCGATGGCGCGGTTCGAAATCACCTCATTTGCGTTCATGTTTGACTGGGTGCCCGAGCCTGTTTGCCAGACGACCAGCGGAAAATTATCGTCGAGTTTGCCGCGGATCACCTCGTCAGCGGCGGCGGCGATCACCTCGCCCAAGGCGCTGTCCATGTCGCCTTGGGCGATGTTGACCCGCGCGCAGGCCTGTTTGATCACGCCCAAAGCGCGGATGATCGGAACCGGCTGACGCTCCCACCCGATCGGGAAATTGATGATCGAACGCTGCGTTTGCGCGCCCCAGTATTTGTCCGAAGGCACCTCCAACGGACCAAAGCTGTCGGTTTCTATGCGAAAAGCGGTCATCGGCGGGCTCCTTCGGGCTTTTTGGGGCGTGATGCGGTTTTTAGCGGCCAAAGGTGAAGATTTCAATCGGTATACGGCAGTATACCGAAAGCTTAGCCCTCTTTCACGCGGGAATAGTAAAACACGCGGGCCGGGGGCAGGTTCAGCCAGACCTTCTTGCCCTTGGTCACTTTCAATCCCAGCGCGGACAACTGATCGGTGTCCAGCGCCGGGTTCGGGCCATAAGAAAACTGCACATATATGCCGCCGGGGGCCAGAATTTTGAACGCCGCGGCCACAATCGCCTCGCGCACGGGGCGGGGCATCGACAAAAGCGGCAGGCCAGACACAACGCGCGCAACGCCGGGCGCGACGTGATCGGGGGCGGTATCGGCGCCTGTTTGCACAATGGTGACGCCCGGCAGGCGGGCCTTGAGATGGCGCACAAAGGCCGGGTCCAGCTCAAAACAGGTCAGATTGGCGGGCGGCAGACCGGCGGCCAGAATACCGTCGGTCAGAACCCCGGTGCCGGGACCAAATTCAACGACACGCCCGGTTCCGGGCGTGATGCCTTCGGCCATGGCGCGGGAAAGCCAGACCGACGAGGGCGCGATGGCGGAAACCTGCGTTGGGTTGTTGATCAACCGGCGCAAAAACAAAAGAGTGCCTGCGGCCATGGTCAGGGCTTGCGAAATTTGGCGAGCGAGACGACCTGACCCTGAGGTTCTGGCGGCTCCGGGTCATCCTCGGGGGCGTCTTCCTCGGCTTCGTCGTCACTTTGATCGTCGCCTTGGGTTTCAAATCGCAGACCGAATTCGACCGAAGGGTCAACAAAGGTGCGCAGACTGTCAAAGGGAATGATCAACGGCTCTGGCGCATTGCCGAAATTCAGCGTGATGGAAAAGCCCTCGTCGGTGACGATCAGATTTTCATACCAATGCTGGATCACCACCGTCATATCCTTGGGATAGCGCGCCTTCAGCCAATCGGCGATGGCGACGCCGGGGGCGTTCGTGTCGAAGGTGATGAAAAAGTGATGCGCGCCGGGCAATCCGTTCGCCGCCACATCCTGCAGCACCGACTGGATCATGCGGCACATCGAGCGGTGCATCAGGTTTCCGTAGTCTATCGAACGCGCCATGCCTGATCCTTTGCCTTCGCTGCCCCTTTCATGGCCGGATTTTGCGCCAAAGAAAAGAGGGGCTGCGGGTTTAATGCGGGCAAATGGCGGCTTTACCGCATTAGCCAAGGGCAAGGCTGCTGAGACCGGAAAGCGCTGCGGCGAGGACGAGGACCACGATCAGATTCCAATGCCTGCGCAGCAAAAGATAGGCGCAAAGGAAGGCGATTGCCGCCATCACGGGGCGCAGCGTGGTCAGGTCTGGCAGGCTGGTTTGCAAGGGGCCGAAGGTGACGGCGATGTTTTTCGCAAAGATCACATGCAGCGCAAACCAAAGCGCCAGATTGGCGATCACGCCAACAACGGCGGCCGTGATGCCCTGCAACGCGCCCGAAAGTCTTGGCGCGGCGGTCAGGCGCGCGATCCAGGGCGCACCTGCGAAAATCCATAAAAAACACGGGGCAAATGTCATCCAGATGGCAATAAGCGCCCCGGCCAGACCCATGGCCACGCCGCCTTGCTGATAGGCGGCGAGGTATCCGACGAACTGGGTCACCAAAATCAGCGGCCCCGGCGTGGTTTCGGCAAGGCCAAGCCCGTCCATCATCTGCGTCAGGGTAAGCCAGCCCTTGGCGGCCACCACGTCCTGCGCCATCCAAGCCAGAACGGCGTAAGCGCCGCCAAAGGTCAGCAAGGCGAGCTTTGAAAAGAACGCCGCGATTTGCGCCAGAAGTCCGCCCTTGGCGAGCAAAAGACCAAGCGGCACCAGCCAGATGGCACCCCAGATCACGATGGCTTTCAAAGACTGCGCCCAGGGGGCGGGGCCAGTTTGGGGCGTGCCAGCGCCGCGCGGGGCGGAAAAATAGCCCCAAAGCCCGGCGGCAAGGATGATCACCGGAAACGGCAGGGCGAAAAGGAAAAGCGCGGCAAAGGCGAGCACCGCAACGATACGCTGCGAGCGGCCTTTGAGCGCCCGTTTGGCGACGCGCAGCAATGCCTCGATCACCACGGCGATCACAGCGGCCTGAACCCCCGCAAACAGCGCCGCGACCATGGGGACTTGCCCGAAAGCGGCGTAGATCATGGACAGCGCCAGCACCACGAGCGCGCCCGGCACCACGAAGAGAAGACCCGTGATCAGCCCGCCGATCGTGCCATGCGTGCGCCAGCCGATCCATGTGGCCAATTGCATCGCCTCTGGCCCCGGCAAAAGCATGCAGAACGACAGGGCGGACAGGTAATCCTTTTCGCCGATCCACTTTTTATCATCGACAATTTCGCGGTGCATCAGCGCGATTTGCGCGGCTGGCCCGCCAAAGGACAAAACCCCGATGCGGGCGAAGGTGCGGGTCAACTCGGGCAGGGTCGGGGTCATCGGGGCCTCTTGGGTCATGATCATTGCGGGCGGCCTGCGGGCCAATCGTGGCCTTCGTCAAAGCCGTCCCGCGCCCAGCGGTACAGCGCATCGTACAACGTCATGCCCGCGTCCAGCTGCGCCAGATCGTCGCGGAACATCCGGCTCAGGCCGACCGAGATCGCCAGAAGTCCCGCCGCCTGCGGGGACAGATCATGCCGGTCGGTATCGGCGGCTTTGACGACCAGCGCCAGCCGGTCAAGCGCCGGATGCGACAGGCCGAAATCGGCGATCATCGCATCAAAGGTGCATCCATCGCCCCGGTGCGACAGGGTGACATCTTCGATATCAAACGGGATCGCGCCAAAAAGCGCCGCCACGGCGGGCACTTCGGAGGGGGCGACAAACAGGAATTTCGCAGCCGGGTTGATGAAGCGGCGGATCAGCCACGGGCAGGCGATACGGTCGATCTTCGGGCGGTGCCGCGTGACCCAAAGCGCGGTGCCTTGCAGGGCGAGGATCGGAACCAGCGGCAACGCCGCCTCGGCCCAGGCCAGATGCCCGCCTTCCAGCACCTCGGCGTGCATGCCATACGCGCGCAGAACCGCTGCTGCGCCTTCGGACAGTTTGCGGCCCCGGGTGCACGAAATCACGGCACGGCGCGAGGGGTCGGCGTGGGCGGCCACATCGCGGTGCGCCACATGGATGGCGGTGGGGATCAGGCGCGGGTCGGCAGCAAGATCGTCCGGCGTGCGCACATCAAGGATCAAAGGGCAATCGGGGGTGCCGATCAGGCGGAAAAGCTGGGCAGAGGAGATTTGGCCGAATTGGGGCATGGGATGCATCCTTTGGATTGGCAGGGATGCGACACTTGGGCCAAGGCCTCGCGGGGCGATCGCGCGGCCCCCTACGTATTCGGTATTTCGTCGCGCCGCTTTGGTCAAGCCCGCGTTACGAGACGAGTTTGGTCAATTCCCGCAGCAGTTTGGCGCGAATGGCGCGTGGATAGTCCGCAAGTCCGCCCGCGCGCATCATGAATCCGTCCTTTGAAATGACAAATTCGCGAAAATACGCCCCGATATCGGTTCGCTGATCGTCCCGCTCGATCGCGATGCCGTTCAAGGTGATGCCCTGCGCTTCAACCTCGGCGCGGGCATGGGCAAGGGTGCCGCCCGCGTTTTCAGTCCCGTCGCCCGACAGATCAATCACCCGGCGCAGGCAATCCGGCGCCGCTTGCAAAAGTGCAAGCGAGGCCATCAACGCCTCGCCAATTGCGGTGTCGGTATGGTCTTTGGGGCGTTTGATGGTGCGGACAAGCGCCGAAAGATTGGCAACATCCTGAAGGCTGCGCAGGGGTGTCCAAGGCACCGACACACGCTGCTTGCCGTGACCGGACCAATGGATGACCGCCAAGGCGTCGTTGCCCCCGATCAGCGCCGCAACAATGGCGGGGTCTTGCAAGGCATCGGCAAGCCCTTGCATTTGCAGAATATACTCGTCGTTGCTGATCGAGCCGGACACATCCACTGCCAGCACAAGCGCGGTTTCACAAGCGCCGCCTGGGCTTGCAAGCACAAAGCCGAACAAGATCAAGACGGCGCGGAGCATGGCAAAGCATGAGCGCAGTGCGGCGTTAAGACAAGAAGAAAGGAAGGTGCAGGTTTCTGTTGCCAGGTACCTGCGAACCCCGCCCTACGCGGCTAAGCGCAGGGACTTAGTTTCGATGTTCGAACTGCTTACGCAGCCAGAGCCATCGGAGCACGGTTGTCATTTGCAACTGTACATGTGGTCCGATAACGGTGGTGCCTACCGAGCGAAAGCTGGCCTTTTTAGACGTTCGTCGATCCTATTTCGACCCCTTGCCCCCGAAATGCCGGGTGAATGGTGGAGTCGCCGGGTACCGCCCCCGGGTCCGAGCCGCTTATTATAGGTGCGTTTATCGCCATAGTCTGGGGTTACCCCCGAGCAAGATGGAATATAGGCGCGCCGCGCGTCGGACACAAGATGGCAACGCGGGATGGCCGTCATCTTCGCGCGCATTGCCCTTGGGCGAAAGCGGACTGGCGCGGAACCTTCGTCAGGCTACGCAAAGACGTGACGCCCGGACGATTGAATCGCCCGGGCAAAACGAAAATCAAAAGCCGGATTTGATCATTTCAAACTCTTCGGTCATGCGGTCGCGCATCGCCGGATCAATCGGAAGCTGAGTAAGCAGGATGCCCGTGACCAGATCGGCATTCCCGGCGGCCAGATCTGCGGCGGGGATCTTCTTCATCGCAGCGTCGTTGGAATGGGCATAGCCAAAGTTGGCCAAAAGCCCAACCGCAGAGCCTTGATCGAGCCAGGCGTTGATGAAGTCATAAGCCTTGTCCTCGCTGCCCGGCGCGTCCTTGAAGTTGACATAGCCGCAGAACCAGTTGGACGCCCCTTCGGTGGCCGTCCGGTTGAACCCAACCGGGATATTCTCGGCCTTCATCGCCGCAACGCCATCATTCCACGACCAAGACACCAGCGCCTCACCGGTTTTCATCAGCTGCGCGTTCTGCGCCGGGTCCGCCCAATAGGTGCGCACATTGGCATGCGCCAGCCGAAGCCAGGCCGCAGCCGCCTGAAACTGTTCTTCGGTGATGTTGGTCCAATCCGACACGCCCGTTGCCAGAAGCGCGAGCGAGAAGTTGTCGTCGGTGTTGTCGGGTAACGTGGTGCGCCCGGCGTATTTCGGATCGATGAACACGTTCAGCGAGGCCACATCTTCGGCCGGAACGGATTCAGGGTTATAGGCGATGGCGGTGTAGGCATAATCGGTCGGGATGAACCAAACGCCGGTGTCATCGGCAAAGACCGGCGATTGCTTGAACCGTTCGCCGATATTGGCATATTCAGGGATGCGGCTGATATCCCAAGGCTCGATCAGCCCGGCATCGCGGTATTTCTGGATCATCTGGGCGCAGGGATGGGCCACATCGGCCTTGAACCCCGACGACATTTTCTGAAACGCTTCATCGTCATCGCCGAAGAACGCATAGGTGGGCATCTCGCCGTTCTTGGCCACATAGCCCTCGATCAAGGACTGATTTTCGAAACCGGCCCAGTCAAACACGATCAGGTCTGGATCGGCACCAAGCGCGGCTGTGCTCAGCACAAAAGTGGCTGCCGAAGCAGCTAACAGCGTCTTTTTGATTTTCATTTTCGCTCCTGTCAGGGATCGGCGACAATTTTCCCCGTCTTTGCCGCCTTGAGTGGTGGAAAAATGCGAGTCGCGTCTTGAAAAGGGATCAAGTGAGAAATGTATAAACGGGAATGTTCACGCTTGGAAGCGTGATTTTGATCAAAAGTTTTGGGAGTGATTTTGATCAAAAAACGGGGCGGAAAGCCGCCCCCCGCTTGCCAAGGCGAAACAACTTGGATAGCAAAATCGTTGATCCACCATTCCACCTTGGGGGTCTGCGGGGCGGCGAAAATCTGCTTGGCTGGCTGGAAGACCTGCCGCGTTCGGGATGGCTGATGGCCGCCCCGAACAATGGATGCAACATCTTAGGGAGGGGCGGATGACCCAGCTTGATCTTGACTTCGTACGCAGCCAGTTCCCGGCCTTTTCCAGCCCGGTCCTGTCGAGCCACGCGTTTTTCGAAAACGCCGGCGGCTCGTATCCCTGCGCTGCTGTGGTGGGCCGGTTGCACCGCTTTTACACCGACCGCAAAGTGCAGCCTTACGGTCCCTATCCGGGCGCGCAGGCGGGCGGCGACGAGATGGACGAAGCGCGGGCGCGTCTGGCGGCGATGATGGGCGTCAAGGGGCCGCAGGTGTCTTTCGGACCCTCGACCAGCACCAACACCTTCGTTCTGGCGCAGGCGGTGCGGCTGTGGCTGCGCGGCAAGAACGCCGCGATTGTGGTGACAAATCAGGACCATGAGGCAAATTCCGGGGTCTGGCGGCGGTTGGCCGATGAGGGGATCGAAATCCGCGAATGGCAGGTCGATCCGCAAACCGGGCATCTGGACCTGAAGGGGCTGAAGGCGCTTCTGGCCGATGGCAAGGTTCGTCTGGTGGCATTCCCCCATTGCAGCAATGTGGTGGCCGAGATCAATCCCGTGTCCGAAATTGCCGCGATGGCGCGGGCAGCGGGCGCGCGCACCGTGGTGGACGGCGTCAGCTATGCCCCGCACGGCTTTCCCGATTTTGCGGCGCTGGGCTGCGATGTTTATGTCTTTTCGGCCTATAAAACCTTTGGGCCGCATCAGGGGATCATGCTGATCAGTGAAGAGTTTGGCGCAGAACTGCCCGCGCAGGGGCATTATTTCAACACGGGCAGCTTGTACAAACGCTTTACTCCAGCAGGCCCCGACCATGCACAGATCGCGGCCTGCGCGGGGATGGCCGACTATGTGGACACGCTGCACGCGCACCACTTTGCGCCGCAAACGGACGCGGCTGCGCGGAATGCCGCGGTCCATCAGCTGATGCGCGATCAAGAAGTTGCGGTGATTGCGCCGCTGCTTGATTATCTTTCGGCGCGCAACGATCTGCGTCTGATCGGTCCGCGCCGCGCCGAAGACCGTGCGCCGACGGTGGCAGTCGCGCTGGACCGGGCGGCGGAACCGGTGTCCGAGGCGCTGGGCGCGCGGGGGATTGCGTGCTGGGGTGGAGATTTTTATGCCGTGCGCCCGTTGCAAGCGATGGGCGTTGACCTTGACCGCGGGGTGCTGCGGATGTCAGCCGCGCATTACACCAGCGCGGATGAGGTGGCCCAACTGATCGCCGCGCTTGATGAGGTGCTTTGACCCGCATTCGTGCGCGCACGGATGAAAATGTGAATCAAAATGGCAACGGATTGATCCAGATGGTCTTTCGCAGCGTAAAATAACAAACCGAAAGGCCGGCCGCGCGTGAACTCTCCTGTTATTGCCTGGTTCCGTCGGGATCTTCGTCTGACGGACCAGCCAATGCTGTCCGCTGCGCTGGCGCTGGGACGCCCGGTCATTCCGGTGTTCATCCTTGACGATGAAACCGAGGCCGTGGGCAGCGCTGCGAAGTGGCGTTTGGGCCTGGGCGTGCAGCATTTCGCGCAGCAATTGGAAGCGATGGGCAGCCGGTTGATCCTGCGGCGCGGACCGGCTTTGCAGGTGATCAGCGATCTGGTTTCCGAAACGGGTGCCGAAGCGGTTTACTGGTCGCGCAGCTATGACCCCGCGTCCAAGACGCGCGATACCGGCGTGAAGGCGGCGCTAAAGGCGCGCGGATGCAGCGCCGAAAGTTTCCCCGGGTTCCTGCTGCACGAGCCGTGGACAGCGCAGACCGGGGCGGGCAGTTTTTACAAGGTCTATACCCCGTTTTGGAAGGCGCTGTCGGTTCTGCACGTTGCACCAAGCCTGCATGCGCCGACCCTCCTTCCCGCACCTGCGATTTGGCCCCGATCCGAGCGGATTGAAAACTGGTCCATGGGCCGCGCGATGCAGCGCGGCGCAGATATTTGCGCGCCTTATCAAGTGGTTGGCGAAGCGGCCGCGCTGGCCAAGCTGGACGCCTTTCTGGACGGTCCGGTGCATGGTTACAAGATCGAGCGTGATTTTCCGGCCAAACCGGCCACATCAGGGCTGTCCGAAAACCTGACCTACGGCGAGATCGGCCCGCGCCAGATCTGGCACGCAGGCCGCCGCGCGATGTTTGAAGGCGCGGCAGGGGCCGAGCATTTCCTGAAAGAACTGGTTTGGCGCGAATTCGCCTGGTCCTTGCTGCACCACACCCCGCATATCGCGACCGATAACTGGCGCCCGGAATGGGACAGTTTCGCGTGGCGCGGCGAGGGGCCGCAGGTTGATCTTTGGCGGCAGGGCATGACGGGCGAGCCCTTTGTCGATGCCGCCATGCGCGAGATGTATGTGACAGGCAAAATGCACAACCGCGCCCGGATGATCGTCGGCAGCTATCTGACCAAGCATATGCTGGTGCACTGGAAACTGGGGATGGCGTGGTTCGCCGACTGCCTGACCGACTGGGATCCGGCGGCCAATGCGATGGGCTGGCAATGGATCGCAGGGTCGGGCCCCGACGCCGCGCCTTATTTCCGGGTGTTCAATCCCGCCGGGCAAGCAGAAAAATTTGATGAGGCAAGCCTGTACCGCAAGCACTGGATCGCCGAGATTTCGCGCAATCCCGGCCCCGCCGCATTGTCGTATTTTGCAGCGGTGCCAAAGGCTTGGGGACTTGAATCCGCCCGCCCCTATCCCATGCCGATGATCAATCTGGCCGAAGGGCGCGCCGGGGCGCTGGCAGCTTATGCGCAACGAAACACTTGAGTGCCGCGGCCAGTTCTGGAATCTTAACACAAAACAAGACCACCCTGGGGGGGTGAAGTATGAACGTTCTGTTTTCGACCGAAGGCCAAAGCGGCCTTCCACGCTATTTCGCCTCGGTCTTCGCGGTGTCAAAATCCCTGCGCCACGGGCGTTTGGATTTTGTGATGCCCGACGGGCGGCGGTTTCGCATTGACGGCAAAAACCCCGGCCCGGTTGGCGAGATCGTGGTGCATGATGCCGATGTCTTTGCCCGGCTGATCCGCGAGGGCGATATGGGCTTTTGCGATTCCTACCTTGAAGGGGGCTGGTCGACGCCCGATCTGATGGCCTTCATGGACCTGCTGAACCTTGACAATGACGAGGTTTACAACGGTTTTCCCGGCATGGGTCTGTTGCGGCTGTTTGAACGGATGCGCCATCTTTTGCGGCCCAACACCAAGCGCGGCAGCCGAAAGAACATCGCCTATCACTATGATTTGGGAAACAATTTTTACAAGCTTTGGCTTGACGACACGATGACCTATTCCTCGGCGCTGTACACGTCCGGGCAGGAAAGTCTGGAAAAGGCGCAGACGCAGAAATACGCCTTGATGGTCGATCAGATGGGTGTCGTGCCCGGCGATCATGTGCTGGAAATTGGCTGCGGCTGGGGCGGGTTCGCGGAATATGCGGCCAAAGAGCGCGGTCTGCGGGTGACCGGCTTGACCATCAGTCAGGCCCAGCATGACTATGCGGTGGAGCGGATGCGGCGGCTGGGTTTGTCGGACAAGGTTGAAATCAAGCTGCAGGATTACCGCGACGAGACGGGGATTTACGATGGCATCGCCAGCATCGAGATGTTCGAAGCGGTGGGCGAGAAGTACTGGCCCATCTATTTCAAAACCGTGCTGAACCGGTTGCATCCGGGCAAAATGGCGACACTGCAGATCATAACGATTCGCGAAGAACGTTTTGAAAGTTATCGCAAGTCGGTCGATTTCATTCAAAAATACATCTTTCCGGGCGGAATGCTGCCTTCGCCCACCGCCCTGCGCCTCGAAGTTGAAAAGGCAGGGCTGAAGGTGCTGGGTTCGGTCGAGTTTGGCAAAAGCTACAGCCAGACGTTGCGGCGCTGGCACGACACGTTTAACGCGCGCTGGTCCGATGTCGCGGGCCAAGGTTTTGACGATCGGTTCCGGCGGATGTGGAATTTTTATCTGACCTCTTGCGCTGGGGCCTTCGAAGGCGGCAACTGTGATGTGACGCAAATCACCATCAAGCGTCCGACCTGAAAGGAGCGCCCCTGATGCCGACCGCCGCAAAACTATTTGCCGCCCTTGGCTTGGCTATCGTTCTGTATCTGGCGACCGCGGCCTATATTCCTGGTCTGCCAGAGGGTATGCAGGTCGGCAGAATTCGCGAAATCGCGGCGCTGGTCGGATTTTTCTCGGGCTGGTGGCTTGTCGGCCCAAAACCGGGCCGCAGCCTGTCCGAAGCGGCATCGACCGGGGTTAAGGGCTCTGTCATTGCCTGTTTCTGGGTGCTGGTGTTCGCCTCTGGATATCAGATGATTAAAAGATCCCTGAACATGATGTTTGACGGCGTATTCGATGCCGTCTTGGGCGTGTTCGAGCAGATGATCGAGCTGGGCGCCTATTTGTTTGTTCCAAACGTGATGGGCCTGCTGCTTGGCGGGGGGATGGCCGTTGGCGCGGTGACCTTGTGGGCATCTCGGCGCTGGTCGTGACGGGGGCGGAGGCGGCGAAAACGGTTGTCCTATGGGGTGATGCGCGGCTGGCCGCAGTGGTTTTGGGGCGCGCGGATGCGTCCCTTTCGGGCCAGCCTCAGGCGTTCAGCGCGGCTGATCTGGACCGTCTGACGCATTATCACATTGCCGTCACCGGACAGGCGCCGCACGCAGGGTTTGAGTTTTCCGCCGGGGGTGCGGGCCTGCCCGCAGAGGTGATTTTAACGGCTGCGCAAGAGATCATGGCGCTGCGGGGCAAGGCCGATCCGCAGGCGCTTTTTGCCCGCAAGAACAGCATCTTGGCCCGGGCTGCCAGCCGGGTGCGCGCCGAAAACGAGCCTTCGCCCGCAACGCTGCGCCACAAGCCGCTGCCCGGCGATGTGACCGAGGCGGGCTTTCGCCAGCCCTATGCGCGATTTTTCGCGGTCGAGGAGCGCGATATCAGCTGGCGCAGGTTCGACGGCAAGCCGTTTGATCCGGTGGTGCGGGCGGCGTTCGTTTCGGCCGATGCGGTGACGGTTCTGCCGTATGATCCCCGCCGCGACCGGGTTTTGGTGATCGAGCAGTTCCGCGCCGGCCCCTATGCGCGCGGCGATGCGCAGGCTTGGCAGATCGAGGCGATTGCCGGCCGGGTGGACGCGGGCGAGACGCCGGAAGCGGCCGCGCGCCGCGAGGCGGTGGAGGAGGCGGGGCTGACGCTGGGCGAGATGCACAAGGTTGCGGGGTATTACCCAAGCCCCGGAATTTTGACCGAGTTTATCACTTCCTATGTCGCGCTTGCCGATCTGCATGACGGGGCTGCGGGCATCTTTGGTCTGGCCGAGGAACACGAGGATATTCGCGGCCATCTGCTGAGTGTCGATCAGCTTTTGGCGTTAATCGGAAGCGGCGAGGTGTCAAATTCGCCGCTGATCCTGACCGCGTGGTGGCTGGCGGCGCACCGGGTCCGGCTTGGGGCGGGATGAACAGGCAAACGGGGGCCGCCCCCCCCCCGGTAATGTTTGGCCCACCTTGAAGGGCAAGGCGCGCGCAATCAGGCCAGATTTGGGTGCGCCTTTTTAAGGGTTCAAAGGGCAAGCGCGGTCCAAGCGGCGTTCTTTTTGGACGAGCGCACGCAGGCATCCACAAAGGCAACGCCCTCCAGGCCCTCTTTCAATCCGGGAAAATGGACAGCGGGATCAAGGCTTTGGCCCTCGCGCCGCGCGATGATGGCGCGGGCGGCTTCGGCATAGATATTGGCGAAACCTTCAAGATAGCCTTCGGGGTGGCCCGAGGGGATGCGCGTCATCCGCGCCGCCGCCTCGCCCGAACCGGGGCCGCCGCGGGTCAGCCGATAGCTGGGTTTGCCCAAGGGGCTGACCCACAGATAGTTCGGGTTTTCCTGATGCCATTCAAGACCCGCCCTGGTGCCGTAAATCTTGATCTTCAGCCCGTTCTCCTCACCGGCGGCGACCTGCGAGCACCACAGCATCCCGCGCGCGCCGCCCTTGTACCGCATCAGCACATGGCCGTTGTCATCGACGCGGCGGCCCGGCACGAAGGATTGCAGATCGGCGGCCAGGGTATCGAGGGTCAGGCCCGACATGTAATTGGCGAGGTTGAAGGCATGGGTGCCGATATCGCCGGTTGATCCGCCCGCGCCCGAACGCGCAGGATCGGTGCGCCAGTCGGCCTGCTTTTGCCCGGTCTGTTCAATGGGTTCAGACAGCCAATCCTGAATATACTGCACATTGACCAGCCGGATATCGCCAAGCTCGCCGCCCGCGATCATCTCGCGCGCTTGGCGAACCATGGGATAACCGGTGTAGTTATGCGTCAGCGCAAAGACGACGCCCGACGTTTGCGCCGCCTTGGCCAGCTTTTTGGCCTCGGGCAGGGTGGCGGTCAGCGGTTTGTCACAAATCACATGAATGCCGCGTTTGAGGAATTCCAGCGCCACCGGGGCGTGCATGTGGTTGGGGGTGACGATGGCGACCGCCTCGATTCCGTCTTTGCGGCGGGCTTCCTTTTGCGCCATCTCGGCAAAAGAGCCATAGCTGCGCTTAACGCCAAGGTCGGCGGCAGAGGCGGCGGACTTTTCGGGATCCGAGGAAAACGCCCCGGCGACAAGTTCATATTGATCGTCCAGCCGGGCGGCGATGCGGTGCACAGCGCCGATAAAGGCGCCCCGTCCGCCGCCGACCATTCCAAGGCGAATGCGGGGCGCGCGGGCAGCATGGGCGGCGGTGATGGCCATGGTTTTCGGTCCTTTCAGGGGGGGGCACATGCGCGGTGATCCGCGCAACCGCGTCAGAGGCGAGGGTGAGGGGGGCGACAAACAGGGGGGGCCAATTGCGGGTTGCGGCGGCGATCTGGGGCATGGCTTGGCCGAAGGCTTCGACCGGAATCCGCTGATCGTAAGCGCCAGCTTTCAGCCTTTGCAGCGCGGGCACAAGAGCGGCGTGTCCCGAACCGGGGTTGCCGCAATGGTTTTCGGACAGGTGTAGAGCTGCAAGGGCGGGCTGGGTGCGGCGCAGCGCCTGCACCGGGTTCGCGCCGTCGGTAGGGGCGTGAACGGTGTCCTGCAGATTGTGATGGTTGGGCATATTCACCTTGGCAAGCAGAGGTGCGGCATCGCCTTCAGGGGTCAGGACCAAGAGTTCGAAAAGGTTCATGGGGCCCGCGATCACGCTTGCCCCCCTTTCCTGCGCCACATCGGCCAGCCGGTGCAGGTCATCGCCGCCTTGCCGGGCTTGCGCGGCGTTGCCAGTAAAAGACGGCACTGCGACCCCGCCATTGCCCAGATCGGGCAAGGCCCGCAGACCCCCGGCATCCTGCGCCTCCAGCCGCGCCGTCCATAAAAGCAGGTTGATGCCAACACTCACGCTGTGCCTGTTATCTGTTCAAAAATATCCCGGAGGGCGCGGGGGGCTGGCCCCCTGCTGTGCCCCGGGGCCTCTACAAGCCCAGCATCCGCCGGTTCGCTGCCCGGTCCGTGCCCGCATCCGCAAAGTCGTCAAAGGCCTTTTCAGTGACGCGGATGATATGATTGCGCACAAATTCAGCGCCTTCGCGCGCGCCGTCTTCGGGGTGTTTCAGGCAGCATTCCCATTCCACCACTGCCCAGCCCGCGAAATCATGCTGGGTCAGTTTGGAGAAAATCCCGCCGAAATCCACATGGCCATCGCCGGGGCTGCGGAAGCGTCCCGCGCGGTTCACCCAGGACTGAAATCCGCCGTAAACGCCCTGACGGCCCGTGGGGTTCAACTCGGCGTCCTTGACGTGGAACATCTTGATCCGCTCGTGGTAGATGTCGATATGGTCCAGATAATCAAGCGCTTGCAGGATATAGTGGCTGGGATCGTACAGCATGTTGGCGCGTTTGTGCCCCTTGACCCGCTCCAAAAACATCTCGAACGTCACGCCGTCATGCAGGTCTTCGCCGGGGTGAATTTCATAGCAGACATCGACGCCCATCTCGTCCGCGTGGTTCAAAAGCGGGGTCCAGCGGCGGGCGAGCTCGTCAAAGGCTTCCTCGACCAGACCCGCGGGACGCTGCGGCCATGGATAAAGGTAGGGCCATGCCAGTGCGCCCGAAAATGTGGCGTGTTCGGTCAAACCGAGGTTGCGGCTGGCGGTCAGGGCCTTTTTGACCTGACCCGCGGCCCATTCGGCGCGGGCGGCAGGGTTCCCCCGCACTTCGGGCGCGGCAAAGCCGTCAAACTGCGTGTCATAGGCGGGGTGAACCGCCACAAGCTGGCCCTGAAGATGGGTGGACAGCTCGGTGATCTGAATGCCGTTGTCGGCCGCCTGCCCCCTGATCTCGTCGCAATAGGTTTTCGAAGTCGCAGCCTTGTCCAGATCGAACAGCCGCGCGTCCCATGACGGCACCTGCACCCCGACATAGCCGCAATCGGCGGCCCATTTGGTGATCGCCCCCCAGGAATTGAACGGGGCCGCATCGCCCGCGAATTGCGCCAGAAAAAGCGCCGGTCCTTTGATTGTCTTCACGTTTTTCTCCTCGAAGATCAGTTAAACTCAGCGCCCGCGGGCCGGTCAAGACACTGGCCCAACTCGGGCGCGCGCCGCTCGATCGCATCCATGATCGCGCGGGCAAGGAAATGCCCCGCACGGCCGACATCCTCTTGGACGACGATGATTTGTTTGCGGAATTTGCGCAGAAACGGGACGGCCTCTTTGGATACGAGGTCAAAATCGCGCCCGATGACATATCCGGCCTGCTCTGCACCGTAAACGGCGGCCATGGCCGAGGTGTTCGAGCCGGTCACGATCCCGTCAATCGCATTGCCCGACTGAATCATCGATTGGATGGCGCATTCAATGTCGCCGGCGGGCGAATCGCTGGTCACGCCTTTCATCATCTCGAACGGAACACCCAGCTTGGCCGCTTCGCTTGAAAATCCTGTGGTCATATGCCCGCTGTAGCTGTGGTTGTGTGGCGGTGGGATCAGCAAAAGGCGTTTGCGGCCCCGTTCCACCAAAGCGCGCACGCCTATTCTGGCAAACTCTTCGTTGTCGAAGTCAAAATAGGGATGATCAATGCCGGTTGCCGTGCGGCCATGGGTCGCAAAGGGGAATTTATGCGCGTCAAGATAGTGGGCGCGGCGGTCGTCCGGCGCGGTCTGATTCATGATGATGCCGTCTGCCGATTCCGTCTCGACGATATAGCGCACCTGGTCCAGTGGTTCCTGATCGGGGAAAAACGGCATGACAACCAGATGATAGGAGGTGCCGCGCAGCGCTTCGGCGATGGAGTAAATCAGCCGGGAGGTGTGGTTCATGACATCCGCTTCGGTGGACAGCGTCAGGGCAATCACGTTGGTCTTGCCGGTGCGCAACCTCACTGCGGCGCGGTTCTGACGATAGCCAAGGCGCGCGGCGGCTTCGCGCACCCGGCGCTTGGTTTCCTCGCCGATGTCGGGGGCGTCCTTTAAGGCCCGGCTGACCGTCGCCACGGCAAAGCCCGTCGCCTCGGCGATTGTCTTCAGTGTCGGGCGCACTGATTCGGAAGAGGGCGGCGATCGTTCGTTCATTTGGGTACTCTAAGCCGCGTCCGGCCCGAAAAAAGACAGTCGCAGTGGGATGATTCGCTGTCTTTCGGTCGCACTTCGGCATTTGATTCGCAGCCATGCCGCACAGCGGCATTCAACGTTTTCAACGGCTTTCCGCGCTGCGGCGAGAGACTCCAGATGCTACTTTCATGCAAAACCAATCCTCTATCAATCCCATAAAAAATCCGTGCGACAAGCGAAAAGATTACTTGATTGGCAAAACTATAACGTTATAGAAATTCACTATAACGATTTAGAAACTGGGAGGAGACCCTATGAAGACCTGGAAAATCGCAGCGCTCATGCTGTCGGTAGCGCTGCCAACCGCCTCGCTGGCGACCGATCTGGAAGTGACCCACTGGTGGACCTCGGGCGGCGAAGCTGCTGCCGTGGCCGAGTTTGCCAAGGCGTTTGACGCCACCGGCAACCATTGGGTCGACGGCGCAATCGCCGGTTCGGGCGACACCGCGCGTCCGATCATCATCAGCCGTATTTTGGGCGGCAACCCGATGGGCGCCACCCAGCTGAACCCCGGCACCGACGCAGACGAGCTGATCGCTGCTGGCCTGATGCAGGACCTGACGGACCTTGCGACCAAAGAAGACTGGGCAAACATTCTGCGCCCGGCATCGCAGCTGGAATCGTGCACCAAGGACGGCAAAGTGTACTGCGTGCCTGTCAACCTGCACTCGGCACAGTGGATGTGGGTCAACCGCAAAGTGTTCGAAGATGCAGGCATGGCTGTGCCGGCAAACTTCAACGAGCTGATGGCTGCGGCGCCTGCCTTGCAGGAAAAGGGCATTCAGCCTTTGTCGCTGGCACAGGGCTGGCCGGTTGGTCTGATGGTCAACGACATCCTCGTCGCCATGGCTGGCGTGGACAACTTCGTGAAGGTCTACAAGGACCGTGATCTGGCCATCGCCGGCGGCGCAGAGTTTGCAGCCGTGTTCGATGCTGTGGCCAATGCGCGCCAGTATGCAACCGCTGACAAAATGGTTCCGCAGTGGAACGAAGCTGTTGCTCTGGTGATCGAAGGCAAAGCTGCCGCGAACATCATGGGTGACTGGGCTGGCGGCGAATTCGCTGTTGCGGGCATGGTTGCGGGCAAAGACTACGACTGCCTTCCAGGTCTGGGTGTGACCCCGGTTCTGAACACCGGCGGCGACGTGTTCTACTTCCCGAAGTCGGCTGATCCGGCTGTGACCGAAGCGCAGATGGTTATGGCATCGACGCTGGTGACCAAGGAAGTTCAGGTTGCGTTCAACCTGAAGAAGGGCTCGCTGCCGATGCGCGCTGACGTTGACCTGTCTGCGGCCAACGACTGCATGAAGAAGGGTCTGGCCATTCTTGACGGTTCCGACGCTGTGTTCCCGAACGACGTTCAGATGATTGATCGCGACTCGATCAACCAGATCAACGACTTGTTCACCGAGTTCTTTGCGAACCCGGACATGTCGGCGGCTGACGCTCAGGCCAAGTTCGTCTCGATCATCGAGGCTGCACCACCGCTGTGATCTTTCAACAGCGCTGAGTAAAATCGCAGGTCCGGCTGTCACCATGGTGGCCGGGCCTGTTTATTAGCCCTCTGATATTGCGGAATAAAATATGGACAGACCCAGTCGCCTGACCCGAAATCTTTCGTCAAAGATCGCCTCCGCGCCGATGATGCTTATCGTGCTTGGGGTCTTTGTGGGGGGCACCGTCTGGACCGTCCTGTTTTCCTTTACCAATATAAAAATCCTGCCGCTGTTCACGCCGACACAGTGGATCAACGGCTTTGTCGGGATGAAGAATTACATCCGGCTTTTCAACACCGACCGCTGGATGGCCTGCCCCGCACTCACCCAGATCGGCCAGTCTGACTGGCAGTTCAAATGCACCGGGTCGCTGCCAAACGTGGTGACCTATGCCGTGCTGTCGATCACTTTGGTGATGATTCTGGGCTTCGTGATGGCGGTGATGATGGATCAAAAGATCCGTCTCGAAGGCATGTTCCGCACGATCTTTCTGTACCCCTTTGCGCTGTCTTTTATCGTGACCGGTCACGTCTGGGCATGGATCATGTCGCCCGAGTACGGCCTGCAGAAATCCATCCGCGCCATGGGCTGGGACAGCTTTACCTTTGATTGGATCGCCGACCGCGAAATGGTGATGTATGCCATCGTCATCGCCGGGATCTGGCAGGGCTCGGGCTTTGTGATGGCCTTGATGCTGGCCGGTCTGCGCGGCATTGACGAAGATATCTGGAAGGCCGCGCGGGTGGACGGCATTCCGGCTTGGCGCACCTATGTGCAAATCGTGCTGCCGATGATGAAGCCGGTTCTTGTGACCACCTTCGTGATCGTGGCCTCGGGTGCGGTGCGGATTTATGACCTCGTGGTGGCGCTGACCGATGGTGGGCCGGGCATCTCGTCCGATGTGCCCTCGCGGTATATCTATCAGAACTTTTCGGCCAATCTCGGGCAAGCGCTGTCGGCATCGACGATCATGCTGCTGGCCATGGCCATCATCCTGATCCCGTGGATCCGGATGGAATTCGGCAAGAAATCGCAGGGGTAAGGACCATGGCAATGACATCTTCGAACCTCGTGCCGTCGGGCGCCAAACCAAAGAAATTCATCACCTGGGAACGGGCGGTTGTTTACACGGTGCTGGTCGTCTGCGCGCTGTTTTTCATCTTTCCGCTTTACATCATGGTGATCACCTCGGTCAAAACCCTGCCGGAAATCCGGGCTGGAAACATCTTTGTCCCAACGCTGACGCCAACGTTCGATGCTTGGGAAAAGGCGTGGAATTCGGCCTGTACCGGGCTTTACTGCGAAGGCATCAAGGTCGGCTTCTGGAATTCGGTCCGCATCACGGTGCCGTCGACCATCGTGTCGATCATCGTCGCCTCGCTGACCGGCTATTCCCTGGCGAACTGGCCGTTCAAGTTTTCCGAGGCGTTCTTTACGGTGCTGCTGGTTTCGTCCTTCATCCCATATGTCGTGATGATCTATCCTTTGGTGCTGATCACCAGCTGGCTTGGCATCTATTCGACCCTGCCCGCCGTGGTTCTGGTTCACACCATCTTCGGCCTGCCGATCCTGACGCTGCTGTTCCGCAATTACTTTTCCTCGCTTCCGCAGGAATTGTTCAAGGCGGCGCGGGTGGATGGCGCGGGGTATTGGGCGATATTCTTCCGGGTGTTTGCGCCGATGTCGGTGCCGATCTTCATGGTCGCGGTGATCTTGCAGGTTACGGGGATCTGGAACGACTTTCTGTTCGGCGTGATCTATGCCGGGCCGACCAACTATCCGATGACGGTGCAACTGAACAACATCGTCAACTCGGCCATGGGCGGCAAAGCCTATAACGTCGACATGGCGGCCACGATCCTGACGGGTCTGGTGCCGCTGACCATCTACTTCGTTTCTGGCAAATATTTCGTGCGCGGTATTGCCGCCGGCGCGGTTAAGGGTTGATCTGATGCACTCAGTCTCTGTTAAAAATCTGACCCTGAACTTTGGCGCGGTCGCGGTTCTGGAAAACCTAAGTCTTGATGTGGCGGAGGGCGAGTTTATCGTGCTGCTGGGGCCATCGGGGTGCGGCAAATCTACGTTGCTGAACTGTTTGGCCGGGCTTTTGGAACTGTCTGACGGGCAGATCTGGATCAAGGGCAAGAACGTAACCTGGGCCGAACCGTCTGATCGCGGCATCGGCATGGTGTTCCAATCCTATGCGCTTTACCCGCAGATGACGGTGCGCGGGAACCTGTCTTTTGGCCTGAAAATCGCAGGCCTGCCGAAGGCAGAGATTGAAAAACGCGTGGCCCGCGCATCCGAGATTTTGCAAATCGGCCCATTGCTGGACCGTAAACCGGGGGCCTTGTCTGGTGGGCAACGGCAAAGGGTAGCCATCGGGCGCGCTTTGGTGCGCGATGTGGATGTGTTCTTGTTTGACGAGCCTTTGTCGAACCTGGATGCCAAATTACGCGCCGATCTGCGGGAGGAAATCAAACGCCTGCACCAGCGGTTAAAAAACACGATGATCTACGTGACACACGACCAGATCGAAGCGCTTACTTTGGCTGACAGGATTGCCGTGATGAAAGCGGGCGTCATTCAACAACTTGCCAGCCCGGATGAGATTTATAATCGCCCCGTTAACAAATACGTGGCGGGGTTTCTCGGCAGCCCAGAGATAAACTTTCTGGACGGGCTGTTGGAACGCACTGTCTTTCATACCGGCGAAGTTTCGATGGATGTGGCGCGTTACCCGTTCGCCAAAGCGCCCGGCGGGCCTGCATGGTTTGGTATTCGGCCAGAGGCCGTGTTGACAGGCGACGCGGCAAGGGCCTGCCCCGTGCATATGAACTGCGTTGTGGAAATAGTGGAACCGATGGGCGCGGACACCTTGGTCTGGACTAAGGTTGCCGGGCAGGATTTCCGACTTCGGATGGAGGGGCAGGCACGCGTTGCCCCCGGGGACGCGGTCCATATCGGGTTCGATCCGATCCGCGCGTCGATGTTTGACAAGGGCACCGAAGAAAGGCTCTGACGCTATGTTGGTTGATTTAGGTGGGGAATGGCATCTTTCGGATGGTGCCGGGGGCAATTCCGCGCCGATGCACATTCCGGGTGATGGGATTTCAGCGCTGCATAAGGCGGGGCTCATCCCCGACCCATATTTTGGCCGCAACGAGTACGATCTGCGTTGGATTTGCGCGCGCGATTGGGTGATCAGGCGGCAGTTTGTGGTGACCCGTGTTG
Organism: Paracoccaceae bacterium; assembly: GCA_031385445.1. Lineage (GTDB taxonomy): Bacteria > Pseudomonadota > Alphaproteobacteria > Rhodobacterales > Rhodobacteraceae > CAIYZT01. The sequence continues at coordinate 1,507 of JANNBM010000047.1, read as the reverse complement.
ATCTGGTGCTGGTTGCATCCATGCTGGATACGCTGGCCGAGGTGGTGGTGAACGGGGTTACGGTTCTGCGGGCGGCGAATATGTTCCGGTCGTTTCGGGTTGATCTGTCGGGCGTGCTGCGGGTTGGGTCAAACGATATTGAAATACGGTTTGCCAATGTGGTGGCCGAGGCCGCACGCCTGCAAGCGGCGCAGCCGTATTTCGTGCCGTTTTCTGCCAACAACACGCCCATCCCCAACGGCAATATGCTGCGTAAGCCGTCGTGTGATTTTGGTTGGGATTGGAACATCGCGTTGGCACCGTTCGGGGTGTACGGCGATATCGGGCTGGAGCCTGTGGTGGCCTCGCGGATAGCGTCGGTGGTGATTGATCAGGTCCATACGCCGGGGCGGGTGGTGGTTTCAGTAGCGGCGGAAATTGACGGCGAGGCGGACGGTGAAACTGTTGAAGTGACGCTGGCCGGGGTGTCTGAAACTGCCATTATCAAGGGCGGCGTGGCGCGGGCGGAACTGGTGATTGACGATCCGGTTTTGTGGTGGCCAGCGGGTTCTGGGGCGCAGGTTTTGCACGACCTTGTGCTCATGCATAAAGCTCGCAAAGAGCATAGGAAATGCGGGCTGCGTATTGCCCGTTTGGTTGCCGAAAAAGACGTGGCGGGGTTGGGGTTCAAATTTCAGGTCAATGGCCGCGATATCTTTGCACGGGGGGCAAATTGGATACCCGCTGATGCGCTTGCGGGTCGGATAACCCCAGAGGCAACGCGCGATCTGCTGCAATCGGCGGTGGACGCGAACATGAACATGATCCGTGTTTGGGGCGGCGGGCGGTACGAGCCGGATTGGTTCTATGATCTGTGCGATGAATTGGGGCTGATGGTCTGGCAGGTTTTCATGTTTTCGTGCCACATCTACCCCGCGAGCGAGGCGTTTTTGACCGACGTTGCCGTGGAGGTGCGCGAGCAGGCTTTGCGCCTGCATCACCATGCCAGCCTGATTTTATGGTGTGGCGACAATGAGTTAATCGGCGCGTTGACGTGGTTTCCCGAAACGCGGGCCAACCGCGATTTGTATTTGGTGGGCTATGATCGTTTGAACCGCACCATTGAGGCGGCGCTGAAAACAGCCGTGCCGGGGGCGGTGTGGTGGCCATCATCGCCCAGCCCCGGCCCGATGGATTTTGGCGATGCTTGGCATGACGATTCAAAGGGCGACATGCACTTTTGGTCTGTGTGGCATGAGGGCCGCGATTTTGACCATTACCGAGATGTAAGCCCACGATTTTGTTCGGAATTTGGCTTTCAAAGCTATCCGTCGATAGATGTGATCCGCCGCTTTGCAGACCAAAAGGATTGGAATATCGCGGCCCCCGTGATGGAAAGTCATCAGAAAAACGCGGGCGGAAATGCGCGGATTGCCGAGACGATGTTTCGCTATTTCCGGTTTCCGGTGGGTTTCGGGAATTTCGTTTACCTCAGCCAGGTTCAGCAAGGCTTGGCCATCAAAACCGC
>JANNBM010000019.1:0-62011 GCA_031385445.1 Paracoccaceae bacterium | reverse complement strand
CGACAATATCTTCTTTGGCCACGGCCTGCCCGAAATGTTGGACGCCGCCGATGCCCAAACCCATGGCGGCACCGTGTTCGGCTACCGCGTGTCAGACCCTGAACGCTACGGCGTGGTCGATTTTGATGCAGATGGCAACGTCCGCGCCATCATCGAAAAACCCGAAATACCGCCCTCCAACTTTGCCATTACCGGCCTTTACTACCTCGACGCCCGCGCCCCTGATCTTGCCCGCGCCATCAAACCATCCCCCCGTGGCGAATTGGAAATTGCCGACCTGCTGGAAATTTATCGCAAAGACGGCAATCTGAAGGTCGAACGCATGGGTCGCGGCTATGCCTGGCTCGATACCGGCACCCATGGCAGCCTGCTGGACGCCGGAAATTTCGTGCGCACGCTGGAAGCGCGGCAAGGCCTTCAGGTGGGTTGCCCGGACGAGATCGCGTTTTCCAAAGGCTGGATCGACGCAGACGCCCTTGCCAAACGGGCCGAGGTTTTCCGCAAGAATGACTACGGCCGCTACCTTGGCGGATTGCTGAAAGACTGACCCTTTGTTTCGATTTTGACGAAAGTTAGGAAAAGTGCTGAAAAGCGCCTGCAGCGCAATCATGCTTATTTAATGAATAATTAAAGATTCCTCTGGCATTGTTTCCAAAACGTGCAAAATTAAATGTGGGACAAATGACAGGCGCAAAAAAATGGCCTGCACCACAAGGGGAATTGTTATGGCATTAGGGATCATGATCGCCGGGCTATTGGCAGCAGTACTTGGCACCACACTTGCCGTTGCTATGGGGCTCAATCTTAGCTCTGCACTGATGGTGTATGGCATTTTTGGCGTCTGTGGCGGCATCCTGGCATGCCTTGCTAGCGTTCCAATGCTTCGCAGTCTGGGGCGTGCCCGTGCACCGCGCAACAGACCTTTGGGTTGATTATAGATAAAAATCAACGTCTTGGTTTTTATTCTGTGATGTTTAATACTGATTTCTAAGCGGTACCCTTTCCATTTGGTGTTAAGGGGCACCGAGAAACGCGCTGGCGACAAAGATAGCGTAGATCGCTCGCCCGTCTGCGGCCAGCCCGGTAAAATTCGGCGTTTCTCTTGTGTAAACTGCGATCGCGTGGGGGTGTACGACGCGTCAACCGGTGTTTCCGGCGCAGGCTTGCCGCCTTTTGCTGCGGTCACTGGTCTGAAGGGATAACGCCCGGCCCTTTGCCGAATCGGCAAAAGTGGCCTTTCTACGCCGCTTCGGCAGGCCGCCGAATCGCGGCAGACGCCTCGATCACCAGCGATTTAAATCCTGATCCGCCACCATCCAGCAACACAAACAACTGCTTGCGCATGCGCGGTTCCCAAAAGGCGTTGATGTGATCAGCCACGCCTTTCACGCCTTCGGTGTGCGGTTTGGACTCGAAAAACGTGGCAATCTGATTGGCCATATAAATCATCTTGTCAGGCGACATGAACAGCCTCTTTCATTTCAATACGGGCAGTGTGGGTGAACACTTCAAACCGGTCGGCGCGGGCAAGGGCAATCAGCGTGATGCCACAGCTTTCGGCAAGCGTTACAGCGGCGACGGTGGGGGCAGAGACGGCAACCACCACCGGCACGCCCATCACGGCGCATTTCTGCACCAGATCAATCGACAGCCGCGATGTCAGCACCACCGCTCCTTTTGTGCAATCCTGATGCGTGCGCACCAAAAAACCTGCCAGTTTATCCAGCGCATTGTGCCGACCCACGTCTTCACAGATCGCGACCATTCCGTGATCCGGCGTCCAGAACCCGGCGGCATGTGCGGCGCGCGTCGCATCATGCAACGGCTGCCCGCCCGGCAACGCCGCGACCGCCGCCCGAACCTGCGCGGGCGTCAGATGCAAATTCGAGGCAGGCACAGGTGGCAAAGCCCGCATCGCTTCGGCCAAACTGTCAATTCCGCACAATCCGCACCCAACCGGCCCCGCCATGGTGCGCCGCCGATTGGCCAGCCGCGCCTCAGCCTGTGGGTGCAGCCAAACCTGCACATCAATGCCGCCTACGGTTTCCACCACGGTAATACTGTCAATTTCAGTCTGCGTCGCGATGCCTTCGGTCAGCGCAAAGCCAAGCGCGAAATTTTCCAGATCGGCAGGCGTCGCCATCATCACCGCCTGCGTGGTGCCGTTGAAAGACAGCGCCACCGCCACTTCGGCAGGCAAACGCCGATCCCCCGGCGTAGGCTCGCCCGGCCCGAAAGCCAGCCGAGGCACAGGGCGGCTTGCCTCCATCATTCGGCCGCGGGCAGGATCCGGCGCGCATTCGTGGCCTGCGCGTTATAATCCTGTTGCCATTCCGTTGGCCCGTTAGAAGGGCTGACTTGCACTGCCGTCACCTTATATTCGGGGCAGTTGGTGGCCCAATCCGAATAATCGGTCGTAATCACATTGGCCTGCGTGTCCGGGTGGTGGAACGTCGTATAAACCACGCCCGGTGATACACGATCCGTGATCTGCGCCCGCAAACTTGTATCACCAGAACGCGATGCCAGCCGCACCCAATCCTGGTCTTTCACGCCACGTACTTCGGCGTCATGTGGATGAATTTCCAGCACATCTTCGGCATGCCACACCACATTTGCGGTGCGCCGCGTTTGCGCGCCAACGTTGTATTGCGACAATATCCTACCGGTTGTTAGCAAAAGAGGAAAGCGCGGGCCGGTCTTTTCATCCGTGGGTACATATTCGGTGACAATGAACTTGCCTTTGCCACGCACAAAGCCGTCAATATGCATAAGCGGCGTGCCTTCGGGGGCCTTTGCATTGCAGGGCCATTGTACCGATCCCATGGTTTCCAACAACTCGTAAGACACGTTGGCAAAAGAAGGCGTCAGAATCGCGATTTCATCCATAATCTGCGACGGATGGGTATAGGTCCACCCGGCGCCCATCGCGTTCGCCAACATTTGGGTTACTTCCCAATCGGCATAGCCATTCCGGGGTGCCATCACCTTACGCACGCGGTTGATCCGGCGTTCAGCATTGGTGAAGGTGCCGTCCTTTTCCAGAAACGTCGATCCGGGCAAAAACACATGCGCGTAATTCGCCGTCTCGTTCAGGAACAGGTCATGCACGATGACACAGTCCATTGCCGCAAGTCCGGCTGCAACATGTTTGGTATCCGGGTCAGATTGCAGAATATCCTCACCCTGAATGTAGATACCGCGGAACGTGCCCTCAACCGCTGCATCAAGCATATTGGGAATGCGCAGGCCCGGCTCATTGTCGATCTTCACGCCCCACAACGATTCAAACACATCGCGCACGGCGTCGTTGCTGACATGGCGGTAGCCCGGCAATTCATGCGGGAACGACCCCATATCGCAAGACCCCTGCACATTATTCTGCCCGCGCAAGGGGTTAACCCCAACACCGGGGCGGCCAATGTTACCGGTCAGCATTGCGAGGTTCGCAATCGCAATCACGGTCGTGGACCCTTGGGAATGTTCCGTCACCCCCAGCCCATAGTAAATCGCGCCATTGCCGCCCTTGGCAAACAGCCGTGCCGCGGCGCGCAATTCACCTGCATCAACGCCGGTCAGCAGTTGCATCGATTCCGGGCTGTGCCGCAGATCGGATACGAATTCCGCATAATCCTGAAATTCATCCCAATCGCAACGCTCGCGAATAAACGCTTCGTCATAGAGGCCTTCGGTCACGATCACATGCGAAAAAGCGGTCACCACCGCCACGTTTGTGCCCGGCCGCAAAGGCAAATGATGGCTTGCTTTCACATGCGGCCCATCGACCAGATCAATCCGGCGTGGGTCGATGACAATCAACTTGGCCCCCTTGCGCAGGCGCTTTTTCAGGCGGCTGGCAAACACCGGGTGGCCATCGGTCGGGTTCGCGCCGATCACGATCACCACGTCAGTATGTTCAACAGAATCAAAGTCTTGCGTTCCAGCCGAGGTGCCGAAAGTTGCGCCCAAACCATAGCCCGTGGGTGAATGGCAGACCCGCGCACAAGTATCCGTATTATTGTTCATAAAAACCGCGCGAGTCAGTTTTTGAACAAGATAGGCCTCTTCATTGGTGCAGCGCGACGATGTGATCACACCCACCGAATGCCGCCCATGCTTTGCCTGAATCCCGCGCATTTTGTTGGCCGAAAATGCCATTGCCTCATTCCAGGACACTTCTTGCCACGGATCAGTGATGTTTTCGCGGATCATCGGGTTCAAAATGCGGTCGGTATGGCTGGCATAGCCATAGGCAAACCGCCCCTTAACGCAGGAATGGCCCCGATTGGCCTTGCCGTGCTTGTAAGGCGTCATCCGAACCAACTCATCGCCGCGCATTTCGGCCTTGAAAGAACAACCGACCCCGCAATAGGCACAGGTTGTGATCACAGAATGCGACGGTGTGCCAATTTCGATAATCGACTTTTCCTGCAACGTCGCCGTAGGGCAAGCTGCCACGCATGCGCCGCAGGAAACGCAGTCTGATGCCAGCGCGGTATCGGTCTTCATCCCGAACGACACGCGGCTGTCAAACCCGCGTCCTTCGATGGTCAGCGCGAAGGTGCCCTGCACTTCCTCACACGCCCTAACACACCGGGAACACACGATGCATTTCGCCGGATCATAGGTGAAATAGGGGTTTGAATCGTCTTTCGGCATCCACTGCTTGTTGACGATGCCACTGGAATCCTTGGCCTTAAAGTGGGTATCCACCGCCTCGTACCGCACATCGCGCAGGCCCACCGCCCCGGCCATATCCTGCAATTCACAGTCGCCATTGGCCGAACAGGTCAGGCAATCCAGCGGGTGATCGGAGATATAAAGCTCCATCACCCCGCGCCGCAGCTGCTTCAGTTTGGCGTTTTGCGTATGCACCTGCAGCCCCGGCGCCACTGGCGTGGTGCAGCTTGCAGGCGTGCCATTGCGACCTTCAATTTCCACCAGACACAACCGGCAAGACCCGAACGCATCGACGCTATCGGTGGCGCACAGTTTTGGCACCTGAATGCCCGCTTCCGCCGCCGCCCGCATGATGCTTGTGCCTTCGGGCACGGTCACGTCGAAGCCGTCAATGGTCAATGTGACCATTTGTTTTGATTTCGCCGCAGGCGTGCCGAAATCGCGGTCTGGAATGATGAAATCTTTCATTCGGCGGCTTCCTTCATTGGGGCAAAATCATCTGGAAAATGCGTCAGCGCCGACATCACCGGATAGGGCGTAAAGCCCCCCAGCGCGCATAGCGAGACTGATTTCATCGTGTTGCAAAGATCGGTCAGCAGCGGAATCGCAGCACTGTCGCCGCGCGCAATCCGGTCAATCGTCTCGGTTCCGCGCACCGCCCCAATCCGGCAGGGTGTGCATTTGCCGCAAGATTCAATCGCGCAAAACTCCATCGCAAACCGCGCCTGTTTCAGCATATCCGCGCTGTCATCAAACACCACGATGCCCGCATGGCCAATCAGCCCATCTTTGCCAGCGTATTCTTCATAGCCGAACGGCACATCGAACATCGAACGCGGGAAATAGGCCCCCAAAGGCCCGCCCACTTGCACCGCCTTGACGCGTCGCCCAGTCGCGCAACCCCCTGCAATATCGTCAATAATTTGTCCCAAGGATAGGCCAAACGCAGCCTCATAAAGCCCGCCACGCGCCACATTGCCAGCTATCTGCAACGGTATCGTGCCCCGCGACCGACCAATGCCGAAATCTTTGTAATAAGCCGCCCCGCGTTCCAAAATCACCGGCACGGTTGCCAGTGAAATCACGTTGTTCACGACCGTCGGCTTGCCCAGAAACCCCTCCAACGCGGGCAGCGGTGGTTTCGCCCGCACCACACCGCGTTTGCCCTCAAGCGAGTTCAACAGCGACGTTTCTTCGCCGCAGACATAGGCCCCGGCCCCAACCCGAATTTCCACGTCAAACGCATGCACCGTGCCCAGAACCGACCCGCCCAGAATGCCCGCAGTGCGTGCAATCGCAACGGCTTTCTGCATCACTTCAATCGCGCCTGGGTATTCCGAACGAATGTACACAAATCCCTTAGTGGCCCCCACTGCGATGCCCGCAATGATCATCCCTTCGATCAACGTAAAGGGGTCGCCTTCCATCAACATCCGGTCGGCAAAGGTTCCAGAATCCCCTTCATCGGCATTGCAAACGATATATTTCCGGTCCGCCTTCGCCCCCGCCACGGTCTTCCACTTGATCCCGGTTGGAAAGCCCGCCCCACCACGCCCGCGCAGGCCACTTTCGGTGACCTCAGTGACCACAGCCTCTGGCCCCATCGCCAAAGCCCGCTGCAACCCAACCAACCCGCCGTGATCGCGGTAATCCACCACCGACAGCGGGTCAATCACGCCAACCCGCGCGAAGGTCAGCCGGGTTTGCCCGCGCATCCACGGCAGATCATCCGTCAGACCAAGCGCCTTAGGATGGGCCGATAAATCGCCAAAAAGCCCCGCCACATCGCCTGCAAGCATCGGCCCAAAGGCCATACGGCCAGCATCTGTTACCACCTCCACCAGCGGCTCCAGCCAGACCATGCCGCGCGATCCGTTGCGAACGATATCAACCCCGGTGCCATGCGCTTTGGCGTGAATTTCGATCGCACCAGCGATTTCATCGGCGCCAAGTGCGACGGCCGCGCTGTCGAGGGGCAGGTAAATCTTCATTTCAGGGCCCCGATGATCACGGTCAGCTTTTCTTCGTTCACGCGCCCATGCACCTTGCCGTCGATGATGGCTGCCGGGCCGCAAGCGCACAGCCCAAGGCAAAAGATCGGATCCAGCGTCACCCGTCCGTCCGCCGTGGTTTGATGCCAGTCCACGCCCAGCACTTTTTGCGCATGCGCTGCGATCCGGTCGGCACCCACGGCTTGACAGGCTTCGGCGCGGCACAGTTTGACAATGTGGCGACCCGCCGGAGTTTCGCGGAAATCATGGTAAAAAGACACAACGCCGTGCACTTCGGCGCGCGAGATGTTCAGGTCTTTGGCGATGATCGGCAAGGCGTCTGGCGGGATGTGCCCAAACTCGGCCTGCACGGCATGCAGGATCGGCAAAAGCGCGCCCTCCATCCCCGTGTGGGCCGTCAAAATCTCTTCGACCCGCTGTTTGGTTTGGACGGTATCAAGCATGCAGCGGACCTTTTGCTATCTTTGCCTCGTGATACCCAGTTTGATAGACAAATCAATATCGATATTCCGTCAATCGATAGGAATGCTCTATCGTGATGGTGCGCGGTTGTTGTTCAAGCGGTTAACAGGTTAAAGAAGTCCTATCGGTCGATAGAAATTTCCTATCGGTTTCGCCAGATGCCAAGCCGCTCTGCTTCGTCAATTAACGCTTGGATAACGGGGGTTTGCGGGTCCCGTTTGCGGGTGATCAGGCCGACCAGATGCTCGGCTTCCGGTTCAACGATCGGGATGGCCACCAGGTTTTGCCCCAAGAACATCTCGCACAGCTTCATCGGCACAACGGATGACCATGTGCCTGATTTTACATGAGAAATAAGCGCGATGGTGGAATTTGATTCAACCATGGCTTGTCCTTGCGCGCCCGCTTCTCCCAGGTGTTGATTGACGATCCTGCGGTTCTGCATGTCGGATGTCAGAAGACACAAAGGTTCGGTCGCGATTTCTGCCCAGGTTACGGTTTTCCGGCTCGCGAGGGGGGAGGTGATGGTGCAAAGAAACCGATAGAACTCGGTATACAGCGGCACCTGCGCGACCCGGCCCAGCGGTTCGTTGTCGAGGTAAGTGATGCCCGCGTCCAGCCCGAGGCTTTCGATACCATCCAGAATTTCGGCCGAAGTGCGGGACAAAACGCTGACGCGGACGTTGGGATGGCGGGCGGTGAACGGGGCGGTCAGATCGGCCACCATGGCCAGCGCGGTCGGGATCACGCCCAGCCGCACATTTCCCGACAGCCCGGCATGAACCGTGCGCATCTCGTCTTTCAGCGCGCGCATGTCGCCGACGATCCGCCGCGCCCATTCCAAAACGCGCTGGCCTTCGGGCGTCAACCCTTGAAAGCGCGATCCGCGAAACACCAGCTGCACGCCAAGGGTATCTTCCAGCTGCCGGATGGCGCTGGACAGGGTGGGCTGGGTGATGCGGCACACCTCTGCCGCGCGGCCGAAATGACGTTCGGCGGCAAGGGCGATGAACATTTCCAGCTTGTCGATCATGCAAAGCACCGTGAAGGGGAACGCGGGGCCATGCAAGCCCCGCCGCGTTCCGCGCGCCCAAGAAGGCTTGCACCGGGGGCGGGCGGCGCTTACCTGATGGTGCATGAAACGCCTTATCCCCTTTATCAAACATCCGCCCCTTGTTCCGGTCATCCGCCTGTCAGGCGCAATCAGCGCGGGCGGGCGCGGTTTGAACGATGCCGCAATTGCCCCGCTGATAGAGCGGGCCTTTGCGATGAAACCGGCGGCGGTGGCCGTGGTCGTGAACTCGCCCGGCGGCTCGCCGGTGCAAAGCAGCCTGATCGCCGCCCGCATCCGGCGGCTGGCGGACAGCAAAAAGGTGCCGGTGCATGTCTTTGTCGAGGATGTCGCGGCCTCTGGCGGTTATTGGCTGGCCTGCGCGGGCGATCAGATCTGGGTGGATGACAGTTCGATCATCGGCTCGATCGGGGTTATTTCGTCTTCCTTTGGGTTTGCCGACCTTATGGCGCGTCAAGGGATCGAGCGCCGGGTGGTGACGGCGGGCAAATCGAAAAGTTTCGCCGACCCGTTCTCGCCGCAAAAGCCCGAGGATATCGACCGTATCCGCGCCATCCAAACCCCGATACATGCGGCCTTCATTGCCCATGTCACGGCGCGGAGGGGCAAACGGTTAACCGGGGACGACCTGTTTAACGCCGATATCTGGGTCGGCGCGCAGGCGGTGGCGATGGGGCTGGCTGACGGGGTGGCGCATCTGGTGCCAAAGATGAAAGAGCTGTTCGGTGACAAGGTCGCGCTGGTGCCACTGGCGCAAAAGCGCGGGTTTCTCAGCCGCTTTGGCTTTGGCATTGCCAGTGATGCGCTGCAGGCGGTCGAGGATCGGGCCGCCTTTGCCCGGTTCGGAGTGTAGCAATGTTGATCAAGGCGGTTTTGGTATTTCTGCTGGTCATGGTCGCCATTGCGATGGCGGGCAACGCGCTGTTTCCCGGTGCGCTTGGCCGCAGCGTCCAACGGCGGTTGCCTATTGCCCGGACCGCGCGCTGCCCTACCTGTTCAAAGCCGTTGATCGGCTCATCGGACTGTGACTGCGGGGGAAAATGATGCGGGCTTTGGTCACGGGGGCAGGCAAACGGCTGGGCCGGGCGATGGCGGTCTATTTGGCCGCGCGCGGCTTTGACGTGGCGGTGCATTACGCCACAGCCGAAGGCGAAGCGCAGGAAACCCTGCGTTTGATCGCCGACTTGGGCCGCCGCGCTGCCGCCTTGCAGGCCGACCTTCTGGACGAGGCGCAGGTGCAGGCGCTGATCCCGGCGGCGGCGGCGGCCTTGGGTGGGCCGTTGACGGTGCTGGTCAACAACGCCTCGATCTTTGAACACGACACCCTGCGCAGCGCCACCCGCACCAGCTGGCACCGGCATATGGAATCAAACCTGCGCGCGCCCTTTGTTTTGATGCAGGGCTTTGCCGCGCAATGCCCGCCCCCGACCTTGGACAGCCAGGGTGAGCCTTTGGCCACCGGTCTGGTGGTCAATATGATTGACCAAAGAGTGTGGAAGCCGACCCCCGAATTCATGACCTATTCATTGGCCAAGGCCGCGCTTTGGGCCCTGACGCGCACCGGCGCGCAGGCGCTTGCGCCGCAGATCCGGGTCAACGCCATCGGTCCGGGGCCAACCCTGCAAGGCGCGCGGCAAAGTGACGTCCACTTTGCCCGCCAGCGCGCCGCAACGCTGCTTGGGCGCGGGGCGAACCCTGCCGATGTCACGGCGGCACTTGGGTTTTTCCTCGATTCGCCCGCTGTGACCGGGCAAATGATTGCGACCGACGGCGGGCAGCATCTTGCCTGGCAAACCCCAGACGTGCTTGGGGTTGAGTGACATTTGATTCGGGGGCGCGCGACTTGTCCACTTTTGCCCCCGCGTTCACAGTTTCGTCACAAATTGTCCTGATTTTTCATACGTTTGCGTGAACAGTAGTTTATTATGAAGCAATTTCAATAAGTTAACGAACTGCCTAAAAAACAGGCAAATCGGTGAAAGCAGCAAAATACAAGGGAATTTTCACGCTTCTGAAATCTTCTCCGCAGAGTTATCCACACAAACGGTGGACAGCTTCCCTCTTGCCAAGGGGTCACTATCATTGCAGGCAAGAGGCAGAATCAACGCCGTTTCACCACCGGGTCCGCCATGAACGAAACCGCCCGCCAAGGGCATGACATCATCGCCGAATACGTGCGCCAGCTTGACGCATCGCCCGGCGTTTACCGCATGCTGAACGCCAATTCCGAGGTTTTGTACGTCGGCAAGGCGCGCAATCTGAAAAACCGCGTGGCGAATTATGCGCGCGATTATGGCCATTCGGCGCGGATCGAGCGGATGATTTCCGAAACCGCCTCGATGATGTTCCTGACGACCCGGACCGAGACCGAGGCGCTGCTGCTGGAGCAGAACCTGATCAAACAGCTGAAGCCGCGGTACAACGTGCTGCTGCGCGATGACAAATCCTTTCCGAACATTCTGATCAGCACCGAACATGACTATCCGCAGCTGAAAAAGCATCGCGGCAAAAAAACCGAGAAGGGTGCGTATTTTGGACCGTTTGCCAGCGCGGGCGCGGTCAACCGCACCTTGAACCAGCTGCAAAAGGTGTTCCTTTTGCGCAATTGCACCGATGCGATGTTCGAACGCCGCACCCGCCCCTGTCTGCAATATCAGATCAAACGCTGCGCAGCGCCCTGCGTCGCCAAGGTCAACCGTGACGGCTATCTGGATCTGGTCAACGACGCGAAACGTTTTTTGGAGGGCAAGTCGACCTCGGTTCAGGCCGATCTGGCGCGCGATATGTCGGCGGCGTCCGAAGCGATGGAATTTGAACGCGCCGCCGCCCTGCGCGACCGGATCAAGGCGCTGACGCAGGTGCAAACCTCGCAGGGGATCAACCCCAAAAGCGTGGCCGAGGCCGATGTGGTGGCCCTGCATCTGGACCACGGGCAAGCCTGCGTGCAGGTGTTTTTCATCCGCGCCAATCAATCCTGGGGCAACCGTGACTTTTACCCCAAAACCGGATCGGGGGCCGAAGAGCCCGAGATTCTGGAAGCGTTCGTCACCCAGTTTTACGACGACAAGGAACCGCCGAGGCTGATCCTTCTGTCGCATCCGGTCGAAAACCCCGATCTGGTCGAAGATCTGCTGAGCACGCGCGCCGGGCGGCGGGTTGAAATGGCCGTGCCGCAGCGTGGGGAAAAAGCCGAGCTGGTGGAAAACGCCGCCCGCAATGCCCGTGAAAGCCTGGCGCGGCGCATGTCGGAAAGTGCGACGCAAAACAAGCTGCTGCAAGGGCTGGCGGACGCGTTCGATCTGGACGGCCCCCCGGTGCGGATCGATGTTTACGACAACGCCCATATCCAGGGCTCGGATGCGGTGGGCGGCATGATCGTGGCGGGGGCCGAGGGGTTCATCAAAAGCCAGTACCGCAAATTCAACATCAAATCGGCGGCGGGCGCGAACAGCGACGATTTCGGCATGATGCGCGAGGTGCTGACACGGCGCTTTGAACGGCTGCTGAAAGAAGACCCGGAGCGGACCTCGGACGCCTGGCCTGACCTTTTGCTGATCGACGGCGGCGCGGGGCAGGTTTCGGCGGTGGCGGGGATTCTGGCCGAGCTTGGGGTCGATGACATCGCCATGGTTGGCGTCGCCAAGGGCATTGACCGCGACGCCGGCAAAGAAGAGTTTCACCGCGCTGGCCTGCGCCCCATGGCCCTGCAGCGCAACGATCCGGTGCTGTATTTCGTGCAACGCATGCGCGATGAAGCGCACCGCTGGGCCAACGGCGCGCATGTGGCCAAGCGCTCCAAAACGCTGATCGCGAACCCATTGGACGATGTGCCGGGCGTCGGCGCGACCCGAAAACGCGCGCTTTTGGCGCATTTCGGCAGCGCCAAGGCGGTTGGCCGCGCGGCACTGCCGGATCTGATGGCGGTCACCGGCATTTCGGAATCGATGGCCGAGACGATCTACAACTACTTTCACACCGGCAAATAGCGGGCCGCCTCTTTTCTTTGCGGCGAATTTCGTTAGGACTGGTCGGATGAACTGGAACATTCCGAACCTTCTGACCTTTCTGCGCCTGCTCGCCGCGCCCGGCGTTGCCGTGATGTTTCTGTATTTCCATCGGCCTTGGGCGGACTGGTTTGCGCTGACCCTGTTCGTTGTGGCGGCGGCCACCGATTACTTTGACGGCTATCTGGCGCGGCTTTGGCATCAGGAAACCAAATTGGGCGCGATGATGGATCCGATTGCCGACAAGGCGATGGTGGTGATCGCGATCATGGTTCTGACCGGGTACAACGGCATGAACCCGGCGCTGATCCTGCCCGCGACGATCATCCTGTTCCGCGAGGTTTTCGTGGGCGGCCTGCGCGAATTTCTGGGCGCTAAGTCGGGAATGCTGAAGGTGACAAAGCTTGCGAAGTGGAAAACCACCGCGCAGATGGTCGCGATTGCGGTGCTGTTTTTGGGCACCGGGCTCGAATATCTGAACGGCGTCGCGATGCAGGGCATGACGCCCGAGCAATATGCCGACGCGGTCAGCGCCGGCCTTGCCGACCCGGTGCGCGCCTGCGGCAGCCGCGATTGCGCCTCTTTCGCCAATCTTCTGGGCTTTGTGCTGATCTGGATCGCGGCGATTTTGACCGCGATTACCGGGTGGGAATACTTTCGCAAGGCGCGGCCTTTTCTGCGCGACGACGCATGATCGACGTGCTTTATTTCGCCTGGCTGCGCGAACGCATTGGCGCGCCTCGCGAACAAATCACGACGAACGCCGCCACCGTCGCCGATCTGATCGAAGAGCTTGCCGCGATGGACGAGGGGCACGCTTTGGCCTTTGCGGACCGCACGAGCCTGCGCGTGGCGCTGGATCAGGAGATGGCGGGTTTCGATGCGCCCCTTGCGGGGGTGCGTGAGGTGGCATTCTTTCCGCCGATGACCGGGGGCTGACATGCGCCTGTCCGTGCAAGCCGCAGCGTTTGATCTGGGGGCCGAAAGCAACGCTTTTGCCGCAGGCGCGGCGGGGGCGGGGGCGATTGTTGCCTTCACCGGCCTTGTGCGCGATAACGGCGGCGCTTTGCAGGGGATGGAGATTGAACATTACCCCGGCATGACCGAACGCGCGATTGCTGCGATGATGGATCAGGCGCTCGTCCGCTTTGGTCTGACGGACGCGCTTGTGATTCACCGCTTTGGCCGCCTTGGCCCGGCCGAGCCGATCATGATGGTCGCAACTGCCGCCCCGCACCGCGCGGACGCCTTTGCCGCGGCGGAGTTTTTGATGGACTACCTCAAATCCCGCGCGCCGTTCTGGAAAAAGGAAATCGGCGCGGAAGGCGCGGCCTGGGTCGCGGCGAAAGACGCCGATGAGACCGCGCTGAAACGTTGGTAGTCAGCGCCTTTTGTGCAGGGCGGACCAAGCGGGCTGCACATCGCCCACAGCGCTTTGCGCCTCATACACCGCCCGCGCAATCGCCCGGGACAGGCAGACCGCCGCCGCATGGCCGATCTGAAAGGTGTCCCGCAACGGATCGCTCATCCCCCGCGCGCCTGTCGCCGCGCTGAACACCAGATCGCCGTCCAGCGGGGTATGCGACGGCACGATTGCCCGCGCCATCGCGTCATGAGCGGCGGTCGCCATCCGCTGCGCCTGCGGCTGGGTCAGGGCGGCGTCGGTGGCGACAATGGCGATGGTCGTCGCCTCGCCCATCCTTTTGCGCGGCAGCGGGTCATCGGCGGGGGCCGCGCCCGCAAACGGGCCCAGCCCGCCAAACTCGCCCGCCATTTCGAACGGGGCGGCCCAGAACTGCGCGCGCTCGCCCACCGTGACCGAGCCAAGCGCGTTGACCGCCACCAGCGCGCCCACCGTGATGCCGCTGTCCAGCACCACCGAGGCGCTGCCCAGCCCGCCCTTCCAGCGCCCGGTCAGCGCGCCAAACCCCGCCCCCGCCGAACCGAGTGCAAAGTCCGCCCCCGCCGCCCCTAGCGCCGCAAGGCCAAGATCGTAATAAGGATTGCGCACCCAAACCTTGTCGCCGCCGTTCTGCAGATCAAACAGGATCGCCCCCGGTACGATCGGCACCCGCTGATCGCCCACCGCAAAGCCGCGCCCCATGGCCCGCAAACCGTCCGCCACACCAGAACAGGCATCAAGCCCAAACGCCGACCCGCCCGACAGCACCAGCGCGTCCACCTCTTGCACCAGCTTGTCGGGGCCAAGCAAATCCGTCTCTCGCGTGCCGGGCGCGCCGCCCATGATGCAAACGCCGGCGGTAAAGGCCCGGTCCGCCGTCAGCACCGTCGCGCCCGAGCGCAGCCGCACATCCTGCGCATGGCCAACCCGAAGGCCGAATATGTCCGTGATCAGATTCGTCGGTCCGGGGCGCATCGGGTTGCCTTTTTTAGTGGAGCGTGAAACTCGGTTGTGTCACCCTTAGCATAAAACCAAAAAGGGGATCGCAATGCAAAAGGTGGCTTTGATCACAGCGGGCGGATCGGGCATGGGCGCCGCCGCCGCGCGCCGGCTGGCGGCGGACGGGTTTGGCGTGGCGATCTTGTCGTCATCGGGCAAGGGCGAGGCTTTGGCGGGCGAACTTGGCGGGGTTGGGGTGACCGGCTCGAACCAATCCAACGACGATGTGAAACGCGCGGTTGATGCGACGATGGCGCGGTTCGGGCGGATCGATGTTCTGGTCAACTCGGCAGGCCACGGGCCGCGCGCACCGCTTTTGGACATCACGGACGAGGGGTGGCACCAAGGCATCGACATCTATTTTCTGTCCGCCGTCCGGCCCATCCGCTTTGTGACCCCGATCATGGAGGCGCAAGGCCAAGGCGGATCGATCATCAACATCACCACCTTTGCGACCTTTGAACCCGATCCCCTGTTCCCGACCAGCGGCGTGGCCCGCGCGGGGCTTGCGGCCTTCACCAAGCTTTTCGCTGATAAATACGCGCCTCAGGGCATTCGGCTGAACAATATCCTGCCCGGCTTCATCAACTCCCTGCCGGAAAAGGAAGAGTTCCGCGCCCGCATCCCGATGGGCCGCTATGGCCGCGTCGAAGAGATCGCGGGCACGGTCAGCTTCCTTGCGTCCGACGCGTCTGGCTATATCACCGGGCAAAACCTGCGGGTGGATGGGGGTGTTACCCGGTCGGTTTAAAAGTCGAACAGCTCGCCCAAGAAGCTTTCGCGCTTTTTGTAACGCTTGCCGTGGCGGTGATCATCGTCATCGTCGTCATCCCGGCGGCGCGGCGCTTCGGCGCGCTGTCCGGAATATCCCGGCTCTGGTTGATAGACCGGCGAAGTTGGCCGGGCGGCGGGCGCTGGCGCGGCTGGCGGCATAGGCACAGGCATGGCGCTGCGTTCGATGATCTTGTCCAACTCACCCCGATCGAGCCAGACACCCCGGCATTTCGGGCAATAGTCAATTTCGACCCCGCCACGATCCGCCATCACCAAAACCTCATTGTCCACCGGGCAGCGCATACCGTTCTCCTTTGTATTTCTGAACAGATGGTGTGCGATTTGCCGGGCGCAAGGCCCGCAAGCGTTCTTGCCCCGCGCAAAATGGTGGACTAGCTTTGATCGGCAGGATTTTGCCAAAGGAACATATCAATGCCCGCTGACACGCCCTATCTGCCCCCGAAAGTCTGGACCTGGGACAAGGGCAACGGCGGCCAGTTCGCCAGCATCAACCGCCCCATTGCGGGTGCGACGCATGACAAGGTTCTGCCGCAGGGCAAACACGGCTTTCAGCTGTATTCGCTGGCCACGCCCAATGGCGTGAAGGTCACCATCATGTTCGAAGAGCTGCTGGAAGCCGGGCACAAAGGCGCCGAATATGATGCTTGGCTGATCGACATCGGCAAAGGCGATCAGTTCGGGTCGGGCTTTGTCGAGGTGAACCCAAACTCCAAGATCCCGGCGCTTTTGGACCTGACGGGCGACATGCCGCTGCGGCTGTTTGAAAGCGGCTCGATGCTGGTGCATCTGGCGGAAAAGTTCGGTGCGTTCATGCCCGCCTCTGGCCCGGCGCGGACCGAGGTGATGAACTGGCTGATGTGGCAGATGGGGTCGGCCCCGTTTGTCGGCGGCGGCTTTGGCCATTTTTATGCCTATGCGCCCGAGAAATACGAATATCCGATCAACCGCTATGCGATGGAAACCAAACGGCAAATGGACGTTCTGGATCGGCGTTTGGCCGAGGTGCCCTTTGTCGCCGGTGAGGATTATTCGATTGCAGATATGGCCATCTGGCCATGGTACGGCGGTATGGTTCTGGGCCGGTCCTATAGCGCGGGCGAGTTTCTGGACGTGTCCAGCTACAAGCACCTTCTGGCTTGGGCGCAAAAGATCGATGCGCGACCCGGGGTTCGGCGCGGGCGTATTGTCAACAAATCCTGGGGCGAGGATGCCGAAAAGCTGCCTGAACGCCACGGCGCGGGGGACTTCGCCGGCAAAACCTATTGACCGGGCGCAACCCTGCCGACCTTGCGCCGGCCTGCGAGCCGCGCCTGGAGGTTCGGACCACGATGAAGGCAAAGCACCGTCCCTTTGCCGCTTTCAATGTGGCCCGGCCTTGTCACGTTTCGCGCGTTTGGTTATAGAAAAACCAGCCGTGGCGATGGCGTAGCCACAGATCGGCTGATCCGTCCTGTACGCCGGGACCTTTCGGGGTCCCCTTTTTCACCACCGGGCCCCATTCATGAGGTCTGATGATGACTGTTGAACGCCCCCAGCAATACCGTTTCCACCAAGGCGAGCGCGTCTTGCCCTTTGCCGCGTCCGAATACGACACCCGCCTTGCCGATCTGCGCGAGCTGATGGAAGTGCAGGGTGTTGAGGCCTGCGTTTTCACCTCGATGCACAACATCGCCTATTATTCCGGGTTCCTTTACTGCTCGTTCGGGCGGCCCTACGGTCTGGTCGTCACCCCGTCGCAAAGCGTCACCATCAGCGCCGGCATTGACGCGGGCCAACCATGGCGGCGCAGCCACGGCGACAACATCACCTACACCGACTGGAGCCGTGACAATTACTGGCGTGCAATCGCATCGGTGGTCGGTGAGGGGCGCGTTGTTGGCTGTGAGGCAGATCATCTGACCCTGCTGCAATCGGAAAAGCTGAACGCGTTCGTGAAGCCCAGACGCGGCGTCGATATCGCGCCCGCCACCATGGTGCAACGCATGAGCAAATCGCAGGCCGAGCTGGATCTGATCCGCCACGGCGCGGCGGTTGCCGATGTCGGCGGCTTTGCGATCCGTGATGCGATCCGCGTCGGGGTGCGCGAAATCGACGTGGCCATGGCGGGCCGTGACGCGATGGAGCTGGAAATTGCCAAGCGTTTCCCTGATGCTGAATACCGCGACACATGGGTCTGGTTTCAGTCCGGTATCAACACCGACGGCGCGCACAACCCCGTCACCTCGCGCAAATTGCAGCGGGGCGATATCCTGTCGCTGAACACCTTTCCGATGATCTCGGGCTATTACACCGCGCTGGAACGCACGCTTTTTGTCGGCGAGGTGGACGCCGCATCGCGCCGTATCTGGGATATCAATGTCGCTGCGCATGAATTGGGGATGAGCCTGCTGGTGCCCGGCGCAAAATGTTCCGAGGTGACCGCCAAGCTGAACACCTTTTTCGAAGAGCATCAGGTCCTGCAATACCGCACCTTTGGCTATGGCCATTCGTTCGGCGTTCTGTCGCATTATTACGGCCGCGAAGCCGGGTTGGAGCTGCGCGAGGATATCGACACGGTGCTGGAGCCGGGCATGGTCATCTCGATGGAGCCGATGCTGACCCTGCCCGAAGGTCAGCCGGGCGCGGGCGGCTACCGCGAGCATGACATCTTGTTCATAACCGACGACGGCAACGAGGATATCACCAGATATCCCTTTGGGCCGAGCTTCAAC
This sequence comes from Paracoccaceae bacterium, assembly GCA_031385445.1. Classification (GTDB taxonomy): domain Bacteria; phylum Pseudomonadota; class Alphaproteobacteria; order Rhodobacterales; family Rhodobacteraceae; genus CAIYZT01. The sequence goes on along the minus strand of JANNBM010000019.1, from coordinate 43,874 downwards.
GTCGTCGGTTGATCGTTTCGGGCTTTGAAACAATGTCCCCGGGGTCAAAGCCGGGGATATAACATGAAATGAAGGTTGGGGGGGCTTGACCTTTCAGGCCGCGCTTGCCCTAGGTACTGCGGATTTCGCAGATTTGGACCTTTGCCATGACCGCCACTTTTTCGCGCTTGTTCGCGCTTTTGACCCTCCTCGCCCTTGCCGCTTGCGGCGCACCCAGTGACGTGACGCCGGACACCGAGGCGACGATGCCCGGCTATGAGCAGATCGAAGACGGCGGTTTTGTGATCAAGCAGGTGGACCAGAAATTTCTTTGGGGCGATCAGGCAAGGGCCGAAGTTGACTATGCCGGGACCGAGGCCCCGGGGTCGATCATCGTCGATACCTTCGCGCGGAAGTTGTATTTTGTGATGGAGGGCGGACGGGCCATGCGATATTCCATCGCCGTTGGCCGCGAGGGCATCAAGTTTACCGGGGAAGGCGTCGTCGGGCGCAAGGCGGAATGGCCAAGCTGGCAGCCGACGGCCAACATGCTGACCACCCGCCCGGATCTTTATTCCAAATTTGCCGCCGGCCTGCCCGGGGGGCTTGAAAACCCGCTGGGCGCGCGCGGGATTTATCTGTACCGCGGCGGGCGCGATTCCTATTTCCGCATTCATGGCACCATTGATGATGCGTCAATCGGCTATGCCACCAGCGCGGGCTGCATCCGTTTGTTCAATCAGGACGTGATTGATCTGTACGAGCGGGTGGAAATGGGCGCGCTTGTCAAGGTGCGCAGCCTTGAGGAAAGCCTTGAGGCCGAGGGCGCCTTTATCGACACCCCCTATGGCCGCGCCATCCCTGATTCCGAAGACAACAGGCAGTTGGTCGAAGATCAGCGCGTCGAAAAGGTGGCGCAGGACGTCGCCGAAATTGAGGCGCTGCTGAAGGAAAAGGAAGAAGCCGAAGCTGCGGCAGAGGCCGAAGCGAAGGTTGCGGCCAAAGACGCCGAAAAGGCTGCCAAGAAAGCGGCCGCCGAGGCGGACAAGCAGGCGGCAGAGGCGGATAAGGCGGCAGCGACTGCGACCAAAGCCGCCGATAAAGCCGCAAAAGCCGCCGTAGCGGAGGCTGCAAAAGCGGCCAAAGCAGCGGAAAAGGCAGCAATGGCGGCTGAAAAAGCCGCAGCAAAGGCGGCAAAGGCACTCGCCAAGCGATTGGCAGAATGTGAAGCGCTGGGCATTTTGCCAGACGATTGCCCGGCGCCGGATCAGCCCTTGCCGGACCTTGCCGCCGCAAACTGATCAGGTCACGGCGGCCCCCAACCAAACCGGGCCGCCGCCCGATCAGCCGACGATCACGTAATCCTTGATCGTGGTTTCCACGACCTCCCAGGTGCCCCGAAACCCCGGACGAATGATAAAACTGTCCGCCGCCATCAGGTGCGTTTCGGCCCCGTCCTGATCGGTCAGGATGGAATGGCCAACATGGATGTAAACATATTCCCACTCGTCATAGCTGACGGTCCACTTGCCCGGCGTCGACTGCCAGATCCCGCAAAACAGGGCCCCCCGCTCTTCGATATTCCAAGTCGTATGCACGGGATCGCCAAAGATCAACTTGTCCGGCGCAGGCCTGCTGACCTCGGGCGGAACACTTGCGTCATCAATGCGCGTCAGCAAATTCATGATCAAACCCATCCCCAATTTGCCACGCAGTTTCGGCACAGTCGGGCCAATGGTCAAGGTCCTGTTCGCGCCGCACAAATCTTGCGCAGGCGGCGCGGATGTGGCCTAAGTACCGCGATCTGCCACCAAAGGCCACGGAGCAGCAAGATGAGTGCAACTTCCCCGGCGCGCCCGGTGCTTCCGCCCGATATCCGCGCCCGCAAGGGCAGCGCGCCCCTGGTGGTGCTGACCGCCTATACCACGCCCGTCGCGCGCCTTGTCGATGCGCATTGCGACATCGCGCTGGTGGGCGATTCGGTGGGGATGGTGCTGCACGGGATGCCAAGCACGCTGGGCGTGACGATGGAGATGATGATCCTGCATGGCCGCGCTGTCGTCAAAGGCTGCGCCCGGGCGATGGTCGTGATCGACATGCCCTTTGGCAGCTATGAAGAAAGCCCCGCGCAGGCGTACCGCAATGCCGCGCGGCTGATGGTGGAAACCGGCGCGCCAGCGGTCAAACTGGAAGGCGGGGCGCATATGGCCGAAACCATCGCGTTTTTGGTGCGGCGCGGCGTGCCGGTGATGGCCCATATCGGGCTGACGCCGCAATCGGTGAACACGCTTGGCGGCTACAAGGTGGTGGGCCGCGAGGGCGAGGCAGAGGCGGTGATGGCCGATGCCCGCGCTGTCGAAGCGGCGGGCGCCTTTGCCGTGGTTCTGGAAAAGGTGCCGGTGGGCCTTGCCGCGCGTATCACCCAGAACCTGACCATCCCGACCATCGGCATCGGGGCAGGGGCGGCCTGCGACGGGCAGGTTCTGGTGGTCGATGACATGCTGGGCCTGTTCACCGAGTTTCGCCCCAAATTCGTGAAGCGTTACGCCAATCTGGGCCAGACGGCGGACGAGGCGATTGCCGCCTATGCCGCCGAGGTCCGCGCGCGCGCCTTTCCGGCGCAAGAGCATGGTTTTGCCGATGTGGTTGCGCAGAAGGAGACGAAATCTTGACCCGAATAATCCGCACCCTGGCCGAACTGCGCCCGCTTGTGCGCGGCTGGCGGGCGGCGGGGCAGACCATCGGTGTGGTGCCCACCATGGGCGCGTTGCACGATGGGCATTTGTCGCTGGCGCGCGCCGCCAAGCGCGATTGCGCCCGGGTGATCACCACGATTTTCGTGAACCCCAAGCAGTTCAACAACCCGGATGATCTGAAACATTACCCCCGCACCGAGGCGGCCGACGTGGCGCTTCTGGCGACGGTCGGGACCGATGCGGTTTTCATGCCCTCGCCCGAGGACGTGTACCCAGACGGCTTTGCCAGCACCGTGACGGTCGGCGGCGTGTCAGAGCCGCTGGAAGGCCGAATGCGGCCGGGGCATTTTGACGGCGTGGCGACAGTGGTGACGAAGCTTTTCGGCATGACCGAGGCGCATCGCGGCTATTTCGGCCAAAAGGACTGGCAGCAGTTGCAGGTCGTGCTGACTTTGGTGCGCGATCTGAATCTGCCGGTGACGGTGGTTGGCTGCGAAACGATCCGCGAGACGGACGGGCTGGCCATGTCCTCGCGCAATCTGCGCCTGACGGCGAAGGGCCGGACCCGCGCGCCGGTTTTGTACAGCGCGATCACGGCGGCGGCGCAGGACATCCGTGCGGGGCAGTCTGACCGCATGGCGATCCGCGAGGCCGCAGAGGCGGTGCGCGGCGCGGGGTTTGAGCGGGTGGAATATATCGAACTGCGCGACGCCGAAACGCTGATGCCCTCCGACGATCCGCGCCGCCCGCGCCGGATGCTTGCGGCGGCCTGGCTGGACGGGGTGCGCCTGATCGACAACATTCCGGTGTGAACGAATTTTCTGCGAAAATTCAGGCCGGTGGCGGCCCGGCCACAAAGGTCTTTGCGTCCGGGGCCAAGGTGCGCAAGACTGCGGCGGAACAGGCGGGCCGATTTTAGGCGCGCCGCATATGTTATTTCGAAAAATCGTCCCTACATGGGGCAAACCTTTGTATATGGAGGGCCAGATGGCCGACTTTGACGCCCAAATTCAGGAAAGCCAAAAGCAGGTCGCCGAGGCGCAGGCCAAGATTTCCACCATCACGTCGCGGATCGAAACCGCGCGGGCCAAGTTGGCGGCGGGCGAATCTGCGATGGACATCGAGAACGCCACGCTTGAGGATGTGAAATCCCACACCGACCTGATGAACGCCAATATTGCCGAGCTGATCATGGGGCTGGACGACGTGACCGCCGGGTTCAGCGCCGAATTTGCCGAGATGCGGTCAAAGACCGGCTGGGAAAGCTTTGTGGGCGTGTTCTCTTCGGCCCGCTCGGATTCGCTGCGCCAGGAGCGCATGCGCACCGCCTCGGTCGACGATAAATTGCAGGACTTGATCGCCAAATCAGACGTGATCGTGCGGCTGCTTCAGGGTCAGTTGGACATGTTGAACGTGCAAAAGGCACGGGTCGAGGTGAACCTGGGTGATACCTTGACCGAGCGGGAGACGGCGGTGGCCGCGCTGGACACGGTGCGCACCGAAGTCGCCGCGATGGACCCGCGCATTATTGAGCTGGAAAACAAGATCTCGGTCGAACAGGACGCCACCGCGCGGACCAAACTGGAAACTGACCTTGCCGCGATGAATGCCCGCTACAACGCGCTTATTCAGGATGAACAGGTGCAGCTGGCCAAGTCGCAAACGCTTGAACGGTATATTGAAAAGGGCAAGACCTGGGTGGACAGCCTGACCAATCAGGCGGCGACGCAGTTGGTTTTGATCAACAAATTGCAGACCGATACCAAGCAGCGGGTGGTTTTGTATGATGCACTGACCAGCAGCCTGAAAACCGCGCAGCAGCAGGATGTGGCGCACCGCATCAACGAGATCGGCGTCAAAACCGACCAGGAGGCGCAGGTCGCCATGGCGGCGATTGGCGCGGCGACGAATGACAAGATGGCGGACATGCTTGAAGGTCACGAGGCCAATATGGTCTTTGCGCGCAAGGTGCTGGAAGACAAGGCCAAGGCAGACGAGCGCTTTGCCCGCCGCTTTGCCGCGATTGTCGAAAAGCATGACAAGAACGCCTACGGGGAATAGATGGGCACCGAGCTTAAACAGCAGCTCGTCACCGACCATGCCGAGCTGTATGACGCCGCCACCGCGCGGCGCTACTTTGCCAAGTTCGACCGGATCACCGGCCACCTTGCGCGCGTGGCGGGCGAGGTGGAAAAAGAGGGCCGGCTGACCCGGACCGAGGCGCGGGTTCTTGGGCGCTATCTGTCGGCGCTGACCGCGACGTTTCAGGCGCTGTCGTACAAATACCTGATGACCGGGCAGTCGGACGCCGCGCCGCGCCTGACGTTTGACCGGCACGAATCGGGTTTTCCGGTGGCGCAAGAGCTGATGACCATGGCCGTCGACGCCGCGCAGGCGGGCAAACACCTGGCTGGCATGGCGTCTGAACCTGAGCTGAAAGACCGCATGGTGCGCCAGATCGTCCGCGATCTGGCAGCGCCGGTGCAGTTGCAATTCGCCCTGTCGCAGCGGCTTTATTATGAGGCGCTGGCCAAAGGCGGCCTGTTTCTGACCCGCAACGACCCCGATGTTCAATGGATCGAAGATATCGGTGATCGCCGTCATTTCCTGATCCACTGGGCGGTGTTCGACACGCAAACCAACCTGCCGGTGGTCTATCTGCTGAACATCGAAGACAGCGGCAAAAAGCCCTTGCCCAAGGACGACCGCCGTTGGCCCCTGGTCAGCCAAGGCATCATGGCGCAGTCGGTGGGGGGGCTGAAACTGTTGACCATTGCCACCGGCTTTGACAAGGATTTCGAGGCGCTGCACCCCAAACGCCTGCGCCGTCTGACGCTGGGACCGATGCACAGTCAGGATTTCACCCTGCAATCGGGGCCGATTTCGGATGTGCTGAAAGCCGCGAATGCGCCTGATGGCGAGGATTGGGCGCTGGTGTGGACGGTCGAGGATCTGGTCAGCGAGCGCGAGGAAGCCGTGAAAGACGGCTGGTTTTCCACCGCCAACCGCCAGATTTTCAAACTGAACGCGCTGGACGGTGCGGAAACCGGAACGACGCGAACGGAACAGATGGTGATCCTGCCGGAAAAGGTTTTTCAGGCCATGGTCGAGGTGAAGGCCCCCGGTCTGGCAAAGATCCGCAAGTTTATTGTAGGCGATGGGGGCCGCATTCTGCCGGCGGTATAGGGGCTGACCGGGTCAGGGGGCGCGGCCCCCCTCCGGCAAACACATGTTCGCGGTCTGGATATTTGGACCAGATTGAAGGCGTCTATGCTCTTCAATCTGGTTCAAATATTCCCCGCCGAAGGCCAAGGGTTGGCAACAGCGCTGAGAAGGAAACAGGGCGATGAGCACACGCGACACGATGGAGCTGCGCGAAGAGACGATCCGCGCGCAATATGAGGCGGCGCTTGGCCTGATCACCGGGTTTGACCATGCCCCCCGTCTGGCCAAGGCGGCCGCCACCGCGCAGACCGAACGGTCTGCCGGGATCGGCACGCGGCCGCGGTTCCGCTCCACTGTGCCGGGGATGGTGACGCGGCCGACCACGCGGCCCGGCGGGGTGCGTTTGGTTGACCGGGTGGACGGATTGGGCGATGGGCTGCTTTCGCCCTTGCAAGCCTCGGCATTGAATGCGCTGCGGCGTGCGGTGGCGATTGCGCTGGCGCTGGGCGAGACTTTGTCCGCGCAGTCGGGGTTGGCGGAGTTGAAAAAGGCCAACCTTGAGGGCCGTCTGCCCGATACCCGAAAGCCAGAGTTCACCGAGTTATTGGCTGCCGAGGCGCTGGCGGTTCTGTACACCTTTGCCAATGCCGCCGCCTTCCTTTTGGCCCCGCACCAATCGCCCGCCACGGTCGAGATTGGCGAGGTCGAAGAGATCCTGACGGACAACGCCGCCCTCGCCCTGCAGGGGGCCCTGTGGGAATTGGATCAGGACATCGGCGCGCTCGCAGAAGACGATGTGCGGCTGGTGTCGGTGATCGCGGCCTTTGCCGAGGCGCTGATGAAAAAGGTCGCGCTGCGGGCTGAAGCGGCGCCGCGCACCGGCGCCTTTACCGGCGCGTCCTGGAAGGTGGAGGCTGAGGGGCTGACCATTTCCGGCTTCAAACCGGCGCGGGCGGCCAAGGGCGGCGCTTTGACGATGCAGTTCAAGAAACCGACCGAAGTGGTCGGCAACCATATCGCCAAGTACCAGTCGATGCGGCTGGCCAAGATGCTGATGGCCTATGATTTTGACCGCCGCCTGAACCCCTTTGCCGAACTTGGCGGGTTCATTTTCACCTTCATGGGCGACGGAAAGCCGGGCACCGGCAAGACCACGCTGATCCAGATGATGGCGGGATTGCTCAATGATTACTGCAAGGTGGCGGGCTATCCTTTCCGGTATCAGAACTTTTCGATTGATCAGATTGACAGCTATCAGGGCAAATCGGGGCAGAACGCCAAGGCATTTGTCGATGCGGTTCTGGACCCGTCGGTGATCGGCTACGGCACCATCGACGACATCGATCAGGTCGCGGGCAAGCGCGGGGATCGCCAATCCAGCGCGGGCCAGCAAGAGGTGACAGCGGTGTTCATGGGGGCCTTTGCCGGGGCAAATACCCTGGTGCGCGGCAATTGCACCTTTGGCATGTTTTCGAATTTTCCCGAAAATGTCGACGACGCCCTGCGTCAACGGGCCGGCGCGCGGTTTCTGGTGGACGGGCCACAATCCCAAGCGGATTACATCGACATCCTGTCGCTTTTGCTGGGGAAAAATCACGCGATCCCGGTGGGCGAGCACGACCTGTTTGCGTCGCAAGAGATCAAAAAGGCCGTCACCGCCAGCTTTGAGGGCTTTGCCCGTCCGCATGAGGCGGGGCTTTTGAAGGTCTGGGACCTCGTGCAGGGCCAGATAGGCGCGCTGGACACGATTGCGAAACTGGGCACCTATCTGAAAGCCATCCAATCTGCGGATGATCGGTTTACGGGCCGGGCGGTGAAGAACATCACCGACGCGGTGAAGGTCCGTGCGATGGATTTTGAATTGCCCGATGAGTGGATGGAACAGCCGGATCTGTTCCTGTTCAAGGGGTACGAGGAGAAACTGGCGATGATCAAGGGGTTGATGACGCCGATTTCGGTGGAGATGGTGGTGCAGGAAATCAACCGCTATGCGGACAGCGAGTTCCGTTATGCGGATAAGTCGGATGAGGTTGCGATTGAGGGGATGGTAAGGGAGTATCGGCGGCAGGAAGAAGCGAAGAAGCGGTATTTGGGGGGGAAGTGATGAGACCGCGATGGGTCGGTTTTTTGGTACAGACCCCCACCCCATCCCTCCCCAGGGGGGGAGGGGACCGCGGTGCGATCTTGGTGCCCGCCGCTCTTCGACCCAAAGGCCAAGGTTTGGAATCTGACACCTCCCCTCCCCCTTTGTGGGGAGGGGCTGGGGGTGGGGGGCAAGACTAAGCGATGAATGACGCCAACTTCATGCGCGATCGCGCCCGAAAATTGCGCGCTGACATGACCCTGCAAGAGCGCAAATTATGGGCCAAATTGCGCGAAGTGAACCACATACTTGACACGAACTTCCGAAAACAGGCCCCAATTGGACGCTATATTGTTGATTTTGTTGATTTGGGCCGGAAGTTGGTGATTGAAGTGGACGGCGGCCAACATGGCGGGCCCGACGATATTGCGCGGGATCGGTGGTTTGCTGAACAGGGGTTTATCGTGATGCGGTTTTGGAATTCTGAAGTTGACGCAAATCTTGAAGGTGTGATGCAGATGGTGATTGATGCGCTTGAGGCTGGCCCCCCACCCCCAGCCCCTCCCCACGAGGGGGAGGGGAGGCGAAAATCTGACGGAGGGCGCGAGCAATGACAAACCGGGACAACACGGACTTATGGCAGTGGGCGCGTTCCAACGGTGACACCCCATGAACCGCCTCATCGCCGCCGGCCTCATGTTCGGCAACCTCGTCGAGGTCTCCTCCCCCGCCCTGATCGAGCGTTACAACCGCGCGCTGAAACACCTCACCGGGAAAACCACCAAACTGCCCGATTTCCACATCGACATCTCGGGTTTTTCTCCTGAAATCGGGGATGAACTCCAAGACCCGCTCTATCTCAACCCCAACGGGGCGAACCGGCAGTTCATCCTGCTGACCACCAGCCAAAAATCCGCGCCTTTGCTGAACATGAAATTTTCAACCTCGCGCGGGATCCTGCAGCAGTTCATCGAGACCAACGAGGCGCAGTTGTTTGCCCTGACCGCCCGCGACGCCGTGGCGGGGGCGTTGCAGGGCTCGGTCTACGAGGTGTCCAGTCCGGCGCGGCTTTTGGAAATGCGGCAGGTGCGGATTGAGGCGGATACGATTGGCGGGCATGTGGCCGATGCGGAGCGGCTGACCGGGCTGATCCAGCGCTTTCGCAGCGAAGCCGACGGGTGGCGCGACGAGGCGCTGATCGCTGACATGATCGCGCTGGCCACCAAGACCGGCGACATCACCGCCCAGCCGATCGCCTTGCCCGCGATGACATTCTCGCAGCCGAATTTCTGGACCAGCCTTTTCGGCGGGGTTTATGTGTTCCAGGACACCCGCGTGCCTGCCGTGATCTCGACCCTGCCGCGCAGCAGCCTTGGCACGCTGCCGTTGTCGCCGGTCATGGACCTTACGCAGCGCAACGCCATCGCGGAATGGCTGGACGCCAACGCTCTGATCGAACCGATCGTGCAGGCGCGCGGCATGGACGGGGCGGCGGTGATCCGGCAGAAGATGGATTTCATTCTGGTCGAGGCCGCCGATGTGCTGGGCCTTGATCCGGGCGATGCGCGGCGCACCGAGTTGCGCAAGATCGCGTATAAACTGGGCGACACGCTGCCGCCCGAATTTCTGGGTCTGGCGTCCTTGCTCAGCTGGATCGACGGCGCCGCCCCCTGGCCGCGCATCAGCAGCGAGCATGCCGCCTATTTCTATACCCTTCGCGCCGCGCCGGGGCCAAACCGCGATCTGGTGAATATGCTGTTGTCCGAACTGTCGCCAATGGACGTGCGCCAGATGTTCATCACCCACAAAGAGCTGTTCTATGCCCGCTATGCCATGTGGTCCGAGCGGAAAAAGCAGTATGTGGTTGATTTTCTGGAGCGCGAGTACCAAGTGGACAGGCAAGGTGCGCGTGAGGCGCTGTTCGGGCCGGAGCCGTCGATGGACCTGCGCGAGCGGCCCCATCCAAAGCCCGCGCGCGACATGGTTCAGGCCGTCGGCCCTTGGGGCGCGGTAAGGAGATAGGCGATGCTGGGTCTGATACGGGCGGCGATTCTTGGCTTTGCGCTGCTCAGCGTGGTCTATGGGGTGGTCACGATCTATGCGCGCTCGGTGTGGCGCGAGGGGCTTGAGAAAGGCTGGGACAGTGATCCCGCGCGCGAGGGGTCGCGAAAGGACGAGCGGGACGCCTTTATTGAGGCAGGCATGGAAGACTATCGCCATGGCCTGCGCCGCAAGCTGATCCTGCTGGTCTATATCATCCCGGCGGTGGCCTTTGGCGTCATCGTTTATATCGTGAATGCGCAATAAGGAGACGGGATCATGGGCGGCAACATCTGGAAATGGGTCAAGCGCGTGTTCTGGGCCGGGCTGATGATTTTTACGCTTGGCTTTTTGCACTATACCCTGCCGCAGCACGATATCGTGCGCGTCACCAACACCTATAACCGGCTGACCACGATTGGCACCGAAAACGCCTGGGCCTATTCGGTGCCCGATACCGGCACCGCCGAAAGCACCACCACGCGCGACATCCGGTTTATCGAGGCGGCTTTTGCCGATGGCTCGGTCATCGTTTACCGCAACGAAGACACCGGCTGGATCTGGCCGCCCTATTTCAAATACGACAGCTCCAACCTGCAGGCCGAGGCGGGCAATCTGAAATCCATCGCCGAGGCGCCGAAATGGCTGGTGGTCACGCATTACGGCTGGCGCCTGCCGATCCTGTCGATCTATCCAAACGCGGTTGCGGTGCGCGCAGCCACGTCGGTGGACGAGCAGATCATCCCGTGGGTCAGCATCGTCTTGCTGCTGGTCTTCGGCTTTGCTGTGTTCATGGTCCGGCGCATGTGGCTGCAATTTGTCGACCGGATGGTGGATCCGGCGCTGGCAGGCGTGGGCGAGGCGCAGGACCGGGCGAAGGGATTTTTTGGCCGGCTGTTCGGGCGGAAGTAAGCAGGAAGACAGGGGCGCTGCCCCTTGCAGGAATTTTCGCAGAAAATTCGTGCTCACCCCGGGATATTTTTGGACAGATGAATTGGGGCGCGGTGGATATCGCGCCCCTTTTATCAGCTGCGCAGGGTGCCGCCGGTGGCCTTGGTCACCTTGTCGATGATCTTGGCTGATACCGCCTCAATTTCGGCCTCGGTCAGGGTCTTGTCCCTGGGCTGCAATCGCACGGCGAGCGCGATGCTTTTCTTGCCCGCGCCCATCTGCGCCTCGGCTTTCTCGCCGATGAACTGGTCAAAGACCCGCACGGTTTCGATCAGGGCCTTGTCCGCCCCCATAGCGGCGTTCACCGCGGTCAAAGCCTCGATGCCGGCGTCGATGACAAAGGCAAAGTCCCGCTCCACCGCTTGCAGATCGCTGAGCGTCAGGGCGGGGCGTGTCGGGGTTTTTACTTTGGATTGGGGCAGGGCTGCGAGCAGGATGGTGAAGGCGACGGCAGGGCCCTTGACGTCAAGCGCTGCCAGAACCTTGGGGTGAACCTCGCCGAAGGTGGCGATGATCGTGGGGCCAAGGCCGATCGCCCCGGACCGGCCGGGATGCCACCAGCCTGCAACCTTGCGGGTGATCTGCGCGCGGGCAGGCGCGCCGAGGGCGGCCAGAACCGCCTCGGCGTCGGCCTTGGCGTCAAAGGCATCCACCGGGCGGCGCATCCCATGCGGATCGCGCGGCGCAGTATGTCCGACCAGAAGGCCGGCGGCTTGCAGATGCTGCTCGCCCGGCTCTCCGCCCTGAAAGGCCGGGCCGATTTCGGCGAGCGCCAGATCCATGAACCCGCGCGCCTGATTGCGTGCTGCCGCCCGCAGCAGGCCCGGCAACAGATCGGGACGCAGATGCGACATTTCGGACGAGATCGGGTTGTCCACCCGCACCGCATCGGTGCCGCCGCCAAACAGCGCCGCCGCCGTCTCGTCGATAAAGCTGTAGGTGATGCACTCGTTATAGCCCAAAGCCGCGATCATCCGCCGCGCCGCCTTTTCGCGGGTCTGCGCCGGGGTCAGGATCGGCTGTGGCACGCCAGCCGCCGCGCGGGTCAGGGGCTTGCCCTGCAACTTGCTCAGGGAGGCGACGCGCGCCACTTCTTCGACCAGATCAGCGTCGCCCAAAACGTCCGGGCGCCATGTCGGCGGCGTCACGTCATTGCCGTTGAGCGTGAAGCCCAAAGCCGTCAGCGTCGCGCGTTGGTCCGCCTCGGGAATGTCCATTCCGACCAGCGAGATCACCCGCGCCGGACTAAGCCGATAGCTGCGCGTCACATCGGGCGCGGCGCCGTCCTGCACCACATGGCTGGCTTGCCCACCGCACAGATCAAGGATCATCTGTGTCGCCAGTTCCAGTCCGCCCAAGGTGAATGCCGGATCAACGCCGCGTTCAAACCGATACCGCGCGTCGGTGTTGATCTTCAGCGCCCGGCCTGCGGTGGCAATGGTGATCGGATCCCAAAACGCGCTTTCCACAAACACATCAGTGGTCGCCTCGGAACAGCCAGAGCCCGCGCCGCCCATGATCCCGGCCAACGATTGCGGGCCCGCCGCGTCGGCAATCACCATCTGGCCGGCGCGCAGGGAATAGGTCTTGCCGTCCAGCCCGGCGAACGCTTCCCCGCCCGCCGCCGCCTCGATGTGCAGCACGCCGCCAGTGACTTTGGCCGCGTCAAACACATGCAGCGGGCGGTTCAGCGCAAAAGTGAAAAAGTTGGTGATATCGACCAGCGCCGAAATGGGGCGCAGGCCAATCGCCTTCAGCCGCGCCTGCATCCAGTCGGGCGAGGCGCCGTTCGTCACGCCGCGGATCACGCGCCCGGTGAAATGTGGGCAGCCTTTGGCCTTTAGGTCGGCCGAGATCTGCACCGCAATCGGGCTGTCAAACTGCCCCGGCACCGCCGTGATCGGCAAGGGTTTCAGCACCCCAAGCCCCCGCGCCGCCAGATCCCGCGCCACGCCGCGCACGCCAAGCGCATCGGGGCGGTTCGGCGTCACTTTGATATGGATCATCGGATCAGCCAGCGCCGGACGGTGCACCGCCAGCCAGTCCGCGAACTTGTCCCCAACCTCGCCAGAGGGCAATTCGATGATGCCGTTATGCTCGTCCGACAGCTCCAACTCGCGCTCGGACGCCATCATGCCATGCGATTCCACGCCGCGAATCTTGCCCACGCCCAGCGTCACATCAATGCCCGGCACATAATCGCCCGGCTTGCACAGCACCACCGTAATCCCCGCCCGCGCATTGGGCGCACCGCAGACGATCTGCTTTTCGCCCTCGTCGGTCAGCACCCGGCACACCCGCAGCTTGTCGGCGTCGGGGTGCTTTTCGGCATGCACCACCTTGGCGAGCGTAAAGGCTGCCAGCTTGGCCAAGGGGTTCACCACCTCTTCCACCTCCAGCCCCAAATCGGTCAGCGCATAAAGGATGTCATCCAGCGAGGCCTTGGTTTCAAGGTGATCGCGCAGCCAAGACAGGGTGAATTTCATGGGCTTGCCTTGAATGAAAGTGCAGCTTTGCTCGGGGCTGCGCATACCCTACCTTGGGCCAAAGGGGAAGCCGGGGCAGGGCGGTTTCCAATGCGGAAACGGGTTGTGGCGATTTTCGCGGGCTATTCGCCACATTTCCCACCGACTAATTTGCTACATCATCCGGCATGGACCCAATCATGAAAATACCCGTTGACCGAAAGCCCGTAAAATCGGGCCGCATCTGCCTGTTGCTTGGGCTCACGCTGCTTTTGTACATGATGCTGGCTGGTGGTTTCGGCCATGCCGCCCGCGTCCTTGGGTCTGTTACCCCTTAACCGCGTTCAGGCGCCCGTTCGCCCCACTCTGCGTTGGGCTTGGGGCTTTTCCTTAGCGCGAGAGCCCACCGGGCAAGTTCGGCATGTCGAGCGCGGCAAAGCCGTAATGCTGCAGCCAGCGCAGATCGCTTTCAAAAAACGCCCGCAGATCGGGGATGCCGTATTTCAGCATCGCGATCCGGTCGATGCCCATGCCAAAGGCAAAGCCCTGCCATTCGTCCGGGTTCACCCCCGCCGCGCGCAGCACCTTTGGATGCACCATGCCCGAGCCGAGGATTTCCATCCACTTGTCGCCTTGCCCGATTTTCAGCTGGCCACCCTCCCATGAGCAGCGAATATCCACCTCGGCCGACGGCTCGGTAAAGGGGAAATGGCTGGCGCGAAAACGCAGTTCGACACTCGGCACCTCGAAAAACGCGCGGCAGAATTCTTCCAGCGTCCATTTCAGGTTTGCCATGCTGATATTGCGGTCAATCGCCAGCCCCTCGACCTGATGGAACATCGGGGTATGGGTCTGGTCCATGTCCATGCGGTACACCCGGCCCGGCGCGATCACCCGGATGGGCGCGCCCTGTTCGGTCATCGCGCGGATCTGCACCGGGCTGGTATGGGTGCGCAGCACATGCGGCGGGCGGTTGTCACCTTCCGCCCGGTGCATGAAAAAGGTGTCATGTTCCTGCCGCGCAGGATGTTCGGGCGGAATGTTAAGCGCATCGAAATTGTACCAGTCGCTTTCAACCTGCGGCCCCTCGGCGACGGCAAATCCCATGTCGCCGAAAATCGCGGTCAGCTCTTCCATCACCTGACTGACCGGGTGAATGGTGCCGCTGCGCATCGGGCGCGCGGGCAATGTCACGTCCAGCCATTCGCTGCGCAGCCGCTCGTTCAACGCGGCATCGCCGAGCGCAGCCCGCTTGCCGCGCAAAGCGGCGTCAATTTCGTCTTTCAGCACGTTCATCAGGGCCCCGGCAGCGCGGCGCGCCTCGGGCTCCATCTTGCCAAGGCCCGACATCAAGGCCGAAATCTCGCCCTTTTTGCCCAGCGCGGCCAGACGCACCTCTTCCAGCGCCGCCTCGCTTGCAGCATCTGCAACGGCGGTCAGATATTTGGCTTTCAAGCCGTCGAGCCCGTCCATGATCGCCTCCGCTCAGATCGGAATCGTGCTAGCGGGGAAGGCCCGTGAAGGCAAGGGGGCTCAGGCGGCGAGGGGCGGCATCACCGGGCGCTGCTGGGCAAAGCCATAGGTCGGGCGGTGCGGCATCTGCCCGGCGGTGCAACGATGCGCTTCGTCCAGATGGAAGGGGCCGTTCGGGCCAAGCTGCGCATCAATCTGCGCCTTTTCCTGCGCGGTCAGGCCAATCGTTTCGTGCAAAAAGCAATCGTTGGCGAGGGCATTGTGCAGCCCCTTGCAAAACGCCTTGGCGGCCTGCGGCGCCATCTGCGGCGGGCAATCTTTGGCATGCAGCCCCGCTTCGGTGGCCTGGACGAGGATCATCAGCGCCGTCGCCCGGTCACAGGCGGGCTGCTGGCTGATCCAGTGCAGCGCCAAAAGCAGGTCAATCGATGCGCCGGCGGCCCGAAAATCGGCCTTGCAGGCCATCTCGTGCCAGGTGTCGCGGTTTTGCCGGCGGGTCCAGTCCAGCAAGCCCTCGGGCAGCGGAAGGGCGGTGGCAAAGCCGTTGTGATCAAAAGCCGACATGAAGTGCCTCACGGGTTACATCTGGACTTGCAAGTCGATCCGGGCGATCGGGTTCGTCGTCCCTGACTTGCTCTGCCCCCTTTCATTAAGGGGGATTCGGGCACAAATGCGGCGGTAGCGCGGAATTGTTGAGATAATGGAAACAGCGGGGCGGATTGTTTCATCGGCCCTTCGGTGCAACGCAAAAGGCCCCGCCGGTCAGCGGGGCCTTTGCAATCGATTGGGTGCCGATCAGACCAGCGCGGCTTTGGCCTGCGCGGCGATGGCGTTGAACGCTTCGGGCTCGTGCACGGCCAGATCGGCCAGAACCTTGCGGTCCACCTCGATCCCGGCTTTGTTCAAGCCGTCGATCAGACGCGAATAGGTGAACTCGGCATCGAACAGCCGGACAGCCGCGTTGATCCGCTGGATCCAAAGCGCGCGGAAGCTGCGCTTTTTGGCCTTGCGGTCACGGGTGGCGTATTGGTTGGCCTTATCAACGGCCTGAGTGGCGGTGCGGAAGTTGCGCGAGCGGGCGGAGTAATAGCCAGCTGCGGCCTTGATCACCTTGCGGTGGCGGGCGTGCGTAACAACACCGGATTTGACGCGGGACATGTGTTTCTCTCCTTACCGGTCGTAGGGCATGTATTTTTTGACGATTTTCGCGTCGGACGCGCACAGGATCATGGTCCCGGATGCGTCCCGAATGAACTTCGTCGTGCGTTTGATCATGCCGTGGCGCTTACCGGCCACACCGGCCTTCACATGGCCATTGGCCGTGAAGGAAAACCGCTTTTTAGCAGCGGACTTGGTCTTCATCTTGGGCATTTCCATCTCCGTGGTTTCATCGCGCGACTCGGCATGCCACTTTCGCCGGCCTCGCGGGGCAGTTCAGACTGCGGGCTATAGGGGGCAAATCCGGGCTGCGCAAGCCATTTGGCGGAATATCTGCGCCAAATTCCGAAGATTACGGCCGCTTTATCCGACGTAGCGTCTGATCACCGACATAAACACATCGGGGATCTGATCAATCGTATACCCGCCGCCCTTGCGCGTCAGGGCCGTCGCGCACAGCACGCCCGCGATCAGCACAAGGATGGCGCCAGCCCGTGGGGCACGGCCTTCGGAATAGGCGGCAAGCAGCGACGGGATGGCCAGAATGCCGATCACGATTCCAACGACGAGGATCAAATCATTGTCCAAATCAGACCTCCAAACAAAACACCAACGCTATGGTTGATGTTTTATTCGGGTTCGACCCTCGAAATCAATCGTTCATCGCAAGGGGCCACGCGAAGGATGTTGGTTGTGCCTTTCACGTTGAACGGCACGCCTGCGGTGACAACGATCATGTCCTCTTCGCCCGCGAATCCATCGGTTCGCGCCGCTCTGATCGCGGCCAGCACCGCGCCCTTGAACCGGTCTTGCGGTTCAGTGATCACGCAGTGCAGCCCCCAGGTCAGGGCCATACGCCGCGCGGTCGACATCAGCGGCGTCAGCGCGATGATCGGAACATGAGGCCGCTCGCGCGCCACGAGGCTGGCCGTGGTGCCGGTCTGGCTGAAACAGCAGATCGCCTTGATGTTGGTCGCCTCGGCAATTTCGCGCGCCGCCGCCACGATGCCGTCCGAAATCGTCTGGCGCATTACCACTCGGCTGGCCTCGATGATCGACCGATAGGTCGGGTCTTTTTCGACCGACAGGGCGACGTTGGTCATCGTCGTCACCGCCTCGATCGGATATTTGCCTGCCGCCGATTCGGCAGACAGCATGATCGCGTCCGCGCCTTCATAGATGGCGGTTGCCACATCCGACACCTCGGCGCGGGTGGGAACCGGCGCCTCGATCATGGATTCCAGCATCTGCGTCGCCACGATCACCGGTTTTGCCGCCGCCCGCGCCAGCCGCACCAGCCGCTTCTGGATCGGGGGCACCGAGGTGACAGGCAATTCCACGCCCAGATCGCCGCGCGCCACCATGATGCCGTCTGACACCTGCAAAATCGCTTCATAGGCTTTGACCGCCGCCGGCTTTTCGATCTTTGACAAGATCGCCGCCCGGCCCTTGGCCAATTGCCGCGCCTCGATCACATCCTCGGGGCGCTGCACGAACGACAGCGCCAGCCAGTCCACGCCCAACTCGCAGGCAAATTCCAGATCGTCGCGGTCTTTGGCCGACAGCGCGGCCAGCGGCAGCACCACGTCCGGCACGTTCACGCCTTTGCGGTTGGAAATCGTGCCGCCCACTTCAACCACACAATTGGCAAAATCCTTGCCACAATCCTTGACCCGAACCCGGATCTTGCCATCGTTCACCAACAACGAAGCGCCCGGCTCAAGCGCCGCAAAAATCTCGGGGTGGGGCAGTTGCACGCGGGCGCTGTCACCCGGTGCGTTGCTCAGGTCCATGCGGAAATCCGCGCCCGCGACCAACTCTTCGCCCGCTGGGTTGGCAAAGACGCCGACCCGCAGTTTCGGCCCCTGAAGATCGGCCAGAATCGCGATCGGGCGGCCCAGATCGGCCTCGACCTTGCGGATGATGGCATGGCGCGCCGCCTGTTCGGCGTGGGTGCCGTGGCTCATGTTCAGGCGGAACACGTCCGCGCCCGCTTCGAACAGGGCGCGGATCATCGCGTAATCGCTGGAAGCAGGGCCAAGCGTGGCGACGATTTTTACATTGCGCAGACGTCTCATGGCAAAAGTCCTTCGAATTGTCGGGGTCGGGCCGCGCGACTTATGTGCGAAATTCCGGCAATGGGCAACCGGTGCGTCTTGTTAGCGCTACCTTTTTTCAAATTACCATGGAACTCTGACCAAATCCTTGCGCAAATGGGCGCGCAATCGCAAGAGAAACGGACAATCCTTTGCACGATGCCTATCAAATCACCGGAAGCGGCCGTCCCGGTCGCTGGCTGATCAGCTGTGATCACGCCTCAAACCATGTGCCGCCTTGGGTAAACGGCGGCTCGCTGGGAATCGGGGAGGCGGATATGGCCCGCCACATCGCCTATGATGTGGGCGCGGCGGGGCTGGCGCGGGCTTTGGGCGCACATCTGGACAGCCCGGTGATCGAAAGCGGCTTTTCGCGGCTGGTCATCGACGCCAACCGGGGCGAGGATGACCCGACGCTTTTGATGCGGCTTTATGACGGCACGATCATTCCGGCCAATCGCCACGCCGGGCCGGCGGACTTGCGCCAGCGGCTGGACCGTCTGTATCGGCCCTATCACGCCGCCTATGCCGACCTTGCGGCGCAGCGGGCTGACCGGGTGATCCTTGCGGTTCATTCCTTTACCCCCTGCCTGCGCGGCCGTGCCCCGCGTCCCTGGCATGTCGGCGTGCTGTACAGCGCCCTTGATGACCGCCTGTCCCGCCCGCTGATCGACTATTTGCGCGCCGAACAGGGCTTGTGCATTGGCGATAACGAACCATACGCAGGCCACCTGCCGGGCGATGCCATCGACCGGCACGCCATTCAGCGCGGCCGTCCCAATACCCTGATCGAACTGCGCAACGATCTGATCGCCACCCCCGCCGACCAACAGGCCTGGGCCGCCCGTCTGGCCCCGATTCTGGCCCGCGCCCTGACCGGAGTACTGCAATGAACTTTCAGGCCGTCATCTTTGATCTGGACGGAACTTTGGTAGAAACCGAACGTCTAGTGGTCAATGCTGCCCTAAATGCCCTGCGAAAATTAGGATTTTCCGCACATCCGGAGATTTTCACCCAGCTGGTCGGCACCGTTGATCAGGAAGAGGCGATCTTTGCCCAGACCTTTGGCGCGGGCTTTGATCCGGTGGCATTTAACGCGATCTGGGCGGAAAATGTCGAAACCGCCTTTGCCGCCGGTGTTGATCTGCGCCCCGGCGCGGTGGCGCTTTTGGACCGGCTTGATCATCTTGGCCTGCCCTTTGCGCTGGCCACCAACTCGCGTACGGCCTCTGCGCACCGCACGCTGGATCTGGCGGGAATTCTGCACCGCTTTGATGCCGCCCATATCCATGGCCGCGACAGCGTTGCCCGCCCCAAACCCGCGCCCGACCTCTATCTGCACGCCGCGCTGACCCTTGGCGTCGATCCGGCCTTTTGCATCGCGTTCGAGGATTCCATCCCCGGCGCGCAGGCCGCCCTTGCCGCTGGTATGACCGTGGTTCACGTTCCCGACCAACAGCACCTGTCCCCCGGTCTTGCCGTCCACGTTTCCGCCGCAACCCTGCTGGAGGGCGCCCGCGCCCTTGGCCTTTTTGCCTGAAAGATCGCCATGGACCCCGCGACCCGCGAACATCTCGAAGCCGCCGCCTTCCGCGCCTTGATGGACCATCTTTTGCACAAACGTCCCGATGTGCAAAACATCGATCTGATGAATTTGGCGGGCTTTTGCCGCAACTGCCTGAGCCGCTGGTATCAAGAGGCGGCCGCGGCCGCAGGCACGCCCATGTCCAAGGACGAGGCGCGCACGATTGTTTACGGCATGCCCTACGCCGATTGGGTGGCTCAGAACCAAACCGAGGCGGATGGGGCGAAAAAGTCGGCCTTTGACGCCGCTTTTGCCCGCAATATTTCCCCGGACGCGGACCCCGAAGCCAAATAACAGCAAACTGCCGCCCTATGGCCCCAACAAGCGCAACATTGCGCCCTTTGGCACGAGATTGGCGCGCATAATGGGACAAAACCATCTAAAATTTGACATAAAAATGCCTTAATTTATGATCGGTCCTTGGGTGTGCTGGGGGAATCATGGAATATCTGGGTTTGGTATTTTTATTGCCATTGCTGCTTTTTGGCAATTTTTTTGACGGGTCGAACGATGACACGGACATCGACGGCACCGAAACCGATGACACGCTGACCGGCGACAACGGCGGCGATGACATCAACGGCCATAACGGCAATGACCTTTTGGATGGCGCTGGCGGCGACGACAGCCTGCGCGGCGGCGACGGCGATGATGTGGTTGACGGCGGCACCGGCGATGACGAGGTCCGGGGCGGCGATCAGTCCGATGTTGTGCTGGGATTTAATGGCGACGATACGCTTTATGGCGGGTCCGGCGACGATCTGGTGCTGGGCGAGGCTGGCAACGACGAGATTTGGATGGGCGCGGGCGATGATATCGGCTGGGTTGATAATGGATTTGATGTCGGGCTGTTCGAAACGGGTCAACGTGGCGACGACACGATCCACGGCGACAGCGGCGATGATGACATTTTCGACTACGATGGGTCAAACTCACTTTATGGCGGTGACGGCGACGACATCGTCGTTATCAATGACAACTCCTGGTACCATGCCCCCGAACATTCCTCTGACCGCGGCGAGGGCGGTAATGGAGATGACTATTTGTCGGCAGATCTGGGCGACACGATGAACGGCGGCGCCGGCGCGGACATCTTTGGGATCATTTCTTATGATCCAGAATTTTTTGATCAAACCGACATCATCGACGAGCCGGCCCAGATCGAAGATTTCAACGGCGCGGATGATAGCCTGACAATGATTTACTGGACCCAGACCAGCGTGGACCCGAACGCCGCTTTGACGGCTGAAACCGATGCGGAAAGCGGGGACGTCACCTTGTCCTTCGACGGTATCAACCTGGTCGTTCTGACCAATCCGGCGAACTTTAACCTTGCCGATGTTCAGTTC
This sequence comes from Paracoccaceae bacterium, assembly GCA_031385445.1. GTDB lineage: Bacteria > Pseudomonadota > Alphaproteobacteria > Rhodobacterales > Rhodobacteraceae > CAIYZT01. The sequence continues at coordinate 22,834 of JANNBM010000019.1, read as the reverse complement.
GATGTCGCCTGAGGAAATAAGCGCCGCGCGTTAAACCGCCGCGCGGCGCATCTCGTCCAGATAAATCTCGCGCAGCCGGGCCGCCACGGGTCCGGGCTTGCCTGTGCCCACTGCCGCGCCGTCAATTTCCACCACCGGCATCACAAACGCGCTTGCCGAAGTGATAAACGCTTCGTCCGCGCCCTGCGCTTCGGCGATCGAAAACGCCCGCTCTTCAACCTCCATCTGCGCCTCGTCCGCAAAGCGCAGCACGGCGACCCGCGTGATCCCGTGCAGGATGTCGTGGCTGAGCGGGCGGGTGATGATGCGGTTGCCCTTGATGATATAGGCGTTGTTCGAGGTGCCCTCGGTCACGACGCCGTCCTGCACGAACCAGCTGTCATCGACCCCGGCCTTTTTGGCCGCCATTTTCGCCATCGAAGGGTACAAAAGCTGTACCGTCTTGATGTCGCGCCGGTCCCAGCGCAGATCGGGAACCGAGATCACCCGCCAGCCGATCTTGGCCGCCGGGCTGTCCGCCAGCCCCGGCTTTGACTGGGTGAACAGCACCACGGTCGGTGCGACCTCGGGCACCGGATAGGCGAAATCGCGGTCGCCGGGGTTGCCGCGGGTGACCTGCAAATACACCATCCCGTCCACAACAGCGTTCTGCGCCACCATCTGGCGGAAAATCTCCAGCCACTCGGTGTCGCTGTGCGGGTTGGTCATTTCCAACTCGCCCAGACTGCGCGCCAGCCGCACGCAGTGCCCGTCAAAGTCGATCAGCTTTCCCTCCAGAACCGAGGTGACCTCGTAGACCCCGTCCGCCATCAGGAACCCGCGGTCAAAGACCGAAACCACCGCCGCCGCTTCGGGAACATAGGCGCCATTGACGTAAACGATGCGGGACATGGGCAGGCTCCGTTTGAAAAAAGGTCAGGGAAGGACAATCATCGGCAAAAGCCCGGCGTCACGGATCCAGCCAATCACGACCGCTAGCGGCAAAAAGCCAAGAAACACCAGCGCGTCGCGGGTGGTCATGGTCAGCGGGGCGATCAGAACCGTGATCTCGGCCCGAGTTTGAAACCCGGTCAGGCGCGGCAGAATCCGCGGAACCTTGGCCGCATAGTCATCATAAGCTGCGCCGAATTCGCCGCGCAAAAACGCCTCTTCGCGCGACGCGGTGGCGCTGAGGATGGCAAAAACCACCAGCGTCATCACCGCCGTAACAACCACACCGCCCAAGACAAGGCCAAACCCCGCCACGCCAAGGGTCGATGACAGATACAAAGGATGCCGACAAAGCGAGTAAGGCCCGTCCTGCATCACCTGTTTGTTCTTGCGCGCGCCGATATAAAGGATCGCCCAAAACCGCCCCAAAACCCCCGCCACGATCAGCAAGGTGCCCAAAAGCCACGTCACATCGCGCGGCCAGCCCGCATCCCACAAGGGCCGCGTCAGCAGCACCAGCGGCAGCAGCAGCAACGCCGAGGCGATCCGCAGCGTGGTGATGCGGATTTTCTGGTTGAAAGGCTTGGGTTTTGCGTCGCTCATGTGAACCTCGCGGGGCTTTGATGCTTCCTGACCGCGCGCGCGGCTGCGGTCAAGACCCCGCAGCGCCAAACCGACGGGACGCGGTGGTGAACATGCCCCAATCGGCCTCGGCAAAGCGCTGCCCGGACTGCCCGCAGACCAAAACCCGGCCGCCGCGTGACACGCCCAGCGCGGTGGGATGCGCCAGCGTGCCCGCCGTCCGCGTTACCCTTTCCAGACCATCCGCGCCCCACCCACCGCAAGGCCCAGCGCCGCTCGCCCTCCGTGCCCGGCGTACGGTGCAGTCTGAAACTGCGACAGGATCCGTGCCATCTGCCGCCGCCACCGGTCGGCAACGGCCTCGCGCAGCTTGGCCGGCGCGCGTTGGCGCGCCTCCCCGGGCCCCGGATCCACACTCTTTGGCGGCATCAGCGCCAGCACAATCGCCCCGGCCTCCACCTCGGTCGGGCCGCTCAGCCGCGTGCGATCGTCAAACGCCAGCGCGATCCCCGCCGCCCGATCCCACCCGCGTGGCCACCGGCAGGCCCGCCTCATTCGGCGCGTCCCCATCGCGCAGAATCGTGCGCCGGTCTTTGCCCTTGCCCCCTTGACCGGCGGCCAAACCGAATTCACCATGCGCGCAGACTATCGCGGCCTCATGTCACCCCAGATCGTTGCCAAACTTTCCGATCAGACCCCCTTGTTCCGCAGATTTGCGGACGCTTTGCAGAAGGCAGCCGAATGATGACCACCGGAACCAATGGGCGGGGCGAAAAGGCGGACCCCTGGCTTTTGAAAACGCCCTCTTTGACCTCAGACTTTCAGGTCTGGCGCGAGGCAGAGGCGGCCCCGCCCCGCCTTGTCGTGCAGGTGGGCGCCACGCAACTGTCCTATCAGCTGCGCGCCATCGACGATTGCCACGCGATGCTGAAAGCTGCTGGCGACTGGGTGGCCCTTGGCAACGCGGACGAAGGCAAACCCTGCCCCGAAGGCTCCATCGAGGCTTGGGCGCGGGGTGCGGGCAATCCCGTCGGCGGCTACTATGGGCTGCGCAAAGGCTATCGTGGGCGCTTTGCCAATTATGTCCTGCCGGTGATGGAACGGATGGGTCTGGTGGAGCTGGAACATAACCCGCGGGGCAACCGGGCGAGGGCGATTTAGCAAAATTTGTCCGCTCTGCCTTGGCCATACCATCCCGCCGCTTGCCGGGCCAACGCCCGCGCTTCATCCCCGCCGTTGCAACTTCTTGCCCTTTTGGCCATAACGGGGGCGAATATCTTCGGAGCGCCCTTGATGAACTACCTTGAGTTTGAAAAGCCCCTGTCCGAAATCGAAGGCAAGGCCGAAGAATTGCGCGCGATGGCCCGGTCCAATTCCGGCACCGATGTGACCCGCGAGGCCGAAGCTTTGGACCGCAAGGCCGAGGCGATGCTGAAAGACCTCTACAAGGCCCTGACGCCGTGGCAGAAATGTCAGGTCGCCCGTCACCCCGACCGCCCCCACACCCGCGACTATATTGACGCGCTTTTCACCGAATATACCGCCCTCGCCGGCGACCGGAATTTCGCCGACGATCACGCGGTGATGGGCGGCATCGCGCGGTTTCAGGATATGCCGGTGGTGGTGATTGGGCAGGAAAAGGGCCACGACACCAAATCGCGGATCGAGCGGAATTTTGGCATGGCGCGGCCCGAAGGGTATCGCAAGGCGATCCGTCTGATGGAACTGGCCGACCGGTTCCGGCTGCCGGTGATCACGCTGGTGGATACCCCCGGCGCTTATCCCGGCAAGGGAGCGGAGGAGCGGGGGCAGGCCGAGGCGATCGCGCGGTCCACCGAGAAATGTTTGCAAATCGGCGTGCCCTTGATCTCGGTGATCATCGGCGAGGGCGGTTCGGGCGGGGCCGTGGCCTTTGCGACGGCGAACCGGGTCGCGATGCTGGAACATTCGGTCTATTCGGTGATCACCCCAGAAGGCTGCGCGTCAATCTTGTGGAAGGATTCCGATAAGGCCAAGGACGCAGCCGAGGCGTTGCGGCTGACGGCGCAGGATTTGCAGAAACTGGGCGTGATCGACCGGATCATCAAAGAGCCGCAGGGCGGCGCGCAGCGGGGCCGCAAGGAAACAATCGAGGCGGTGGCCCGCGCGATTGAGACGATGCTCAAAGAGCTTTCGGGCAAGAAGCCCGAAGCTTTGATCCGGGATCGGCGGCAGAAATTTCTGGATATGGGCACCAAGGGATTGGCGGCCTGAACCGGGTGATCCGAAGTGTCCAGGTATGGGCCCAAGATTTTACCCAATGAAACCAGATGTTTACTATTCGGCCGTTAACCCGCTTTTACGTGTGATCTGCGCCTACCACCAGCCAAGATGCGCGCGGGTGATCCGGTCCGTGTCATAATCCGCGCCGTTGATCTCGCCCCGGGTCGCATCGTCCAGCATGTCGCCCGCAGACGGCAATCCCGCCGCACAATCGCCCGCAGTCCAGAGCGCGGAGCGTTGCAAAGCGCGGGCGCACTGCGAATAGACCTCGCCCACGCGGATCACGATGACGGTCCGGGGGTTCTTGGCCTCGCGTTCAAAGCGGCTGCGCAGGTCCATATCGGCGGTCAGCCGCGCGGTGCCGTTGACACGCACCGCCGTCGTCGATCCGGGCACCAGGAATATCAGCGACACCCGGCCGTCGCGCAGGATGTTGCGCAGACTGTCGATCCGCTGATTGCCGTTCCAGTCGGGCATCAGCAGGGTTTCAGGATTTTCAACCGTCACCACGGGCCCCTGATCGCCGCGCGGGCTGCCATCGGTGCCTTCGGGGCCGACGGTGGACAGCACGCAGAACCGCGACGCATTGATAAAGCCAGCATAGGACGGCGTGATATGGGCCGTGACCTTGCGCAGGGCAGGGGCAGAGGGCGTGCCATAGTGGCTGTGCAAAACGTCAAGATCGGTGATCCAGTCCATCATTTTACCGCCTTTGGCTTTTTCGGTTTGGGCGCGGGCAGGGCATCGGCAATCGCACGGGCCGCAGCGGCCAGAACCTCTGGCTCGTCCAGCCAAGGCTGCGCGATGATATAGAGTTTGGAGCCGGGATAGGCTTCACCCAATTCGGCGCCCGGCAAAAGGGCGCGGGCGGCGGGCAGGTCTTTGAGAAACAGCGTGTCGTCGCAGATGAAGCCAAGGACCTTGTCTTGCAGATAAATCGCATATTCGCCGAACATCGGGCGCACGGTGGCGCCGGGGATGGCGTCAAGGATCGGCGGGATCGTGTCTTTGCGGGTTGCCATCATGCCGCCTTGAATCCGGCCTCGGCCATCAGGCGGCCTGACGCGGATTCGACCGCCTGTTCCAGCTGCGCCATGAAGGCGGCGTTGGACAGGCCGGGCGCAATTTCGGGCAGAAATTCGACCACCGCCAGACCCGGTTTGCGCAGCAGGCTGCGCTTGGGCCACAAGACCCCGGCGTTGGTAGCAACGGGGTGGCAGGGCTGGCCCAGTTGGCCATACAGCACAGCGGTGCCGATTTTATAGGGCTTTTTCTGCCCCGGCGCGACGCGCGTGCCTTCGGGGTAGATCACCAACTGACCGGGGCTATCCTGGCCAGAGGCAACATCGGCCATCATCTTTGTGATCGCCGCGCCGCGCGCGCCGCGTTTGACCGGAACGCACCCGATACGCAAGCCATACCAGCCAAGGATCGGGGCATAGCGCAGCTCGTTTTTCATGATGAATTTGGCGCGGGGCAGCGCGCCATAGATCATGATGATATCCAGAAAGCTTTGGTGTTTGGCGGCGATTAGGGCCCCGGTCGTCGGCGGGGTGCCGCGAATTTCGGTTTTCAGGCCGCACAAAATGCGCAGCGAAAAGCAGACCCAGCGGCAAAAAGCGTGACAGGCGCGCACCGCACCATCGGGGCTGCGCAGGGCGGCGGGCAGATAGATCACCCCGACAACCAGCATCGACAGGTACATCTGCACGATGAAAATGATCGACATAAACCAGCGTAAAATGATCATCAGGTCAATCTCCGAAGGTTGGCCATGGCGGCGGTGCGGGTGGCAAGGAACGCGACAAGGGCGGCGAGGGGCGGCAGCAGCAGCGGTAAGAACCAGCTTGTTCCATGAAATCCAAGGCCGGTCAGAAAGCCGCCCGCATCGTCCTGCGCGGGCAAAAGCAGCACTGCGGCCATGCCAAGAGTGGTGCCAAACGTGGCCCCGCTGGCCGCGCGCAGGGTAAAGCGGCGCACGAAGGCGCGGGCGATAAAGGTGTCCTTTGCGCCGACCAGCCGCAGAACGCGGATCACTTGTGAATTGGCGGCAAGCGCGGCGCGGGCGGCCAGCGTGATCATCGCGGCCATGGTTCCGCCGATCAGCAACACCGAGATATAGCCCAGCGTGCGCAGCCTCGCGGCGGCCGAAGCCAGCGGCGCGCGCCAACGGGTGTGATCATCCAGAACCGCGCCGGGCGCTTCGGCGACCAGCCTTTGGCGCAGACCCTCGCGGTCGTATCCCTCTGCGTTTTCCGTGACTTCGATCAGCTGCGGCAGGGGAAGTTCATCGATGGCAAGGTCGGGGCCGAACCAAGGTTCCAGCAGTTTTTGCTGTTCGGCAAGGTCCAGTGCGCGGGCTGCTGCGATGCCGGGGGTGGTGGACAGAACATCCAGCACGATGGTGGTTTGGGCGGGCAACTGATCGGCGGGGGCGGAAATGCGCACCGTGGCAGAGCGGTCAAGCGCCGAGGCCCAGCGGTCGGCGAGGCGGCCTGAGGCGATCGACAGGGCAAGCGCGAAGACGGCGAGAAAGGCCATCGCGGCGGCGGTGGCGGTGGTCAGCCACGCGGTGGGCCCGGAAGGGGGCACGACGCCGCCTTGCGGTTCGGACAGAAAGGCGGGAAGGATCCTCACAGGTCGGACCCCGCCAGTTGCAAGCGCCGCTTTGAAATGCGCAAAACGCGGATGGCAACCTGGGATTTGGCCTGCCGGATCAGGTTCAGATCATGGGTGGCGATCACGATGGTCTTTCCCATGCGGTTCAACTCCACAAGCAACGTCAAAAGACGCAGCGACATCTCCCAGTCCAAATTGCCCGTCGGCTCGTCTGCGAGGATAACGTCGGGGCCCATAAGCACGGCGCGGGCGAGCGCGGCGCGTTGACGCTCGCCGCCCGACAGGGACGGCGGCAAGGCGTTTGTCAACTGATCAAGGCCAACCCAAGTTAGAAGGTCGCTCACGTCCGATTGCAGCACGGGTTTGCCCGCAACCATCAAAGGCAGGCTGACATTGGCCAAAAGCGGCAGATGATCGAGGAACTGGCAGTCTTGATGCACCACGCCGATGCGGCGGCGCATCAGGGCCATGTCGTCGCGGGAAAGATCGCGCACGTTGCGATCAAACAGGCTGACATGGCCGCTGGTGGGGGCCAACTCGCCATAGCACAGTTTCAGAAACGTGGATTTGCCGGTGCCAGAGGGCCCGGTCAGGAAATGAAACGAACCCGGCGCGAGGCGCAGCGAGACATCGGACAGAAGATCGCCTCCGCCGTAGTTGAAGCCTACGTTTTCAAGATTGATCAAAGAAATGTCCCTTGGGCCGCACGGGCGGTGATGCAGAATTGCGCATGGGGGCGGCGGTTGCAACGGCTGCGGGTGGACATCGGGCACAAACCCTTGGATATTTTGCAGACTGTTGCTAGAAGATGAGCAATTGCCACGTGGAATGGCACACTAGGGCGGGTGAAATGCGGCTGGTTTGTCCGAATTGCGATGCTGAATATGAGGTGGACGCCGCCTTGATCCCGGATACCGGGCGCGATGTGCAATGTTCCAATTGCGGCAATGCCTGGTTTCAGGCCTCGCCTGCGGCACTGGCGGAAACGGTGTCTGAGGCGGCCCTTTTTGCACCGAGGGGCGCAAAAGACGATGATGGCGCTGCGCCAGATCTGGACGATGAGCCGGATTTGCCCCCCCCCTCCTCCCGTTCGCCTGCCCCCGCCGCGCGCAATATGGACACATCCGTGCTGTCGGTTCTGCGCGAAGAGGCGGAACGCGAAACCAATGCGCGCGCCGCCGAAAGCGGCAGTCTTGAAGTTCAAGGCGAAATGGGGCTTGGCGGACGTGCGCCGGGGTCCGCCGAGGCGGCGGTTGAACGCATCACCCGGATGAAGGACGAGGCAGAAGAGCACAGCACGCCAAGCCAGACGGCTGCACGCGGCGGAACCGCGAAAAGCGACATGTTGCCCGAGATTGACATGATCAATTCGACCCTGCGCGCCAAGACCGAGCCGCGCGGCGGGCAGCAGGCCGCCATTGCCGAGACGATGGGCGATCAAGGTAACGCGGGTGGTTTCCGGCGCGGCTTTATGATTTCGCTGACCGGGATCATTCTGGCGCTGGTCCTGTATCTTTTCGCCCCGCTTTTGGCTGAAAAGGTCCCGGCTGCGGCTGGCGTTTTGCGCGCCTATGTCAGCTTGATCGACGGGCTTCGGCTGCTTGTGGACAAAGGCTTGCAGGGGTTGATTGCACAGGTCATGGGCCTGATCGGCACGGCGAAGTAAGCCTGCCGAACCCTGAATGCGGTGGAGAAAAGGGTGAGAGGCTGGACAACGACCCAAGCGGGTCTCGTTACGGCTGCTTCCTTCCGGACCTGACCGGGTTGGCGAGGCGCTTACCCGCGCCAACCTCTCGCCGCCCATATAGGTGCCGCGCAAAAGATTCGCAAGCTGTGGGTGACAGATGCCGCCCGCACGCGTAACCTGACCCCCTGCAGGAGAGCGCCATGACCCATATGATCCGCATCGAATGGCCCCATAACGGCTTGCCGGATGTTCCGGCCGGGCTGTCGTTGTCCGAAGCGCGGGGGCGGCTGATGGCGCTGCGGGCGGCGGGGGCGATGCGCGGGTTTGATGCGCTGGTGGTTTATGGCGACCGCGAACATTTCGCCAATATCCATTGGCTGACCGGGTTTGATCCGCGGTTCGAAGAGGCGGTTCTGGTGGTCACGCCGCAGCGGGCGACGTTGATGACCGGCAATGAATGCCTGCCCTATACCGCCATTTCGCCGCTGGTTCAGGCGGGGGATATCTCGGCGGTCCTGTGTGCCAGCCTGTCTTTGATGTCGCAGCCGCGCGGACCCGCACGGCTGGACGATCTGCTGCGCGCGGCCTTGCCGAAGGCGGCAAAAGTGGGCGTGATCGGCTGGAAGGTTTTCGGGCCGGAGGAGGTGGACGATCCGGCAACCGCGCTGGATGTGCCGGCGTTTCTGGCCGATCCGCTGCGCACCATCGCGGCGCGGGCGGAAAATGCCACCGATCTCATGATGCATCCCGGCTTCGGTCTGCGCGCGAGGGTGAACGCCGCCGAGATTGCCCGGCTGGAATTTTCGAACGCCATGGCGGCAAGCGCGATGCGGCGGATGACCTTTGCCTTGCGCGACGGGATGAGCGATTTTGCCGCTTATGAGGCCGCGCATGTCGGCGGGCTGCCGATGGGCTGCCATTCCACCTTTGCCGTCGGTGCGCGCCAGGGGCTTTCGGGGCCGACGGGGCTGCATTTGCAGCGCGGTTTGCCGCTGTCTTACAACATCTGCCATTGGGGGGCGAACGTGTGCCGTTCGGGCTGGCTTGCGCAGGGGCCGGGCGATTTGCCGCCGGGCGCGCAGGATTATCTGGACGTGTTCGCCGCCCCCTATCTGCGCGCGATGAGCCAGTGGTGCGCGATGATGCAGCCCGGCGTTACGGGCGGCGCGGTGCGGGCGGCGATGTGGCAGGCGCTGCCTGCCGATCCGTTCAACCTTTTCCTTAATCCCGGCCATTTGATTGGCATGGATGAATGGCTGTCCTCGCCGATTTACGAAGGCTCCACCGAGCCGCTGGCTTCGGGGATGGCGATGCAGATGGATGTAATCCCGTCGCATCCGATTTACGGCTCGACCCGGATGGAAGACGGATATGTGATCGCGGATGCGGCCTTGCAGGCCGATCTGGCGCGCGATTTCCCCGAAGTTCTGGCGCGGTGCCGGGCGCGGGCGCAGTTCATGCGCGATGTGATCGGGCTGGAGGTGCCGGATTGTCTTTTGCCGCTGGCCGACACCTGCGGCATCATCGCGCCCTGGCTTTTGGACCCGGCGCAGGTCATGGCGCTGTAGCCGCGTTTGAATTTGTGATTCCAAAGCGGGATGAACCGCTTTAGAACGCCCTGACAAGGCTGGATCAGGGGCGTGCGATGGATCATTTTTTGTATAAAAACGGCGTTTTGCATGCCGAAGACGTGCCCCTGCCCGAGATTGCGGCGGCGGTTGGCACGCCGTTTTATGTCTATTCCGCCGCGACCCTGACCCGGCATTACAACCTGTTCACCGAAGCTTTGTCGCCCCTGCCGCATCAGGTGTGTTTCGCCATCAAATCGCTGTCGAATGTGGCGGTGCTCAAGCTGCTTGGCGATCTGGGCGCGGGGATGGATGTTGTCTCGCAGGGGGAATATCTGCGGGCGCGGGCGGCAGGCGTGCCGGGCGAGAGGATCGTGTTTTCGGGCGTGGGCAAGACCGCCGGCGAGATGCGTATGGCGCTGGAAGGCGGCATCCGTCAGTTCAACGTGGAAAGCGAGCCGGAGCTGCATGCGCTGTCAGCGGTGGCGAGCGGGATGGGCCTGGTGGCTCCGATCACCATCAGGGTGAACCCGGATGTGGACGCCAAGACCCATGAGAAGATCGCGACGGGCAAAAAGGAAAACAAGTTCGGCATCCCGATTTCCCGCGCGGTGCAGGTTTACGCGCTGGCGGCCAGCCTGCCGGGCCTGAAGGTGGTGGGGATCGACGTGCATATCGGCAGCCAGTTGACCGATCTTGCCCCATTTGAAGAGGCCTACACCAAGGTGGCCGCGCTGACCGAAACGCTGCGGGCGGCGGGGCATGGGATTGACCGGCTGGATCTGGGCGGGGGTTTGGGCATTCCGTATGAACGCACAAATGAAGCGCCGCCTTTGCCCATCGAATACGGCGCGATGATCAAGCGGGTGCTAGGGCATCTGGGCTGCGAAATCGAGATTGAGCCGGGGCGGCTGATTTCGGGCAATTCGGGGCTGCTGGTGTCGTCGGTGATCTATGACAAGGCGGGCGAGGACCGGGATTTTCTGATTGTTGACGCCGCGATGAACGATCTGGTGCGCCCGTCGATGTACGGCGCGCATCACGATATCGTGCCGGTGGCCGAATCGGGGCCGGGCGGCGAAAAGCACGCCTATGACGTGGTTGGCCCGGTGTGCGAGACGGGCGACACCTTTGCCAAAGGCCGCGCGCTTGCCCGGCTGTCGCCCGGTGATCTGATCGCGTTCCGCTCGGCGGGAGCTTATGGTGCGGTGATGGCCAGCGAGTACAACACAAGGCCGCTGGTGCCCGAAGTGCTGGTTCGTGCCGATCAATTCGCCGTCATAAGACATCGGCCTAGCTATGATGATATACTGAAGCGCGATAGCATTCCGGAATGGTTGTAACGAACAGGCAATGAGCGGCAACATCAGCCCAACGCTGTGGCGGCAGATACGGTGGCCCTTCCGGCTGACGATGGCCGGTCTTTGGGCTGAACGGTTGACGCACGCGTTCTGGCCGCTTTGGACCATTGTGCTGGGCGTGACCGCTTCTTTCGGCATGGGTCTGGACAGCCTTCTGACGATCGAGGCTTGGTGGTTCGGCCTGATCGCGCTTGGCGGGGCGGGGGTTTGGGCGCTGATCTGGGGCATCTGGAAATTCCGCCGGCCGAAATCCGCCGAAGGCTTGGCGCGGCTGGACAGCCGGATGAAGGGCCGCCCGCTGCAAACGCTGGGCGATTTGCAGGCACTGGGGCTGGGTGACGATGACAGCCGGGCACTTTGGGCGGCGCATCAGGCCAGGATGGCCGAGCGCGCCCGCGCCGCGCGGATGGTGTCCCCGGACCTGCGGCTGTCACGGGCCGACCCTTACGCCCTGCGCTACGTGGCGCTGACGGCGTTTGTGATCACGCTGATGTTCGGATCGGTTTTGCGGGTTGCGGGCATTGCGGATGCCGCCTTGCCGGGGGGGGCGGCGGTGGCCGCTGGTCCCTCATGGGAAGGCTGGGCCGAGCCGCCGTTTTACACCGGCAAGCCGCGCCTTTACCTGAACGATCAGGCCGAGGGCGCGTTGTCGCTGCCAGCGGGCACAAAGCTGACGATCCGGCTTTACGGCGCGCCGGGCGATCTGATCCTGTCCGAAACCGTGTCCGGCCGGGTGGAGCCGATGCCCGCCTCGTCAGCCGAGCAAAGCTTTACCGTCATGCAGCCCGGCAAGCTTGGCATTGAGGGGACGGGCGGCCGCAGTTGGCAGGTGAACGTGATCAAGGACGCGCCGCCAAATGTAAAGCTGTCGGGCGACATCGGGCGCGGCGCGGATGGCACGTTCAGGCAAAAATTCGAAGCGGCCGATGATTACGGCGTCACCGCTGGGCAGGTGACGATCACGCTGGATCTGGCGGCGGCGGATCGCCGCTTTGGCACGGCGATGGAGCCGGAGGCGATTGCGCCGGTGGTACTGGATCTGCCGATGCCGATCCGGGGCAGCCGCAAAGCCTTTGCCGAAGAGTTGAAGGACGATCTGTCCGAATCAATCCTTGCCAACCTGCCCGTCACCCTGACCTTTTCGGTCACCGACGGCGCCGCGCAGGTCTTTGAAGCCGCCCCTGCGGCGCTGATCCTGCCGGGCCGCCGCTTTTTCGATCCGCTGGCGGCGGCGGTGGTGGAAATGCGCCGCGATCTGATTTGGAACCGCGCCAACGCGCCCAATGTGGTGCAGATCATGAAGGCGATGACCAACCGCCCCGAGGAATTGATCCGCAATCAGCGCGCCTATTTGCGGCTGCGGGTTTTGATCCGCGATCTGGATACCAAGCAGGCGGCGCTGGACACCGAGAGCCGTGATGCAATGGCGGCGGAGCTGTGGGCGATTGCCTTGATGATCGAAGAAGGCGATCTGGCTTCGGCGCTGGAGCGTTTGCAGCGCGCGCAGGACCGGCTGGACGAAGCGATCAAGCGCGGCGCATCGCCTGAGGAAATTCAAGACCTTATGGCGGAAATGAAAGAGGCGCTGAACAAATACCTCAGCGAGTTGGCCGAGCAGCAGGGCGAGCAGGGCGACCAAAGCGCGCAGAACGGCGGCGCGCAACGGCAGATGAGCGCCGATCAGTTGCAGCAGATGTTCGACAAGCTGCAAGAGTTGATGGAGCAGGGAAAGACCGCCGAAGCCGCCGATTTGATGGAGCAGCTGCGCCAATTCATGCAAAACATGCAAGTGACGCAAGGCGAAGGCGGGCAGGGCAGCGGTCCGGGCAGTCAGGCGATGCGCGATTTGCAGGACGGTCTGCGCGAGCAGCAAAAGCTGTCGGACGATTCGTTCCGCGACTTGCAGGACGGCCAAGAGGGGACGGGGACCGGCGGCAAGAGCCTGTCCGAGCGGCAAAAGGAATTGGCGGACCGGCTGGATAATCTGAACCGCAAGGGCAAACTGCCGGGGCCGGGCAGCGAGAAGGGCGAAGCGGGCCGCAAGGAGCTTGGCCGCGCGGGCGATGCGATGAACGAGGCCGAACGGGCGCTGCGCGAGGGCGATCTGCCTGGCGCCTTGGACCGGCAGGCCGAGGCGATGGACGCGATGCGCGAGGGAATGCGCAATTTCGGCGAGGCTTTGGCGGAAAATCAGCGCGAGGGCGAGGCGGGGCAAAGCCAGCGCGCCGAGGGGACGGCAGACCCGCAGGGGCTTGACCCCTTGGGCCGCGAGCCGGGCAATGCCTTGCGGATCGGATCGGACGAGAACCTGATGCAAGGCGAGGATATCTACCGCCGCGCGCAGGAACTTTTGGACGAGATTCGCAAGCGCGCCGGGGATCAGGGCCGCTCAGAGGCCGAGCGCGGATATCTGGACCGGCTTTTGGAGCTGTTCTGAGGCGGCTCGCCCAAGGCCCAACGCAGCTGAGCCTTGGTTTCCACCGCGCAGGGGCGCGCTTGGCGCAAGCGGAGGAGCGCGGTGTCAGGCGGTTCCCCAAACTCGATCATCAGACGCAGCGCGATGGTGCCGCTGCGCCCGCAGCCGCCGAGGCAATGGATCAGCACGCGCCGGCCGTTGGTGAGGAATGCGTGCAGGCTGTGGGAAAGGGCGGGCCAGGTTTGGCGGACCGGCGTGCCGAAATCGCGGATGGGAAAGGCGATCTGAGCGATTCCGGCGGCAGCGAGATCGGCGGTCAGCGCGGGCGCGCCGTGGCGGGCATATTCGTGGACTTGCACGAGCGACAGCACCGCCGCCGGATCAAACGCGCGCAAGGCGGCAAAGTCCGCCGCGTAATCGCCGCCTCGCCCCGGCAGGGGACAAAGGCCAAGCGTGCCGCCGCCGACCTGAACCGCTGCAATCTGCATCGCTGGCATGTTGTGATCTGGCCCCCTGTCCCTTACCTTGTGCCCAACAGAATCCTGAACGCCCCGAGGCCCGATGACCGATACCCCCGCCTACAAGGTGCTCGCCCGCAAATACCGGCCCGAAACCTTTGCCGATCTGGTGGGCCAGGAGGCGATGGTGCGCACCCTGCGCAACGCTTTTGCTGCCGACCGTATCGCGCAGGCGTTTATCCTGACCGGCATTCGCGGCACCGGCAAGACCACGACGGCGCGCATTGTGGCCAAGGGGCTGAATTGCACAGGGCGCGATGGCAAGGGCGGGCCGACCACCGATCCTTGCGGGGTTTGCGAGGCTTGCGCGGCGATTGCATCTGGCAGCCATGTGGACGTGATGGAGATGGACGCCGCCAGCCGGACCGGGGTGGGCGATATCCGGGAAATCATCGATTCGGTGCATTACCGGGCGGCCTCGGCGCGCTATAAGGTCTATATCATCGACGAAGTGCATATGCTGTCGACGGCGGCGTTCAACGCGCTTTTGAAGACGCTGGAAGAGCCGCCTGCGCATGTGAAATTCATCTTTGCCACCACCGAGATTCGCAAGGTGCCGGTGACAGTTTTGTCGCGCTGTCAGCGGTTTGATTTGCGCCGGATCGAGCCGGAGGTGATGTTGGAGTTGCTGCGCAAGATTGCCTTGGCGGAGGGGGCGCAGATCAGTGACGACGCGCTGGCGCTGATCACGCGGGCGGCGGAAGGCTCGGCGCGGGATGCGACCTCGCTTCTGGATCAGGCGATCAGCCACGGCGCGGGGGACACCGGCGCGGATCAGGTGCGCGCGATGCTGGGGCTGGCGGACCGGTGCCGGGTGATGGACCTGTTCGAGATGATCCTGAAGGGCGATGCGGCCGGGGCGCTGGCGGAGCTGTCCGGCCAATATGCGGCGGGGGCGGACCCGATGGCGGTGCTGCGCGATCTGGCCGAGATTGCGCATTGGATTTCGGTGGTGAAAATCAGCCCCGAGGTGGCCGAAGACCCGACGGTGCCACCTGCCGAACGCTCACGCGGGCTTGATCTGGCGCAAAGGCTGGCGATGCGGGTGCTCAGCCGGATGTGGCAGATGCTGCTGAAAGCGATCGAAGAGGTGGCACTGGCCCCCAATGCGATGATGGCGGCGGAGATGGCGGTGATCCGGTTGACCCATGTGGCCGATCTGCCCGACCCCGAAACGCTGATCCGGCAACTGCAAACCAATCCGCGCCCGCCAGCGCCGACGGGCGGCGCGCCTGCGGGGGGTGGGTATGGCAGCGGCGGTCCGGGGCCGGCGGCGGTTCATGCGCCCTCGGCGCCGATGCGGGGGCCGATGATGTCTGCGGGCGTGGCGCAGCCCGTGCTGGCGCCCGCGCCGGTGGTGCAGTTCATCAGCTTTGATCAGGTCGTCGACATGATCCGCGAGCGGCGGGATATGAAGCTGCTGGTCGAGGTGGAAACCTGCCTGCGGCTGGTCAAATTTGCGCCGGGCCGGATTGAGTTTGAGCCGGGCAAAGGCGCCTCGCCGGATCTTGCGGCGCGGCTGAGCCAGAAGTTGCAGGGCTGGACCGGGCAGCGGTGGGTTGTGTCGGTCGTCTCGGACGGCGGGGCGGCGACGATTGACGAGATGCGCAGCCGCGCGGCGGATCAGGCCGCCGCCGAGGCGATGCAGGTGCCGCTGGTGATGGCGGTTCTGGCGGCGTTTCCGGGGGCAAGGATTACCGCGATCCGAACGCCTGAAGATATGACGGCAGAGGCGGCGGCGCAGGCCCTGCCCGAGGTTGAAGATGAATGGGATCCGTTTGAAGAAAGCTGAAAGAGCCATCAGGGCGGCGGTTTTTGGACGCGGCAGGGAAGGAGCGGGACGATGTTGAAAGGGTTGGGCGGGTTTGGCGATATGGCCAAGATGATGAAGGCCGCGCAAGAGATGCAAGGCCGGCTGGCCGAGATGCAGGAAGGGCTGGCCCGCACGATTGTTCTGGGCGAATCGGGCGCGGGTCTGGTCAAGGCGCGCGTCACCGCCAAGGGCGAGGTGACGGGGCTGGAGATTGATCCGTCGATCCTTGTGGCAAGTGAAAAGGAAGTGGTCGAAGATCTGATCCTTGCCGCGATCCGGGACGGGCAGCAGCGCGCGGCGGCCAAAGCGCAGGCCGAAATGGCGCGGCTGACCGCCGAGATGGGCCTGCCCGCCGATATGAAGCTGCCGCTTTGATGGCGTCAGAGGCCCCGCGCGAGATTGAGGCGCTGATCGAATTGATGGCGCGGCTGCCGGGCCTTGGGCCAAGGTCGGCGCGGCGGGCGGTGCTGACGCTGCTCAAAAAGCGCGATGGGTTGATGGTGC
This sequence comes from Paracoccaceae bacterium, assembly GCA_031385445.1. Taxonomy (GTDB): domain Bacteria; phylum Pseudomonadota; class Alphaproteobacteria; order Rhodobacterales; family Rhodobacteraceae; genus CAIYZT01. The sequence continues at coordinate 6,574 of JANNBM010000019.1, read as the reverse complement.
CTTTGGCGCGCTGCATGGCCGATCTGGCGCTGTCGGCGAAAACCTGCGGCACCTGCGGCAATATCGGCCCGGCTGACCCCTGCGCCATTTGCGCCGCGCCTGCCCGCGCCACGGGCGAGATCTGTGTGGTCGCCGATGTGGCCGACCTGTGGGCGATGGAGCGGGGCGGGTTTTTCAAAGGGCGCTATCACATTCTGGGTGGCACCTTGTCGCCGCTGGACAACCTTGGCCCGGACGAGCTGCGCATTCCTGATCTGGTGGCGCGGGTCACGGGTGAGGGCATTACAGAGGTAATTCTGGCGCTCAGCGCCACGGTCGATGGCCAGACGACGGCGCATTACATTGCGGATCTGTTGCGGCAGACGGGCGTGACGGTGACAACGCTGGCGCAGGGCGTGCCGATTGGCGGCGAGCTGGATTATCTGGACGATGGCACGATCAACGCGGCGCTGCGGGCGCGGCGGCAAGTATAGCGAAAAGGCCCGGAGCGGGATGCGCCGGGCCTTCTTGTTCACAGGTCAGCACCGGGCGTTCATTCGAACGCAATCGCCTTAGAAAATCAGGATATCGTCCAAGAAGACGGATGTATCCGTGACGCCCTGCACGGAGAACTTTTGCCCGCCGCCAAAGTCGAAAACCGTGTTGCCATCAGAAACGGTTGCAAACTCGGCCACGACCTGCGCGTCGGTTTTGCCGCCGCCCCACAGCGCGTCGTCCAGTTTCAGCGTGTCGGTGTTGTCGGCAAAGTCCTTGACCTTGTCGATGCCGAAACCATTTTTGAAGATGAACGTGTCGTTGCCATCGTCGCCAAACAAGCCGTCGTTGCCAGCGGACCCGGTGATCTTGTCATTGCCAACCCCGCCCCGGATCGTGTCATCGCCGGCGTCGCCGGTCAACGCATCGTTGCCGTTGCCGCCGAGCAAACTGTCCTGCCCATTGCCGCCGCGAAGGTTGTCGTTGCCGCGCATCCCGTCGATTTCATTGTTCAGCGCGTTGCCGGTCACTTTGTCTTTGCCGTCGCCCATAAAGGCGTTTTCGAACTCTTCCGCACCGCCCGACAGATTGGCGATCACGGTGCCACCAACCGAAATAGCGCCGCCCGACAGCAGGCTTAGCGTGATATTTCCAGTCATTGCCGCGAAATTCAGCCAATCGATGCCGTTATTCAGATCATCAATCGTCTTGCGCGAAGATTCGAGGGCAGACATCATGGTGAAGTCGTCGGTAAAGGTGAAGATGGTGTTATTGGTCGCCGTTGATCCGTAGAACGTTATTTCCGCATCATCGACAACACCCGTCTCGCCGGTCACTGCATCTTCAAGCACCACACTCCAGGTGCCTTGGGACGAATACCCCTGCAAGCCGGTCACGCCAAAGGTCCAGGTCACGCCATTGTCGAGGGTCCAGGCATTTCCGTCGCCTTCGGTCATGATCTGAATGCGCGTGCCATCGGGCGCTTCGAGCCAGATGTTCAGGTTTTTGGCATTCGCATGGGTCAGCGTCAGCGTCACTTCGATGTTTTCGACCGTGATGGCTTTGGTGATCACGATATCGAGCGACACTTCGCCATTTGTGTTCGGATTATCGGGAATGGCCCGCGATGGGCCAGTATATGAGCCCGCCGCGATTTGCTCATTTGACGAGATCTGCGCTGTCGGCGAAATGACAGCCCAGGCTTCGGCCATGCGGACAGCGGCATAAGCGTCGACCATGCCATAGCCGTAAGACTGATGGAACGTCGTGCCGCCGCCGTTCCAGGTGTTACCGCCAACCGTCTGCCAATCGCCGATCTCGTCCAATTCGCCCGGGCCGCCCATGGCAGAACCGGTATGGCCTGCCGACAGCGCAAGGATGGTCTGCACGTCGCGCCAGCCGAGGTTTTCGTTGGCGTCAAGCATCAGCGCGACGACACCCGCAACCGTGGGCGTTGCGGCAGAGGTGCCGTTGAAGGTGCTGGTGTAATTGGTGTCAAAGGGATCCCCGTCAGCGCCGCTGCCGTTATAGCCGGCCTCGCCGGTCAGGTCGGTGGTCACAGCGGATGCAGGCGCGGCGATCAGGATCGACGAGCCATAGTTGGTGTAATCGGTCGCATCCCCGTTCAGATCGGTGGCGGCAATGCACAGGCTGTAGCGGATCACGTTCCAGCCGTCGCCATTGGCGTTGTTTGTCTCGTTTCCAGCCGCTTTGACGATGATCGTGCCCAGCCCGTCTCGGCCAATATCGACCAATGTTTTCCACAGATCGGTGTCATGGCTTGCGTTCGAATCCGCCACGTTCAGGTTCTGCGCTCTGGAAAAGCTTCCGCCCCAGCCCCAGCTGTTTGACATGATGTCGAAATTGGCGGCCCAAAGCATGGCTGCGTCATAGATCTCGGCGGATTGAAACTGAATGTCGTCAAGATAATTCACGCCGGTCAGGGTCACGCCCGGGGCGACGCCGGTTCCGCCAACGCCGTTGTTGGCGACCGCGCCGATCAGGCCAGCGCAAGAGGTTCCATGGCCGGAATCCGGGGTCAGCGGTGTGGGATCATAGATGACACCGTCATAGGTGAAATGCATCGAGGCATCGTAATTGGCGGCCAGATCTTCGTGGGTATATTCCACACCCTCATCGTAAACCACAACGGTCACGCCGCTGCCGTCATACTCTTTCCAGATCGTTTCGATGTCACCCATCAAGGAAAAATGCCATTGATCGTCGTAAAGTGGGTCGGTTGGTTTGGCCACGAAAGATACTCCCGCTGGAATGATATGTTGGACGCCGAAAAAAGTAACCAGTCCAAGGACTGGCAAGTTATCAATCATTTAACAAGTCAGTCGTGCGCCAAGCCAGCGCCTTTGGGCGCAATATTGCCGCAATTTTCGGCGAAATGCCGGGTGAACAAAACACCCGCGGACAAAAAACAGGGCCCCGAAGGGCCCCGCTTGGGTGTTCAGGCGTTTTGAATGTGCCTCAACGCTCGTCTTCATCCTCGTCGTCATCATTTTGCGGCATGGTAAAGAAGCTTTCCGCGTCCGAAAAGTCGGCGGCGGTGCGTTTGTCTTCAGGCTCTTCGAGCAAAGCTTCGATCCCGGTCAGGCTGCGCGCCTGCGGGGCCATGCCAAGCGATTGCTCGGTTGAAACCAGCTTGCGGCGCTCGTCATCGTTCATCATCGTGCCTTCGGCGGCTTTTTTGCGGGCGGCGACTTGCACGATCGCATCCAGCTCGGACTGTTTGCACAGGCCCAGCGCGACCGGGTCAATCGGCGTGATGTTGTTGATGTTCCAGTGGCTGCGTTCGCGGATGGCTTGGATGGTCGGCTTGGTGGTGCCGACCAGTTTGCCGACGGCGCCGTCCGACAGTTCGGGGTGAAACTTCACCAGCCACAGGATGGCCGCCGGGCGGTCCTGACGCTTGGACAGCGGGGTATAGCGCGGGCCGCGGCGTTTTTCCTCGCCCACGGCGGCGGCGTTGAATTTTATGTGCAATTTGTACAGCGGGTCGGCCTGACCGCGTTCAATCTCGATCTGGTCCAGCTGGTTGTTGCCAACGGGGTCAAACCCCTTGACGCCGGTGGCCACGTCGCCGTCGGCGATGCCTTGCACTTCGAGTTCGTGCATGCCGCAGAAATCGGCAATCTGCTTGAACGACAAGGTGGTGTTGTCCACAAGCCATACGGCGGTCGCCTTGGCCATCAATGGTTTCGACATAGGCAGTCCTTTCAGCATGCGGCGCGCCGGAACAGGCGGGCCTTTACAAATCTCTCCCGTGCCGGGAAAACGGCTGCGAACCGGGGCTCGCGAGTTCCACGATGTAGGGAATTCGGGGGTGGGTATACTTTGAATGCGGGCAAAGGGAAAGCGAAAATGCGTCACCTTCTGATCGGACTTTTGCTGGCCTTTTTGCCGCAGAACGCGGCGTTTGCCGAGGGCGAGCGGGCCGGGGATTTCGACTATTATGTGATGAGCCTGTCGTGGTCGCCCGCGTGGTGCGCGCTGACCGGGGCGGCGCGCGGCGATCCGCAATGCGATGCGGGCAACGGGCGCGGCTGGGTGTTGCACGGGCTTTGGCCGCAGAATGATCAGGGCTATCCCAGCTATTGCCGCACAGGGGAGCGCGACCCGACGCGCGGCGAGACGGGGGCGATGACAGACATCATGGGCGGCGCGGGGTTGGCGTTTTACGAGTGGAAAAAGCATGGGCGTTGTTCGGGGCTCAGCGCGCCCGCGTATTATCAGGCGTCGCGGGCGGCCTTTGGGGCGGTGGTTTTGCCCGAGGTGTTTGACGCGGTGACGCGCGATCTGGTGGTGCCTGCACAGGTGATCGAGGATGCGTTTATCGAGGCCAATCCGGGCATGGCGCGGGATGCGGTGACGGTAATCTGCGACGAGGGGCTGATTTCGGAAATGCGCATCTGTCTAACCAAGGACTTGGACCTGCGCGACTGCGGCGCCGACGTGGTGCGTGACTGCACCTTGCCCGATGCCGGGTTGGAGGCGATTCGGTAGGGTGGGTTCCCGTCAAGATCGCACCCCCCATCGTCCGTTTCCCAATTTGATTTCAATCGAATTGGGACGCGCCTGCCTGCCCCGGCAGGCGCGTCAAGACGCACCAGCCAGACAGGCGCGCCCCAATTCGCCCAACGGATCAAACTGCTGAGAACCCCTTGCCCAACGGCGTTCCGCCTTTTGGGCAACGAACCCGAAAACTCTCTCCCAGAGAGTTTTCTGATCGGTCCGGCTCACGACCTCCTTGCGGCATATTGCCAGACAGGTTCCCCCCCTACGCCTCCACCTTCAACACGATCTTGCCGATATGCCCGGCAGATTCGATGCGCCAATGGGCGGCGGCGGCCTGTGTCAGGGGGTATTCGCTGTCGATCACCACACCAACCGCGCAGCGCGCGATCATCGGCCAAACCTGGGTTTCAACGGCTTGCGCGATGCGGGCCTTGGCCTGATCGGATTGCGGCCGCAGGGTCGATCCGGTGAAGGTCAGGCGACGGGTCATCAGTTCGGCAAAGTTCGCCTCGACCTTGGCGCCTTGCAGAAAGGCGATTTGCACCAAACGGCCATCATCGGCCAAAGATCTGATATTGCGTTGTAAATAGGGGCCGCCCACCATATCGAGGATCAGATCCGCGCCGCCTTCGCGCTGCATGATCTCGGCGAAATCTTCGGTTCGGTAGTTGATGGCGCGCGCCGCCCCCAGATCAAGGCAGACCTTGCATTTGTCGTCCGAACCCGCGGTGGCAAACACCTTTGCCCCCATGGCGCGGGCGATCTGAATGGCGGTGGTGCCGATGCCAGAGGTGCCGCCGTGCACCAAAAACCGCTCTCCCGCCTTTAGCCCGCCGCGCATCACCATGTTGGACCAGACGGTGAAACAGGTTTCGGGCAGGCAGGCGGCATCGCGCATCGACATGCCGGGCGGGACGGGCAAAGCGTGGCTTTCGTGCGTGGCCGCATATTCGGCATAACCGCCGCCGGGCAGCAGCGCGCAAACCTTGTCACCGATCTGCCAGCGCGTAACGCCCGGCCCGCAGGCCACCACGGTGCCCGACCCTTCCAACCCCGGCAAGGGCGAGGCCGAGGGCGGCGGCGCATAGGCCCCCGCGCGCTGCAGCGCATCGGGGCGGTTGACCCCGGCATAGGCCAGCCGGATGATGATCTGGCCGTGCCCCGGCACCGGAACCGGGGCCGAAATCGGTTTCAGAACATCCGGGCCGCCCGGCCCCTGAATTTCGATCGCAAGCATGGAATGGGCAAGGCTCATTGTGGTTCCTTAAGGGGCGGTGTGGCCGGGAAGGTCTTTGGATCCTTGTGGCGCGTGAAGCCTGTCCAAAACCTTAAGCGGACCATTCAAAAGCGCGCGGCCGAACGGATTGCCCCGAAAGGCAGCCTTGGCCTTTTCAATCGACATGATGTTTTCGATCCGGCGGTCCAGAAAGTCCCAGCTAGCAGCTTTGCCGACCGTGTTATCGCCCAGCCAGAACAGCACGGTTGCGCCGTAAACCGCGGCGAGCGTGGCGCGTTTGGTGTACCAATTCACATCGGTTGAGGTGTCGCCAAGCGCGGTCCAGATCGCATCCGCCGTGCCCCAGATCATTGCCGCGCCTTCGGCGGCATGGGCGGGCAGGGCGAACAGCGATGTTCCGCGGCGCACCAGCTCCGCGTCGGCGCATTGCAGCCGCAAGCGCACGGCAAGCGCGACCTTTTCGCGGATTTTCAGGGTGGACAGATCGTTGCGCTGCACAAGCGCCTCGGCCATCTGGGCATCACCGCTGCGGTGATAGGCCACCGCCAGATCAATCCCGCCGCGCGGCAGCAGACCCGCGGCCAGACCGGGGGGCGTTTGCGAATCGGTGACAGCGGCGCGGTAGGTGGCGGCGGTCCAGCCATCAAAGGCCACATGGGGGATTGCCGCCGCCAAAAGCCGCGCTTTTGCCCGTTCCATGGTGTTTTCGTCCGTTTGCATCGCGCGCACCCCTTCTGCAATAGACAAGCGGCCCCCCGTTTGGTAAGGCCCGCACGCCTGCACAATTTGTGCAACTTTAACTTAGAGAGGTGGTGAAAACCACATGCAGGTCAGCGT
>JANNBM010000065.1:0-1658 GCA_031385445.1 Paracoccaceae bacterium | reverse complement strand
AATGCGGCACCCCGCGCGGCGGCGTGCCGCCCTGCCCGGTGGTGCCATCGCCGCCTTCACCATCGGTCGACCGCGCCGACACCTCCGCCCGGACCAGCCGCAACAGCCCCTCGGCCCCCTCCGCCGTGTCGGGCAGGTTGTTCTTCTGCGCATAGCTCCGCAGATCGGCCAGCACGTCAAAGATCCAGTCGTGACGCATATGCCCCCGGCGGCCATGGTAAATTGCTTGATCAGCCTAGCACCCGCGCCGCGCGAGAATTTGCGCTGATGCAGGAACAGACCGTTACCGGATGGGAAACAAACGAAAACCGCCGGTCCCGTCAGGGAACCGGCGGCTATTCGTGGCGCACGGGGCTCACCGCGATCGGCTGGCCTCCAGCGTATCCCCAAACGTCCGCAGCCCGGTGCGCGGGGCCTGCACCAGCACGGCCATGTTGCCGGGCTTGTGCTGGTTGCGGCGCATCTGAACCTGTTCGAAAGTCGTTACATCAGGCTGCGAACAGATCGCTCATTACCCCCGCCTCATTGCAGAGCTGGAGGATGCGGCGGATTTGCGGCCGCCGTGCTGCGACGATCTGTGCGAATGCAACCACATTGTCACCGTCGCGGCGCTCGGCGGCCAACCGCCCGTGCAGGGCCGAAGTGACCGCGTTGCCGTCAGCCACAGGGCTGTCGAGCCAAAGGTCAATCTTTCGCGCGGCTTCGGCGTCGCCAAAAAGCGCCTGCGCCACCAGGATCAAAGCCTGCAGGCGCGGACCACTTTGGGCGAGTTGCTCGAGCTGTTCCCGATCCGCGTCGTGCAGCGCTTGCTCAAAGGCGGCGGCCGGATCGGGCAGCGCGGACGCCTCGGCGGCCCAAAGCCCATGCCGGGCCGCGAGCAGCTGCGCATAGGCAAATTCCGGTGCCTCGGCCAGAATTTGCTTCACCCGAAGGGTGGCCGCGTCGCGGGTTGCACCCTGCGCCAGTTCGTCGCCAAGAAGGCGCAGTTCGGCGAAACGGGACCAGGCGACCACGACAGGGTCGGAAACAATGTCCGAACCTGACCTGATCACGGGGTGGTCCAGATAATGCCGCGAAATCAACCCAAGGTTACCGCGCTCAAGGATGGTACGGCAATCACGCAAGAAATCATTGGCCGGGAACAATGCAAGTGCTGCGGCGAGTGCAGTTTCGGCAGCATCCACCCCAGCCAGATGCGCCGCCAGCCGAACATGAATCACGTGGGTGACCGCATCGGCAATTCCGTCCGCCAAGGCAGCATCGACGATCATTCGGGCCTGCCCAATCCGCCCCGCCGCGATCAGATACTCGGCCAACTGGTTCCGGCCATCGATAACGAAGGGCAATCGGCGCATTTGTTCCCAGCGGATCACTTCGGCGGCGTCAAGCTTGCCGGCAGCCTCAAGCACATCGGCCCAAAGCGTCCAGGAATGGGCATCGTCAGATTTCCAGCGGAGCGACTCGCGCGCCAATGCTTCGGCAAGCGACAGTTCCTCCTCGCCGCCTGCAGCAATCAGAGCGCGGCCAAGCTGATGAAAGGCAGCCAGCAAATGATCCGCGACGCCGGTGCCGCGGGCAAATCCCTTGTGCTGATCGACAAACGCCCTGATATGCGCCGCCGTCCCGGAATACCCATCGTTCTGCAGCTGCCGGATCAG
>JANNBM010000033.1:0-21789 GCA_031385445.1 Paracoccaceae bacterium | reverse complement strand
CGCGAAATGGGGCTTGTGCAGGCCTATGACTATGCATCGAAGGTGATGGTGGAAAACATGCTGACCCGCGACGCCGAAGAGGGCATCGGCGCCTTCATCGCCAAGCGCGCGCCGAAATGGCAGGATGCCTAGGGTGACGATGACAAACCTCTGCCGCGCCGCGCCAGATCGCACCCCAAGGCCAGCCGCTTCGTGAATGGCGTTTATTCAAGCTCAAGGACGGCGCCCTGAAAGGGGCGCTGTCCATCAAATGCCCGCGATGCCGGGCGTTCAATCATCTGAGGCCAGAAACGAGCCCACACCCGCAGCGGCATGACCGCGCTGGAAAGGACGCCTCGTGTGGCTATTTGTCCCCCCAATCGACGAGTAATGGCGCGCAATTTTCTTGAAGCGATTGATCCTGCGCACGATCGCGCCTAGAGGTTACTGCGGAACCCGATCCTGCCGGGACCGATGGTCCAGGATCCCCGGAAAATCCCACTCACTGTGCGCTTCGTCACGTCTCCGGCACCACAGGCTCCAATAGAGCCTTGGATAGTCACGTTGACTTCCTGCGGTCTGAATTGCTCAAGCAAATCCTAGAAATCCATCCCTACCGGTCCGTTTTCGCATCAGCGGAATAGACGACTATCGAGGTATTAGCGGGGTCGACAGACATCCATTCCACCCCTATTTGCGTCGCGTCATGAAAACCCTGTTGCTGCCAACTCTGCTGTCATTCTGTGCCAACTCTGGTGGCGAGCCACAGCCACACCACTTGTCCACAGAAGATTGCACAACAAATCACTTTACAGGCTTTCGCTTTGGTCGCACCATATCTAGTAAGAAACGGTGCAGGCTCCACCGTCTGTTGCCCAGCACCCCAGCCAATAGTGGCACATTGCCGAACGTTGGCTCTATCAAGAGGTTGGTCATGGGGCTTGCAGAAGATTTTCTCATCGAGGATGACCTTCATCCGATTGATATCGTTGAGACTCTGGCCAACGAGCATGCCTGGCAATTTGACCGTGTCACCGAGGATCAGATCGCCATGGCCGTCGAAGGCCAGTGGCGCACCTATTCGTTGACCCTCGCCTGGTCGCCGCAGGACGAAACCCTGCGCCTGATCTGCACCTTTGAAATGGAGCCGCCGCAGGACCGCCGCCCCGCGCTTTACGACGTTTTGAACCGCTGCAACGATATGGTCTGGACCGGCGCCTTCACTTATTGGGAAGACCAAAAGCTGATGGTCTGGCGCTATGGCCTGTGCCTTGCGGGGGGGCAAATCGCCGGGCCGGAGCAGATTGACCGGTTGATTTCCTCGGCCGTTCTGGCGTCTGAACGGTTCTATCCGGCGTTTCAGATGGTGTGCTGGGGCGATAAGACCCCCGCCGAATCCATGCATGTCGCCATCGCAGAGGCGTATGGCCGCGCGTAAGGCGCCCCATTTCTGGCATTGAAGCCGCGCCAAGCCCCGCTTACCCTGCTGGCAATTGCAGGAGGATGGCATGGCGTTGGAACGGGTGGCCCAAGCGGGGTTGGTGCTTTTGGGATGCGGCAAAATGGGCTCGGCGCTGTTGGCCGGATGGCTTGCCGCGGGTCTGCCGCCGGCCAGCGTTTGGGTGCTGGAACCCAATCCGACCGACTGGTTGACCGCCTGCGGCGTGCATCTGAACAAAGGCGTGCCGCCTGCGCCGGCTGTGGCACTGCTGGCGGTCAAACCGCAGATGATGGGCGCGGCGTTGCCCGCGCTTCAGGCGTTTGGAAACGGCACAACTCTGGTGGTTTCCATCGCCGCCGGAACCTCGATCGCCAGCTTTGAACAGGTGTTCGGCCCGCGCACGCCGATCGTGCGCACCATGCCCAACACCCCCGCGATGGTCGGGCGCGGCATCACCGGGATCGTGGGCAACGCCCATGCCGGGGCCGCCGGGCTGGCGCTTGCCGAAGAGCTGATGCTCGCGGTCGGGCAGGTGGTTCGGCTGGACAATGAGGCGCAGATTGACGCGGTCACCGGGCTGTCCGGCTCTGGCCCGGCCTATGTGTTTCATCTGATCGAGGCGATGGCGGCGGCGGGGCAAGCGCAGGGTCTGTCGGCCGAGATCGCGATGAAACTGGCCCGCGCAACCGTCTGCGGCGCGGGAGAACTGGCGCACCGCGCGTTGGAAACCGCCGCGCAGCTGCGCATCAACGTCACCTCGCCGGGCGGCACCACCGCTGCCGCGCTTGCGCATCTGATGGACGCGGAAACCGGCCTGACCCCGCTGATGGCGCGCGCCGTTGCCGCCGCGACCGAACGCGGGCGGGAATTGTCGCAATGATCAGTTATGACCAATTCGCGGCGGTCGATATCCGGGTCGGGCGGATCGTTCAGGCCGAACCCTTCCCCGAAGCGCGCAAACCCGCGATCAAGCTTTGGGTCGATTTCGGCGGCGATCTGGGGGTGAAAAAATCCTCGGCCCAGATCACCGCCCATTACACGCCCGAGGGGCTGATCGGGCGCCAAGTCCTGGCCGTCGTCAATTTTCCCCCGCGCCAGATCGGCAAGGTTCTGTCCGAAGTGCTGGCGCTGGGCGTTCCCGATGCGGCGGGCGAGGTGGTGCTGATCGGTCCCGGCCACGATGTTCCCATAGGAGGAAACCTGTTTTGAAAAAACTGCTGATCACCCGGCGCTTGCCGGATACGGTGCTGAGCGCCGCCCATGCCCGGTTCGATGTGACGCTGCGCGACGAAACGGCGGTGCTTTCGCCCGCTGAACTGCGCGCCGCCCTGCGCGATTTTGACGCCGTCCTGCCCACCCTCGGCGACCGGTTTCAGGCCGAAGTTTTCGCCGATATTCCCCACCCCCGCGCGCGCATCCTCGCCAATTTCGGTGTCGGCTATAACCATATCGATGCCGCAGCCGCCCGCGCCCACGGCATCGCGGTGTCCAACACGCCCGGCGCCGTGACCGACGCCACCGCCGACATCGCCCTGACGCTGATCTTGATGACCGCGCGGCGGGCGGGCGAGGGCGAGCGCGTTTTGCGGCGCGGCGAATGGACTGGTTGGGGGCCGGTGCAGATGCTGGGCATGAATGTCACCGGCCGCACGATTGGCATTATCGGCATGGGGCGGATCGGCCAAGCCATCGCCAGGCGTTGCCATCTGGGGTTCGCCATGCCGGTCGTCTTTCACAACCGCTCGTCGGTTTCGGATGCCGGGGTGCCCGCGCGGCAGGTCAGCATGGACGAGGCTTTGCAGGCCGATATCGTGGTCGTGGCGGTGCCCGGGTCCAAGGAAACCCACCACCTCATGAACGCCGCTGCCTTTGCCAAAATGCGCCCGGAGGCGATTTTCGTGAATATTTCGCGCGGCGATGTGGTGGACGAAGCGGCACTGATCGCAGCTTTGCAAGCGGGTCAGATCGGTGGGGCGGGATTGGATGTTTACGAATTCGAACCCGCCGTGCCGCCCGAACTTATTGCCATGGAAAACGTGACGCTGCTGCCGCATCTTGGCACGGCTGCGCTGGAAGTGCGGGAGAATATGGGGATGATGGCGCTTGCGAACCTTGTTGCATGGGACGAAGGCCGCCCCTTGCCAAACGCTGTCTAGCACGGTGGGCCGCGCGCATTTTCCCGGCTGCGGACCCTCCGGGAGGGACGATGTGGGCCACATTGAAGGCGCAATGTAGGGGGGATGGGCGCATGATCATCTCGCGCGGACGGCGGTTTGTGTTTGTGCATATTCCCAAGACGGGGGGCACCGCGCTTAGCCTTGCGCTGGAAGCGCGGGCGATGAAGGATGACATTCTGATTGGCGATACGCCCAAGGCCCGGGCGCGCAAAGGGCGGCTGAAAAGCGTGAAAACCGCCGGGCGGCTGTGGAAACATTCCACCTTGGCGGATGTTCAGGGACTGATTTCGGCGGAGGAAACCGCCAGCTTTTTCACCTTCACCCTCGTGCGCAATCCTTGGGACCGCGCGGTCAGCTACTATCACTGGCTGCGGATGCAAAGCTTTGCCCATCCCGCCGTTGGACTTGCGAAAACTCATGATTTCGCAGGGTTTTTGGCGCATCCGCAAACCCAGACTGCGTTTCGCCTCTGGCCTGCTGCGGCCTATCTGCGCGACGGTGCGGGGGCAGAGCGCGCGTCGGCTTTTGTCCGGCTGGAGCATCTGGAGCGGGATCTTGCCCCGGTGGAGGCACATCTGGGCTTTGCCTTGGGCCCCTTGGCCCGCGCGAATGCCTCCGCCCGGCAGGCGGATTACCGGCCGTATTACGACGGGGCCACCGCCGATCTGCTGGCATCCCTATGCGCCGAGGATATCGCGCGGTTCGGTTACAGGTTTGATCCGTGACCATCACCGTGCGCGCCGTGACACCGCAAAGCTTTGCCGACCTCGCCCGCCTGTTTGAAGCAAAGGGCGGCCCGTCCTATTGCTGGTGCATGGCGTGGCGTTCGCGCGGGGCAGAGCGGGATGCGCCCGCCGGGTCCGCGGGCAACGCGGCGCGCAAGGCGCAGCTTTTGGCGCGGCTGAACGGGGGCGAGCCGATCGGTCTTTTGGCCTATGACGGTGAGACTCCGGCGGGGTGGTGCTCCACCGGACCCCTGGCCAGTTTCGCGCGATTTGGCGGGCCCAAGGATCTGGACCCGCATAAGACATGGGCGATTTCGTGTTTTTATGTGCCGCGTGCGCGCCGGGGCAACGGCATCGCCATGGCGCTGGCGGAGGCGGCACTGGTGGCGGCCGGCGCGGCGGGCGCCGAGGTGATGCAAGTGACCGGGGTACAAGACACCTCGCCCAGTTACCGGCACATGGGGCGGATCGATTTTTACGCCCGTCTGGGGTTTGAAGTCATCGGCATGGTCGGCACGCGGCGGCATCTGATGCGCCGCGTGCTGTAAACCTCAGGCGGCTTTGGCTTTGCTGCCTGGACCGTAAAAAGTTTCCCCCGTCGCCGCCATCTCGCGCAGCATCGCAGGCGCGGCAAAGCGTGCCCCATGCGCCGCCTCCAGCGCCTCGCAAATCTGCACCGCCTTCGCCGCGCCGATGATATCGAGCCAGCCGAACGGCCCGCCCGACCATGGCGCAAACCCCCAGCCGAGGATCGCGCCGACATCGCCCTCGCGGATGTCGGTCAGCACACCGTCTTGCAGCGCGCGCACCGCTTCGAGCACCTGCGCCATCAGCAAACGGTCCTGCACCGTGCCCAGATCAGGCTGCGCACCTTGCGGAAACCTGGCCGCCAGACCATCCCACAGACCGACCCGGTCGCCCTTTTCCGAATAGGCGTAAAAGCCCGCATTGGCCTTTTTGCCCATCCGGCCCTGATCCGCCATCCAGAACAAAACCTCGTCCACCGCGCCATCGGGATAGGCATCGCCCATCGCCGCCCGCGTTGCCTTGGCGATCTTCACCCCCAGATCAATCGAGGTTTCATCGACCAGTTGCAGCGGCCCCAATGGCATGCCCACCAGCTTGGCCGCGGCTTCCACCAGTGCCGGGTCCACCCCCTCGGCCACCATGCGCATCCCCTCGTTCAGATAGGGAATGATGCAGCGGTTGGCGTAAAAGAACCGCGCGTCGTTCACCACGATCGGCGTTTTGCGGATCTGCCGCACGAAATCCAGCGCCTTGGCCACGGCGCGGTCCCCCGTTGCCTTGCCCCGGATAATCTCGACCAGCATCATCTTGTCCACCGGGCTGAAAAAGTGGATGCCGATGAACTGCTCTGGCCGCACGCTCGCCTTGGCCAGCCCCGAGATCGGCAGGGTTGAAGTGTTGGTGGCGAAAATGCAATCGGGGCCGACCGCTGCATCGACCAAAGCCGTCACCCCGGCCTTGACTTTCGGGTCTTCAAACACCGCCTCCACCACCAGATCGCAGCCCGCGAGCGCCGCGTAATCGGTCGTTGCGGTGATCCGCCCCAGAACCTCGGCCTTCTTTTCCGCCGTGACCTTGCCGCGCTTGATGCCCTTGTCCAGCAGCCCCTCGGAATAGGCGCGCCCCCGCGCCGCCGCCTCATCGGTTGAATCGATCAGCACCACCTCAATCCCCGCCGAGGCGCTGACAAAAGCGATCCCCGCCCCCATCATCCCCGCGCCAATAACGCCCAGCCTTTTCACGCTCTGGTCCGCCACTGTCGGCCGGTTCGCCCCCTTTTCCAGCGCCTCTTTGTTGATGAACAGACTGCGGATCATCGCGGTCGAGGATGGGTTCATCAGCACAGAAGTGAACTGCCGCGCCTCAACCTTCAGCGCCACGGCAAACGGCACCAGCGCGCCTTCATACACCGCGCCCAGCAGCGCCTTTGCCGCCGGGTAAACCCCCATCGTCTTGCCCATCACCATCGCATTGGCGCCAACAAAGGTCATATAGCCAGCCGGATGATAGGGGTTGCCGCCGGGCATTTTATAGCCTTTGTCGTCCCAGACCTTCACAAGATCGGCATCTTTCGCGCCCAGAACCCACGCCTTGGCCCGCTCCATCAACTCCTGCGCAGGCACCACTTCGTCAATGATCCCGGCCGCCTTGGCCTCGCTCGGACTGCACAGCTTGCCCTCCAGCAGGTAAGGTGCCGCCCCCATAGCGCCCAGCTTGCGCACCAGCCGCGTCGTGCCGCCCGCGCCCGGAAAAATCCCCACCATGATCTCGGGCAGCCCGATTTTCGCCTTGGGATTATCCGCCGCGATGATCCTGTGGCACGAGAGCGGCAGTTCCAGCCCGATGCCCAAAGCCGTGCCCGGCAGCGCCGCCACAATCGGCTTGCCGCCCTTTTTGGTTTTCGGGTCCATCCCCGCCAGTTCAATCTTGCGCAGGATCTTGTGCATCCCCATCACGCCGTCAAAAATCACCTGGGCCCCGCCCGCCCGCATCTGCGCGATCACGTTCAGATCCATCCCCCCCGCGAAATCTTTCTTGGCCGAAGTCAGGATGATGCCCCTGACCGCCGCATCCGCCAGACAGGCATCAATGATCCCGTTCAGATCGGAAAACGCCTGCGTCGACATGACGTTCATCGACTTTGCCGCCACATCCCAAGTGATGGTGGCCACGCCGTCAGTGTCGGTTGAAACTGTAAAATCGCTCATGTTTTTGGTCCTTTGGGCCAGCCGGAATAGGGGGTGCCGTCTTTATGCGCCATGATGCGCACCCCGTCTTTGCGGGAATACGACAGATCGACATCAGGGTAATGGCAGCGCTCGTCGGGCAGGCGCGTGCCGACAACGACATAGAAAACCGGGGCGTTTGATCGGTTGCGCAGGGTGTGCCCATTGGCCACACCGCGCGGCCAACAGGCCGCCATGCCGGGGGTCAAAATATGGTCGCCGCCGTCTTCAATAACCGTCACCTCGCCCTCAAGCACAAAAAGGAACTCGTCCTCTTGCTCATGCCAATGGCGCTGCGTCGATTGGCTGCCGGGCATCAGATGTTCAGTATAGGCGCCAAATTGCGTCAGCCCGCCCGCATCGGACAAAGGATAGGCCATATACGGCCCAAGCTGATTCAACCCCGCGGGATAACCTGACCCGCCCACCCCCGGAACCGACCCTTTGCGAATGATCGTGGGCATGGGTTTGCCATCAAACGCGGTGCCCCAACGTGGCGGCAGGTTCCGCAATTCGGCGGGAAGATCCCCCCCGCGCAGCACCGTGCCGTCCTTGTCCTGCACCTGCCATGTGGCCCCAAGGTTCACCTGCCGGCTGCCGTCATCGGGATAATGGCAGACATCCCCCGCCGCCCGGCTGCCCACGATCACATAGCGGCACGGTGCGTCGCTGCGGTTGGTCAGATGATGCGCGTTGGGATCGCCGTGCCGCCAGCACACCGCATCGCCGGGCGTCAGATCGGTCAGGCCGTTGTCGTCGCGAAGCGTCACTATGCCGTCCAGAACCAGAACAAATTCATCCTCGGCCTCGTGCCAGTGGCGCTTGGCCGACCAGGCGCCGGGTTGCAAGGTGTCCACATAGGCGCCAAATTGCGTCAAACCGCCGGGCACCGCTGACAGATGCTGCGTGTGCATGCCGCCCTCGCCCGAGACTGGCACGGCTTTGGGATCAACGATCATCGCGGCCCCGCATAATTCGTACCGTCCCAATAGGTGAACCGCGCCTTGCCGCCGCCCATTTCGATGCGCAGATCGACGTCGGAATACGTTGCGACCTCGCGCGGGGCCTTAGTGCCGACGACCAGAAATTCGCCCACCGCGCCCGAACGGTTCACAAAGTGATGCCCGTTGCCCGTGCCCGCCGGAAACGCCGCGCAGTCGCCTGCGCGCATGACCGTCTCGCCCCCGTCCTCGATCAGCACCAACGCGCCCGCCGTCATCATCACGAACTCGTCCTCGAACTGATGCGCGTGGCGCAGACTGCTCATCGCCCCCGGCTCCAGCCGCACCAGATTGGCGCCAAACTGCGTCAAAGCGCCCGCATCGCCCAACCTCAGGCTTGACCGTCCGGCCATCATCGCCCCATAGGGCGCCGGGTAAATTGACCCGGTCTTGACGGGAACGCTGCTCAGATCAAGTTTCGGCATGCCCGTCATCCTTTGCGATAAATGTGCCTTGTGCGGTCAAATGCGCCTGCCCCAAGGCCCGTTTCAGATGCCCTGCTGTGCTTCGGATTTCAGCGATCAACCCATCGGCGCCAACACGGTTCCGCAAAACGCGGGACAAGACTGGGTCCACGATCCGGTGGGCCCGCAGCGTGACAGGCGCCGTCACGTCGATCGCCGCCTGCGCAATCCACGGAATGCAGAGCTTTTGCACAGCGCGGAAAATCTCCGTCACCGCTTTGATCACAAGATGGCTGAACGCCTTTTCGGGCATGGTCACACCCTTTCGATGATCGTGGCTGCCCCCATGCCGGAGGCGATGCACAGCGTGGCAAGGCCCACGCTTTTGCCCGTCCGCTCCAACTCGTCCAGCAAGGTGCCGATGATGATCGCGCCCGTTGCACCCAAAGGATGGCCCATCGCGATGGACCCGCCATTGGGGTTCACCCGCACCGGGTCCACGTCAAACGCCTGCATGAACCGCAAAACGACCGATGCGAAGGCTTCGTTCACCTCGAACAGGTCAATGTCGGAAATCGACATCCCGGCATCGCGCAGGATCTTTTCCGTCGCGGGCACCGGGCCGGTCAGCATGATCGTCGGATCGGTGCCAATCTTGGCCGTGGCGCGAATGCGCGCACGGGGCTTCAGGCCCATCGCCGCGCCAAATTCGGCATTGCCGATCAAAACCGCCGCCGCACCGTCCACGATCCCGCTGGAATTTCCGGCGTGATGGATGTGGTTGATCGCGCGCAGATGCGGATATTTCATCATCGCGATCTTGTCGAAACCGGGCATACTCTCGCCCATGTCCTTGAAACTGGCCCTAAGCGCGCCAAGCCCCTGCATGTCGGTGCCAGGCCGCATGAACTCGTCATGCGCCAGAATGGGCAGCCCGTTCTGATCGGTGATCGTCACGACGGATTTGGCAAAGCGCTTGTCCGCCCAAGCCGCCGCCGCCCGCCGCTGCGATTCCACCGCAAGCGCGTCCGCCATATCCCGCGTGAACCCGTATTCAGTGGCGATGATATCCGCCGAAATCCCCTGCGGCACGAAATAGGTCTTCATCGCCAGCCCCGGATCCACGGCAATCGCCGCCCCGTCGCTGCCCATCGGCACGCGGCCCATCATCTCAACCCCGCCCGCGATATAGGCCATGCCCGCCCCGCCGCGCACCTGATTGGCGGCGATATTCACCGCCTCCATCCCGCTCGCGCAGAACCGGTTGATCGAAAGGCCCGGAATGCGTTCATCCAGATCAGAGGCCAGCACTGCCGAGCGTGCAAGACACCCGCCCTGCTCGCCCACCTGCGTGACATTGCCCCAGATCACGTCTTCAACCGCGTGACCTTCCAACCCGTTGCGCTCTCGCACCGCGTTCAGGATTTTGGCCGACAGCGCCACCGAGGTCAGCTCGTGAAGCGCGCCGTCCGCCCGACCCTTGCCGCGAGGGGACCGCACGGCGTCGTAAATATAGGCTTCGGTCATTTTACTCTCCTCAGGCCCGGTCCGCTGGATTGCCGGGCATCAACTCATAGGGGGACTTCCAGCCGGGCACGGCCGCGATGCGCGACATCCAGGCGTCAATATGGGGCCAATCCTTGCGCTCGAACCCGAACGGCTCGGGATAAAAAAGATAGCCCGCGCAGGACAGATCGGCGATGGTCATGGCCGCCCCCGCGACCCAGGTGCGATGTTCCAGATGGTCATTCAGCACCGTATAGGCGCCCTTCAGGCGGCCTTGTAGAAACGGGATCACGCCTGCGGGGCGCTTGGCCTCGGGCAGAAAATTCATCAAAAAACGGGTGGTGCCGATCTGGGCGGACAGTTTGTGATTGTCCCAGAACATCCAGCGCAAAACCTCGCGCCGTTCTGCCGCCGATTTGCCGCCCAGCTTGCCGGATTTGGAGCTGATGTAGTCAAGGATCACCCCAGATTGCGTCAGCGTGGTATCACCGTCCACCAGAACCGGCACCTCGCCCATTGCATTGATCTCGCGAAAGGCCGGGCTGCGGGCCTGCCCGTTGAAAAAGTCGACAAAGACCGGCTCCCATTCGGTTTGGGTCAAGGTCAGTGCCAGCGCGCATTTATAGGCGTTGCCGCTTTCGCCAAAACAATAAAGCTTCACCGCCATCGCATTCTCCGATCAGTTCCGCCTGTGGGCGGCCCCCGGGGGGCTTTGCGCCCCCGGACCCCCGCAGGATATTTTTGGACAGATGAAGGGGCAAGATCAGCCCTTTCGCCCGTCCAGTTCCGAATTGAACAGCCTGAGCCTGTGGATCAGCGTGTCCTTGTCCATCACAGAATCGAAATGCTCGAACAGAAAAGACAGCGCCTCACCCTCTTCAAGCCCCGCCTCGGCCGCGAACTGTTTTAACCTGCGATAGCCGTCCTCGGTCATCGCGACCGCAAAGCGTCTTGTCAGGCGAAAGCGTTTCGGCATCTTCGGTCTCCGTTGGCACCGGGCCTGAATTTTCGCAGAAAATTCGTCTCCTTGCCGAAGTCTAGAACGCCTCCGCGTCAAGTGCCATCACTGGTTCGGCCCCGCTTTCGATCCGCGCCAGATGCATGCCGCAGGCGGGCAACTGCCGTGCCATGTAAAACCGCCCGGTCGTGATCTTAGTTTGCAAGAACACCGCATCGCCGCGCCCCTCGTCCAGGGAAACATAGGCCGCCTTTGCCATCCGCGTCCACATCAGCCCAAGGCAGACATGCCCCATCAGATGCATGAAGTCATAAGACCCCGCCAGCGCCGCATTGGGGTTTTTCATCGCGTTCGACATGAAAAACATCGCCGCCGCCTGCAATTGCTTTGACGCCGCCTTCAACGGTTCGGCAAAATCCGCCATCCGGGGATCGGCCTCTTGCGCCTTGACCTCGGCCTTCACCATCTCGAAAAACGCCATCACATGTTTGCCGCCGTCCTGCGCCAGCTTGCGCCCGACAAGGTCCAGCGCCTGCACCCCGTTCGCGCCCTCGTAAATCTGCGCGATCCGCGCGTCGCGCACGAACTGGCTGACGCCGTTATCCTCGATATAGCCGTGCCCGCCCCAGATCTGCTGTGCGTGCACCGCCATTTCAAAGCCCTTGTCGGTCTGAAACCCCTTGATCACCGGGATCATCAGTGACACCAAGCCGTCCGCCGCGCCGTCGTCCATCCGGTGCGTGCGGTCGATCAGGCTGGCCGCCCAAAGTGTCAGCGCGCGCGCGCCTTCGACGAACGATTTCTGCTCCATCAGATTGCGGCGGATATCGGGATGCACGATCAACGGATCGGCGGGCCCTTCGGGGTTTTTCACGCCCGTCGCATCGCGGCCCTGAAGCCGGTCCCGCGCATAGCCAACCGCGTTCTGATAGGCCGCCTCGGCCACCGCATAGCCCTGCAGGCCCACCCCCAGCCGCGCCTCGTTCATCATGGTGAACATGGCGCGCATGCCTTTGTGCAGATCGCCCAAAAGCCAGCCCGTTGCCCCGTCATAATTCATCACGCAGGTGGCATTGCCGTGAATGCCCATCTTGTCTTCGATCTTGCCCACCGCCACGCCATTGCGCGCGCCAAGGCTGCCATCGGCGTTCACCAGAAACTTTGGCACGATGAACAGACTGATGCCGCGCGTCCCCTCGCCGCCCCCCGGAGCCTTGGCGAGGACCAGATGGATGATGTTGCCGGCCATGTCATGCTCTCCGGCCGAGATGAAAATCTTGGTCCCGGTGATCGCATAGCTGCCATCCGCTTGCGGTTCGGCCTTTGTGCGCATCAGGCCCAGATCGGTGCCGCAATGCGGCTCGGTCAGGTTCATCGTGCCGGTCCATTCGCAGCTGACCATCTTTGGCAGATACATCGCCTTTTGCTCTGCAGTGCCGTGCACGTGGATCGCAGAATAGGCACCATGCGTCAGCCCCTGATACATATTCAGCGCCATATTCGCGCTGACCATGATCTCGCCCACCGCTGTGCCCATCAGATAGGGCAGGCCCTGACCGCCATAGTCCGGGTCACAGTCCAGCGCGGTCCAGCCGCCATCCCGCACCTGATCGAACGCCGCCCTGAACCCCGGCGGCGTGCGGACCACGCCGTTTTCCAGCACACATCCCACCCGGTCGCCCACCGCGTTCAGCGGCGCAAGCACATCGCGCGCCAGCTTTCCCGCCTCGTCCAGAACCGCGCCGGTGAAACCTTCGTCCAGATCGCTGTAGCCGGGAATATCGCTGGCGCTGATTTTCAGCACATCATGAAGCACGAACTGCAAGTCTTTGACGGGGGCGGCATAGGTGGTCATGGCATCGGTCCTTTATTCGGCGGCGTGGTGGGTCGGGGCGCTGGTCTTGGGGCTGGCTTGCTGCATCCGGGTCAGCATTCTTTGCCCCTCGGCCATCTCAAGGTGCAGGTCGGCAATCGCCAGACCCAACTCGTCCTGCTGGGCCTGCATCGCGCAAAGCCGCGCGCGCGCGATATCCAGCGTGCGCATCAGCTGCGCCGCGTTCGATCCGTCGCGGTTGTACATGTTCAGCAGTTGGCGAATCTCTTCGAGCGAAAAGCCAAAGCGCTTGCCGCGCAGGATCAGCGCCAGTCGCGCCCGGTCCTGTTTGGTGAAATGGCGGCGCGTGCCTTCGCGGATCGGAAACAGCAGTTCCTTGGATTCGTAAAACCGCAGGCTGCGCGGCGTCACATCGAAAGCGTCGCACATCTGGCGGATCGAGAGGGTGTCTTGGGTCTGGGTCATGGCTCTGACAATGAAGGGGTGGGACCTGGGCCATAGGTGGCGATCCCCTGCAGACATACTACAGCGCTTTACGTTAACGTAAACGTAACGTCGCGTCAGTGCCGGATGTGACGTGATGTCAACAGGCCAGCGGGCGGCCGCTTAGCGCGCCGCAAAAGCCCGGCCCGACAGGTTTATCGGATTGCCAGAGGGGTCCTTGGCGTTGGCAAACTGATACCCATCCGCCTGATGCAGCGGCCCGAAGTCCAGCCCCAACGCCGCCTGCCGGGCCACTTCGCCTGCCACATCCGCCACATCGAACACAAGTTTGACCAGCACCTGACCCGGCTTTTGCCCCTTGGCCGCGGCATGGAGCAAGATCGCCGCCCCGCCTGCCACCGGGTGCAATTCAACAATCCGGTCCCCCGGCGTGCGCACCGCCGTGAACCCGAAATGCCGCGTATAAAACGCCGCCATCTCGTCCAACTTGTGCGTATACATCACTATTCTGCCTAATGGCGGGGGTGGGGACAGTGGCGGGGGCATCCGATCATCCCTCACCCAGCGCTTTCAACTCCGCCGCCGCCGTCACGCGCATTGCCCGCAGATCGGTGATGCTTGCTGCCAATTCGCTTTGCTGACGCTCCAACTCGGCCAGCTGGCGGTCGGCCATCTGCAGCAATTCTGACAGCTGCGATCGCGTGCCCTTTTGCAGGTAAATCAACAGCCATTGCCGGATCTCCTCCAGCGAAAAGCCAAACCGCCGTCCGCGCAGGATCAGCGTCATCCGCGCCACCTCGCGCGCGCCATAAAACCGCGCGCGGCCGTCTTTTTCGGGAGACAAAAGCTCGATGTATTCATAATAGCGCAAGGTGCGCGGCGTCACATCGAACCGCACACACATGTCTTTGAAGCTTAACCTCGTCTCTGCCATGTCTCGCGCCTCTTTCACAACCAAGCCTAACCCCCAATGCCGCCCCGGCGCAAGAATTACGAACACCCCCCTTGCGCCCAAGGCTGCGGGCCGGAATAGATACCGCATCATGCAAGGTTACGATCCCATCAAAATCGCGCGCCAGTTTATCGAGGCGATCCCCCATGCCCGCGCCTTGGGCATGAACCTGACCAGCCTTGGCGGCGGACGGGCCACCATCGAAATGCCCTATGACGAACGGCTGATCGGCGATCCGGTAAGCCGCGTTGTGCATGGCGGCGCAGTCTCGGCGCTGATGGACACGGCCAGCGGTGCCGCCGTCATGTGCCACCCCTCGGGCCCTGTCTCAACCGCCACGCTGGACCTGCGGATCGACTATATGCGCGCCGCGACCCCCGGCCAAACCATCTCCGCCCATGCTGAATGCTACCATGTCACCCGCTGGGTCGCCTTCATCCGCGTCACCGCGACCGATGAGGACACGGGCACCCCGGTTGCCACCGGCACCGGCTCTTTCACCATCGAGGGCACGCGCGCATGGCCAAAGTAAAGCGTCCCGCCCCGGACCCGGTTCAAATCGTGAAGTCCCGCCGGGATGGCGCCTTGGCATGGCTGACCACGGGCATTCCTTATATCGGCTTTCTGGGCATCACCTTTGATCGGCGTGGCGACGAGTTGACGGGCGTGCTGCCCTTTGCCGAAAGCCATATCGGCAACCCGGTGATCCCCGCGCTGCACGGCGGCGTCACCTCGGCTTTTCTGGAGGTGACGGCGATCATCTGCCTGTCATGGGCCACCCTTTGGGAAGATTTCGAGGCTGGCCGCGAGGGCCCCGCCGCGCTGGACCCCGCCGCTTTGCCGATCTTGCCGAAAACCATAAACTTCACCGTCGATTATCTGCGCGCGGGCCTGCCGCGTGATGCCTATGCCCGCGCCCGGATCATGCGCTCGGGCCGCCGTTTCGCCTCGGTGCAGGTCGAGGCCTGGCAAGACAACGTCGCGCGCCCCTATGCGCTTGGTCTGGTGCATCTGATGATGCCGGACCCCCCGAATTTGTTCCTGAAATGACCCCAAAAGACCGCGGTTGACCGTTGCGGTCATCGAAAGCCCCCGTAAACCTGTCAAATCGCGCAGCGGCCGCAACTCCCATAGACCCGACATCGCCCTTTGTTCCGCCCACCTCAAAACCACTTCGCTGCCAGCAGCACATCGTGTTGACCCGATCGATCCTGCCGCCGTTTCCACAACATCAGGCCCCCGAATGACCGCCATCACCCATGCCCGCGTTCTGCGCGTTGCCGGACCGATCATTATCTCCAACGCCACCGTGCCGCTGCTGGGCGCGGTCGACACCGCCGTGATCGGGCAGCTTGGGCAGGCCGCCCAACTTGGCGCTGTGGGGCTTGGCGCGGTGATCCTTGGCACGCTTTACTGGGCGTTCGGGTTCCTGCGCATGTCCACCTCCGGCCTTGCCGCGCAGGCCAAAGGCGCGGGCGACGCGGTTGAGGTTTCGGCGACCCTGCTGCGCGCCTTGATCGTCGGGCTGATCGCGGGTATCGGCCTGCTTGCGCTGCATTGGCCGCTGTTCTGGGCGGCGTTTTCGCTCGTCCCCGCCACGCCAGAGGTTGAATCCTTCGCCCAAACCTATCTTGCCATCCGCATCTGGGGGGCGCCCGCGACCGTCGCGCTGTATTCGCTTACGGGCTGGCTGATCGCGATGGAGCGGACGCGCTCGGTCCTGGTGTTGCAACTGTGGCAGAACGGGTTGAACATCGGGCTGGATCTGTGGTTCGTCATCGGGCTTGGCTGGGGCATCGGCGGCGTGGCAAGCGCGACCTTGATCGCCGAATGGACCGGGCTTGCGCTTGGCCTTTATCTCGCGCGCGATGCCTTTGGCCCACTTCTGCGCGCCGCCTGGGCACGGGTGCCCAACCGCGCCGCCCTGCGCGCCACCTTCCGCGCCAGCCGCGACATCATGGCGCGCACCGTCCTTTTGCAGATCTCCTTCACCACCTTTGTATTCCTTGGCGCGGGTTTCGGCACCGTCACCCTCGCCGCCAACCATGTCCTGCTGCAATTTCTGGAAATCACCGCCTTCGCCCTCGACGGTATCGCTTTTGCCGCCGAAACCCTCGTCGGCCAAGCCATCGGGGCGCGCGCCGCCTCCGAAGTGCGCCGCGCCTGCCTGTTGTCGTTTCAATGGGGCTTTGCCGGGGCTGCGCTGATGTCGCTCGCCTTTCTGATCGGCTCCGGCCCCATCATCGATCTGCTGACCACCGCGCCCGAGGTGCGCGCCGAGGCCCGCCTGTTCGTGCCATGGTTGATCGCCATGCCCCTGCTGGGCGTCGCCAGCTGGATCTATGACGGCATCTATATCGGCGCGATGCTGACCGGGCCGATGCTGCGCGCGATGGCCTTGTCGGTTGCTGTCTATGCCGCCGCCTTGTTCGCGCTGATCCCCAACTTTGGCAATCACGGGCTTTGGGCGGCCATGATCGTCCTTATGCTCGCCCGCGCCGCCACGCTTTGGCACAAAAGCCCGGCCATCGCCGCACAGGCGGATGCAGGCGCTGTCACCCAGCGCGCAAGCCCTTAGCCGCGCAAGAACCGCGCCCCGGCCGATGCCGCCCAGCCCGCCACCACCGCCATCAACAGCGAGATCACCCCATACAAAAGCGACTGCTGATGCGCGAGGTTGTACAAAAACCGCTCAAGCCCCGCCTTGCGCACCCCAATCGTGCGCTCTTGCTCGTCCACCACTTTTCCCGCCCGAAGCAGGAAAAGCCGCACCCGGTAATCCCCCTCGGTCAGATTGGCCGGCAGCAGCACATCGGTGCGAAACAGCGTCTGATCGGTCAACTCCACCGCGCCCTCGTCCAGCCGATACCGCGCGTCCTTTTCCTGCAACCGCTGCAGCGCCAGCACGAAATCCTTGGCATCCACCGCCTCGGACGTCGTGCCGACGGCCCGGATCGCATGCGGGATGGTGATCTTGTACCGCAGATCCTCCGTCTCGGTCAGGATGGTATCCAGCGGCCCGCTGCTTGCCACCACATAAAAACTTGGCGCCGCATCGACCAAAATGGACGCGCGGTTGATCCATATCCCTGCCACCCGCTCCTTGCGCCGGATTGTCATCGGCGTCGATGGCCCCTCGACCGTCACGATCACCTCGATCGGCCCGCCCGCCGGGGCCGGTGCATCCCGCTTGACCGCGCCATAGATCAAAATCTCGGACCCGTCATAATTCGCCGTGATCGCGACCCGGCTTTGCGACAGCCCGGTCACGATGGATTCCTCGGCCCAAACCGGAGCGGCGAGCGAGAGCAGGATCAGCGCCCACCTCATGGCAGCACCTCCGCCGCAATGGAAAACAGCTCGTCCGGCTGCAAAAGCAGATCAAAGGCAATCTTGATCGCCACCGTCAAGACCAGCATCGCAAGCAAAATCCGCAGCTGCTCCGCCTTCAGCTTTGTCCCCGCCACCGCGCCCATCTGCGCGCCGATCACCCCGCCGACAATCAACAACAGCGCCAGCAGCATATCGACCGTATGGCTGTTGACCGCATGCACGATGGTGGTGAACCCGGTGACAAAAATGATCTGAAACAGCGAGGTGCCGATCACCACCTTGGTCGGCATGCCCAAAACATAGATCATCGCGGGCACCAGAATAAACCCGCCACCGACCCCCATGATCCCCGCCAAAAGCCCGACGAGCGCCCCCACCGCCAAAGGCGGCAGCACCGAGATATACAGCCCCGACGCGCGAAACCGCATCTTGAACGGCAGGCCGTGAATCCAGGTGTGCATATGGCTGCGTCTCACCGGCGCTGTGCCCGGATTGCGCGCCCGCAGCAGGCTTCGCGCGCTTTCGATGAACATCAGCCCGCCGATCAGCCCCAGAAACAGCACATAAGACAGCTGCACGAACAGATCGACCTGCCCCAGCCGCGTCATATAGGAAAACACCGAAACCCCG
Organism: Paracoccaceae bacterium; assembly: GCA_031385445.1. Taxonomy (GTDB): domain Bacteria; phylum Pseudomonadota; class Alphaproteobacteria; order Rhodobacterales; family Rhodobacteraceae; genus CAIYZT01. Next base: position 3,652 of record JANNBM010000033.1, on the reverse strand, counting down.
GCCCAGGACCCCGCCATGCCCCCCGCCAAAAGCACCAGCCCCATGCGGAAATCCACCGCTTTGCGTTTGACCTGCGCCAGCACGCCCGAGATCGACGAGGCCACCACCTGATTGGCCCCCGTCGCGACCGCCACCCCCGGCGGTATGCCCATGAACAGCAGCAAAGGTGTGATCAGAAACCCACCGCCAACCCCGAACATCCCCGACAAAAAGCCGACAATCCCGCCCAATCCAAGGATAAGCAGGGCATTCACCGAAACCTCGGCAATCGGGAGGTACAGTTGAAGCATGTCGGGAAACTTGGGGGTTCAGGGCCTGCTTTTCCATCGATGCGCGACGGGGAAGGCGTTGTCAAACCCTGATCCCGTCTGGACTCATTTGCCCGCAATAAGTTGGTGGGCGTGTCATGGACGACGCAGGGGGGCGAGGTCGGTGTGGGGCACCGGCACCACCGGTAGGGTGCGTGATGTCACGCACCGCTGCCCCGCCCCCATCCCCTCCCCACACCGGGGGGAGGGGAGCCGTCACCTTCACCCGCATCCCAACCGCCAAGAGCGCCCGCGCCCATCGTCCCGGCACCTCTCTGCCCCTTCGGGGGAGCGGGGGAGGCCAAGCCACCCCCCCCGCTCTGTTGGGTATGCGATTGCGCGCTTCGCTGCCCGCAAGCAACGCCCGCCGGCACCACCGGTAGGGTGCGTGATGTCACGCACCGCTGCGACAGGTTACGTCTGCGTTCCCAAATCCCGCATATACCGCCGCAAGATCCGCTCCAGCTTTGCCGCCCCAATCGGCGCCATCGCCTTGGTGTGCGCGTGGGAAATCGCCTCGTCCGACATGCCCGCCGCCATGTTGGTGATCACCGAAATCGCCGCCACCCGCAGCCCAAAGAACCGCGCCAGGATCACTTCGGGAACCGTGCTCATCCCCACCGCGTCGCCGCCCAAAATCCGGATCGCGCGGATCTCGGCTGGCGTTTCAAACGAAGGCCCGGAATACCAGGCATAAACCCCCTCGGCCAACCCGACCCCCACCGCCCCCGCCGCCGCCTTCAACCCCGCCCGCAATCCCGGATCGTGGGCAGCGGTCATCGGCACGAACCGCGCGTCGGTCTTCTCGCCGATCAACGGGTTCAGGCCCGAAAAATTGATATGGTCTGACAGCAGCATCAGATCGCCTGGCGGAATATCCGCCCGCATCGACCCCGCCGCGTTGGTCACAATCAGCGCCTGCCCTCCCAGCGCTTTCAACACCTCCAATGGCACCCGCATCGCACCGGGATTGCCGTTTTCATAGTAGTGCTCGCGCGCGCCGAACACCGCCACGCGCACGCCTTCCAGATCGCCGATCACCAGCATCGGGTTGTGCCCCGACACGCCGACATGCGGGAAGCCCGGCAGATCGGCGTAGGGGATCGACACCCCCTTCACCGCCGCCGCCAGATGCCCCAGGCCCGACCCAAGGATCAACCCCAGCCGCACCGGCGCGGTCCCCGCCCGTTCGCGGATCAGATCAACAAGGCTCTGCATCCCTCAGCGCTCTTTCACATAAGGCTCGCCGCCCGCGCGCGGCGGAATAGCCTTGCCCACCAACCCTGCCAGCACAACCACCGTCAGGATATAGGGCAGCGCGTCCAGCGCGGGCACCGGAACCTTGACAAGCACCACCGCCTCGACCACATCCGGCCGCAGCGCCAGCGCCTGGAAAAAGCCGAACAGCATCGTCGCGCCCAGCGCCTGCCACGGCCGCCACTTGGCGAAAATCAGGGCCGCCAGCGCGATATAGCCCCGCCCCGCCGTCATCTCGCGGCCAAAGCCCGCTTGCAGCCCGCAGGCCATATAGGCCCCCGCCAGCCCGCACAGAACCCCGGTGATCATCACCGCCGAATAGCGCAGGCGCACCACCGAAACCCCCGCCGTATCGACCGAGGCCGGGTTTTCCCCCACCGCCCGCAGCCGCAGGCCATACCGGGTGCGAAACAGCACCCACCAGGTCAGGGGCACCATCGCAAAGCCGACATAGACCAGCGCGGAATGCCCCGAAATCACCTCGGCATAAAGCGGCCCCAGCACCGGTACGCCGCGCAAAGCCTCGGCAAAGGGCAGATCGATCGGCAAAAACCGCGCCGCGCCTTCCAGCGGGGCCGTGCGCCCGCCTTGGGCAAAGATATCCTGTGCGATCAGCACCGTGATGCCAGACGCCACAAAGTTCAGCGCCACGCCTGAAATCAGCTGATTGCCGCGAAAGGTGATCGAGGCCAGACCGTGGACGAGCGCGAACAACATCGACCCCGCGATGCCCGCCAAAAGCCCGATCCACACCGATCCCGTCAGCGCCGCCACCGTCGCCGACGACATCGCCGCCATCAGCATCTTGCCTTCGAGCCCGATATCGAAAATTCCCGCCCGTTCGGAATACAGCCCGGCAAGGCAGGCGAACAAAAGCGGTATTGCCAGCCGGATCGTGGAATCGAGCACCTGCAGCAGCGTTGCGTATTCCATCACGCGGCTCCTTTCACGGGTGCGGCCTTGAGCCGGAAGAACCACCCCAGCAGCATCCGCACCATCATGTCCAGCGCCCCGGTGAACAAGATCACCAGCCCCTGCACCACGGTGCGCAGTTCAATCGGGATCGTGGTGTTCAGCCCCAAAGCCGCCCCGCCCTGATACAGAAATCCAAACAATATCGCGGCCAGCAGCACCCCCAGCGGATGATTGCGCCCCATCAGCGCCACCGCGATGCCGATAAACCCCGCCCCTTCGGCCGAGTTCTGCAACAGCCGCTCGGACTGGCCCATCACGTTGTTGATCGCCATAAGCCCGGACAATCCGCCCGACAGGATCATCGCCACCATGATGATCTTGAAACTGGAAATCCCGGCATAATTCGCCGCCTTTTCCTGCTTGCCAAAAGCGCGGATCTCATATCCAAGCCGCGTATGCCACAGCAGTCGCCACACGCCCAGACAGGCCGCGAGTGCGATGAAAAAGGTCACGTTCGCCGGAACGCGCTGATAGGTCGGCAGACCCTCTTTCGACAGTTTCAGCGCGCCGTCCGGCCCGTATTTCAGGAACAAGTCCTGCAAGAATGGCATGTCGTGGAATTTGGGCAGGCCCACCGCATCGGGAAAGCGGGCCGAGGCGGGGTCCATGCTGCCCTCTGGACGCATCACGTTGACCAGCAGGTAAATCAGCAGGGCCGCCGCGATATAGTTGAACATGATCGTGGTGATCACGATATGACTGCCGCGTTTGGCCTGCAAATAGGCCGGGATGGCCGCCCAGACCGCACCAAAAGTCGCACTTGCCACCATCGCGGCCAAAAGCGCCAGCGTCCAATGCGGCCATGGCACCAACAGACAAACCATCGCCACGCCCAGCCCGCCCAGTTGCGCCTGCCCCTCGCCGCCGATGTTGAACAGCCCGCCATGAAACGCCACCGTCACCGCCAGCCCGGTAAAGACGAACGAAGTCGCGTAATACAGCGTGTATCCCCAGCCGTAAGCCGACCCGATGGCCCCATCGACCATCACCGACAGCGCCTGCACCGGGCTTTGGCCAATGGCAAGCAAGACCGCCGCCGCACAGATCGCGGCAAGCAAAAGACTGATCATCGGCACCAGAACGACATCAGCCCAGGTTGGCAGTTTGGTCAT
>JANNBM010000003.1:0-22094 GCA_031385445.1 Paracoccaceae bacterium | reverse complement strand
TCGGGGTCGCTGACCGCATTGCCGATCATCGAAACCCAGGGCGGCGACGTGTCGGCGTTCATTCCGACGAACGTGATCTCGATCACCGACGGCCAGATCTTTCTGGAAACCGAACTGTTCTATCAGGGCATCCGCCCCGCGGTGAACACTGGCCTCAGCGTTTCCCGCGTGGGATCGTCCGCCCAGACCAACGCCATGAAGTCGGTGGCCGGCAAGGTGAAACTGGAACTGGCGCAATACCGCGAAATGGCGGCCTTCGCGCAGTTCGGGTCCGACCTTGACGCCTCGACCCAGCAGTTGCTGAACCGTGGTGCGCGTCTGACGGAACTGATGAAGCAGAACCAGTATTCGCCGATGACCAACGCCGAGATCGTCTGTGTTATCTATGCAGGCACCAGCGGTGCGCTGGACAAGATCGCCGTGCGCGACATTGGCCGGTTTGAAGCGGGCCTCTTGAAGCATCTGCGGACCACGGGCAAAGCCTTGCTGGACGACATCACCAAGAACGACCGCAAAGTATCGGGCGATCTGGAGAAAGCCATCAAGGCCGAGATTGCGGCATTCGCCAAAGACTTCGCCTAAGGGCAGGGGGATAAAAGATGCCCAGCCTTAAGGACCTTAAGAACAAGATTGCGAGTGTGAAGAACACGCGCAAGATCACCAAGGCCATGCAGATGGTATCGGCGGCAAAACTGCGCCGCGCCCAGGACGCCGCCGAAGCCGCCCGGCCTTATGCCGAGCGGATGAATGCGGTTGTGGGGTCGCTGGCGTCTTCGGTTGGCGCATCGGCAAGCGCGCCCCGGCTGTTGGCCGGGACGGGCAGCGATAAGGTGCACCTGCTGGTCGTCATGACCTCGGAGCGGGGCCTGTGCGGCGGCTTCAACTCGACCATCGTGCGGCTGGCCCGAGCGCGGGCGCAGGAGTTGATGGCGCAGGGCAAGACGGTCAAGATCCTGACGGTTGGCAAGAAGGGGCGCGAACAGTTGCGCCGCGACTATGCCGACAAGATGGTGGGTCACGTCGATATGGGTGAGGTCAAGCGTGTCGGCTATTCCAACGCCCAAGGCATCGCCCGCGACATCCTGGCCCGCTTTGCCGCTGGCGAATGTGATGTGGTGACGCTGTTTTACAACCGCTTCCAGTCGGTTATCGCCCAGATCCCGACGGCGTTGCAGGTGATCCCCGCGAAATACGAGGGGGCAACCGCCACCGCCGTCTATGACTATGAACCCGGTGAGGAGGCCATTCTGGCCGACCTTCTGCCGCGTGGCGTCGCGACCCAGGTCTTTACCGCACTGTTGGAAAACGGCGCGTCCGAACAGGGCGCCCGGATGAGTGCGATGGACAACGCGACCCGCAATGCGGGCGAGATGATCACGAAATACACGACCATCTACAACCGCTCGCGTCAGGCTGCGATCACCAAAGAGCTTATCGAAATCATTTCGGGCGCTGAAGCGCTCTGACGAACTGGAGAAACGACATGGCAAAAGCACCCAAAAGCGCTGCTGCGGCGGGCAAGGTCACTCAGGTGATCGGCGCTGTGGTTGACGTGCAGTTCACCGGGGATCTTCCGGCAATTCTGAACGCACTCGTCACCGAAAACAACGGCAAGAAACTGGTTCTTGAAGTGGCCCAGCATCTTGGCGAAAACACCGTGCGCACCGTCGCAATGGACGCCACCGAGGGCCTCGTGCGCGGGGCGCCAGTGTCGGACACCGGCGCGCCCATTCAGGTGCCGGTCGGCAAGGCAACCCTTGGCCGCATCATGAACGTCATCGGCGAGCCGGTGGACGAGCGTGGCCCGGTCAACGCCACCGAAACCCGTTCGATCCACCGGGCTGCCCCCGGCTTTGACGAGCAGGCCACCGAATCCCTGATCCTTGTGACCGGGATCAAGGTGATCGACCTGCTGGCCCCCTATACCAAGGGCGGCAAGATCGGCCTTTTCGGAGGCGCAGGCGTGGGCAAGACGGTTTTGATCATGGAATTGATCAACAACATCGCCAAAGTGCACTCTGGCGTGTCGGTTTTCGCCGGTGTGGGCGAGCGGACGCGGGAGGGCAATGACCTGTATCACGAGATGATCGAATCCGGCGTTATCGACCTTGAAGACCTGTCAAAGTCGAAAATCGCGCTGGTTTACGGCCAGATGAACGAGCCTCCGGGTGCGCGGATGCGGGTGGCTTTGTCGGGTCTGACGCTGGCCGAACAGTTCCGCGACGAAACCGGGGCTGACGTTTTGTTCTTTGTCGACAACATCTTCCGCTTTACCCAAGCGGGTTCCGAAGTGTCGGCTTTGCTTGGCCGTATCCCTTCGGCTGTGGGCTATCAGCCGACTTTGGCCACCGACATGGGCGCGATGCAGGAACGCATCACCTCGACCAAGAACGGCTCGATCACCTCGGTTCAGGCCGTGTATGTTCCGGCGGACGATTTGACCGACCCGGCTCCTGCGACCTCCTTTGCGCACCTTGACGCGACGACGGTTCTGGACCGCTCGATCTCGGAAAAGGGCATCTATCCGGCCGTGGATCCGCTCGGCTCCACCTCGCGCTTGCTGGATCCGCTGATCATCGGCGAAGAGCATTACAAGGTGGCAACTGACGTTCAAAAGGTGCTGCAGCGCTATAAGTCGCTGCAAGACATCATCGCCATCCTTGGCATGGACGAACTGTCGGAAGACGATAAAACAGCCGTGGCCCGCGCCCGCAAACTGGAACGCTTCTTGTCCCAGCCGTTCGACGTGGCCAAGGTGTTTACCGGTTCCGATGGCAAGCAGGTTCCGCTGGAAGAAACCATCCGCTCGTTCAAGGCGGTTGTGGCCGGCGAATACGATCACCTTCCCGAAGCGGCCTTCTATATGGTCGGCGGCATTCAGGAAGTGATTGAAAAGGCGCAGCGTCTCGCCGCGGCTGCGGCCTAAGGGGGCATCATGGCAGGCACTGTGCAATTCGATCTTGTCTCGCCAGAGCGGCGCCTTGCCTCGTTTGTGGCGACCGAGGTGCAACTTCCGGGCGCTGACGGTGATCTGACCGCGATGGAGGGGCACGCCCCCACCATCACCTCTTTGCGGCCGGGTGTGCTGAAGGTGTTGGGAACGGATGGGACGAAAACCTATGTCGTGACCGGCGGTTTCGCCGAAATCTCGGCCAGCGGGGTTTCGGTTCTGGCCGAGCGTGCGATTTTGCTGGACGAAGTGACCCCGGCCCTGATGAACGCGCTCGTCGCCGACGGCTGCGAAGCCGCGGCGGTCATGTCCGACAAGGATGCCGCAGACAAAGCTGTGGCCGATTTGCTGGCCTTGAAGGCCGCATTCGGCAGCTAAGGTGTGAAAATGTTGAAAAAGCCCCGGTGATGCGGGGCTTTTGTCATTTCTTGTCCCTTTTATTGCCTGATTTTAAAAATAGGCTGCATCATTGGGAGTTTATTTTATGAAGCAGTTTTCTTCGGGCAGACTGTCCGTCCAACAGGGCTCTCGCGTGCTGTTTTCGGATTATGCCGATGACGGCATCATGTGGACGGGCCAAGGCGACCGCGAAAACCGCCACGTTGTCACCTTCAAGCAAGCATTCCTCGAAGCGCCGGCAGTCATGGTGTCCATCTCGATGTGGGACATTGATCACAAGCACAACGCGCGCGCCGAAATTTCGGCGGAACGGATCACGGACGAGGGGTTTCACATCGTCTTTCGCACCTGGGGCGACACCCGCATCGCCCGCGTCCGCGCGGAATGGACTGCGATCGGAGCGGTCAGCGACGAGGACGACTGGGACGTCAGCTGAAGCCGGACGTCGGTGCCGCTATAACCCGCGCAAAATTCAACGGATCATGCTTTGATGGGCGCGGCGCAGATCGCCGAAGGAGGGCCTATGCGCCTGCAAGGATTCGTCGTACCCGGTCCCCATGATGACGGGGATCCTGTCACCGGCCACTATTACGAGGTGGCCAGCGCTGATCCGGCGCGCGCGCAGGTCTGGGCCTATACCGGCGCGCTGTCGTATCAGCCGGGGCAGGTCCTGAGAGTGCATGCCATGGGGCGGGGCGGGATTGCCCGGTTGCAGATCGCGCGCGACGGCTTGGTGCCGCAGGGGGTGGTGGATACCCAAATCCGGGTCGATTTTGCCGCGACGCCTGCCGATGCATCGATCAGGGGCTGCGGCTGGCCCGAGGTTTTTTCCATCATGATTCCAATGGATTGGCAAAGCGGGGTTTATACCGTGACGATGACCGTGCCCGGGCATCAGTCGAGGGGAATGTTTGTGCTGCGCGCGGCGCGGCCCGTGGCCAGGATCGCCATGGTGCTTTCGACGGGCACCTGGTGCGCCTACAACGACTGGGGCGGATCGAACCATTATCAGGGGCTTTATGGCCCCTCGGGCGGCGATTTCGCGCCGCAGGTTTCCGTGCTGCGGCCCTGGGCCAAGGGGTTTGTCGATTGGCCTGCGGACGCGCCGCGCATCCCCCATGCCTCGCCCTTGCTGTCGCGCCCGCGCTATCCGCATATGGATTATGCCCGCGCCAAGGGGATTTCCAAGAAATACGCCTCCTCAGGCTGGGCGGCTTTTGAACGGCCTTTCGCACTGTGGTGCGAGGGGCAGGGCATCGCGCTGGACTATCTGACGCAGCACGATCTGCATGCGGAGCCGCAGGCGCTCGCGGGGTATGACCGCGCGCTGATTGTCGGGCATGACGAATACTGGACATGGGAGATGCGCGATCATCTGGAAGGCTGGTTGGACCAAGGCGGCAAGCTTGCGCGGTTTGGCGGGAATTTCTTTTGGCAGACGCGCCTGTCGGACGATCTGAGCGTGCAGACCTGTTACAAGTCTGAGGCGGAAAAGGATGACCCTTTTGCGGGGACCAATCGGATGACCAGCTATTGGGATCATCCGGTGGTGGGCCGCCCGGCGGTGGGAACGATGGGGCTGACCGGATCAATGGGGGTTTACGCGGGCTGGAGCCGCTGCGCCGCGCATGGCTCGGGCGGGTTTGCGCTGTACCGGCCGGACCATTGGGCGATGGCGGGCACGGGGCTGGGCTACGGCGATGTGCTGGGCGCGGGGTCCAGGATCTTTGGCTATGAGGTCGACGGGATTGATTACACCATGACGCATGGTCTGCCTTTTGCGGCGGAGGGGACGGGGCTTTTGGGCGATCTGACGATCATCGGCCTGTCGCCTGCGACGTCGCTGTCGCATTCCACGGGGCCGCAGGACGCTGATCCGTTTATCGGACGTCTGGACGCCGAGGAGGTGGCGCGGAAGGTGTATGGGCGGCTGGACGGGGAAACGTTTGGCCGCGCGTCGCGGGGGAATGGCTGCATGGCGCAGTATCGGAGGGGCAAAGGCGCAGTGTTTAACGCGGGGTCTTGCGAGTGGGTGGCGGGGCTGATCGCGCGGGAGCGGCCGGTGGAGCAGGTGACGCGGAATGTGCTGTTGGCAAAGTGGGGCGCGGCTGCCAGCGTGATCTGAAGGAGCGGCAAAGCCGCGCGGTTTTTATTCAGGGGGGGCACAGGATCGCAGAGCGATCCGGTGCGAAAGAAGGGGGGTGCCTTGCCCCCCTCGCGCTGGCGCGCTCTGCCCCCCAATGGATGTTTGGGCCACGTTGAAAAGGGGGCGACAGCCGCCTTAGAAAGCCGTCAGGACCGCTGCCAGATTGTCGCCAAGTTCAGGGCAGAGATAGCCGCCTTCCTGTACAATCAGGGTAGGCAGGTTAAGCCCGGCGATGGCGCGACCGATCTGGTGGAAGCCTCGGGTGGTGACCTTGAGGCCCGCAAAAGGATCGCCTTCGAACGCGTCAAGACCAAGGGCGAGCACGACCGTGTCGGCGTTCCAAAGGGTGAGCGTCCGCAGAGCCTTTTCGAGGGCGGTCATGAACCCCGCATCCCTGGTGCCGCGATCAAGGCACAGGTTCAGGTTGGCGCCGATGCCCTCGGCCTCGCCGTGTTCGGTGGGATAGCCCCAGAAGAAGGGGTAGTAGCGTTCGGGATGGGCGTGGATTGAGATCGTCAGAACGTCGGCGCGGCTGTAAAAGATGCCTTGCGAGCCGTTGCCGTGGTGCAGATCGACATCGAGGACCGCGACCCGGCGGCCAGCGGAAGTGAGGCGCTGGGCTGCTATGGCGGAATTGTTCAGATAGCAGAACCCGCCTGCAAGCTCGGCAAAGGCGTGATGGCCGGGCGGGCGGCAAAGCGCGTAGGCGGCGCGCGCGCCATGGGCGATCAGATCGGCGGCATGGATTGCGGTTTGCGCCGAGGCACAGGCCGCGCCCCAGGTCTGCGCCGAAATCGGGCAGGAAGTGTCAGCCATGTGAAATCCCGCCTGACCGACGGCGGACAGCGGATAGCCGTCGCTGCGGTTGGCGGGGTGGATATTGGGGATCACCTCGGCGCTTGCGCCCGGAATGCGGGCCCATCTTTGGTGAATGGTCTGCAAAAACGTCAGGTAGCGCGCGGGATGAACGGCGAGGATCGGGGCCAGCCCGGCATCATTGGGCGTTTTGATCGGCAGGCTGAGGCGCTGCACCGCGGTCAGGAGCGCATCGATTCGGGCGGGCTGTTCGGGGCAGGGCTGCGGCGCGCCCGAGGACAAGAAGAACGTTGGATCATGGGCGCGCTGGGCGGGGTCAAAAACCGCAATCATGGGGCGATCAGGGCGGCAAGGCCCGTCCCGTCCAGGATCAGGGGATCGGATTTGCCCCGCGCGCCAAAGCCAAGGGCGCCGTAAAAGGCGCGGGCGCTTGCGTTTTTGCGGCCCACCATCAGGGTCAGGAACTGCGGGTTCCAGTCTGCATCCTGACAGGCTTTGGCCAGAAGGATGCGGCCAAGGCCGAGGCCGCGCGCGGCGGGGCGCACAAAGATGTCCTGCACATAGACGCCCATCTGCCCGCGCCAGCTGGAATATTCGGGAAAGTAAAGGATCAGGCCGAGGGGGAAGCTCGATTCGGCCAAAAGCACGCGAAAGCGGGGCTTGGGGCCAAAGCCGTGTTGCGCAATCGTCTGGGCGGTGCCCTTGATCTCGCCGCCTTCAGCGGCGGCCATCTCGGCCAAAAGCTGATGGATCAGCGCGGCATCGCCCGCGACTGCGCGGCGGATATGCGCGTTCAAAACCCCACCTCGCCCGCGCCTTTCAGCCCAAGCATCGCGCGGGCCTCGGCAGGGGCCGCAACCTCGCGCCCCATCCGCTCCACGATCTGCCGGATCAGCGTGACCTGCTGGGCGTTGCTGGTCGCCAGCTCGCCCCTGGCGATGTACAAACTGTCCTCCAGCCCGACGCGCACATGCCCGCCCATCGCGGCGGCCATCGTCGCCATCGGGATCTGCGCGCGCCCTGCCGCCAGCACCGAAAACTGAAATCCGTCGCCAAAAAGCCGGTCCGCCGTGCGCCGCATCAGCGTCAGCATGTCAGGATCGGGCGCCATGCCGCCCAGAACCCCAAAAACGAATTGCAGGAACAGCGGCCCCGTGACCGCGCCCCGGTCCACGAAGTGTTTGAGCATGTAAAGATGGCTCATGTCATAGCATTCAAATTCAAACCGCGCCCCGCGCGCGCCCATATCCGACAGGACCGTCCCGATGTCGCGGGGGGTGTTTTTGAACACCAGATCGTCGGTATTCTCCAGAAACGGCTTTTCCCATGCGTGCTTCCAGTCCGTGATCTTGGCCGCCATCGGGTACAGCGCGAAATTCATCGACCCCATGTTCAGGCTGCACATTTCTGGCGCAAAGCGGCGCGGCGCGGCAAGCCTTTGGTCCAGCGTCATGATCGCCGAGCCGCCCGTGGTCATGTTCACCACCGCCCCGCAGCCCGCTTTGATCTGCGGCAGAAACCCCGCCCAATGGTCCGGGTTTGATGAGGGGTGGCCGGTGGCAGGATCGCGTGCATGCAAATGAAGGATCGTCGCACCCGCCTGCGCCGCGCCGATGGCGGAGGCGGCGATTTGCTCGGCCGTGACCGGCAAATGCGGCGACATCGAGGGGGTATGAATTGACCCGGTGATCGCGCAGGAAATGATGATTTTGGACATGAAAAGCCTCCGCCTTTCACGATGGCACGGCGGAAGGGGGATGGGGAAGGGGGGATCAGGATTTGATCAGGGCAGGCGTGCGCTTTTGGCGAAACTCGTCGGTGGCGTCGAACAGCGATTCAAGGAAATAGGCCGACAATTCGGCGCGCCCTGACAGACCCGATTTACGATAAATCGACTGGGCCTGCTGGCGGATTGTGGCTTCGGATGTGTCGCGGGCAAGGGCGATTTCCTTGAACGTCGCGCCTTTGAGCATCAGACCCGCGATGTCGATCTCTGCGGGCGACAGCTGCCATTTGCGAAACTCGTCCTCGATCGCCAGACCAAGTGCGGCAAGCTCGGGCTGCCGACCTTCACGCCAGCTTTCGCCCTGCGCCGCCGCCCGCGCAAGGTTGTTGGTCAGCGCTTTTTGCCCTTCGCGCAGATCGCGCACGCCTTGGATGGCCCAGACGACCCCCGCCATACCCGCTATCAGCGTGCCCTTTTCCCAAACCTCGCCCAGAACCATGCCAAGTGTCACGGCTCCTTCGCTGCGGACCAGCTCCACAAAAACAAGGCAAGCGCAGATCAGGCACAGGGCCAAAGCGATCAGGACAAGGCGGCGGGGCATTGGGCGGTCCAATCTTTGAGGGCCCCGGATTAATGCGCCAAAGGGGGCGCCTGATCAATCCGCCCAATGCGATACGCCATCAAGCGGATTTTCAAGCCGGGGCGTGATGGTGCAGGTTTGCAGCACACCGAACCCCCTTGAAAGGACCTGCGATGAAAACCCTGATCTTTATGACCGCTCTTGCCCAGCCGCTGTGCGCCCAGGCCGACGCCTTGCTGCCCGCCTTTGATGCGGGCAATTTTACCGCGCCGCTGCCCAACCCCTATTTCCCGATGGAGCAGGGCCAGGTGGCCACCCTGACCGGCACCATCCAAACAGGCGGCGGGGCAGAGCCGTTCTCGCTGATCCGCACCATCAACGGGCCGGGGCCGATCCTGCTGGGCGTGCAGACCGTGGCGATTTTGGACGACGAATATGAAGGCGGCCTTTTGACCGAAAGCTCGCTCGATTACTTTGCCACCGACAATGCCGGCGCGGTCTGGTATTTTGGCGAGGATGTGACGGCCTATGAATACGACGATGCCGGAACGTTGGTTTCCAAGGGTCAGGCGCCATCCTGGACCGCCGGTGTCGACGGCGCGGAGCCGGGGATCGTGATCGAGGTGCAGCCAGTGTTGGCCAAGCCGATGTTCCGCGCCCATGCGCCAAAGGCGGACGAGACGGAGTTTTCCGTGGTCGAATCCTTGGGCGAGCAGGTGGTGGTCTATACCGAAAGCACCACCGACGCCGAATTGCGTGACCGCAGCACCTATGCGCGCGGCATCGGGCTTATCAAGATCGAAGAGGACTTGTCGGCGGACAAGACCGATCCGGTCATCAGCGCGGTATTGGCGCCGTAAACCAGCTCAGTAAGCTGGCACTGGTCTGCGCTGAAAATCAACCAAGCCCTTCGGCTTGCAGCACCTGCCGGACCGACCGCGCGCCCTTGTCCACGATCTCGGTCAGCTCGTCATCGGTGCAGGTATAGGGCGGCGCAAAGATGACGATGTCGCCATTGACCCCGTCAACGTTGCCGCCGGCCGGATAGCAGATCAGCCCGTTTTCCATGGCCTGCGCGCGGATTTTCAGGAAAAGTTTGCGCGCGGCGTCAAAGGGGTGCTTGGTTTCGCGGTGTGCGACCAGTTCCAACGCGATAAAATGTCCGCGCCCCCGGATATCGCCGATGGCGTCCACGCCGGCAAGCGCCTCCGCCAGCCAGCCTTTCAACCGCGGGCCATTTGCCGCGACCTTTTCCACCAGCCCTTCGCGCGTGATGATGGTCTGCACAGCCACCCCTGCGGCGCAGGCGGCGGTATGCCCGGTAAAAGTGTGCCCGGTGCCAAAGGCGCCGTCGCGCGCCCGGATCGCCTGCCAGACCTGCGTGGTGCAGATCGCCGCGCCCAGCGGCTGATAGCCGGCGGCCAGCCCCTTGGCGATGGACATCAGATCAGGTTCAACCCCGTCATGGGCAAGCGCGGACCATGTGCCGCAGCGCCCCGCGCCGCACATCACCTCGTCTGCGATCATCAAGACGCCGTGGCGCGTGCAGATCTCGCGCACGGCGGCGGCATAGCCGGGCGGAGCGGGCACGCAGCCGCCCGCTGCCCCGACCACCGGTTCAAAGACGAAAGCCGCGACGCGCCCTGGCCCCGCATCCAGGATCGCGGCCTCAAGGGCGGCGGCGGCAAAGGCCCCGGCGGTTTCGGCCGTGGCCCCCGGCATCGGGCGGTAAATGTTGCCGGGCGGCACCTTGACTGACGGGATAAACGCCCCCTCATAGGCCGCAGTTCGCTCGGCAAAGCCGGAAAGGCCCAGTGCCCCCAAGGTGTTACCATGCCAGGACCGCTCCCGGCTGATAAACAGCCGCCGCGATTTCTGATCAATCGCGGTTTGGTATTGCAGCGCGATTTTCATGCAGCTTTCCACCGCCTCCGACCCGCCGGTCACGAAAACCATCTCGCGCAGGGTCCCGCCCAGACGCGCGCGGATGATCTCGGTCAGATCCTCCAGCGCGTCCGTGGTGAAATTATAGCGGTAGCCGTGGGCGATCTGGCCAAGCTGGTCGGAAATCGCGCGGTTCACCTCGGCATTTGCGTGGCCGATGCAGTACACCGCCGCCCCGCCGGATCCGTCGATATATTGCTTGCCGCTCGCGTCCCAAAGATAACTGCCGCGCGCGCGCACCACGCGGGGCAACGCGGCGGTGTCTTTGATGGTTTCTTGCGTGGTCGCCGTCATGGTTTTTCCTGGAAAACGGGAGTTTGGGCCAGAGTGGTGGAGCCAAAGGCCCGGCGCAATTGAATTGTTGGTGCGGTCAGATCGGCCCCAGATGCGGGCCAAGCAGGGTTTGAACGGCAGCGCGCGCCTGATCGCGGCTCATCTCTTCGGGCGCGATGCAGAATTCCACCCAAACCCCGTCCAAAAGGGCAATCAGCGCGGTGGCAAGGGCGCGGTCGGCCACGTGAATCTCGCGGTTCAGATGCCGGGCGATGGCGGCGGACAGGACGGAATGATAGATCCGGTAATGCGCCCGGTGCTCGGCCCGCAGGCGCGCGTTGACCGCAATTTCGCCCCATAGCGCGAGCCAGATGTTCAGCCCTTCGCGGCGCAGCTGTCGGTCCGAGAACAATTCTTCAATCAGATCGGTCAGGGATTGCGGCGGCTCCTGGCCCTGCAAAACCTGCAAAAGGGGCGCATAGGCGGCGGCATAGCAGGCGGCCAAAAGCCCGTCCTTGCCGCCAAAATGATGCCCGATCAGCCCGCGCGAAACCCCGGCGCTTTTGCAGACATTGTCGATGGTAAAGGCGGTGATGCCCCCCGTCGCCAAAACCGCTAGCCCCGCCTGCACCAATTCGGCCGCGCGGTCATCAGCGTTCAGGCGTTTGAAACGGGGCTCGGAGGAAGTTGGCACGGTATATCTTTCTTGTTGAACGGTCATATAACAACTGCTAGGCTGGACGCAAGAGGACGCCGTCGATGCCCATGGATCCAAGACATGCCGTTTTGTTCGAGCCGGTCAAGATCGGACCGCACACCGCGCCCAACCGGTTTTATCAAACCCCGCACGCCACCGGCTTTGGCTGGCAGCGCCCACAGTCCGGTGCCGCCCTGCGCGGCATCAAGGCCGAGGGCGGTTGGGGCGTGGTTTGCACCGAATATTGCTCGATCCATCCGTCATCCGACGACAGTCCGCATGCGTTTTTGACGCTGTGGGGCGACGAAGACATCGCGCCGCTTGCCCTGACAGCCGATGCCATCCATGCCCATGGCGCGCTTGCGGGGGTGGAGCTTTGGCATGGCGGCGGCCATGCCTGCAACCGGCTGACCCGCGTTCCCACGCTTGCACCTTCCGAACATCCCGCCCTCTATCATCTGCCCTCAACCGCCCGAATGATGGATAAATCCGATATTCGCGCGTTTCGCGGCTGGCAGCGTGATGCCGCGCGGCGGGCCAAAAAGGCGGGCTTTGACATCGTCTATGTCTATGCCGGGCACGACTATTTGCCGTTCCAGTTCCTCTCGCCCCTGACCAATCATCGCAGCGATGAATATGGCGGCCCTTTGGAAAACCGGGTGCGCCTGCTGCGCGAGATGATCGAGGAAACCCGCGAGGCGGTGGGCGGCACCTGCGCGGTGGCGGTGCGGCTGGCGGTGGACGAGTTGCAGGGCGCGCGGGGAATCACCAGCGCGGGCGAGGGGCGCGAGATTGTCGAAATGCTGGCCGAATTGCCGGACCTTTGGGATGTGAACGTGGCGGGCGCGCTTGGCAATGACAGCAAGTCCGCCCGCTTTGCGCCCGAAGGATTTCAAGAGGCGCAGGTGGGATGGGTCAAATCGCTGACCTCCAAGCCCGTGGTTTCGGTTGGCCGCTTCACCTCGCCCGAGACGATGGTGGGGCAAATCCGGCGCGGCGTGCAGGATTTCATCGGCGCGGCTCGTCCGTCCATCGCCGATCCTTTCCTGCCCGCGAAAATCCGCGAAGGCCGCGCCGACGAGATCCGCGAGTGCATCGGCTGCAACATCTGCCGCGCCGCCAATAACGAGGCGGTGCCCCTGCGCTGCACCCAGAACCCCACCATGGGCGAAGAGTGGCGGCGCGGCTGGCATCCAGAGCGCATCACGGCTTATCCGCGCCGCGAAACCGCGCTGGTCGTGGGCGCTGGCCCTGCGGGACTTGAGGCGGCGCTGACATTGGCGCGGCGCGGGCTTCATGTGACGCTGACGGAAAAGTCGCGCGTGCTTGGGGGGCGCATCGTGAACGAAATGCGCCTGCCGGGCCTGTCGACGTGGGGCCGGGTGCGCGATTGGCGCACCACGATGCTGGCCAAACAGCAAAACGTTGAAATCTTTCGTGAAAGCACCATGTCCCCCGCCGACATCACCGATTTTGGCGCGGATCACACCGTCATCGCCACCGGCAGCCGCTGGCGCCGCGATGCCATCGGGCTTGGCGGCCTGACCCCGCGCGATCTGCCCGGCGCGCTGACCCCCGACGATCTGTTTGCCGGCGCGCCGGTTTTCGGCCCCGTGGTGATCCTTGACGATGAGCAGTATTTCATGGCGGGCGCCTGGGCCGAAAAGCTGGCGAGCGAGGGGCATGATGTGTCCCTTGTCACGCCCTGGGCCACGCCCTCGACGTTTACGATCCAGACCAATGAGCAGGATTTTGTGCTCGAACGCCTGCTGCGGCTGGGCGTTACGCTTGTGCCGTTCACGCAACTGACGGGCCATGACAACGGCGCGGCGCAACTGGAATGCGTCTATACCGGGCGCGCCCGCACGCTGGCTTGCGAGACGTTGATCTTGTGCACCGGGCGGCGGGCTGAGGACGATCTGTACCGCGCGCTGGACGGCACCTTGAAAAACCTGACCCGCGTTGGTGATTGCTTGCAGCCGTCTTCCATCGCCGATGCCGTTTATTCCGCCCACCGTTTTGCGCAGCTTCTGGGGCAAGACGATCCGCCCCCCCGCCGCGAATTTGCCCCCCTGAGGTAGCCATGCGCCAACGCCGCCCGCCAAGATCGACCCATGACATCCCACAACGCCCCTGGGGTCAGGTGCCGCGGCTTTATGATCCAATCCGGGTGATTTCCGATGATCAGGTCGAGGCGATTCACCAATCCGCGCTGCGACTTTTGGCCACCCAAGGCATGCGCGTGCTGAACGGCACGGCCATCGCGGCCTATCGCGGCGCGGGCGCGCGCGTGGACGGTGATATGGTCTATCTGGACCCCGATATGGTCATGGGCCATCTGGCCACCGTGCCGCACAGCTTCAGGATCGCCGCGCGCAACCGGGCGCGCGATCTGCGCTTTGGCGGCAATGACATGGTGTTCTCATCGGTGGGCGGACCGGCCTATGTGATGGATCTGGATCGCGGCCGCCGCGATGGCACCTTTGCCGATATGAACGATTTTCTAAAGCTTTGCCAATCGCTTAACGTGATCCACCAGGAATCCGGTGGCCCGCTGGAACCGATGGACCTGCCGCCCCGCACCCGGCATCTTGACCACTACCATTCGGTCATCACCCTGATGGACAAAAGCTGGAATCTGAACGCGCTTGGACGGGGCCGCACCATGGACGGCATCCACTTGGCCGCTTTGTCGATGGGTTGGTCGCTGGACGATCTGGCAGCACAGCCGATGATGATGGGCGTGATCAACACCAATTCGCCCCGGCAGCTGGACAATCCGATGTCCGAGGGGCTGATGTGTCTGGCCGAACATGGTCAGGTCGCGATTGTGACGCCCTTCACGCTCGCGGGCGCGATGGCCCCGATTACCATCGCCGGCGCGCTGGTGCTGCAACATGCCGAGGCGATGTTCGGCATCGTGCTGACCCAGATCGTGCGGCGCGGCGTGCCGGTGATGTATGGCGGCTTCACCTCCAACGTGGATATGAAAACCGGCGCGCCCGCCTTTGGCACGCCCGAATACACCAAGGCCGCGCAGGCGACGGGCCAACTGGCCCGGCGCATCGGCGTGCCGTTCCGCTCGTCCAATGTCACGGCGGCCAATAGTGTCGATGCGCAGGCGGCCTATGAGGCGCAGATGTCGCTTTGGGGCTGTTTGATGGGCGGCGCGCATCTGGTAATCCATGCGGCGGGCTGGATGCATGGCGGGCTGACGGCGAGTTATGAAAAGCTGATCCTGGATGCCGAGATGCTGGCGATGATGCAGGGCTATTTCACCCCGCTGGAGGTAAGCGAGGACAGCCTTGGCCTTGACGCAATCACGGAGGCCGGGGTTGGCGGTCATTTCTTTGGCACCGCCCACACAATGGCGCGCTATGAGACGGCTTTTCACGCGCCGATGCTGTCAAACGGCGACAATTACCCCAACTGGCTGCAACGCGGCGCGGAAGAGGCCCCGGCCCGCGCCAACCGGATCTGGAAAGAGCTGCTGGCCCAGTATGAGCCGCCCCCGCTTGACCCCGCGATCCGTGAGGCGGTCGACGACTACGTTGCAAGACGCAAGGCCGAGGGCGGGGTTGAGACGAATTAGCGGGGCGCGCGCGGGGGCGGGCATCGTCGGTCCCCGGGGCCGGGCGAGCGGTGCGTGAATCACGCACCCTACCCCGGCGTGGCGGGCGGCGGCGGCTTTGCCCGGCCAATTTATCTGACAGGCTCGGAAAGACGTTGCAGGCGCGGGGCGGTCGGTGGCATGGTCCCGGCGAGAGATCAAAGGAGAATACCATGGTTTGGAAAACCCCGAAAATCGCGGAACTGCCGGTTGGCATGGAAATTAACATGTACGCCTGCGCCAAGCAGAAATAATCCTGCGGCGGGCCTGATGTTGAAGGTTGTCATCCTTGGGTCCGCAGCGGGCGGCGCGGTGCCGCAGTGGAACTGCACCTGCAGCGTCTGCGCGGCGGCCTGGGCCGATCCGGGGCTGCGCAACACCCAGGTCTCGGTGGCGGTCAGCGCGGATGGGGGCCGGAATTGGTTCTTGATCAACGCCTCGCCCGATATTCGCCAGCAAATCCTGCAAACGCCGTGTCTTCATCCCAAGGGCGCGCTGCGCGGCAGTCCGATTGCGGGGGTGATTGTGACCAATGCCGAAATTGACGCCATAGCGGGGCTGTTGTCGCTGCGCGAGGGGGCGGCGTTTGGGCTTTACGCCCATGCACGGGTGCTGCAGGTTCTGGCGGCAAATCCGGTGTTTGACGTGTTGAAGCGTGATCTGGTGCCGCGCATCGCGATGGAAGTGGACCGGGTTTTTGAGCCTTTGTTGCCGGGCGGCGCGGCTTCGGGCTTGCGGGTCGAGGCGTTTGCGGTGCGGGGCAAACCGGCGTGGTATATCGAAGACGCGGGCGCGGATGCGGGCGACACGATCGGGTTGAAGCTGTCCACTGCGGGCGGCGATGCGGCGTTTTTCATCGCGGCCTGCGCCGAGGTGACGCCGGATTTGTGCGCGCGGCTGGAGGGGGCCAAGCTGGTGCTGTTTGATGGCACGCTTTGGTGCGACGACGAGATGATCCGCGCCGGGCTGGGCCGCAAAACCGGGCGCGCGATGGGCCATGTGCCAATGTCGGGCGCGGGCGGGGCGATGGCAGCTTTGGCGGGGGTTACCATCGCGCGGCGGGTTTTTGTGCATATCAATAACAGCAATCCGGCGCTTTTGCCCGGCTCGGCCGCGCGCCGCGCGGTGCTGGATGCGGGCTGGCACATTGCGGCACCATCAGAGGAGTTTGGGCTGTGACGGATGATGCGGATGACGAGCCGCTGACAAGTGCGGAGGCAATGGAGCGGCGGCTGCGGCAAATCGGCGCCGCGCGCTATCACGCGCTGCATCCGTTTCACCATATGCTGCACGGCGGGGCGCTGACCAAAGGGCAGGTGCAGGCCTGGGCCCTGAACCGTTATTATTATCAAAGCTCGATCCCGATCAAGGATGCGGTGGTTTTGTCGCGGTTTCGCGAACGCGAGGTGCGGGTGGAGTGGCGGCGGCGGATCGAGGATCACGACGGGCAAAGCGATGAGGCGGGCGGGATCGAGCGCTGGTTGATGCTGACAGGGGGGCTGGGGCTGGACCGCGCCTATGTGGAATCGGCGGTGGGGATTTTGCCGGGCGTTCGATTTGCGGTCGATGCCTATGTCGATTTTGTGGGGCGAAAGTCGCCGCTGGAGGCGATTGCCTCGTCTCTGACCGAGTTGTTCGCACCCGCGCTGCACGAAGCGCGGATTGCGGGGATGCTGAAACATTACGATTTCATCAACCCTGCGGTGATGACCTATTTCCAGACGCGGCTGGGGCAGGCGCCGCGCGATGCGGGCTTTGCGCTGGAGTATGTGCGGCGCCATGCGGGCACGCCCGAGCAGCGCCAGCAGGTTTGCGAGGCGCTGAAATTCAAGTGCGATGTGCTGTGGGTGCAGCTGGACGCACTGTTTCACGCCTATGTCAGCGGCCATCCGCCGCCGGGCGCTTTTGTGCCGCAGGTGTCGGCGTGAGCGGGCCCGCAGTGCGCTCGCGCCCGGTTTTGCAGGTTTATAGCCGCCCGGTTCTGGCGCGGCACGTCAAGCTGCGCTTCGATAAGGCGCGCGATCTTTGGGTGCTGCTCGCCCCCGAAAAGGTGCTGGTCCCCGACGAGATTGCCGCCGAAGTTTTGCAGTTTTGCGACGGCACGCGCAGCATCGCGGATATTGCGGCGGCTTTGGCCGCCAAATACACCGCCGATCCCGACGTGATCGCGGGCGACTGCCTGCAATTGCTGCAAGACCTTGCCGACAAGGGCTTTCTTCTGACCAAGGAGCCAAACCGATGAGCGCGCCCGGTTCCGATTTCCCCCTGCTTGGCGGCGCGGGCACCTACGGCATTCCGCTTGCCGTTCTGGCGGAGTTGACGCACCGCTGCCCGCTGCAATGCCCGTATTGCTCTAATCCGCTGGATCTGAACCTCGCCTCGTCCGAGCTGTCCTGCGCTGAATGGTGCCGGGTGATGGACGAGCTGGCCGAGATCGGCGTGTTGCAGATCCATTTTTCCGGCGGCGAGCCTGCGGTGCGCAAGGATCTGGTCGCGCTGGTGCGCCATGCCAGCGATGTGGGGCTTTATTCCAACCTGATCACATCTGGCGTGATGCTAAGCCATGAGCGGTTTGAAGCGCTGGCGGAAGCGGGGCTTTGCCATGTGCAGATCTCGGTTCAGGGGGCCGAAGCGGGGTTGGCGGACCGGGTTGGCGGCCTGCGCGGCGGGCATGCCAAAAAGCTGGAGGCGGCGCGCTGGGCGCGCGAGGTGGGACTGTCGTTGACGATCAACGCGGTGATGCACCGCCAGAACCTGCACCAGTTGCCGGGAATTATCGATATGGCGGTGGATCTGGGGGCGGACAGGCTGGAGGTGGCGCATGTGCAATACTATGGCTGGGCGCTGAAAAACCGCGCGGCGCTGATCCCGACGCTGGCCCAGGCCGAGGAGGCGGGCCAAGTGGTTTTGCAGGCGCAATCGCGGCTTGCCGGGATTTTGGACATTGATTACGTCGCGCCCGACTATTTCGCCGCGCGGCCAAAACAGTGCATGGGCGGTTGGGGGCGGCAGTTTTTCAACATCTCGCCCACGGGCAAGGTTTTGCCCTGCCATGCCGCCGAATCCATCACCGGGATGGCGTTTGACACGGTGCGCGGCGGCAAATCCATCCGCTGGATCTGGGACAATTCCGAGGCGTTCAACCGCTATCGTGGCACGGGTTGGATGCCCGAGCCATGCAAATCCTGCGACTTCAAAGAGGTCGATTTCGGCGGCTGCCGCTGTCAGGCGCATGCGCTGAGCGGATCGGCGGGCAACACCGATCCGGCCTGCGCCAAATCGCCCCTGCATGCCAAAATCTTTGCCAATGCTGTGGCCGAAGCGGCGGCGGGGCAGGGACAGTTCACCTATCGGAACTTTTCGGGCGGCGCGGGAAACTGAGGCCGCGCCCGGGCAGCGCAACCGGGCCCCTGACTTCGGCTTGACGCGTCCCTGCCGCTGATTTAGGACAGGCGAGCCGAGCGGGCGTTGTGTAATGGTAAGACCTTAGCCTTCCAAGCTAAAGACGCGGGTTCGATTCCCGCCGCCCGCTCCAATCTCCGATTTTCAACGGTACGGCCTAGCCCGCCATCCCGGCCGGGTCCATCCAGAACGGCTCAAACGTGTTGCCATCGGGATCGCAAATCGTGCGGTTGTACATGAACCCCAGATCGGTCGCGGGTTTCGGCTCCGAGCCGCCATGCGCCAGCGCTGCGGCCGCAAAGGCATCGACCAGCGCGCGGCTGTCTTGCGACAGGGCCATGATAACAGCGGTTGCCTTGGCCGGGTCGCCCAAGGGGCCGCTGAGGAAGGATTGAAACTTTTCATGTTCCAGAATCATGAAATAGATCGTTTCGGACGCCACCACACAGGCCCCGTTCGCATCTGAAAACTGTTCGTTGATCGTGTATCCGATGGCTTCATAAAACCGGCGACTGCGGGTCACATCCGCGATGGGAAGGTTGACGAAAATCATCTGCGCCATGGTTGGTCCTCCTGAATTTGGGGCTCAGACTTGCACTTTTGCCGCCAAGCCGCAAGAATAACTTATCAATACGGCTAAGCGTTATCGCCTTCATCTCGGCCCAAATTATCCCGGGGGGGGGGCAGCGCCCCCAGCGACGCCGGCCACGAAAGCCACCGTTAGAAAAACCCTGAAATCAGCGGGCGACCGGCGAGGAAAAACGTGGCCGTCGTCGCCAGATAGGCCCCAAGCGCCAGGGTGGCGGTTTTGCGCTCAAAGGGGCGCTGCTTGCGCAGCAGTTGTTCCGATTGCAGCAGATTGCGCGCGCTCGACAAAACAAAGAACAGCAAAAACAACTGCTTGGTTGCAAGACACAACAGCACCGCCAGCCCGATCATCGCCAAAGACACCGACCGCGTCAGATCCGGCGCGAAGGTATAGGTCAACCTTTGCGTCAATTTTCCCCCGTCCAGCGGCCAAAGTGGCAGCAGGTTGAAAAAGTTGAGCGAGGCCATCACCAGCGCTTGAATGAAAAGGTAATTCGCCAGCGGGTACATATCGTACCCCTCAATCAACTCGACCGCGTCAGACACCACAAGGCACAGCACCATCGGTGCGATGTTGATCGCCGGACCCATCAGCGTGATGAAAAACGCCTTGTCCGCAGAGGCCGGCACCTGATTGGACATCGCGACGCCGCCGAACAGCGGGATCAGGCGGAACCTTGCGTCCGTGTGGCCGCAGACCCGGAAGGCCGCGACATGGCCGAATTCGTGCACCACCACCGCGATGATCAGCGCGAGGCCGTAAAGCGGCCCCCAAAAAAAGACCGCCGCCCCGACCGCCAAGGCGCCCAAGACAGCGCTGTTCTTGTCAAATCCGGCGACCTGAAAGCCGCGCCCGCCCTGCCAGCCGCCTTGCAAAATGCGCGCGCTCGCCCAGCACAGAGCCAGCGCTGCCAGAAGCGCCAGCCAGATCACTTAGAGGTTTTCCTGCTGCGGCATCCCCAAAACGTGGAAACCGCAATCGACATGCACCACCTCGCCCGTGGTGCAATTGCCGTAATCGCTGCACAGCCAAACCGCCGTGCCGCCAATCGCTTCCTGCGTCGCGTTCGAACGCATCGGCGCATTTGCCTCGGTGTGGCGGAAGGTGGCGCGCGCGCCGCCGATGGCCGCGCCCGCAAGGGTTTTCATCGGCCCCGGAGAGATGGCGTTCACGCGGATCTGTTGCGGGCCAAGATCGTTGGCGAGATACCGCGTCGCCGATTCCAGCGCCGCCTTGGCCACGCCCATCACGTTATAATTCGGCGTTACCCGGTTCGATCCACCATAGGTCAGCGTGATCAGGCTGCCGCCGTTCGGCATCAACGCGGACGCGCGGCGCGAGACGTCGATGAAGGAAAAGCACGAGATGGCCAGCGAATTGCTGAAATTGCCGCGGCTGGTGTTGATGAACCGGCCTGTCAACTCGTTTTTGTCAGAAAAGGCGATGGCGTGGATCAGAAAGTCGATGGTGCCCCAGCGGTCTTTAAGCGTGGCAAAGCAGGCGTCAAGGCTGTCGTCGTTGCCCACATCGACATCGACCAGAAAGCTTGACCCGACGCTCGCGGCCAGCGGTTCAACCCGTTTGCCGAACGCGTCACCCTGATAGGAAAACGCCAGTTCCGCCCCCTCAGCCGCCAGCGCCGCCGCAATGCCCCAGGCGATGGACCGCTCGTTCGCGACGCCCATGACAAGCCCGCGCTTGCCCTTCATCAGATCAGCCATTTCGCCCCCTCAGCCTTGATATTTGCTCATGACCAGGGTGGCATTGGTGCCGCCAAAGCCAAAGGAATTGGACAGAACCGAATCCAGCGCGACATTTTCGCGCAGGGTGGTCACGATTTCGGTGGCGTCAAGCGCCGGGTCAAGCGTGGTGATGTTGGCCGAAGCTGTGATGAAATTACCCTGCATCATCAGAAGGCTATAGATCGCCTCGTGCACGCCTGTCGCGCCCAGCGAATGCCCGGTCAGCGATTTGGTGGACGATACCGGTGGGGTGTGCCCGCGCCCGAACACGCGCCGCACCGCCTCCATCTCGGTCACATCGCCCACAACGGTCGATGTGCCATGTGAGTTTATGTAATCGATCCGGCGGCCTTGCGGCAGAGTGGAAAGCGCGATCCGCATCGACCGCTCGCCGCCTTCTCCGCTTGGCGCCACCATGTCGTGGCCATCGGATGTGGCACCATATCCGGTGACTTCGCCATAAATCCTGGCCCCGCGCGCAAGCGCATGGGACAGCTCTTCCAGCACCACAACCCCGCCGCCGCCCGCGATCACGAACCCGTCGCGCGTGGCGTCATAGGCGCGCGCGGCGGTGGTCGGCGCGTCGTTGTACTTGCTGCTCATCGCGCCCATGGCGTCGAACAGGCAGGACAGGGTCCAGTCCAGTTCCTCGCCGCCGCCGGCAAAGACGATGTCCTGTTTGCCCATCTGAATCTGCTCCACCCCATTGCCGATGCAATGCGCGGAGGTCGAGCAGGCCGAGGTGATGGAATAATTCACGCCCTTGATCTTGAACGGCGTGGCAAGGCAGGCCGAGTTGGTGCTGCTCATGCAGCGGGTCACCATAAAGGGCCCCATCTTTTTCGGCGCGCCCTTGGTGATCACCGCGTCAAAGGCGGCGAAAAAGTTCGAGGTGGACGGCCCGCCCGAGCCCATCACCAGCCCGGTGCGCTCGTTCGACACATCGCCCTCTTCCAACCCGGAATCGGCAATCGCCTGCTTCATCGCCAGAAAGTTATAGGCCGCCCCCGGCCCCATGAAACGCAGATCGCGCTTGTCGATGTGATCTTCCAGCGTGATCTGCGGCATGCCATGCACCTGGCTGCGAAAGCCGTGCTCGGCGTAGTCCGGGGCAAAAACGATGCCGGATTTCCCGGCGCGCAGGCTGGCCTCGACCTCGGCGGCATTGTTGCCGATGGAGGAGATGATACCGATACCAGTGATGACGACGCGGCGCATGG
>JANNBM010000017.1:0-81882 GCA_031385445.1 Paracoccaceae bacterium | reverse complement strand
GGCGGCGAGGTAAGTCCAGGCGGCGGCTTGGGTGGTGGCGTTCGACTGGCCCGACAGGGTGACAACGAGGACGGCGATGGTGAACAGGATCAGCGCCTCAAAATGATTGTTCAGCGCGCGTTGCAGGCGGCCGGTCAGCGTCGAGAGCCCACGGCTGGGAGGATTGTCGCGGGGCGACGAGGTGTATTTCGGGGTCAGTTCGATATTCGCCGGGGTGGCGAACAGGACGAATTGGGCGGCCTGCAGCAGGGCGGCGAGGGCAAGGGCGGTGAGTTCGGGGGTCATATTGTTATGTCCATTGAAGGGATGGCGCCGCCCCTCCCCCCTTGTGGGGAGGGGGTGGGGGAGTTGACGGTTGCCCCCCACCCCAGGCCTCCCCACGAGGGGGAGGGAGGCGCAGGATTGTGGGGGTTGGGGACAAACGAGATCATGGGGTGGCCCTCGTTCACAATAAGGTTTCCTCCACACAGTCAGCCCGTTCAACTGCAATCCAGAAGGTGATCCCGATGCTGAACAAACTAAGTCCGGAAAGGATGGCAATGCCGATCAGGGCCGGAAGGCTTGGTGGATGGCCAAAAACCGGTTGCAGGAGGGCAATCCGGGCAATCCAAAGACCGAGGACAATGGCATAAAGGTTCCGCTGGCGCGTGTAGAGAAAGACCAGCGCAAAAGTGCCAAGTAGCATGGCGAGCAGGGTCGCCGATCCGTTTGCAAAGATGAATAACTGGGACGGCACCGAAGGCCCAAGGTTAATCAGCACCGCAATTTCGGTCAAGGCAGCAAGGATTGTTGCCGCCGCCGCAGACTTCCACAGGTTTTTGACCGAAATCACCCCTCCCCTCACAAATCCATTAGCAACCGCCGCGGGTCCTCCAGTGCCTCTTTCACCCGCACCAGGAACGTGACCGCCCCTTTGCCGTCAACAACCCGGTGGTCATAGGACAGCGCCAGATACATCATCGGGCGGATCACGATCTGGCCCGCCACCACAACCGGGCGGTCCTGGATTTTGTGCATGCCAAGGATGCCCGATTGCGGCGGGTTCAGGATGGGGGAGGACATCAGCGAGCCGTAAACGCCACCGTTGGAGATGGTGAACGACCCGCCCTGCATTTCGGCCATCGACAGCTTGCCGTCGCGGGCGCGAACCCCGAGTTCGGTGATCTTTTTCTCGATCGCGGCGAACCCCATCTGATCGGCGTCGCGCACCACCGGCACCACAAGACCCGATGGCGTGCCCACCGCCACGCCCATGTGGACGTAGTTTTTATAGACCACGTCCTGACCGTCGATCTCGGCGTTGACCTCGGGAATCTCTTTCAGCGCATGGGTGCAGGCCTTGACGAAAAACGACATGAAGCCCAGCTTTACGCCGTGCTTTTTCTCGAAGATGTCCTTGTATTCGTTGCGTAATCCCATGACTGCCGACATGTCCACTTCGTTATAGGTGGTCAGCATAGCAGCCGTGTTTTGCGCGTCTTTCAAACGCCGGGCGATGGTGGCGCGCAGGCGGGTCATCTTCACCCGCTCCTCACGCGCGGCGTCATCGGCGGGCACCGGGGCGCGCGGAATGGCGGCGGGGGCCGGGGCGGCGGCGAGGGGCGCGGCGGCGGCGGTGCGCGCGACGTCCTCTTTCATGATGCGGCCATCGCGGCCGGTGCCCTGCACCTGATCGGGCGCAAGGCCAGCCTCGGCCATGGCCTTTTTCGCGGCGGGGGCGTTTTCAACATCCTTGGCCGCAGGGGCAGGGGCGGGGTCGAGGGGCGCTGGCGCCTCGGCCTTGGCGGCAGGCGCGGGGGCGCTCGCGCCAGCCGAGACGATGGCCAGCCGCGCCTTGGCGTCCACGGTCGCCCCTTCGGGCGCAAGGATTTCGGTTAAGACCCCCGCCACAGGGCTTGGCACCTCGACCGATACTTTGTCAGTTTCCAACTCGCACAGCATCTCGTCCAGTTTGACCGTGTCGCCCACCTTTTTGAACCAGGTTGAAACGGTCGCTTCGGAAACGCTTTCGCCCAGGGCGGGCACCATAACGTCGGTCATATCGCTCTCCTATCGTCCGGGCTCAGCCCAGAGCCTCTTTGACGAGGGTTTCTTGTTCAAACTTGTGACGGCTGGCAAGACCTGTGGCCGGCGAGGCAGAGGCCGCGCGCCCGGCATAGACCGCGCGGGTGTGTTTCGCGCCGATCTCGGTCAGCAAATCTTCGAGTTCCGGCTCGATATGCGTCCAGGCGCCCATGTTTTTCGGCTCTTCCTGACACCAGATGAACTCGGCCTTTTTGAACCGCGAAAGCTCGGTCGTCAGGGATTTTTTCGGCACCGGGTACAGCTGTTCCACGCGCAGCAGGTAAACATCATCGATCCCGCGCGCATCGCGTTCGGCGAGCAGATCGAAATAGACCTTGCCCGAGCACAAAACCACCCGCTTGATCTTTTCATCGGGCTTCAGCGTGGTGGCCGAATGTCCCTTTTGCGCGTCGTCCCAAAGCACGCGGTGGAAATAGCTGCCGGTGGTGAAATCATCGGCGTCCGACACCGCCATCGGGTGACGCAGCAGCGATTTGGGCGTCATAAGGATCAGCGGCTTGCGGAAGTCGCGGTGCATCTGGCGGCGCAGAACGTGGAAATAGTTCGACGGCGTGGTGCAGTTTGCGACGATCCAGTTGTCATGCGCGCACATCTGCAAGAATCGCTCGGGCCGGGCCGAGGAATGTTCCGGCCCCTGGCCTTCATAGCCATGCGGCAGCAGGCAGACGAGGCCGGACATGCGCAGCCATTTGCTTTCGCCGGAATTCACGAACTGATCAAACATGATCTGCGCGCCGTTGCCGAAATCGCCAAACTGCGCCTCCCAAAGGGTCAGCGCGTTCGGTTCGGACAGCGAATAGCCGTATTCAAAGCCAAGCACCGCGTATTCCGACAACATGCTGTCGATCACCTCGAACCGGGACTGGCCGGCGCGGATATGGTTCAGCGGATAATGACGCTCTTCGGTGGTCTGGTTGACCCAACCGGAATGGCGCTGACTGAAGGTGCCGCGGGTGCAATCCTGACCGGACAGGCGCACCGGAAAACCTTCGACAACCAGACTGCCAAACGCCAAAGCCTCGGCGGTGGCCCAATCAAAGCCCTTGCCGGTTTCGAACATTTTCGCCTTGGCTTCCAGCTGACGCGTGACGGTTTTGTGAATATCGAACCCTGCGGGCACGCGGACCAGCCCCGCCCCAACCTCGGCCAGGGTTTCGGGTTTGATCCACGTCTCGCCGCGCTGATAGTTGTCCAGATCCTTGGTGGTGAGCGATTTCCAGCGCCCGTCCAGCCAATCGGCGCGGTTGGGCTTGTAGTCTTTCCCAGCCTCGAACTCTTCGTTCAGGCGGGCCTGAAACGCGGCCTTCATATCCTCGATCTCGCCCTCGGGGATCAGACCGTCTTTGACCAGCCGTTCGGTATAAAGCTGCAGGGTGGTTTTCTGCTTGCGGATGCGGGTGTACATGGCGGGGTTGGTGAACATGGGCTCGTCGCCCTCGTTATGGCCAAACCGGCGATAGCAGAAAATGTCCAGCACCACGTCTTTATGGAATTTCTGGCGGAATTCGGTGGCGAGTTTGGCGGCGTGAACCACCGCTTCGGGATCATCGCCGTTCACATGGAAAATCGGGGCCTCGACCATCAGCGCGATGTCGGTGGGATAGGGCGAAGAGCGCGAGAAGGACGGCGCGGTGGTAAAGCCGATCTGATTGTTCACGATGATATGGATCGTGCCGCCGGTGCGGTGGCCCTTCAGCCCCGACAGGCCAAAGCATTCGGCCACAACGCCTTGCCCCGCAAAGGCCGCATCACCGTGCAGCAGCAGGGGCAGCACCTTGACCCGTTCTGTATCGCCCAGAAGGTCTTGTTTGGCGCGCACTTTGCCGATGACAACCGGGTTCACCGCCTCCAGATGGCTGGGGTTTGCGGTCAAAGACAGGTGCACCGTGTTGGCATCAAAGGTGCGGTCAGACGAGGCGCCGAGGTGATATTTCACATCCCCCGATCCGCCCACATCTTCGGGTTTGAAACTGCCACCCTGAAATTCGTTGAAAATCGCGCGGTAGGGTTTCTGCATCACATTCGCAAGGATGTTCAGGCGCCCCCGGTGCGGCATGCCGATCACGATGTCCTGCACGCCGAGCGCGCCGCCGACCTTGATGATCGCCTCCATCGCCGGGATCACCGCCTCGGCGCCGTCCAGACCAAAGCGTTTGGTGCCGGTGTATTTGACATGCAGGAACTTCTCATAGCCTTCGGCCTCGACCAGTTTGTTCAAGATCGCGCGGCGGCCTTCGCGGGTAAAGGCGATCTCTTTGCCATAGCCTTCGATCCGCTCTTTCAGCCAAGCCGCCTGTTCGGGATCGGATATGTGCATGTATTGCAACGCAAAAGTGCCGCAATAGGTGCGTTTGACGATTTCAACGATCTGCCGCATCGAGGCATGAACGAGGCCCAGCACATTGTCGATAAAGATCGGGCGGTCCATGTCGGCTTCGGTAAAGCCATAGCTGGTTGGCTCCAGTTCGGGGTGATTGCCGCGCTCGACGATGCCCAAGGGGTCCAGATCAGCGGCCAGATGGCCCCGGATGCGGTAGGCGCGGATCAGCATGATGGCGCGGATGCTGTCCAGAACCGCGCGTTGCAGCTGATCTTCGGTCAGGGAAACACCCTTTTCGGCAGCCTTTTCAACGATCTTTTTGCCCGCGCCCTTGGCCTCTGCAGGAACGCCCCATTCGCCTGTCATGGCAGCGGTCAGATCGTCGGTTTGCGTCGGCGGCCAGTCGGCGCGCGCCCATGAGGGGCCGGCGGCCTGTTTGCGGGCCTCAGCCTCGCTGTCGCCCAAGGACCGGAAAAAATCCGCCCATTGGGCATCGACGGAGGCCGGATCGGCGGCAAAGCGCGCGGCCAGATGATCGACATAGTCGGCATTGACCCCGTTCAAAAAGGACGAGGCGTGGAACTGGGCGTTGGGGGTCTGTTCGGTCATTGGGTTACCTCAAGAGGGTTGGGACCGTAGCGGTTGGAGCCGGGGGTAGAGGGTCGGAAATACCACCAGAGCAATAGCAGAAAGCCGCAGGCGATGGTCACGCCAACAATGACAGATGCGAGGCTTCCGAGAGTGGGCCCGAACATCGCGCCGAAAGCTATTGCCAAGGTGGCGAAAGCCAGAGGCACGAGAAGAAACCAGCCAGAACGGCCGACGTCATGCAGACGGCGTACGGAAACGGTAAAATTTGGGCAAATCACCAGCAAATTGCCAACCATTTCAATGGGCCCAGGTCCGTTCCGCAAGCCGTACAGGATAAGGTCGACAACCGTCACTCCTAACCCAATTAGCAGGGATGCAAGGCTGAACCACCAGTACTCGGACCGCGAAGCCCGCCCCGACAGGACGAAATACTTCCGAAGGCATGTCGAGACGGATCGGCCAACGGTCATCTATTTCCCCAAAGCCTGCATCACCGCCTGCCCCAGATGAGCCGGGCTTTCGGCCACGACAATCCCCGCCCGCAACATCGCCTCGATCTTCGATTCCGCGTCGCCTTTGCCGCCCGCCACAATAGCGCCGGCATGGCCCATCCGCCGGCCCTTGGGCGCGGTGCGCCCGGCGATAAAGCCTGCCGTCGGTTTCCAGCGGCCGCGCTTTTTCTCATCGGCCAGAAACTGCGCCGCGTCTTCTTCGGCGGAGCCGCCGATCTCGCCGATCATGATGATCGAATGGGTGTCCGGGTCGGCCAGAAACATCTCCAGCACGTCAATATGCTCGGTTCCCTTGATCGGATCGCCGCCGATTCCAACCGCGCTTGATTGGCCAAGCCCCAGATCGGTGGTCTGCTTGACCGCTTCATAGGTCAGTGTGCCCGAGCGCGAGACGACGCCGACGCTGCCCGCGCGGTGAATATGGCCGGGCATGATGCCGATCTTGCATTGATCGGGCGTGATCACGCCGGGGCAGTTCGGCCCGATCAGCCGCGACTTGGAATTGATCAGCGCGCGCTTGACCTTCATCATGTCCAGCACCGGAATGCCTTCGGTGATGCATACGATCAGCGGCATTTCGGCGTCAATCGCCTCAAGAATGCTGTCGGCGGCAAAGGGCGGCGGGACATAGATGACGGTGGCGTTTGCCTGCGTCATCGCCATGGCTTCGTGGACCGAGTTGAACACCGGCAGGTCAAGATGCACCTCGCCGCCCTTTCCGGGCGTCACGCCGCCGACCATTTTGGTGCCATAAGCGATGGCCTGTTCGGAGTGGAACGTGCCTTGGCTGCCGGTGAAACCCTGACAGATCAGGCGAGTGTTTTTGTTGACGAGTACGGCCATGAGGCGTTCCTTCGATGGTCAAACTTGTGAAACTGGGCCGAAGAGTCCGGCCCAAGGGAGTGGTGTTTAAGGACCGATGCGCCCGGATCAGGGTTCAACAAGTGTCACCCCCTGATGAAGCCCGTGTTCGGTTTCTGCGTCATAGTCGATGCCAGCCTGAACATATTCGGCAAGGATATCATCGGTGTTGACCGGGCAATCCGCCGCTGCAACTGCATCGGCAAAGTCGAGGCCAATCTGGACATGACCAAGTTCGTGGTCCAGAAGGGCCGCGTTCATCCGGTCAAATTCGTCGATTTGCGCGTCGGTCAGATCGGCATCGTCCGACAGTTCGGGCATGGTGATCTGGGCGGTGACGGTGGTTTCGCAATTCCCCGTCCAGGTGGCATCCCATGTCGTATAGGCCCAAAAGCCTTCGGGGCCGTCCGCTTGCATCTGATCCTGCACCTCGGCCAGCGACCCGCCGCTGACGCCGTAGGTGGAAATCTCTATTTCCGCCTCGTCATAGATATCAGCCAAGGCAGGCAAACTTACGCTCAGACCTGCCAAAACTGCCCAGAACAAGCGCATCATCATCTAGCCCTTCACCGCTTTCACGATCTTCTGCGCCGCGTCGGCGAGGTTGTCGCCCGCAATCACATTCAAGCCGGAATTGCGGATGATCTCTTTGCCAAGCTCCACATTCGTGCCCTCAAGCCGCACGACCAGAGGCACCGTCAGGCCCACCTCTTTCACCGCCGCAATCACGCCTTCGGCGATCACATCGCAGCGCATGATGCCGCCGAAGATGTTGACAAGGATGCCTTTGACCTTGGAATCAGAAGTGATGATCTTGAACGCTTCGGTGACCTTTTCCTTGGTCGCCCCGCCGCCCACATCCAAAAAATTCGCAGGCTCCGCGCCATAAAGCTTGATGATATCCATCGTCGCCATGGCCAGCCCGGCGCCATTGACCATGCAGCCAATCTCGCCATCAAGCGTGATATAGTTCAGATCGAATTTCTGCGCCGCCAGCTCTTTTGGGTCTTCTTCCGACTCGTCCTTCAGGGCCAGGATATCGGGGTGCCGGTACAGCGCGTTGCCGTCAAAACCCATCTTGGCATCGAGCAGCTTCAGATTACCGTCCTTCAGCACAACCAGCGGATTGATCTCCAGCATGTCCATGTCTTTTTCGGTGAACAGCTTGTACAACGCCTTGACGATGGCGCCGCATTGTTTGACCTGATTTCCGGTCAGACCCAGCCCAAAGGCCACGCGGCGGCCATGAAAATCGGTGTAGCCGGTGGCGGGATCAACCGAAAAGGACATGATCTTTTCCGGCGTGTCATGCGCCACATCTTCAATGCTCATCCCGCCTTCGGTGGAACAGACGATCGAAATGCGGCTGCTTTGCCGGTCAATCAGCATGGCAAGGTAAAGTTCGCGCTCAATATCAGAGCCGTCTTCGATATAGATCCGGTTCACCTGCTTGCCCGCCGGGCCGGTTTGAATGGTGACAAGCGTGCGGCCCAGCATCTGGCGGGCAAATTCGGCCGCTTCGCCGACCGAACGGGCAAGGCGAACGCCGCCCTTTTCGCCCGCTTCGGCCTCTTTGAAATGGCCCTTGCCACGGCCGCCCGCGTGGATCTGCGCCTTGACCACCCAAAGTGGGCCGCCCAGCTCACTCGCCGCCGATTTCGCATCTTCGGCCTTGATCACCACGCGGCCATCCGACACCGGGATGCCATAGCTGCGCAAAAGTGCTTTGGCCTGATATTCATGGATATTCATCGCGGCGCCCCAAAGATGCTGATGTCTGCGTCATTGCACGAAAAAGTATCCAAACAAATAACCAACTGCCGGCAGCTTTGGGAAATGCGACATTTGTGATCACAGGAAAAAAATTTGTGATCACACAGACGGCTCCGCGGCCATCTGCCCGTCTTCGCCCCCAATACCGCGGCACTGATCAACAGTGCGCTCACCGCCATCAGCCAAGGCGCGCGGGGGTTCCAGACCTTCAGGCCCGGCGAGCGATGAACAAAACCTGCCCGCGCGGCAAACGGCCGGGCTCTGGCGCGGCGATAAATCCGGCGGATTGGCACAGGCCAAGAACCGCGTGCGCGTCAAAGTGATAGGGCGCGCGGGCGTTATGGGTGACCACGCCGTCGGCTTGCCGGTGGCTGCCGGACGTGCCTGCGGGGGCAAGGAAAACGGTGAACAGAAGGGCCTGCAGGTTGGGAAATGCCGCGTGGATGCTCGGCAGCGCGCGGCCCAAATACGTCAATGGCAGATGCGTGAAAACGGCAAAGGCAAGCGCATGGGTGATTGTGGGCGGCACACTGGGAAAGGCGAAATCTTCATCTTCAACCAGATGGCCGGGGGGCAGGCGGGTCTTGTCGGCAAGCTCGCAATCATAGCCGCGCCGCATCAGCGCGCCTGATTTGTCGGTGGCCCAATAGTGGTGCGGTTCCAGATAGGGGACCGCTTTGCAGCCCAGCCGCAAAGACCCCGCGCCGATGTCCAAAAGATGGTGATGCGGCGCAAGTCCTGCCGCCAGAAGGATCTGCATTTCGGCGCGCCCGGTCTCGTCCCAGCGCCCGCCAACGATGTCGCGGTGGCGGTCATTGGCCAGAGCCTCGTCGTAAAAGCCGGGCTTGTGATAGGGCGAAACCGGGCGCTCCTGGTGCGTCACGGGTCTGACTTGGCAGCACCGGCGATGCCAAGGCAAAGCTGGGTGGCAAGCGCCATGTCCTGCACCGAAATCCATTCCAGCGGCCCGTGGATATCTTGCATGCCGGTGAACAGATTGGGACAGGGCACGCCCATTTCGGTCAACCGCGAGCCATCGGTGCCGCCCCGGATCGGCACCGAAACCGGCTCGATCCCCAAGGCGCGGGCGGCGTTGCGGGCCAGATCAACCGGGGTCATGTCCTTTTCCAGCCAATAGCGCATGTTGCGGTATTGTTTGCGAATCTCGACCTTAATCGTGGCGCGCGGCTCGCTCGCCTGCAAGGTGGCGGCCAGGCTGCGCAGCAAAGCGCCTTTGGCGGCGAGGCCGTCCAGTTCGAAATCGCG
The DNA here is from genome assembly GCA_031385445.1 of Paracoccaceae bacterium. GTDB lineage: Bacteria > Pseudomonadota > Alphaproteobacteria > Rhodobacterales > Rhodobacteraceae > CAIYZT01. The sequence goes on along the minus strand of JANNBM010000017.1, from coordinate 72,474 downwards.
CAAGATGAACCTCAGCATAGCTTCTGACGCGCTGCCGGTCATCTCGTACAGGTGAAGGAAACCGTCCGTGCCATCCGTCATCTCGGGTGTTTCACGCGCGGGCAGGGCGGCGGCGAATTTGGCCGCGAGGGTCAGCGCGTTCACCATTTTGCCGCGCGCCATGCCGGGGTGGGCCGACACGCCGGTGATGGTGACGACGGCGCCGTCGGCGGAAAAGCTTTCGTATTCAATTTCGCCCACTGCGCCGCCATCGAAGGTAAAGGCGAAATCGGCGCCAAGATCGGCGGGCAGACGGGGATCGACGCCGCGGCCAATTTCTTCGTCGGGGGTGAAGGCGAGGCGGATCTTGGCGCGGGGCAGCGCGGGGTTTGCGATCAAATGACGGGCGGCCGTCATGAGGACGGCGATGCCGGCCTTGTCATCGGCGCCAAGCAGGGTCAGGCCGGAGGCGGTGATGATGTCATCGCCGACTTTGGTGGCAAGATAGGGCGAGGCTTCGGGGGAAAGGGTGAGATTCGGATTGTCGGGATAGGAAATCGGACCGCCGTTATAACCCCGGATCACGCGGGGTTTGACGCCTGTGGCGTTGAACTGCGGGGCGGTGTCCATGTGGGCGAGGAAGGCGATGGTGGGGCCGGGTGCGGTGCCGGGAATGGTGGCGAGGACGGCGCCGTAGGGGGTGATCTGAATTTCCGTCGCGCCGATTTCGGTCAGTTCGGCCTGCAGAAGGCGGGCCATGTTCAGCTGAATCGCGGTGGAGGGGGAGGTTTCGCTCGTCTCGTCACTTTGGCTGTCGATGGCGGCATAGCGCAGCAGGCGGGATTCGAGTTCGGCGGTGAAGGTGGGCATCGGGCAGGCTCCTTGGCAGGTTCGGCGCGGATTTGGTGGGGGTGAGGGGGGCGCTTGTCAATGGGAAAACCCCTGTGTCCAGACCCGAACAAACCTGTAAGATATTGAAACTATGTGATATATGTGAAAAATAAACCTGAAATTAGCCTGCGCAAGGGACCGCTGCGACAGCGGCGGCGCGGCAACCAAGCGGGCTTCGGCCTTGCGATCACGATGGTTTTGCGGCAAGAGCGGTCAAAGAGCGCTTTGGCGCAAGGAGACGGCAATGGATTACGGAAAATCAGGCGCGGTGGTGGTGGGCAAGAACTCGCCCCGGTTCAAGGACAATGCGCCCAAGGACGGCAAAGCCTCGGCGCCCAAAGCCACGCGGCTGAGCAAGGACGAGATGATCGCCAAGCTGAAAGCAGCGGCTGAGGCCAAGAAGGCGGCAGACAAGGCGTAAGTTTTGGGTAAGGTGCGTGAAATCACGCACCCTACGGATGACTTTGACATGCGGATTTTGGACAATATCCTTTCGGACCGGGGCAGCCGATATGCGGTTTCGGGCGGGACATGTCCATCCGAAGCACAAGCGCGGGACTTTGTGGCCGCGCTGAAAACCAACAAGAAATTTGCCAGGGCGACGCATCATTCCTGGGGACTTTTGACGGCCGAGGGCCCGATCAAGGCCGATGATGGCGAGGCGGGCGCGGGCATGGTGATCGTGCGGATGCTGGAGCGGGCGGGGCTTGTGGGGCATCTGGTGGTGGTAACGCGCTGGTACGGCGGCAAGCCTTTGGGCGGCGAGCGGTTCCGCCACGTGCAAGCGGCGGTGCGGGTGTATCTGGCGGCGGGCGGTGCGTGAGATCACGCACCCTACCGGGATATGAAAACGCGCGCCGGGTTGGGCGCGCGTTTTGAAGGACGGTGTGTGAGATCACGCACCCTTTTGTTGATGGGCGTGCAGGCTTATGCCAGCGACGGGTCGATCGCGATGCAGGCGGCGACGAGGCCTTTGACGGCGTCGACGGATTTGGCGAACATGACCATTTCGCCTTCGTTCATCTTGATATCGACGACGCGTTCGACCCCGCCTGCGCCAAGAATGGTGGGCACGCCGACATACATGCCATCAAGTCCAAGCGCGTCCTTGACGTAAGCCGCGCAGGGCAGCAGGCGCTTTTGGTCCTTCAGGAAAGCTTCAGCCATCTCGATCGCCGCAGTCGCCGGGGCATAAAAAGCCGAGCCGGTTTTCAGCAGGCCGACGATTTCGGCGCCGCCGTCACGGGTGCGCTGCACAATGGCGTCCAGCTTTTCCTGCGTGGTCCAGCCCATGGCCACCAGATCGGGCAAGGGGATGCCGCCGACGGTGGAATAGCGGGTCAATGGCACCATGGTATCGCCGTGGCCGCCCAGCACAAAGGCGGTGACATCGCGCATCGAGACGTTGAATTCGAGGCTCAGGAAATGCCGGAAGCGAGCAGAATCCAAAACGCCCGCCATACCGACGACCATATGGTGCGGCAGGCCGGAAAATTCGCGCAAGGCCCAGACCATGGCATCGAGCGGGTTGGTAATGCAGATCACGAAAGCGTTCGGCGCGTGGGCTTTCAGCCCCTCGCCCACGGCTTTCATCACTTTCAGGTTTATGCCCAGAAGGTCATCACGGCTCATCCCCGGTTTGCGCGGCACGCCGGCGGTGACGATGCACACATCGGCGCCCGCGATATCGGCATAGGAATTCGCGCCCTTCATGACGGCATCGAAGCCCTCGGAGGGGCCGGACTGCGCGATGTCGAGCGCCTTGCCCTGCGGGGTGCCTTCGGCGATGTCGAACAGGATGATGTCGCCAAGCTCTTTGATCGCGGCAAGATGGGCGAGCGTGCCGCCGATCTGGCCAGCGCCGATGAGAGCAATTTTGGGTCGAGCCATGAGGGCCTCCGTCTGGATTTTGCGCAATGCTGTATACACAAGTATGCTAAACCCGATGGGACACCAAAGCAAGCCGCTGCACCGCAGCATGATCGCTTTGGGCCAAGCCACTGGCCCGCAAGGACTGTTTGCGCTAAAGGCGTAAACAAAGCCTTAGGGGGGTGCGGCACCCCATCAGGAAAGCAGTGCCGTGATGATCGGCGATTGCGCGCACAAGGGGAAGAGGCATCGTGCAGGGGTGGGAATTCTGGCTGGCGGGGATCATCGGTGCGGTGCTGACCGGGCTTGGCAAGGGGGGCATGCCCGTGGTGGGCGCGCTGACGGTGCCGCTGATGGCGCTGGCGATGCCGGCGCCAGTGGCGGCGGGGTTGATGCTGCCGGTTTACATCGTGTCGGACTGGTTCGGGCTTTGGGCCTACCGCAAGGAATTTGACAAACGGGTGCTCTGGATCGCCTGTCTGGGCATGAGCGTTGGCGTGGTGGTGGGGTATTTCACCTTTGCCGCCGTGCCGGAGCGATGGATCAACGGGCTGATCGGGGTGGTCGGGGCGGCGTTTGCGCTGAACATGTTGATCCGGCGCAATGTGGTCAGCGCGCCGCGCCACGCGCATCTGGTGCCGGGGCTGTTCTGGACAGCGATTGCGGGCTTCACCAGCTTTATCAGCCATACGGGCGGGCCGCCTTATCAGGTGTGGACCCTGCCGCTGGGCATGAAAAAGGCAGTGTTTGCCGGGACGTCGACGATTGCCTTTGCCTATGTGAATGCATTGAAACTGCCATTTTACTGGCAGCTTGGGCAGGTCAACGTCGGCAGTCTGAAGATCGCGGCGATGCTGGCGCCGGTGGCGGTGTTGGCGGTGTTCGCCGGGGTTCGCATTGTCAAGATTCTGCCGGAAAGGCTGTTCTTTCAATTCGTTGTCTGGGCCCTTCTGGCGATTTCGGTCAAGCTGATCTGGGGCGCTATCGCGGCCTAAGCGGGCGGATCGTTCAGCGCGAGCGGCTCTTGGACCTGTTCAAAGCTTTGCCCCGAAGCGAGCAGACAGCTCAGCCCGTCTGGCGTTGAGACGATCAGCGACCATGACCCGGCATCGGAGGCATAAACCTCCATCAGCTGATCTGCGGCGGCAAGGCCCATGGATTGGCGCGTTTCGCCAAAGCGGGCCGCGAGGACTTGAACCACAGCGCTGCGCGGCGCGCATTGGGCGCCCGGCGGCTGGGCGTTTGACTGCGTCGCGGCGAAAAACATGGCGGCGATTCCGAGGGAAAGGGCGAAGAGCTGCTGCATAGGGCACCTGCGGGTAAGGTTTGGTCCTGATGGGATCACACTGCGCCCCAAACCCGACAGAAAGGTTAAGGGCGGGGACGTTCTTGCATCGTTCTGATTGCATCCGGGCACGTCTGTGAGCTGCCCGAGTTGAGGCGCTTCCCTGTGGATTATCCACCTTGACCCTGCAAGAGTGGCCATGAGGGTTTGCGGTACTGTCAGGAGGTGACGTCAATGGCACTTTTGGTTTTGGGGCTGGCCTTGTGGTCGGGCACACATCTGTTCAAGCGGTTGGCGCCCGGTGCGCGGGCGCGGCTTGGCAGGGCTGGCGCGGGGTTGGCGGCGCTTTTGCTGATCTTGTCGGTTGTGCTGATGGTGCTGGGGTATCGGTCCGCGGATGGCGCGGTGTTCTGGGGGCGCAGCCCGGCACTTGTCGGGATCAACAATCTTTTGATGCTCGCCGCGTTCTATATCTATGCGGTTGAGGGGCCGAAGGGGCCGCGCGTCTGGCTTGGCACCAAGATGCGGCATCCGCAGCTGACCGGGTTTTCGATCTGGGCGGTCGGGCATTTGGTGGTGAACGGCGACACGCCGTCTTTTGTGCTGTTCGGCGGCCTGTTGATCTGGGCGATTGTGGAAATAGTTCTGATCAACGCCCAGGACAGGGAATGGACGCCGCCGCCGCGTGCCAGAACCTCCTTGGAAGTGGTCTATGTTGGGGCCGCCGCGGCCGTTATGCTGGGCGCGATGGCGGTGCACAACTGGCTTGGGGTGCAGCCGTGGGGGTAAGCTAACACCATGAAACTCTATCGATTTCTGTCGGACGACGACACTTCGGACTTTTGCCACAAGGTCAGCGCGGCGCTGTCCAAAGGTTGGGATCTGCATGGTAGCCCGACCTATGGCTTTGACGCGGCGCGCGGGGTGATGCGCTGTGGGCAGGCGGTGACCAAAGAGGTGCCGGGTGTCTATGCGCCGGGTCTGAAGCTGGGCGAGCAATGAGGGCGGCCCAGTCGTGAGCCCTTGATTTGAAGGGTACAGCCAAGCGCAAGACGTCGCCGGGTTCCAATTTGCCGCGTTCTTGGAGGCTGATGGGCGTCCGTTGAAAGCGCGGCTCATGCGGCTTTGGCTTTTGTGATCACGCGGCGAAAATCTGTGATCACAAGTTTGGAAAATCCGAATGGCACTCTACTTTGATGCAGATCCGGGGCGCAGGGGCAGGTGACTTTGCGAATTTACTTGTTCATAAGGTTGTTAACCTAAAAACGAAGCTGGGCTGCGTTCACGCAGTGGCAAAAGGAAACCAAATGGCTGAAATCAAACGGGTGGAACGCCCGCTTTCGCCCCATCTGCAAATCTATCGCCCACAACTGACGTCGATCACCTCGATCTTGACGCGGATCACCGGGAACGGGTTGATCGTCGGCACGGTTCTGGCGGTTTGGTGGCTGTTGGCGGCGGCATCCTCGGCCAGCAGCTTTGAGTTGGCAAATGCGGTGGCGACAAGCTGGTTTGGCGATCTGGTGTTCACGGTTTCGGCCTGGGCGCTGTGGTATCACTACCTTGCCGGGCTGCGGCATCTGTATTTCGACGCGGGGCACGGGTTCGATCTGCCAACGGCGGAAAAGTTGGGCTGGGCCGTGGTGATCGGCTCTTTCGCGCTGACGCTTTTGACAATCTTGATCGTATAGGGGCCCGCCATGCGTTATCTGACCGCCCGCAAACGCGCCGAGGGCAAGGGCGCCTCGCATACCGGAACGGAACATCACTGGCAGATGACGGTCAGCGCGGTGGCGCTGGCCTTTATGGTGCCGGTGTGGATTTACGTCTTTGGCCACGCGCTGGGCCAGCCGCTTGACGCGGTGCAGGCCACCTTTGCGCGGCCGTTTCCGGCGATCCTGACCGCGCTGGTGCTGGTGGTCGGCATGCGCCACTTTGCCAAGGGCGCGCAGACGATGATTGAAGATTACGCCAAGGGCATGACGCGCAAGATGTTGATTATCTTTGTCTATTGCCTGTCTTCCGTTGTCGCCGCGACCGGACTTTTCGCTCTGATCAAGCTTGCCCTTTAAGGATTCCTGACCATGACCAAAGCTTATCCTTATGAAGTGCACGATTATGATGTGGTCGTTGTGGGCGCGGGCGGGGCGGGGCTGCGCGCCACACTTGGCATGGCCGAACAGGGGCTGCGCACGGCCTGCGTGACCAAGGTTTTTCCAACCCGCAGCCATACGGTGGCGGCCCAAGGCGGCATCGCGGCCAGCCTTGGCAATATGGGGCCGGACAGCTGGCAGTGGCACATGTACGACACGGTGAAGGGGTCGGATTGGCTGGGCGATACGGACGCGATGGAATACCTCGCGCGGGAGGCGCCCAAGGCTGTGTACGAGCTGGAACATTACGGCGTTCCGTTCAGCCGTACCGAAGAGGGCAAGATTTACCAGCGCCCCTTTGGCGGGCACACAACCGAATACGGCGAGGGCCCGCCGGTGCAGCGCACCTGCGCCGCGGCTGACCGGACCGGCCACGCAATTTTGCACACGCTTTACGGCCAAAGCCTGAAGAACAACGCGGAGTTTTTCATTGAATACTTCGCGCTCGACCTGATCATGACGGAGGGGCGCTGCACCGGGATCGTGGCGTGGAAGCTTGATGACGGCTCGATGCACGTCTTCAACGCCAAGATGGTGGTGCTGGCGACGGGCGGCTATGGGCGCGCGTATTTCAGTGCGACAAGCGCGCATACCTGCACCGGTGATGGCGGCGGTATGGTGGCGCGGGCGGGCCTTGCGTTGCAGGATATGGAGTTTGTGCAGTTTCACCCGACGGGAATCTACGGCTCCGGCTGTCTGATCACCGAAGGCGCGCGCGGCGAGGGCGGCTATCTGACGAATTCGGCAGGCGAGCGGTTCATGGAGCGTTATGCGCCCCATTACAAGGACTTGGCCCCGCGCGACTATGTCAGCCGCTGCATGACGCTGGAAATTCGCGAAGGGCGCGGCGTGGGGGCGAGCGGCGATCACATCCATCTGCACCTGAACCATCTGCCGAAGGAAACGCTGGACCTGCGCCTGCCGGGGATCACGGAAAGCGCCCGGATTTTCGCGGGCGTTGACCTGACGCGAGAGCCGATCCCGGTGCTGCCGACGGTGCATTACAACATGGGCGGCATTCCGACAAATTACTGGGGCGAGGTGCTGAGCCCGACCAAAGACAACCCCGACGCGGTGTTTCCGGGGCTGATGGCGGTGGGCGAGGCGGGATGCGCCTCGGTGCATGGGGCTAATCGGCTGGGGTCGAATTCCTTGATCGACCTTGTGGTTTTCGGGCGCGCAGCGGCGATCCGGGCCGGCGCGATCGTGAACCCCAAAGAGCGCGTGGCCGAGGTGAACCGCGCCGAGGTTGACAAATGCTTTGACCGTTTTGACGCGCTGCGCCATGCCGATGGGGCGATGCCAACCGCCAGCTTGCGGCTTGAAATGCAAAAGACCATGCAGGCCGATGCGGCGGTGTTCCGCACCGAAAAGACCCTTGCCGAGGGCGAGGCGAAGATGACGGCGATTGCGGGGAAAATGAGCGATATCAAGGTCACGGACCGCACGATGGTGTGGAACAGCGATCTGATGGAGACGCTGGAGCTGACCAATCTGATGCCGAACGCGCTGGCCACGATTTACGGCGCCCACGCCCGCACCGAAAGCCGCGGCGCGCATGCGCATGAAGATCACCCAAAGCGCGACGATGCCAACTGGCGCAAGCATACGCTGGCCTATGTGGACGGCGCAAAGGTGCGATTGGATTACCGCGCGGTGCACACCGCGCCCTTGACCGCCGAGGCGGACGGCGGGATATCGCTGGCGAAAATCGCCCCGGCAGAACGGAAGTTCTGATGATTTGCGATCTGCATGTCGGGTTTCACAAGACGGGGACCACGTCTTTGCAGGCGCTTCTGGCGGCCAATCGGGCGCGGCTGGGGGCGGTGCTGGTAAACCACGACGATGCGGCGATGATGCCGTTGCGGGCGGCCTGTCTGGCGTTTGAAAAGCGGCGGGATGCGGCATCGGGGCGCGCGATTGCGGCGGCCACGCGCGGCATTCTGGACGGTGCGCGCGGCGATCGGGTGGTGATCTCGTCTGAAATTCTGTGCGGGCCGATCCCGTCGCCCAAACGCGCGGGCGCGGTTTATGAAACCGCAGCGCAAAGCCTGAATTGGGTGCAAGAGGGGGCGGGGGCGGCAGACCTGCGCTTTCACGCCTGCACGCGTGATGAGGGAAAATGGCTGTCGTCGCTGTACCGACACCTGTTGCGCACGCGCGGTCTGGCCCTGACCGAGGCGCAGTTTCGCGCCCTTCCCGCCTTTGCCGCCTTTCGGTTTGACGCGCTTTGCGCAGAAATCCGCGCAAGGCTCGGGGATTTGCGGGTCTGGCGGATGGAAGAAGATCTGCGCCAATCCCTGGGTCCGGGAACCGGGTTTTTGACGGAAATCGGCCTGGATGCACCAAAGTTGGCCGAATGGACCCCGGTTTTAGCGCAAAATCCCGGACTAAGCCCGAAGGCGGTGGCGGTTTTGACGGCCCCATGGGCGCTGTCCTTGCCGGTTTCCTTGCGGCGGATCCTTGCCCGGCTGATCACCACACTCTTGCCATCCGCACGGGGAGGCGCAGCATGAGACTGCGTAACCTGACAGGAGAAACAGCGATGCGTGGAATGGGACTGGTCGCGGCAGCACTGATGCTGGCCGCGTGCGATGCGTCCGAAACGGTGGACAAGGCGATGCGGCGCACCGCCGAAACGGTGGTGGAGCCGGTGGTGGACGATTATCTGCCCGGCGATCAGGCGCAGGTTGCCACGCGCTGCATCGTGGAAAACGCGAACGCGGAAGACCTGCGGCTTTTGGTGCGCGATGTGGCGGTGGAAGCGGGCACATCGACGGTGGCCAATGTTCTGGATATCGCGGTACGTCCTGAAACGCAGGCCTGCCTGATCCGTGAAGGTTTGCCGGCTTTGCTGGGGGGAGTGCTGTGATCAAAAGCGCACTGATTTTCGGAGCTCTGCTGCTTTCGGCCTGCGGGCCGATTCCGTTGGCGCAAGCCGAAGCGGAGTGTTTTGAGCGGGGCCGTCTGGCGGAGCAACCGCGCGGTACGGTGCGGATCGGCGTTAATTCCGACGGCAGCACCTATCTCGGCGGCGAGGTTGGGGTGTCTTCAGACTATCTTGCGGGCCGCGATCCCTCGCAGGTTTACGATCAATGCGTTGTTCAACGGTCGGGCCAACTGCCCTCCCGCCCATTCTATACCCTGCCCGGCGCGCAGGGCTGATCCAAAAAGGAAGGTCCGTTTCATGGTCCAGTTCACGTTGCCCAAAAACTCCAAGATCCGCACCGGCAAAACCTGGCCGATGCCAGAGGGCAAGGCGGTGCGCAAGTTCCAGATTTACCGCTGGAACCAAGAGGACGGCGAGAACCCGCGGGTGGACACCTATTTCGTCGATACGGCCACCTGCGGGCCGATGGTTCTGGACGCGCTGATCAAGATCAAGACCGAGATTGACCCAACGCTGACCTTCCGGCGGTCCTGTCGTGAGGGGATTTGCGGGTCTTGCGCGATGAATATCGGCGGGATTAACACGCTGGCCTGTATCTACGGGCTAAACGAGGTGAAGGGCGACGTCAAAATCTATCCTCTGCCGCATATGCCGGTGATCAAGGATCTGATCCCCGACCTGACCCATTTTTATGCCCAACATGCCAGCATCATGCCTTGGCTGGAGACGAAAACCAACCGCCCGGCCAAGGAATGGCGGCAGTCGATCGAGGATCGGTCCAAGCTGGACGGTCTTTATGAATGCGTGATGTGCGCCTGTTGCAGCACGTCTTGCCCAAGCTATTGGTGGAATTCCGACAAGTATCTGGGGCCCGCCGCACTGCTGCACGCCTACCGCTGGATCGTGGACAGCCGCGACGAGGCGACGGGCGCGCGGCTGGACGATCTGGAAGATCCGTTCAAACTGTACCGCTGCCACACGATCATGAACTGCGCCAAGACTTGTCCGAAAGGGCTGAACCCGGCCAAGGCGATTGCCGATATCAAGAAGCTGATGATCGAACGGGTGGTTTAAGGCGTTTGGTTTGATAGCAGTGTAAGTTCTGCCAAGCTTCTGGCGGGAAAGGAAATAAAGCTTGGGCGGCACGTCGGCTTTTGCCTTTTCGCTTTTGATGCTGGGCGGTATGGTCGCCCTTATGGTCGCGGTTGCCGGGTGGCTATGGCTTTGTATGGGGTCGGTCCGCGAAGGGCGGCGGCAGGCGTTTGGAAGCCTTGCCCTGCTCGTCTCGGCCCTGGCCTTTGTGTTCGGCTGTCTGAGGGGCGGGCTGTCGGTGGGCTTGATGATGGCGGCATTTCCGCCGCTTTTGATGCTCGAGCTGCCAAAGGTAAATCAATTTTGGGGCTTTGTGGCCCAGCCACTTTTGATGGGCGCTTTGGTCGCGGGCGGCACGCTTGTTTTCTGCCTCGCCATGCGCCCGTTGCGGACATGGGCGCTCGCGATTGCGCTGCTGGCCGGGTTGGGCGCGGCGGCATTTGTCGGCGAAAGGGTGAGCAAGGCCGCGATGTGCCAACAGGCAGCAGCGCTTGGGATCACCGAGTTTCGGCGCAACACGCTGCTCTGGAGCCTTGTCAACACGCCGCGCGAGTTTCAGTTTGAAATTCACGCTCTGGCAACGACGGGCAAAGGGCGGCTTGGTTGGAGCTATCGCGAGATGGCGTGGTATGCGATCCCCGTCGATGCCTCTGTTGATGTGGTGGCGCCCCTGTTCGATTGCGCGGACCGCTGAACGGGCGCCGGGGCCCAATGCGGCTGTGCGCGCGTGCAGGCCAAACCTGCGCGGATGTTCATGGTCAGCGCGCGGATTGATCGGTAGTTTGCCGTTAACTCGGGGGCGCGTATGGGACAGCTTGTTGGCGGCATTTGGCATGACGTTTGGTATGATACCGCGTCGAACGGCGGGGCTTTTGTGCGCAAGGACGCCAGTTTTCGCAACTGGGTAACCGCGGACGGCGCGCCGGGGCCTTCGGGCACGGGCGGCTTCAAGGCCGAAAGCGGGCGCTATCACCTTTACGTTTCCTATGCCTGCCCATGGGCGCACCGCACGCTTATTTTCCGCGCGATCAAGGGGCTGGAGCCGCATATTTCCATCTCGGTCGTGCATCCTGACATGCTGTCGGATGGCTGGACCTTTGCCACCGATTTTCCGGGCACCACTGGCGACACGCAGTTCGGCCTGCCGTTCCTGCGCGACATCTATACCCGCGCGGCGCCCGATGTGTCGGGGCGGGTGACGGTGCCGATTTTGTGGGACAAGGTGACGGGCAGCATTGTCAGCAACGAATCCTCGGAAATCATTCGGATGTTCAATCAGGCGTTTGACGGGATCACTGGCAACACGGATGATTACTGGCCGCAGGCCCTGCGCGCGGCGATCGAGCCGGTCAACGCGCGGATTTACGGCACCATAAACAACGGCGTTTACCGCGCGGGTTTTGCCACCAGCCAAAGCGCCTATGACGAGGCGGTGAACACGCTTTTCGCCAGTCTTGACGGGCTGGAGGCGCATCTGAGCGCAAACCGCTATCTGCTGGGCGATGCCCTGACCGAGGCCGATTGGCGGCTGTTCCCGACGCTTGTGCGGTTTGATCCGGTGTATCATTTGCATTTCAAATGCAACCGCCGCCGGATCATCGATTATCCGAACCTATGGGCCTACACGCGCGAGTTGTATCAGCGGCCGGACGTGGCGAAAACCGTGTGGTTTGACCATTTCATCCGGCATTACCACTACAGCCACGAAACCATCAACCCGCACCGGATCATCCCGATTGGGCCGGACCTGAATTTTGATGCGCCGCACGGGCGGGGGTAATATTTGTGCGTGTATGGGGCGTAGATTTCACCTCGGCGCCGCGCAGGGCCAAGCCGATCACGGCGGCGCGCGGCTGGCTTGAGCAGGATTGTCTGCGCATCGAGGCGGTCGAACCGATGACCGATTTCGCCGCGTTCGAGGCGTTTTTGATGCGGCCCGGCCCTTGGGTTGCGGGGTTCGATTTTCCGTTTGCGCAGGCGCGGCGGTTTTTGGAAGGCATTGGATGGCCGCTGGACTGGCGGGACTGTGCGGGTCTGGTGGCGGGGCTAAGCCGTGACGAATTTCGCGCTGAGTTGGAAGAGTATAAGAAAAACCGCGCGGCGGGCGATCGCGAGCACAGCAGATTGTTCGAAAAAGCCACGGGCGCGGTCAGCCCGCAAAAGCTGTTTGGCGTGCCGGTTGGTCTGATGTTTTTCGAAGGCGTGCCAAGGCTGGCACGGGCGGGGGTGCATGTGCCGGGCCTTGCAACCGGCGACCGGAGCCGCATCGCGGTCGAGGCCTATCCCGGGGTCGCGGCGCGCAGCCTGCTGGGCGGGCGGATCAGTTACAAATCTGACAGCCGCGACAGCGACGCCCTGCGCGCCGCCCGGCAGGCCTTGGTCACGGCGCTGAGCGGGGAAGCGGGGCGGCAGAGGTTTGGGTTTTCGGTGGTTCTGCCGGAAGGGCTTGCGCGCGCGCCCAATGCTGATGGTCTGGACGCCGCGATTTGCGCGGTGCAGGCGGCTTGGGCGCTGCGGGCGGGTCTGACTGAGGCGGGGATGCCGGGGCTGCCAGAGCCGGGCGAGGGTTGGATCGCCGATCCGTCGGTGCTGCAATGGGCCCCTTGACGGCCTGCGGATTGGGCGGTTCCGGTGCGGGGGCGAAGACGTAAGAGGGGGCGGTTTTTGCCTCCCTCCGGCCCTTGGCCTTTAACGCCCCTTAGATATTTCTGGAATGATAATTGGGGGTTAGGTCGGTTCTGAATGCCGAGGTTTTGGCTAACAATACCGCTCGGCCGTTAGGGCTTGCTGGTCGTTATAGCGGTCGCCATGTGCCCAGCCGAGGGGCAGGATGCGGGCAAGATCGCTGTGGTCGTCCGGGGTCAGCGTGATGTCAGCAGCGCCTTGCCAATCGGCCAGATGGCGGGCGGTGCGGGTGCCGGGAATGGGCACAAGATGCGGACCTTGGGCGAGGGTCCACGCGAGCGCGAGGGCGGCGGGGGTCAGGCCCTTTTGCGCGGCAAAAGCAGCGAAGGCCGTCACAAAGGGGCGGTTGCGCGGCCAGTGTTCGGGGGTGAACCTTGGGATCTCGGCGCGCATTTCGGTGGGATCAAGCCGCGCTGGGTTGAAATCAGCGCTGCTGAGGGCGCCGCGGGCGAGCGGGGAGAAGGGCACGAAAGCAACGCCAAGCCCGGCGCAGGTCTGGATCAGGCCAAGGTCGGGCAGGCGAGTCCAGAGGGAATATTCATTCTGAACCGCGCGCACGGACCGTTCGGCATGGGCGCGGCGCAGCGTGTAGGGGGCAACTTCGGACAAGCCATAACCGCCGATTTTACCCTCGTCGATCAGGCGGCCCATGGTGCCGGCAAGCTCTTCGATGGGCCGGGTCTTTTCATGGCGGTGGGCATAGAAAAGATCGACATGTTCAACCCCGAGGCGGCGAAGCGACGCCTCTAACTCGCGGCGCAGATGCGCCTCGGAATTGTCAACGCCGCCGGGCAGCGCGCCCGAAATGCCGGCTTTTGTGGCGATCACAGGGCGATGGCCGGCGCGGCGCAGCCAGGTGCCGATCATGGTTTCGGACCGGCCCATGCCATAGATATTCGCGGTGTCGAAAAAGGTGATGCCCTGATCCCAGGCGGCATCGAGGGTGGCGAGGCTGTCTTCATCCGTCGTCGGCCCCCAGGTGCCGCCAAAGGACAGACACCCAAGCCCGATGGCCGAAACCAGGGGGCCGCCGGTTCCGAGCTGGCGCTGTTTCATCGGGCGGTCACGAAATGCAGGCCCTGAAACTGCGCGCGAAAGGCGGCGGTGCGCGGCGCGATGGTTTCGGGCGCGTTGGAGCGCAGAGCCTCGGCGATCAGGGCGGCAAGGGCGGGGGCATGGGCCGACGTGACGCCGCGTCGCACAAGTTCAGGCGTGCCGATGCGCAGACCGTTCAGATCGCCCGGCACTTCGGCCACCGGCAGGCCGATGCCGCAGGCCAAAAAACCGGCGCGGCGCAGGGTTTTGGATGCGGTCTGCCCGCCGCCAAACGGGGCCGCGAGAACGGCGAATTGGTGCGAGCGGGTGAAGCCATTGTCACTGCCGAAAACGGTGATGCCAAGGGCCTGCAATTCGCGGGCAAGCGCTTGGGCCAGATCGACCATCGCGCGCGCATAGGCGGCCCCGTGATCGCGCCAATCGAGCAACGTCAGGGCAAGCGCGGCGGTTTTTCCGGCGTCGAAATTCGCGGTCATGCCGGGATAGGCGATGGCATCAAGCCGCTGGGCGATGCCTGCGTCATTGGTGACGATCAGGCCCGAAGCCGGGCCGCCGAGCGATTTATAGGTGCTCATTGTCATCAGATGCGCGCCTGTGGCGAGCGGGTTGGGAAAGCTGCCGCCCGCGATCATGCCACATTGGTGGGCGGCATCAAACAGCACCTTCGCGCCGACCATATCGGCAATCGCGCGGATTTCGGGCACCGGATGGGGAAACAGGTTCAGCGAGCCGCCGATGGTGATGATCTTGGGGCGGACCGCAAAGGCGAGGGTACGAAGCGCTTCAAGATCAACGGTATAGCCATCGGCGTTGATCGGGGCGGGGTGGGTGATCAGCCCGTAAAGCCCGGCGCAGCCATTGGCGTGATGGGTGACATGGCCGCCAACGCTGCCCGGCGGGGCGATGATCGCGTCGCCGGGACTGGCGAGCGCCATGAAGCCATAAAGGTTGGCAAGCGCGCCCGAGCCGACCCGAACCTCGGCGTATGTCGCGCCAAAGATCTCGGCGGCGAGGGCGGCGGCCAGCACCTCGATCTCTTCGATCGCCTCCAGCCCCATCTCATATTTATCCCCCGGATAACCAAGCGAGGGCCGCGAGCAGAGGCCGCGCGAAAGGGCGGCCTCTGCGGCGGGGTTCATCACGTTCGTGGCGGGGTTCAGGTTGAAACAATCGTGATCATGAATCCGAAGGTTCTGGCGGATCAGCGCCTCGATCCGGTTTGCCACCTCGCGCGAAGGGGCCAATGCGCCCAGCGCGAGGGTCTGGATATGGCTTTCGGCGGCGGGCGGAACCCAAGCGCGGGGGGCGAGGTGGGGCATAGGACGGCTTTGCCGGTCAGGCAAAGGCGGCTTCAAGCGCCACCTCGACCATGGCGCCAAAGCTGCGCTCGCGTTGATCGGCGGGCAGGGCTTCGTGCGTCAGGATATGGTCGGAAATGGTCAGGATCGCCAAGGCGCGGCGGCCATAGCGGGCGGCGAGATGGTACAGCTCCGCCGCCTCCATTTCCACGCAAAGGGTGCCGTGGCGTTGCAGCTGGTCCGACAGATCCTGCCGCTCGTCATAAAAGGTGTCGGATGAATAGATGCCGCCGACATGCACCGGCACGCCGATGCTTTGCGCCGCCCTATGCGCCGCGCTGAGCAGGCCGAAATCGGCGCAGGGGGCAAAGTTCAGCTCTTTGAAGATCGACCGCGAAGGCGAGCCGTTGTTGCTGGCCGTCTGCGCCAGAACCACGTCGCGCACATTGACATGGGGCTGCAGCGCGCCCGCCGATCCGATGCGGATCAGGGTTTGCGCGCCATAGTCGCGGATCAATTCGTTCACATAAATCGACAAGGACGGCATGCCCATCCCCGAGCCATGGATCGTGACGCGGTTGCCCTTGTAGGTGCCGGTATAGCCCAGCATGCCGCGCACTTCGTTCACCAGAACCGCATCTTTCAAAAAGGTCTGCGCGGCCCAGCGCGCGCGGTAAGGATCGCCCGGCAAAAGCACGGTTTCCGCGATGTCGCCCGGCTTGGCGCCGATGTGAAAGGTCATGGCTGTCTCCTTGTGAATTGGCAGGCAGGTTAGGCGAAGGGCGCGGGGGGGGGAAGGGGCGATCGGCAGGCCGCAATCGCGTTATAGCTTGCAAACCTGGGGCTCGATTTGCAATGAAAGCGCAAAAGAGGGGGCCCTGCCATGACCGAATCGCGCATTGATGACTTGCTGAACCAGATGAGCCTTGAAGAGCAGGTGCAGATACTGTCGGGGGCCGATTTCTGGTCCATTCCGGCGATTGAACGGCTGGGAATCGGCGCGCTGCGGGTCAGCGACGGGCCGAACGGCGCGCGCGGCGGCGGCAGTCTGATTGGCGGGGTCAAATCGGCGGCGTTTCCGGTGGGGATCGCGCTGGGGGCCAGCTGGAACCTGGACTTGGTGCGCGAAATTGGCGCGGCTTTGGCGGATGAGGTGAAGTCGAAAAACGCCCATGTGCTGCTTGCGCCGACGGTGAATATTCAGCGCTCGGTGACCAATGGGCGGAATTTCGAATGCTATTCCGAAGACCCGGTGCTGACGGCCGAGCTGGCCGTGGCCTATATTGATGGCCTGCAGGGGCAGGGGATTTCGGCCACGATCAAGCACTTTGTCGGCAACGAAAGCGAGATCGAGCGCACGACGATTTCGTCGGACATCGACGAGCGCAGCCTGCGCGAGGTGTATCTGGTGCCGTTTGAGGCGGCGGTGAAGCGGGCAAAGACCTGGGGCATCATGTCGTCCTATAACAAGGTGAATGGCACCTATGCGGCGGAAAATCATTGGCTTTTGACCGAGGTTTTGCGCGGCGACTGGGGCTATGACGGCATTGTCATGTCTGATTGGTTTGGATCGCGCACCACGGCGCCCACGGTGAATGCGGGGCTTGATCTGGAAATGCCGGGGCCAAGCCGCGACCGGGGGGCCAAACTGGTGGCGGCGGTGCAGGCGGGCGAGGTTTCGGAGCAAACCGTGCGCACCCGCGCCCGCGCGATGCTGCGGCTGATGGCGCGGGCGGGATCGCTGGACGATCACCGCGCCTTTTCCGAGCGGGCAGATCTGCGGCCCGAAACCGCCGCGCTGATCCGGCGGGCGGGGGCAGAGGCGGCGGTTTTGTTGAAAAATGACGGCGGGTTGATGCCGCTGGCCGCCTCAGGCTCGCTTGCGGTGATCGGCCCGAATGGCAAAGTGGCGCAGATCATGGGCGGCGGTTCGGCGCAGCTGAACCCGCATTACGCGGTCAGCCCCTGGGAAGGGCTGGTGGCAGCCCTTGGGGAGGATGCGCTGCGCTATAGCCCGGGCTGCACCAATCACCGCTGGGAGCCTTTGCTCGCCGGTCCGGTTCAGGTGGATTATCACCGCGGCCGCAGCTTTCAAGGCCAGCCGGTGTTCACCGAAACCTTGGACAGCGCCACGAGTTTCTGGTTCCCGCCCTTCGCGGGCGGCATGGCCGATCCGGCAGACTTCTCCGCGCGGATGCGCACCGAGTTCACCGCCGAAAAGGCTGGCACGCACCGGGTTGGCGTGATTTCGGCGGGCTATGCACGGGTGTTTGTGGATGGGCGGTTGGTGGCAAACGCCTGGGATGGTTGGAAAAAAGGTCGCACCTTCTTTGAAGAGGGCTGTGATGAGGTCGTCGGAGTGATTACGCTCACCAAGGGGCAGGTGGCTGTGGTGACAGTGGAATTTTGCAACCGCCCTTCCGACAATCTGGTGTTTTCGGCGTTTCGTCTTGGGATCGGGCGGCCGATGGGCGAGCCTGAGATTGCCGAGGCGGCGCGGGTGGCGGCGTCGGCAGAGCGGGCGGTGGTCTTTGTGGGCCGCAATGGCGAGTGGGACACCGAAGGGTCCGATCTTGACACCATCTGCCTGCCGGGGCGGCAGGATGAACTGGTCGCGGCGGTGCTGAAGGCCAATCCGAACACGGTCGTCGTGCTGCAAACTGGTGGGCCGGTGGAAATGCCATGGCTCGCACAAGCGCGTGCGGTTGTGCAATGTTGGTATCCGGGCCAAGAGGCGGGCAATGCGATTGCAGACGTTTTGCTGGGCAAAGCGGAGCCTTCGGGGCGGCTGGCGCAGACCTTTCCCCGGCGCTGGCAGGACAATCCGACGCAAAGTCAGGATGCCGAGGTTTATCCCGGTCTGTCGGGCCATGTGCGCTATGACGAGGGGGTTTTCATCGGCTACCGCCACTATGACCGGCAGGGGATTACGCCGCTTTTCGCCTTTGGTCACGGCCTTGGCTATACCACTTTCGCGCTGGAGGGGTTGACGGCAACGCCTTCGGGCCACGTGCAGGTGACCCTGCGCAACACCGGCGCGCAGGCGGGCAGCAGCGTCGTGCAGATCTATGTCAGCGCGCCCGATGCGAGCATTTCGCGGCCAGATAAAGAGCTGAAAGCCTTTGCCAAGGTCCGGCTGCAGGCCGGCGCGGCGCAGGTCCTGCAGTTTGATCTAAGCCCCCGCGATTTCGCCTATTGGGACGAGGCCGCGCGCAATTGGCGGGTTGAAGGCGGGCGGTTCGCGATCAAAGCCGGGTTTTCGGCCACCGATCTGCGGGCCGAGGCCGAGGTGCAGATCGCCGAGGCGCGGATCGCGCCGTAAAATAGGGTCGGTGCGGGGCTGGGCAAGGGTGCGGAAATGGCGGATGATCCAAGTCTAACATGGTAGGGGAATTTGAATGGAACTAAGCGCAAATCTGGCCTTGTGGGTTCACTTGATCTGCTTGGCGCTGGCCGGGGCGTCGGCCTTTGGGGGGCCTGCCCTGTTCGGGCTGATGGCCAAGGGGGACGCCGCGCAAAAGCCGGTCTTTGCCATGGCCATCGCAAGGCTTGCGGCTTTGGGGCGGATGGCGCTGGTACTGATGATCCTCAGTGGCGGGTATCTGTTCTGGGCCAAATACGCCGAGCAGGGGGGCTTAAGCGGCTGGTTTGATTTGAAGATGACGCTGGTTTTGCTGCTCGCCGTGCTTGCGGTTTTTGGCATTTTCAACGCGCGAAAGGCGCGGGCCGGGGATGCGGCTGCGGCGGCGCGGATGCCGACCCTTTCCAAGGTCAGCGGGCTTTTGGTGGTTGCAACCGTACTTTCAGCGGTCTTTGCCTTTAACTGATCGGCTTTACCGGCGTCCGGTTTCCTGACAGGCTTGGACAATGTTTCGCACCGTCACGCTGCCCCTTTGGCTGTTGGTGTTGATCCTTGGCTTTGCCGGGGTCACGCTGGCGTCGCATTTTTTGTTCCCCTCGGTGCGCTGGTTCTTTCGCAAACGGGCCGAACGGGCGCTTGCGCGGATAAATGCGCGGCTGGACCGGCCGATCGAGCTGTTCAAACTGGCGCGGCGGCAAGACATGATCGTGCGGCTGACCTATGACCCGGCGGTGCTGGAGGCGGTGACAGACCACGCGCGGCAAACCGGGGTGCCGGGGGCGGTCGCGTTTGAAGAGGCCCGCACCTATGCGCGCGAGATTGTGCCGGGTTTTTCCACCACGCTTTATTTCGGTGTGGCGATCCGGCTGGCCAAATGGGTGTCGCGCGGGCTGTACAGGGTGCGGATCGGCAAGGTTGACGCGGAATTGTCCCGGATCGACCCGCAGGCGACGGTCATTTTCGTGATGAACCACCGGTCCAACATGGATTACATTCTGGTCACATGGCTGGTTTCGGGACGGGCGGCGATCTCCTATGCGGTGGGGGAATGGGCGCGGATCTGGCCTTTGTCGCGGCTGATCCGGGCGATGGGGGCCTATTTCATCCGGCGCGGCTCGCGCAATGATCTGTACCGCCGGGTGCTTGCGCGCTATGTGCAGATGGCCACCGCCGAGGGCACGACGCAGGCGATTTTTCCCGAAGGCGGGCTCAGCCTGACTGGCGCGGTGGGTGAGGCGAAGATGGGGCTTTTAAGCTATATCTTGGCGGGGTATCGCTCTGATGGCCGAGATGTGGTGTTTGTGCCGGTGGGGCTGGCTTATGACCGGGTGCTCGAAGACCGCATCCTGACCGAGGCCGCCGCCGCCGGAACCCGAAAATTCCGCGCTTCGATCGGCTCGATTCTCGGGTTTGTGCTGCGCAATCTGTGGAGAAAACTGCGGGGTCGGTTCAAAGGGTTCGGCACCGCGGCGGCGAGTTTTGGGCAACCGGTTTCGCTGCGCAGCTTTAGCGCGGCGCACCCAGATATGCGCACCGAAACCCTGGCCGCGCATCTGATGGACCAGATCGAACGCGCGGTGCCGGTTCTGCCGGTGCCTTTGCTTGCGGCGGCGCTTTTGGCGGTTCAAACCCCCACTGCGGCAGCCCTGCGCGATGAGGTCGAGGCTATCCTTGCACAGCTGAGCGCGGCGCATTCCGTGCTGAAACTTCCGCCGCAAGGGCTGGAGCGCACCATTGCCGAGGGGCTTGCCCCTCTGATCGCCCGCCAATTGGTGGGCGCTGATCTGCAAATTCCGGACGCCAGCAGGCCGGTTTTGGCGTTTTATGCAGCGCCCGTGCAACAGCGTCTGACGAAATTTAGCGGCGCGGCGGGCGCGTAATAAAATCTTTGTGATCGGGCGCTTGTGCATCTACCGTGACGCTCAGAGCCGTTTTAGCGGCCCTTCATTCAATTGGGAGAGACTTTCAATGATGCGCAATCTCTTGGCTGTGGCGGCCCTCGGGTTTGGTCTGGCCGGATGTGTGACTTCGACCACGACGTATACCTCGTCGTCCACCGCCAACCGCAATGTTACGATTGTGAACGCCTCCGGGCAAACGATTACCAATTTCTATGGTTCCAATTCGGGCAGCAATTCATGGGAAGAAGATATCCTTGGCACCTCGACCCTGTCATCGGGCTCGTCCGCTGATATCAATTTTGACGATGGGTCGGGCTATTGCAACTTTGACTTCAAGGTCGTGTTCTCGGACGGTACGGTTGGCGTCGAAAAAGGCATCGATGTTTGCACCACCTCGACCTATACGGTTTACTAAAGGCGATTCTGCCAGAATTCAGGGCTGAAATCAGCGCGCGATGAGCGGTCCTCATGGCGCGCTCTTTCACTTTCGCGCTCAGGCGAATCTCGGAAAACATGGTTAATTGCGTCCAATCCGGCAATAGAACGGGCTTTCTGTTGCCACGAAAGGATATTTAGTCAAATGCAAGCATTTGATACTTCTAACCCCGGGTGAGTGGTTGGGGGGTAACATGCGACATTCGTGGATATTCGAAGTTCTGTCCGATTTAAGGGCCTATGCGGTGGCCAATGATCTGCCAAGGTTGGCGGGTAAAACCGCCGAGGCAGAGGTGGTGGCGCAGGAGGAAATCGCGCAAACGGAAATTCGGAGGGATCTCGAAGGGGACTAAGGAATTCTCATTCCGAAGGCCGAAGGTTTTTCTCATCCTTAGGTGTCGATGGTTCTTTGTTGGAAAAGCCGCCAACGCGCGGCAACGTCGTTCCACATTTGATTGCACACATCCCTGAATGCGCGGCCTTTGCAATTCATGATTGCATCGTTGAATCAAAATTGCCATCTAGGGATGAAATTCTTTGACGGATCATAATTAACAGGTGATCTATGAAGCTATTACTGACTTTAGCCTTTGGCATGTGTTTTTCCTTTGCTGGAATCGCCCGCGCCAAAACCAAGCCGATGGCAACTTGACCTGTTTGCAAATCGACGACCTGCGGTGCATGGCACGGCGGCGCAACGAGAACGGCGCGGTGCCCGAGCTGCGAGGCAAAGGACGGATGAGATCGGATGGGGCCGTCAGATCTTCCCAATCTCCAAGCCCAGCAGGACCTGAATAATGGAGACAGGACAGCTGCCTTCGGGTATCGGCCCGCAAGAGGGCCGCGAATTTGATCTGCTCGCGGGCGGGAAAAAAGACATTGCGCTTTTCAGCGATTATCGGCCCGCCGACCTGGACCGCTTTTTGTTAGACCATACCTTTTTTCTTACAACGGTAACATTTCACCTGAAGAACCGTGGTGCTTACCACGTTTATGTTGTGGCTCGTCGGGGCCATGAAACGTCGGTTGACGCCCTTCTTGCAATGATCGATCCCGATATCAATGCAGGATTTGATGAAGGGCGCGAACGACGCATCGGGGAAATACTTGGCTATTCCAATGACGAAATCGGAGCCTGGTTGAGTTGGAATTCGCCGAGAGGTTAGGGTGGTGGGCGCAGGCGCTTTGCCCTATTGACGCAGGATGGTGCAATCAAACCTCGTGACATTTTCTGACGATCAGGCTGAGGCCTTTGACCGGGTGGCGGCGGAAATGCTGGCCGTCGGGATCGACCTTGCGAATGGGCAAAACGCAAGCCTGACCGAAGGCAAATCGTCGGTTCTGGCCGTGGTGGGCAAGGCAGGGTCGGGCAAGACCATGCTTTTGGCGCATCTTTACAAAGCGATGCGGGCGGGCGGCGTTGAGATCATCTCGGGCGACTACGAGTCCAAGCGCCGCAAGGATCGCCGGACGCTCGCGATCCTTGCGCCGACCAACAAGGCGGCATCGGTGCTGCGCCTGCGCGGGGTTCCGGCGACGACGATCCACCGGATTTTGTACACGCCGCTGTATGATCCGCAGTATGAAAAGATCGCAGAATGGCTGACCGGGCTGGGCCCGCGACCGGCGGTGGAGGGGCTGACGGAGATCGCGCTCGACCGGGCGCACGCGTTTTACAGCACGGTGCCCTCGATCCCCGGCGCGTTGGCGGCTGCGGGGCTGCGCGGCAGCGATTTCATCAAGGGCTGGAAGCGGCGCGAAGAGCCGCTGGATGTGGGGTTTGTCGACGAATCTTCGATGCTGGACGAAAAACAGCTGGAAGACCTGCGCGAGATTTTCCCGGCGCTGGTGCTGTTTGGCGATCCGGCGCAGCTTGCCCCGGTCGGCACGTCTGGCAAGATGGTGTTCGAAACGTTGCACCCCAGTCGCAAACTGATCCTCAGCCGCATTCACCGGCAGGCCGAGGGCAACCCGATTCTGGATCTTGCCCACGCACTGGCCGACGAAAAGCTGGGGTTTGAGGATTTCGAAGACATGATCCGCGAGGCCGCACGGCGCGATGACCGTGTGGTCTGGGCCGAGCGGGTGGAATCCACTTTGATGGCGCGCTCGCCGGTGCTGGTGTGGCGCAATGTGACGCGGATCAAGCTGATCAACGCCTTTCGCACCGCCTTTGATGCCCCCGAGGATGCGCTTTTGCCGGGCGAGCCGCTGATCTGTGACGGGATCGAACTGCCGCTGAAGCACCGCAAAAAGCGCATCGATCTGGAAGCGCGGGGCCTGATCAAGGGTGCGCAGGTGATCTATATGGGGCCGGGCAGCAAGGATGGCTTTGCGCGGCTGCATGTGGTGGGGGCCGAAGATCCGCAGGTTTCTGCGGCCTCGATCATCAAGATCGAAAAGCCCGACGAGGCGGAGCCGTTTATCCCCTCCGCCGCGCATATGGGGGCGACGTTTTTGCACGGCGCGGCGGTGACCATTCACAAAGCGCAGGGCAGCCAGTGGGAGCAGGTGCAGGTTTTCGCGCCCGATCTGTTTGCGGCGGCGCAAAGTGGGCGGGCCGAGGCGGGGCTGCCTTTGTGGAAGCGGCTGGCTTATGTGGCGATCACGCGGGCGGAAAAGCGGCTGCTTTGGGTGGTGCGAAACCGTCTGGGCCGCCCCGATGCACCGCTTTCCCTGTCGGATTTGCAAGGGCAGGCGGGCACGCTTTCGCTGTCGATGCCGCCGTCCGATCCGGGTTGAGGTGGCGCGCGGGCCGGGTTAGGCTGCGGCAATCCCAAAGGAGGCCCCCCGATGCGCTGCGTATTTGTTCAGTTCCGCTGTACCCCCGGCAAGACCTATGAGGCGGCCGAAGCGATTTATGACCGCGAGGTGGTCAGCGAGCTATACTCGACCAGCGGCGACTGGGATCTGATCGCCAAGGTTTACATCCCCGATGATCAGGATGTCGGCCATTTCCTTGCGGAAAAGCTGTTCGACGTGCCCCATATTTCGCGCACGATGACCACGATGACGTTCAAGGCGTTTTAAGGCGGCGCGCTTACAGCCACGCGCTGCGCGTGGTGCCAACAGCCTCCGCGACATGGGCAAATCCGCGCGCGGCAAGCAGGCTGTCAAGCCCGCGTGCGATGCGCGGAACCAGGGACAGGCCCTGATACACCATCGCCGAATAAAGCTGCACCGCGCTTGCACCCGCGGTGATTTTCGCGAGCGCCTGCTCGGGCGAGCAGATGCCGCCAACCCCGATAAGTGGCAGCCGTCCCTCTGTCGCCTTGGACAATTGTGCCAGCACACGGGTGGACTTTTCAAACAATGGCGCGCCCGAAAGCCCGCCCACTTGCCCGGAATTTGACGATTTCAAACCTTCGCGCGCCAAGGTGGTGTTGGTGGCGATGATGCCCGAGAGGCCCGAAGACAGCGCGACTTCGGCAATTTCCGCAATCTCGTCGGTGCCAAGATCGGGCGCGATTTTCAGGAAAATCGGGATCGGGCGGGGCAGGGCGGCGCGAACCTGCATCACCCCGGAAAGCAAGGCCGACAGCGCCGCGCGCCCTTGCAGATCGCGCAGCTTTTCGGTGTTCGGGCTGCTGACATTCACCGTGGCGAAATCGACATGCGGGCCGCAAATGGCCAGAACGCGGGCGAAATCGGCGGCGCGGTCGGCGCTGTCCTTGTTGGCCCCAAGGTTCAGGCCCACCGGAACCGGGCCAGCCGGGCGCGCGGCAAGGCGGGCGGAAATCGCGTCTGCGCCTTCGTTGTTAAAGCCGAAACGGTTGATCACGGCGCGGTCTTCGGTCAGGCGAAACAGGCGCGGTTTGGGGTTGCCGGGCTGGGCGCGCGGCGTGGCCGCCCCGACCTCGACAAAGCCGAAACCCGCGCGGCAAAGGGCGGCAACGGCGGCGGCATTCTTGTCATAGCCTGCCGCAAGGCCGACCGGATTGGCCAGCCCGAGGCCCGCCACTTCGACAGCCAAACGCGGCGAGGTGACAAGACCCGGCAAAGGCGCAAGACCCAGACGCAGCGCTTGCAGCGACAGACCATGCGCGCGTTCGGGGTCCATCTTGTGCAAGGCCCAAAGGCCAAAACGCTCCGCCCCGTTCAAATCACGCCCTCTGGGAAAATATGGCCAGTGGCGCCCAAGGGCAGGGATTTGTCCCAAACCACATCCGACATCAAAAGCGCGCGGTAAAGATGCGGAAACAGCGCCCCGCCGCGTGAGGCTTCCCATTTCAGCGCCTCGCCCAACCGGGCCGTATCGCAGGCCACCAGCACGCAATCGCTGACATCGGCAAAGTATTTTGCCGCCGTTTCAGCCAGCTGCGTTTGCCCCGAAAAATGGACAAAGCCATCGGCCAGATCAATCGGCGCGCCCAGGGTCTGGCCCGCAGATTTCAGCGCATCCCATTCGGGGCGGCGAAAGATTTTGAAGATCAACATGCGGCGGTTCATGCCGCGAATGGGGGGCGGCGGTCAATGGGTTCGTTTGGTTTGATGCCGAAAAGTTGGCACGGGCGGGGATTGCAAGCGGGCGCTGGCGGCGATGCGCCGGGCCCCCCGGATGAAGGGGTGGAGGGCGCGCCCCTCCACCGCCGTTTTCACATCTTGTTCAGCTCGAAA
Source organism: Paracoccaceae bacterium (assembly GCA_031385445.1). GTDB lineage: Bacteria > Pseudomonadota > Alphaproteobacteria > Rhodobacterales > Rhodobacteraceae > CAIYZT01. The sequence goes on along the minus strand of JANNBM010000017.1, from coordinate 46,962 downwards.
AACGCTTCGGGATTTGACCGCGCGTCATCAACGCCTTCTTCGGTGCGGATCGGACCGACGCCAGGGGCATAATACTTGATTTCGCGCAGGTCCGGCTCGACCAGAGAGGTTTCAAACACCGCCAGAACATTGCCATAATGCCCGGACGGCCCGTCGATGTTGCCGTCCACCCCCATGATTTCGCCCAGGTCCAGCGCATCGTCGGAGGGCGCGTGTTCCTGGAAATAGACCATCCCGGCGACTGGGTTCGCCGGCATCGCAAAGCCCGGCAGCGCATCGCCAACCCCCGCGCGCCAGGTGCCATGATGGTCGGTGCCGGTCACCTTGTCGTCGTCGTCATAGGTCAGATTGGTCACATCTTCGCCCATGTACCACACGTTGCCCATCTGGTCCTGAGCGTAGTAATCCAAGGCCTCCTCGACCAGTATTCCGTCCAAGGTGGTGAGGTCACGGATCAAAGTGGTCGGAACGCCCGCGATCACCGGGCCGGGCCCTTCGAAGGTCTGGGTCGAAACTTCGGTCACCAGATTGGTGCTGTCGGCTTCATTGATCTGGCCGCTGATCTGGGCAACGAAACCTTCGATCAAAGGCAGATAGGGGTTGGTGATCGGCGCCATCGGCTCGAAATTGGCCGGATCAAAGGCCGGAAGCATCGGTTCCGCCTGCGCCATGCAGGTTGAGGCCAGAAGAATCGAAAGTGCGAGGGAACTGCGTTTCATGATAGTCTCCAAGTCAGCCCGGAATTGGGTGACGCCAGATTGCGGGTCCGGCGGGTTTTCGAAAATCCGGCAGAGGGCGGATTTGCGGGGGTTTGGCCCCGATCCGACAAAAGGTGGATGGGATTTTTCGCGAAGGTGCGGCAGGATCGGGGTGCGGCAGAAACGGGTGGAGACGCGAGCATGAAAACCCATACGATTGCGGCCCTTGCGGTGGTTGGCGTGGTCCTTTTGGCCGCCGCCTTGTCGCTCGCGGATGCGGCGGTGGACGCGGGGGCGACCAACCTGCCCCCGGCCTGGGCCGACTTTGTGGACCGGCTTTTGATGATCGCCGCGATGTTTGTTGCGGCGGCGGTGGTGTTGCGCTTGTCGCGCCTGTGCGAACGCACCGACGAATTGGAGGGCGAAGTGGCGCGGGCCACCAACGAGGGCCGCGCCTGGCGCAAGCAAAGCCAGCGCTTCGTGCTTGGCCTGTCACGCGCGATTGAAGGACAGTTCGACATCTGGGGCCTGTCTGCCGCAGAGGCGGATGTGGCGGGGTTGATGCTGAAAGGCGCGTCCCTGCGCGAAATCGCCGGGCTGCGCCGTACGTCAGAGGCGACGATCCGGCAGCAAGCGCAGAATGTCTATCGCAAGTCGGGTCTGTCCACCCGCTCGGAATTGGCCGCCTATTTCCTCGAAGACCTGTTCGCGCTGGGCGAGGCAACCTTTGACAGCGAGCGAATGGACAAAGACCAGGTCCGTTTTGACGCCTGAGCCCACTGGACCGCCGCCCCGCTTTTGGCCAGACTGGCGCGATGTGCGGCCGTTTCACCATCACCCATCCGAACGAGGCGCTGGCGGCGCTGTTTGATGCCGTCACGGGTAACGATCTGCCCGGGGCCCCGCGTTTCAACATCTGCCCCACCAATGCGGTCGCCGCTGTCACCTCAAATGAGGGAATGCGACGGATGCAGGCCATGCGCTGGGGCTTTATCCCGTCGTGGTACAAAGCGGTGAACGATGGTCCGCTGATCATTAACGCGCGGTCCGAAACCGTCGCCGTCAAGCCCGCCTTCCGTGAGGCGGTGCGGGCGCGGCGCTGTATCATCCCGGCGTCGGGCTTTTACGAATGGACCGCAGGGCCGGACAAGACGCGCCTGCCATTTTACATCACCCGCACCGACGGCGCGCCGATGGCGATGGCGGGGCTTTGGCAGCGTTGGGGGGACAGTGTAACCTGCGCTGTGGTCAGCACCGGGGCCGGGCCGGGCATGGGAGGCATTCATGACCGCGAGCCGGTGATCCTTGACCGCGCCGACTGGCCGCTGTGGCTGGGCGAGGCGGGGCACGGCGCGGCACCTTTGATGCGGGCCACGCCGCCGGGCGTTTTGCGCATGCACCGGGTCGATGTGGCCGTCAACTCCAACCGCGCCGCAGGGGCGCAGCTGATCGAGGCGATCCCGGCGTGAGCGGCTTTGTCATCTGCGCCACGCCGTATTCGGCGTCCAGGCTGCGATCGGCCTGAACTCCCGAACGCTTTGGTCAAAGCGGTGTGCGGTCGATCTGGCGCTTTGGGGCGGCGGACAAGATAGCCGCGTGTTTTTTAGCCGCAGCAGCTCGGCGCTGTGGCTGCTGCGCGGCACAGGCAAGACGAGGTCACGGGCACATCCGTTTTGGCCATGGCGGCGCGCAGCTGCGCTTCATGGACGGCGATCTCTGTCGTTTCGCCGCGCTGGCGCAGGCATTCAACCAAACCGTGCAGCGCCCAGACATTGCGGGGATGCTGCGAGCAGCGCTGCAACTGTCCGTTCAGGCCCAGATCGGTGCGATACACCTCTTCTGCTTCGTCAAAATGCCCCTGCTCTGCCAAAAGCGCCGCCAGTGCGTGCCGAGGGGGGTGCATCCATGCCCAAGGTTCGGAATATTCAAGCGTGTCGTCGCGCCGAACGCTTTCACGCAGATGCTCAAACGCCAGCGCATGATTGCCTTGACGGTACGCCAGTTCGCCGTTCAACATCATCTCGCCAATGCCAAGGATCGACTGCGCGGTATTGTTGAAAAACGTGCGGTTTTCGGGGATGCGCGCGACGGCGGCATGAAAAAAGCGGCGTTCTTGCTCGGCAGCACCGAAGTTTTTCAGCGCCGCATGCGCCACCCCCTTGGCATAATGGTGCATCGCCGTCGACACGACATAAAGCACGGGATCGGCAGGCATGGGCGTGTCGACGATGTCTTGCCAACGCCCGAACCGCACCAGAACGTGCATTTTCATGGCGAAATACCCCTCCATCGTGATCGCCAGCTGCGGGCGACCCTGGACGCCAAGCACCTCGGGGGACAGGGTGGCGCACATCTGTTCGGCGGCGGCCAGGGCAGGTTTGAATTGCCCCAGAAACATGCAGGTGTACATCATCAGATGCAGATCATGGCAGCGCGCTGTGGTATAAAAATTGAACGGACCGGCATAATCCACATATATCTGGTCGGCGCGGATCGCTTTTTCGCTGGCGATTTTGGCTCTTTCGTAGTCGCCGCACAGCACATAGGTGTGCCCCGGCATATGGTTCATGTGGCCCGCGTCGGGGCAAAGCGTGCCCAAGGTCTCGGCCGATCGCATTGCTCGCTCTGGGGTGTTGGACATTTCGGTCGCATGGATGTGCAGATGCAGGATCGCCGGATGCGGGGGCGCGTTCGCGGCCTCGTTCATCGCGATGGCACGTTCGATCACCGTCAGCACTTCAAGAACATCCGAACCCGGCGCGGGGACGCCGCGTTTGACGTCCCACAATTTCCAAGCGGTCCGGGTCATCATCGCTTCAGCAAAGAGCGCAGCGATGTCGTGATCGTCCGGGTTGTCAGCATAAACCCGGCGCATCGCATCGGCGTAATCGTCATCCCAGCGGTCAAATGTCGCCCTGTCCACGCGATGCGGCTGCTGAAACCGCTGCGCCAAGGCGTCGACCAGCGCATTCTCGGCTTTGGTGGCGGTATGGGCGTGAGGGCGGGCCTGCTGGATGTGGGAATGACAGAATTTCGCCGTGCTGTCCGCTTCGTCCTGACTGTGCTGACGCCACAGATTGTTGTAAAACGGCCCCGCGCCATAAGCGATGCCCCAATGCGCCATCACACATTCAGGGTCGTGTTCAAGCGCGCGTTTGAAACACGTCACGCCTTCTTCGTGATTGAAGCCGTAACACCAGTTCAGCCCTTTATTGAACCAGGCTTGGGCCTCGGCCGAAGGGGTCGAGATCGCTCGTTTGTGATCTCCAAGATCAAACCGGTCCATCAATCCTCCTGCACGCGCGGCCAACCTCTTCGTAATGCGCCGTTTTTCCGAGGTAAACTGCAAACACAGGTTGGTCGGGGCACATTTGACCGGCTGATCCGTCTTTGGCCGACGATGGATGCCCCCTTCCCTGCCACGATATGCAGGACTGAAGGGCTGTCCCGGAACCGGAGCGTCAAGGAAGGGCGGCGTTCCGACATGACCGCCGCGCCGTTATCGCCGCAGACCATGCAAAGGTGGTTGGCGAAACTTAACATCGTGGCATGTCCCTGCGGGGACTGCGAGATCGCGCTGCGTCCGTTCTTGCGGCCTGTTCCTTAATATCCTGCGATTTGGCGGCTCGTGGCAGAAAGGATCGCAGAAATCGGCATTGAACCGGGGCAGGATTGGGCGCCCCGCTTGCAATTGGGCGAGCGGTCTTTGTGAACGCCGCCACCTTTTCCCGGCATGATCCGACTGTCCTGTCATCTGCCCTGTAACAGACGTCGCATCCATCGGTCAGGCACGGGATCATTGACAGGGACGGCCCAGGTCCCCCGCGCGCGCCGCCCCTCATGGCGGCAGAAAACTGATCGGACGTTGATCTGCCCCACGGCCCCGCAGGGAAAGGTGCTGGCCGAAATCTGCGCGGCGAGCGGAATTCTGGATCAAGGATGCGGCCAGAGCGACGCGGTGACCATCACAGATTTGGGCCTTGCAAGCCTGTAAGAGGCCGGCCCCTTCGCGTTCGAGCTTCGCACGCAGGCATCAGATGCTCTGGCCAATGTTTCAATCCAAGATGATGGGACGGGACAGGATTGACAGCGCAAAGGCGAAATGATCGGCCTTTGCGCTGTTTGACACGGTGATCTCGGCGCTGGCCCCTAGATGGCAGGCGAGGATGTGGATATGCTGCACGCGCGCCAATGACGGAATGATGATCGGCATGACCCACGAGATAGCCTTTGCGCATAATGCGCCGAACCGGGCGGCGTATTGCCCCATCGGTGTGCCGAGCGAACGCGCGGACCTGAAAGGATGCGGCGCGCGATGAAGGGCCAATCCATCATCCCCGGACAAGCCGCTGGCGCCGTTCTGGCCTGCAACGAGGGCCTCAGCTTTTGGGGCGGGGTGGATCCCTTGACCGGCATTGTGATCGACGCGCATCACCCACTTTGCGGCCAATCGCTGGCAGGCCGCGTGCTGGTGATGCCCACCACGCGCGGATCGTGCAGCGGCAGTGGGGTGATGCTCGATCTGGCGTTGAACGGCATCGCACCCGCCGCTTTCGTGTTCCGCGAGGCCGAAGATGTGGTTACCCTTGGCGCGATGATTGCCGGGCGGATGTTTGAACGCCCCGTGCCGGTGGCGCGGCTGGGGCCGACCGCGTTTGCAACGGCGATGGCGGGACAAAACGCCGTGCTGACGGGCGATGCTCTGATCGTTGACGGCGCGGCGTTGCCATTGCAGCCCCTTGGCGTGGCAAAGCTGGACCTGTCGGCCCAGGACCGCGCCATGCTGGACGGCGCGGATGGCCCGGCCCGCCGCATCGCGATGCAGGTGATCTGCGCGATGGCCGCGTTGCAGGGGGCGACGGCGCTGGTCGATGTAACGCAGGGCCATATCGACGGCTGCATCCTTGCCAACACCGCCAACCTGCGCTTTGCCGAAACCATGGCGGCGATGGGGGGGCAGGTGTCCATCCCCACCACGATGAACGCGATCTCGGTCGATCATGGCAATTGGCGGACCCAAGGTGTGCCGCCCGATTTTGGCCTGCGCGCGGCCCGTTTGGCGGATGCCTATGTCAAGATGGGCGCGCGCCCGACCTTCACCTGCGCGCCCTACCTGCTGGAAACCGCGCCGAAGGCGGGCGAAAATATCGGCTGGTCGGAATCCAATGCGGTGATCTTTGCCAATACCGCACTGGCGGCGCGCACGGTCAAACACCCCGATTACCTTGACCTTTTCATCGCCATGACCGGCCGCGCACCCCTGTCGGGCGTCTATCTGCCCGCAAACCGCGCCCCGCGCCGCCGCATTCATATCGACCTGCCGCCGGGTCCGGACGATGCGCTTTGGCCGATGCTGGGCTATATCGCCGGGCAGCTTGCACCGGACCGCATTCCCCTGCTGACCGGGCTGGAGGCGGCGGACCCGTCGCAGGATGACCTGAAAGCGATGTGCGCGGCCTTCGGCACCACCTCGGCGGCACCGATGCTGCATGTCGGCGGCCACACGCCCGAGGCGGCGGATTTCCCGGTGCCCGCCGATACCGTCACCGTCACCCGCGCCGATCTTGCCCGCGTCTGGCGCGATCTGAACCAAGGGCCGCAAGCAATTGATCTGGTCGCCTTCGGCAGCCCGCATTTCTCGTTGACTGAATGCCGGGCGCTGGCCGATCTGGCCACTGGGCACCGCGCGCGGGGCACCGCCGTGATCGTGACTGTCGGGCAAAACGTGCTGGCCCTTGCCCGCGCCGAGGGCATTTTGGCGCGGCTGGAAGCGTTTGGCGCGCAGGTGTTCCCCGACATCTGCTGGTGTTCGATCACCGAGCCGCTGATGCCGCCGCAGGCCCGCAACCTGATGACCAATTCCGGCAAATACGCCCATTACGCACCGGGCCTGTCGGGGCGCGCCGTCCGCTTCGGCTCTTTGGCCGAATGTGCTGAAACCGCCCGAACCGGGCTTGCGCCCGCCTCCCCGCCCGGCTGGTTGAAAGACCCCGCAGAAGCGTAGCAGAAAGACGTATCCAAGGCATTTTGGCCGAAAACGAAGGCGGGGGAACCGCCGCCGCCGTCAACTTTTCGATGTCTTCAATCAGCCCTGCACCGAAGGGCCTCTCGGCCGCAGGTTTGCCCTTTTGCCGCAAGCCGCTGGCAAGCCGGAGCAATGGGGGATTCCATTTTACGGGTGCGTGACTGCATCCGCCGGCGCGCTGCGATCAAAGCGATCAATACGGGCCAAGGCGATCAAAACGGGCCAAGTCGATCCGCAGAGCATGGGCATGCCTGCGATGATCATCAGAGGCAGCGGCTTTCATCTCACTTTGAACCCGATCCCGGCCTTTGCCCATGCCGCGCAGGCCAACCGGCGCGAGAACGACAAAACGGGCCGCCCCCACGCGCATGTGCGGGCAGACCCCAAATGAATCCGCCGCCAATTTCCCCGCAAAACGGGGTCTGACGCTGCGCGCCAAGACCCGCTTTGTGCCGGCCCGTGCCGGTGCCACCGTGCCAAAGCGCGCGCTAAATAGGGGCGATCCCGCATTCGGGGAGCTGCTTGATCAACGGGCTTGGTCCTTGGCCGCAAGCCACGCCTTGATGATGTCAACATGGCGCGTGCGGCCATAGCTTTGGAAATGCCCGCCATGCACGATCTGAACCGGCAAAGCCAGCAGGCGCTGCATGGAGCGGATATAGTCGGCGCGGTCCGAGTGATAGCAATCCTCGATCAAGGGGCCGTCATAGACGATGTCGCCCGCGATCAGCGTTCCCGTCGCCGCCTCCCAAAGGGCGATACCACCGGGGGAATGGCCGGGGGTGTGGATCACCTCGAAATGCCGGTCGCCGAGGTCGATCACATCGCCATCTTCCAAAATCCGCGTCGCCGGGGCGGCTTTGACCGCGTAGGCGGTTGAAAGGTAGGGTTCGGGCGGCAAGGTGGTGAAAATCTCGTCGGTCACATAGGGATCGGCCAGCGTGTTCGCGCGCGTCGGATTGGCCATCAGATCGGCTTCGGCAGAGTGGCAAAGCCGGCAGGGGAATTCGTGGTGACTGCCGATATGGTCAAAATGGGTATGACTGGCCACGGCGTCCAATGGGCGCTCTGTCACGAGGGGCACCCATTCGCGCAGGCTGACCACGCCCATGCCGCTGTCCACCATCATATCCCGCTCGCGCCCGCGCACATGCCAGATGTTGCAGCGGTAAAATTCATGGATATGCGGCTCGTCAATCCAGGTCACGCCGTCCGCGAGGGGGCGGATACGATACCAATCCTGCGGTCTGGCGCGGCCCATGGCGGCCCCGGTCATACGCCGGCCTCCAGCAGCACCGGATGATTGCCGAACAGCGCGACTTCTGCCCCCGGCTCGGGCTGCGCGCTGGCGGGCAGATGCGCCACAAGCCGCAGGTCGGGCGCGGCAAGCGGCATGAAGTGACAGCGGTGATGGGTGCCGAAAAACGCCGTATCCACCAGACGCGCCGCCCCAAGCGGCAGCGGCCCGGTCAGACCGATGTTTTCCGGGCGCAGGCACAAAAGATGCGGCCCCGCGCCAACAGCGGGCACCGGCAGCACCCCCAGCGGCGTGTCTATTCCCCCCGCCACGGCCCGCGCCGGGACGCGGTTGATCTCGCCCATAAAGCTGGCGGAAAACAGGCTGCGCGGGCGCAGATAGATGTCTTGCGGCGTGCCGATGTCTTCGATCCGGCCTTGGTTCATCACCACGATCCGGTCGGCAATCGCCATTGCTTCTTCCTGGTCATGGGTCACATGCACAAAGGTGGTGCCGACCCGGCGCTGAATGGCCTTCAGCTCTTCCTGCATCTGGCGGCGCAGTTTCAGATCCAGCGCGCCAAGGGGTTCATCCAGCAACAGCACGTCCGGATCCACCGCCAGCGCCCGCGCCAAAGCGACACGCTGGCGCTGCCCGCCCGAAAGCTCGTGCGGGCGTCGGGCGGCCTTGTCGGTCAGCCCGACCATCGCCAGCATGTCCATCGCCTTGGCATCGCGGGTGCCGCGCGACTGTCCGCGCATCCGCAGACCAAAGCCGACGTTTTCCAGCAGGCTCATATGCGGAAACAGCGCGTAATCCTGAAACATCGTCGTGGTCGGGCGGTCTTTTGGCGACTGCTGCGTCACATCCCGCCCCCCGATCAGCACCCGGCCTTTGCTGGGCGTCAAAAACCCGCCCAGCACCGACAGCAGCGTGGTCTTGCCGCATCCCGACGGCCCCAAAAGCACGATGAATTCGCCCGCCGCAATATCAAGGTCAATGTTTTCCAGCGCGGTAAAGGGGCCAAAGTGGTGCTGAACCGATTGGATTGAAACGGGTGCAGTCATTTTTTGGCCCTTCTGAAAACCGTCAGCTCCAGCAGGATCAAAACCGCGGCGGAAGCCAAAAAGACAAGACTGCCGATGGCGTTGGTGGCCGGCGACAAGCCCGAGCGCAGCATCGACCAGATCTCGACCGGCAGCGTCACTTCAAACCGGGTGAGCAGGAAGGCGATGATGAATTCGTCCCAGCTGAAGGTGACCGACAAAAAGAACGCGGCGGCGAGCGCGGGCATCAGCATCGGGGCCGAGATCAGCCACAGCACCTTTGCCTCGCTTGCGCCCAGATCGCGGGCGGCGCGTTCGGCATTTTTCTGATGATCGCCCATGGCGGCAAACAAAATGGCAAAGCACAGCGGCAGGTTGATCACCACATGCCCGACCCCGGTGGCCCAAAGCGATGGCGGTATGCCCAAGCGGTTAAAGGCGCTTAGCAGGCCAAGCGCGATGATCAGATAGCTGACGGACATCGGTGCGATCAGAAGGGCGCGCATCATCGCCGAACCGGGCACAGAATGCCGCGACAGCCCGTGCGCGGCTAAAAACCCCAAAACCAGCGCGATGGCCGACGACAGGCCCGCCACCAGCAGCGAATGGCCAAGCGCCGCCATCAGGTTTTGGTCCTGCAAAATCTGCGCATACCATTTCAGTGTGGGCCCGCTGAAAGGCGGCACCGGCAAGCGGCCATCCTGAAAGGAATACAGCACCAAAACTGCCACCGGCAAGAAGATGAAGCCAAACATCAGCGCGCCATAGGCCCAAAGCAGGAGGCGTGTCATATCTATGCCCGGTCCATCTTTAACCAGCGCGCGCACCCCATATAGGCCAGCGTCACCAGTCCCATCAGCACGATCGACAGCGCCGAAGCCATCGGAAAATCGCCGCGCCGCCCCAGTTGCAGCATGATCAACTGCGGCAGGGTCAGCTCGTTGTTGCCGCCAAGAATTTGCGGAGTGATATAGTCGCCGATGCACAAAACAAAGGTCAGGAACGCGCCGGTCATGATTCCGGGAAGCGTGAGCGGCAAGATCACATGACGAAAGGTCGCAAAGGCCCCGGCGCCAAGATCCGCCGCCGCGCGGGCATAGTTGGGCGATAATTGCACGAGGTTGGAATAGATCGTCAGCGTCAGCAACATGACGAAAAAGTGGACAAAACCAATCACGGTCGCCGCGCGCGTGGCAACAATCGCCAGTGGCTCGGTGATCACGCCCATCGCCATCAAAGCGTTGTTCAGCACGCCCTTCTGGCCCAGCACCAGCAGCCACGCGTAAGAGCGCACCACATAAGATGTCCAGAACGGCAACACCGCCAGCATCAGCGCCAGCCGTTGCAGGCGTTTGGGCACGCGTTCGGCGATGATCCAAGCCAGCGGATAGGCCAGAAGCACGGAAATCACCGTGACGATCCCGGTGATCTGCAACGACACCACGATGCCCTTGAAAATGGAAGGATCGGCAAAGATACGGTCATAATTGCCCAGCGTCGGGCCGGGGACGACCACCCTTCCCACCATGCTGGACAGGCTTATCCAGATCATCGCGCCAAAGGGAATGACAAAGAAGGCCGCCGTCCAGATCAGGGCCGGCAGAACCAATGCGGCGGCCCGCCGGCGTTCGATTTTCTCGATGCTCATGAAAGTCTCGTGGAATGCTGAACGTTGGCCCGGCGCGAACGCCGGGCGCCAAAGGGTTACTGCTGCAGCATATCTGTCCAAAGATCCTGCATCGCGATATCCAGATCCGCATCCGGCACCGGATACAGCTGCGAGCGGGCCAGATAATCGGCCTGATTGTCCCAGCGCAGCACGGCTTTTTGGTCAGCGGTCAGATGCTCGCCCGCTTTTTTGTTGGCCGGCATCCCCCAATAGCATGACGAGGTTGCCAGCCGCGCCTGACCTTCGGGGCTGATGATGTAATTCACGAATTCCAGCGCCCGTTCGGGTTTGCTCGACCCCTTAAGCACCGCAATCGACTGCGCCCAACGCAGGGCGCCTTGGCTGGGGATTGTCCAGTCGAGGTTGGGATTTTCGGTGTTCAGAACCGCCGTCAGCCATTCCCCGCCGCCGATCAGCACATCCACTTCGCCCGTGGCCAGCGCCGTCTGCGAGCTGACGACATCGCCGACCTGCTTGGAAGCCGCCTTCATGGCATAAAGCGCGTCGCGCAAACCTTCGACTTTTGCGGGGTCAAGGTCGGCGGTCGCAATGCCTTTGGATAAGCCAACCAGCCCCAGAACCGGCAAGTAATAGTCATAAATGGCGATCCGGCCGTCATATTTGCCAGACAAGAGGCTGGTCATGTCGTCCATATCGGCCGGATCAACCTTGGATTTGTCAAAGGCGATGGTGTTGTAGCCGAATTTTTCGGTCACTGCGTATGTGATCCCATCGCGGGTGTTGTTGTCCGCCATCACCAGTTCGGGAAAGAAATCTGCCGTGGCCAGTTTGTCGGCGGGAAGGGGGGCCAGCAGGTCCAGATCGACAGCGCGGCCAACATCGACGGCGTCGATGACCATGACATCCCAATCCCCCGGCTGCGACTGATCCAGGATCGCTAGCCCGGCAGCGGTGCCCTCGTATTCCTTGACGTTGACCTTGACGCCGGTTGCCGTCTCAAACGGTTCCAGCAGCGCCGGATCGGAATGGTCGCACCAGATCAGCGCATTCAACTCTTCGGCCTGCGCCGAAGCCGCCGCTGCGCACAGCATCGCAGCCCCAAGGACAATTCGGGGAACCGAGCGGGACATCGTGGTTTTCGCCATAGTCGCAAACTCCATGTTGAGGGCAGGGGACGCTTTTCGCCGCGTCAATAAAAAAAGATTGAGTGAATTCATTTTTGAAGTCAATATCATTTTTAGAAACCGGAAAGGCCGATCATGACGGGGCTGAGAGCACGGCAAAAAGCCGACAAGAACCGCCGCATCCTTGAAGCTGCGGCGCAATTGTTTCACACCGTCGGCTATGACGCCGCCCGGCTTGAGGATATTGCCCATCTGGCGGAAGTATCGGTCGGCACCTTTTACAACTACTTTGAAAACAAGGGCGATCTGCTGCTTGCCATCGTTTCCATGGAGGTCGAGGAGGTGCTTGAATCGGGCAAAGGCGTGATCAGCGCGCCGCCGCCCGATGTTGCCGACGCATTGAGGCGGCTGATCACCACCTATTTTGACCACTCCCTTGTTTACTTGAGCAAACAGATGTGGCGCACGGCGATGGCGCTGTCGATTCAACAGCCGGCAACGCCCTTCAGCCGCCGCTATACCGCGCTGGACGTGTTGCTGCGCAATCAGGTTTGCGATCTGATTGCGCGCCTGCAAGCGAACGGCAACGCCCGCCGGGATGTCGATGCGCGCGCCATCGGCGAAATGATTTTTAATAACCTGAACCTGATGTTTACCGAATTTGCCAAATGCGAGGAGATGCCGGTGGCAACGCTGATCGACGTTGTGGTCCGCCAGAATGCCCCGATTGCCGGGTTGCTGCATGTTTGAAAAGGCTCAGGTTTTCTCGGTTTCAGAATTCTGGCCAAGCGCGTTTGAGCCTTGATGGTTCTTGGTTCCGTCAAAGCCCGAACCGCATCAGGGCGCGACAGCGTGCCCCCTCTTTGTCCGGAGCAATCATTTCGTTCGAAGCGCGGCGCCTTTGCCGGGCTTGGCGGCCAAATCGCCGCAAGTTCTGATGGCGCCAAATGTCGCTGAAACGGGTCCCTTTCGGTTCCATCCCGAAGGATCGCAGCGGCCCTCGCCGTTCTGCGGTTTTTGATCCGCACCGGGATGGTCCGTTGCAAAACATGCACTCGCCTTGCGCGGGTGCTCGGTGGCCCGCCAAAGCGCGCGGTTCTTGCGTTCCGGGGTCAGCCCGGACTTCGGGCCGCTGTTGTTCTCAGCCTTCTTGACCCATTCATGCAGCCCCGCGCGCCGCACAGCCGATCTTTGACGCAATCGACGAAACGCCTGCCCATCGCGAATAGTGCTCGTTCGCGTGATCCAGAACCACCCGCACAGCACGGGCCCGCATGTCTGCTGCAAATTTTTCGTTGTTTTGTTTGCCGTCGCCTCATCCCACTATGGAGTTGGGGCCCCCGGAAAACCGGGCGCAGTTCACGGGCCCTGTCGCGGTCGTGCGAACCAGGGCCTGTGCGGCTTTGCACCCGCGCCCGGACGCCCGCAGGTTTGACGGCGCTTTGCCGCAGTGGCGTGCCGATGCGCGGCGCGCAGAGCAGGCTTTGACCGGACAGGTGCCAAAAGAACGCGCCTTTGGTCCCCTGCATTCCAAAACGTGACTTGATCTGTCACGGGTCCAGCCCTACCTGCCTCCCATGACGCTGAACCGCCGCACCCTTCCTTGCAGCTCGTTGCTGCGCCTGAGCCTTGTTCTGGCGTTGTTTGCCATGCTGGACTCTTCGCACGCAGGCAAAAGCGCCATGTCGCCCCCACCGCAGATGGGGCAGCATCATGCAGGGGATATGGCCGATCTTACGCCGAACCAGACGGCGGGCGCGCACGACAAATTGTATGGCGCCCTTTGCGCGCTGGTGTGTTCTGGGGCCGATAAAATGGCCGCGCTCGCCCTTTTGGCGCCGTTCGAAAAAGGTGCAATCGTCCGTTGGGCGGTTGATGCAGCCCCGATCAGCGCCTCGCAGCACCCCGATCCGGCCCAAAGACCGCCGGACACCGATCAAAAGGTTTGAATGCGCCTTGCAGGACCTGCGGGGCATTTCCTTTGCGCAGGCTTGGTAAAAGCCGAACGGAGCATCAATATGACACATCGTCTGACACGTCGCGGATTTATCGCCGCATCGGCCGCCATGGCCGCAAGTACCGCCCTGCCGCGTCTGGCGGAGGCGCAATCGGTGCTGAGGCTGACCGCGACCAGCCGCGTGCTGGACATCGACGGAAAGGCGGCAACGGTTTACGGGCTGGTGAACGCGGCGGCGGGGCAGGGGCTGATCCTTGATCCCGGCCAAAGATTTAGGGTCGATCTGACCAATCATCTTGATCAGGACACGATCATCCACTGGCATGGTCAACGGCCGCCCAACCTGCAGGACGGGGTGCCGCACCTGCCGATGCCATTGCTGAAAACCGGCGAGATGCGCAGCTATGATTATGCACCTAACCCCGGCACACATTGGATGCACAGCCACATACCGGTGCAGGAAATGAACCTGTTGGCCGCCCCCCTGATCGTGCGTACGGCTGAGGACGTCGCAGCGGACCGGCAAGAGGTAGTGATGTTCCTGCATGACTTCTCGTTCCGCCCGGCGGAGGAAGTGTTGGCCGAGATTACCGGCGGCATGGCAGGCCATGACATGGCGGCGATGGGCGATGGCAGCACGGCCATGGGCGGCAATGCCATGGCGGGCATGGACATGTCAGGCGACATGTCGGGCATGGATATGTCTGGAATGGAGATGGGCGGGATGGAGATGGGCGGGATGGTCATGGACCTGAACGATTTCAACTTTGACGCCTATCTTGCCAATGACCGCACCCTCGCCGATCCCGAAGTCATCGCCGTTGAAAAGGGCGGGCGCATCCTGCTGCGCATCGTCAATGCCTCGGCGGCCACCACGTTCTGGATCGACACGGGCCTGCCCGCGCGACTGGTCGCGGTGGATGGCCATGCCGTGGTGCCGATGCCCGGTACCCGCTTTGGCATGGCAATGGCGCAGCGGCTGGATATCGAGGTTGATCTGCCCGGCGATGGGGCCTTTCCAATCCTTGCCCTGCGCGAAGGCGCGCGCGAACGCACGGGGCTGATCCTGGCCACGACCGGGGCGCACGTCACCAGGATCGGCGGGATGTCAGACGCCGACCACCCGGCGTTTGACCTTGACCTTGCCCAGGAGATGTCATTGCAGGCCGCCGCCCCCCTAAGGGCGCGCAAGGTGGACCGCACCCAGATGATCATGCTGGCGGGCGCGATGCAGCCCTATGTCTGGACGATCAATGGCCAGTCTTGGGAAACCCACACACCCATCGCGGCGAAATCGGGCGAGAGAGTGGAGCTGATGTTCCACAACATGTCGATGATGGCGCATCCGATGCACCTGCATGGTCACGTGTTTCAAGTGGTCAACATCAATGGCCGCGCCATCAACGGGGCCATGCGCGACACGGTCTATGTGCCGCCCATGGCGATGGTTACCGTGGCGCTGGATGCGGGCGAGGCGGCGCGCTGGATGCTGCATTGCCACCACATGCCGCATCTTTCGACGGGCATGATGACCGAGTTCGCGGTTTCGGCCTGATCACCCAACGCTTGGCCTGTCCGCTGGGGCCGGGCAGGCATTGGGTAACAGAAGACCCCATGATCAGACGCGGCGCTTTGCTGGCAGGTCTTGGGCTGGCCTTGACCGCCTGGGCGCCGTTTGCCCATGCGCCTTTTGCCTTGACGGGCGATCCGGCGCCGCTGTTGTGGCCGCGCTTCACCGATGGCAACCGCGCCCTGACAGGGGCCGAGGTCGCGGGGCCTGTGGTTTTTCTGAACATCGGGGCAACCCGGTGCCCGCCCTGCCGCGTGGAAATGCCCGCCCCAGATGCGTTGCAACGTGAATGGGACCGGGCTGATTTTGCCGTGGTGCCGATCATGATCGACAAGGAAGGCATCTTTGCCGCGCGCCGCTTTTAAGTCGATTATCGCATTCGCAACCTTTGTGTTTACTGGGGTAAGGATTTGCGGGCGCAGCTGGCTTTTGCCGTATCTGGCCTGCCAACGACCCTGTTGATCAATCGCAAAGTTCAGGGCTTTGCACGGCTTTTCGGCACGGCAAAGCGGGATCAACCCGCGCCAGGTGATCAGATCGAAGGCGTCCATGATGCCGGGTTTTGAATGACGGCGCCTGCGGGACAGGGGCTGCTGTTCGACTTATCCTTTTTGTCGGCCGCGCTTCGGCCCGGCTCGTCCGAACGGGTGCTGGCGGGGCGCCGATGAACTGGGGGATGGGGCGGTATGCGCCGCACGTCAAGGATCGGCCGTGGTTTGCCATACCGGATGCCGCGACCATCAAGGCGCAGGCCCGGTTTGCCCGCGATGGCGTAAGGGCGCTTTTTTTCATGGGGTCCGGTGGTGGGCGATCCGATGACCATCATCGCGGGGGTCATACGGGTGCCCATGGGGCGGTTCGTGCCGTTGGCGTCGATTGGCATGGTGCTGCGCGATGGGTTGTTCGTGGTGGCATGGCGGTGTTGGGCCAAGGCCCGAGGTGGTTGTCGTTTCACCGCAAAGGGGCAGGGCGGCGCGTTCATCCTTGAGGACCTGCGCAACCTCCGCCGCCGGAATTGCCCGTGAAAATAAGGCGCGGCCAGAAGGCTGTTCGCGCCGACCTTTCCCACTTCGATGATCTGCGATCCGTTCTTGTTGATCGTGGCCCCGGTCAGCCTGTCACCCGGACCGTTTTCAACCGGCATCGACACGCCGGTCAATATGCTTGCGTCCGGCGAAGCGGTGCCGGACACCGCCACGCCGTTCACCGGCGCCGCTTCGCCGGGGCGCACGCGCAGCCTGTGACCCGCCATGATATTTTCCAGCGGTGCATCGTATGCGCTGCCGCCGGGAAAAATCCGCCGCGCGGTTTTCGGGGCAAGGTCCAACAGCGCGCGGATCGCATCCCCGGTGCGTTCGCGGGCGCGCAGTTCCGGCACCGGGGCCCCCACTAACCCGCGCCGCGATCACCGCCGCCGCCCCGTCATCGGTGCCCGCCATGCCGCCCATGCGGTCCAGTTCCGCGACCACACCGGGCAGAAACGTCGACAACTGCGACCACCCATGGGCCGCCAGCCCCCCGAACGAGATCTGCGTCCACATGTTGGGCGATCGGTTTACGACCGAGCCCCATCCCCGTTTGAAAAACGGCAGCGCCGCCCAAAGGATGATCGGCGTGGTCTGTCAACCTTTGGATGCGCCGCGTTTTGGCGACCGGCCAAATTGCGCAGCGGCAGGCCGATCAGCGCCGCCTCCGCCGACTTGGCGCGGGTGAAATCGGTCAGCCTATGGCTGGGCGCATCCGAGCGCGGCACAGGCTTCTGCGCCAAACCGCAGATCGGGCAAGACCCCGGCCCAGGCGGATGATCTGCGGGTGCATCGGGCAGGTCTGTTTGGTGCCCACCGCCGCGACCTTGCCGTGGCACGCGACCTTTCCGGACGCGTAAAACCAAGGATCGCCCTTGAATTTGCTCTTGAATTTTTTCGGCGCGGAAATGAAACGACGCCGCGCCAAAGCCTTCGGTCCGCGTGTCGGGCTTTTACGTGATGGTCATGCCGCAGACCGGATCAATGGCGCTGACCGCACCACCCGCAGGCGTGGGCACAGAATCATGGTCGGTATGGGGAATCGCCACGGGAAACGTCATTTCCGGTTCTGGCAGGCAATCATCACAAGCCGCCCATTGCGTGTGCGGCCTCCGCTGCTGGCGGGTCAAGCCCGAAGATGTGGCGCAAAAGAGCCCTAAGACGATGCCCTTTGGCACCATGCAGATTGAACGGGTCATCGTGGCGCGCCCGGAGCTGTCAATCCCGCAGTAAAGCGTTGAAACGCGGACGAGGTTTTGCGCCTGTTGCCTTGTCAACGCGCCTTGGTTTGTCGCACGCACCAAGGGCCATGACCAGCGGCGGTTCCGCTTTGCCGGATGTTTAGGCGGTGCCTTGGTCTTCGTTATGGTCGCGGCGGGCTTTGGTTCCGGCTTTCGTGCGAGGTCTTGGATGTCTTCCGTCCGGCCGGCTTTCCTCGCTGCATTCTGCTGTCTTTTGCTCCCCCGGCCTGCCTTGCTCAATTGGGGCACGCGCCTGCAAACATCGGCCGCCGCCGTGTTTGCCATTGTCGGATGGGAGTCTCGGGCGGGCGGCTGGCAATGGCTGACACCGCCCCGACCATGGCAGCGGCCCGGGGCAGGCATGTCCGGCGCTGGGGGGATATGGTGGTTTCCAAATTCGGGCAACACGCCCCAAACCCCGCACCATTGGCACGGCCGTCTCAAACGGCTGCGCGCCGGACCAATAACCATATCCGTGATTGGAAATCGGGGTTCCGGTTGGCACGCAGGCGGTCCTGTTCCGCCCGAGCGCCGTTTGATCCGGTCCTTTTGGGGCATGGGGGGCGATACCAATCGCGGGGCTTATCCTGCCCGGTCGCCGGGCTGTATCGCCCGCCATACCAATGCGGTGGCCGAGGGGGGGCGCCGACGGCGCGCGGCGCGGCCTTGGACACCCCCGCCAGCAGCCTTCTGGCCATGCCGCAAATGCGCGTGGACGGATTCGGTCCACACCTGGACCTGATCGGGCCGGGCGACTGGCGGAAGCGCGAAAGCTGCCGATGGCGGGCAACTGGGTGCTGAGTTTAGGTTTTGGTGACGATTTCGCCGCGGGCATTTTTGACGCGGAATGAGGGGGGCACAAGGTGGAACAGATTTCATTGCGCTGTTCGGCCGCGCGTTACGATCTGGCAAAAGGGATGTTGGGTGCGGCCGCAATAATCGTTCTGACTGGAACCATCGCGGCCTTCTGGGAAATCCCGCTTTTTACGCGGATAACGCCAATCGGCTTGTGGGAAACTCTGGCCCTGATCATCGTGGCTTTGCTCGCCGGGGTTTGCACCACGGTCCGACGCCCCCCCTGCCGCACGACGGAATGAGGCCCGATAATCATGCGTCGCCATTTCGGTCTTTGGCCCTCATCGGGGCCTGCCCCTTGCATAATCGGGGCGCTCAGAAATCCCCGTGTTGAACAGCGGGTTCGGCAAGGATCCTGCCACCACAAACCTCTGGCCCGTATCATTGGGGCGCGGGAATTTCAGGATGGAACGACACGATGAAATCACCGAAAGCAGTCTTTGCAGGCACTGTATTTGCAGCCCTTCTGGCAAAACAAGCCATGGCGCGGGATAGCCCAAACGCCGCAGCGATGATGGACGTGACCAAAGCCTTTCAAAGCCGCACCGATGGCGGCGTCAATGCTCGGCGCGATCAACGACGAAGGGGCGACGATGAAAATCTTGTCTGACTGCGAAGCCATGCCAAGCAAGACGCTGAGGGACGGCCTGAACATGACAATATGATCCGGCCGGATTGACCAGAAAACGGCACGTCGCCGCGATCGTCTGATGGCAGCGACGTGTCCGCCTTTGGTCAGGCCACCGTTGCCGCGTATCCGGCGCTTTTCAGGGCCGCAATCAGCGCCGCCGCCGGGCTGGTGCTGTCCACATCGGCGTGGCGGGTGGTCAGATCGACGACCACTTTTGCGGCCGGATCCACGCTGGCCACGGCCTTTTCGACACCAGCCTTGCAGTGACCGCAGCTCATCTCGGGGATTGAAAGTTTTGTCATCGGGTTCTCCATTCACTGGCGGGAAATGGGGGTTTCCAGCACTGGAAGGTCAAGGGGCAAGAAAATGATTTTTCGGGGCTTGACCTTCCAGTGCCGGGAACCCCCATATGACAAGGGACCGCAAAGCTGAGGCCCCCTTATGTCCATCCATCAAACCATCACCCTGTCCGTCGAAGGCATGACCTGCGGGTCTTGTGTGGGGCGGGTCGAACGCGCGCTGATGGCGGCGCCCGGCGTGACCGGGGCCGAGGTGAACCTTGCCACACAAACCGCGCGGATTGTGACGGATGGCAGCACCGGGGCCGCGGCTTTGGCGCAGGTTCTGACCGCGGCAGGCTATCGCGCGCGACTGTCCGAATTGGATTTGGCGGTGCGGGATATGACCTGCGCCTCCTGTGTGGGGCGGGTCGAACGTGCCTTGGCGGGCGTGCCGGGGGTGGTGTCGGCCAGCGTCAATCTGGCCACCGAAACCGCACATCTGCGCTTTTATGCGCCACAGGTGACACCTGCGGATTTGATCGCGGTGTCAGCGGCGGCGGGCTATCCGGCCACGATTGCGGCGCAAAGTGATGAGGATCAAGGCACCCGCCAAGACCGCGAAGCGGCGGCTTTGGCGCGGATGACCTGGATCGCGGCGGCGCTGACCTTGCCGGTGTTCGTGGTGGAAATGGGCGGGCATCTGTTCCCTGCGATCCACAGGCTGGTGATGAATACCTTAGGGATTCAAGCCAGTTGGGTGCTGCAATTCGCTCTGACGAGCATCGTGCTCGCCTGGCCGGGGCAGGGGTTCTTCCGCAAGGGTTATCCGGCCCTGCTGCGCGGCGCGCCTGATATGAACAGCCTTGTCGCGCTTGGCACCACGGCGGCCTTTGGATTCTCTGTCGTGGCCACCTTTGCCCCAAGCCTTCTGCCGCCCGGCACAGCGGCGGTGTATTACGAGGCGGCGGCGGTGATCGTGGTGCTGATCCTTTTGGGCCGAACGCTGGAGGCGCGGGCCAAGGGCCGCACGGGGGCGGCGATCCGGCGGTTGGTGGGACTGGCGCCCAAGACGGCGCGGGTCGAACGGGGCGGCGAGGTGATTGATCTGCCGCTGGATCAGATCATGCCGGGCGATGTGGTGCAGGTCCGCCCGGCAGAGCGGATCGCGGTGGACGGCGAGGTGACGCTTGGCGCGTCTTACGTCGATGAAAGCATGATCACGGGCGAGCCTGCGCCGGTCGAGAAATCGCCGGGCGCAAGGGTGACAGGCGGCACGGTGAACGGCACCGGGGTGCTGACGTTCCGCGCGACGCATGTGGGCCGCGATACCGTGCTGTCGCAGATCATCCGGATGGTCGAACAGGCGCAAAGCGCCAAGCTGCCGATCCAAGGGTTGGTGGACCGCATCACCTTGTGGTTCGTGCCCGCCGTGATGGCGCTCGCAACTTTGACGGTGGCGCTTTGGCTGGTCTTTGGGCCCGTGCCCACGCTGGCACATGCGCTGGTGGCGGGGGTGTCGGTGCTGATCATCGCCTGCCCCTGCGCGATGGGGCTGGCGACGCCGACCTCGATCATGGTGGGCACGGGGCGTGCGGCGGAACTGGGGGTTTTGTTCCGCAAGGGGGATGCGCTGCAGGCGCTGCAAGGGGTGCGGGTTGTGGCGCTGGACAAGACCGGCACGTTGACCGCTGGCCGTCCGGACCTGATCGATATGGCGGTGATGGACGGGTTTGTTGAGGCGCAGGCGCTGGCCCTCTTGGCCGGGGCCGAGGCGGCATCGGAACATCCGGTGGCCAGCGCCATTTTGCGGGCGGCAAAACAGCGCGGGCTGGACGTGCCCGCCGCCGCCGGCTTTGCCGCCATCCCCGGCTACGGCGTGCAGGCGCAGGTGTCGGGCCATGCCGTGCTGGCGGGCGCGGACCGCCTTATGCAACGCGAAGGCATCGCCTTGCCTGCCGTCGATCCGGGGGCGGGGTTTGCCGCCAAAGGCCACACGCCGCTGTATCTGGCGATCGACGGGCGGCTTGCCGCCATCCTCGGCGTGGCCGACCCCATCAAACCCGGCACCCCGGCGGCGATTGCGGCGCTCAGGGCGCAAGGGCTGCGCGTGGCGATGATCACCGGCGATAACACGGCCACGGCGGCAAAGATCGCGGCCGAACTCGGCATACCTTACGTCGTGGCCGAAGTGCTGCCTGCGGGCAAAGTCGCGGCGCTGGACGCTTTGCGCGCGCACGGCCCGCTGGCGTTTGTCGGCGACGGTATCAACGACGCCCCCGCCCTTGCGGCGGCGGATGTGGGCATTGCCATTGGCACCGGCACCGACGTGGCGATAGAAACCGCCGATGTTGTGCTGATGTCGGGCGATCTGGGCGCGGTCGTCAGAGCCTTTGCCATCAGCCGCGCCACGATGCGCAACATCCGCCAGAACCTGTTCTGGGCATTTGGCTATAATGTCCTGTTGATCCCGGTTGCCGCAGGGGCGCTTTACCCCGCCTATGGTCTGATGCTGTCCCCCGCCCTCGCCGCCGGGGCCATGGCCATTTCCAGCCTGTTCGTGTTGACCAACGCCCTGCGCCTGCGCCGTGCTGCCGCCAAAGGAGCCCCCCTATGAACATATCCGACGTTGCCGCCCGCGCGGGCCTGCCCGCCAAAACCATCCGTTATTACGAAGACATCGGCCTGATCAAACCCCTGCGCGATACCAATGGCTACCGCGCCTTTCGCGAAAGTGACGCGCACAAGCTGACCTTCCTTGGCCGCGCCCGCGCGCTTGGGTTCACCATCGAAAACTGCCGCGCTCTGCTGGCGCTGTGGGAAGACAAATCCCGCGCCAGTGCCGATGTGCGCGCGATTGCCGCCGATCACCTGAACGAGATCGAGGTCAAGATTGCCGATCTGACCGCCATGCGCGATACTCTGACCAACCTTGTGCACACCTGCGCCGGGAACAGCCGCCCCGATTGCCCAATTCTCACCTCACTGGGCGGCACGGAAGGAAACGGATGATCGGCAAAGGCGTTCTTATCGGTGCGGCCATCGCCCTGACCGGCGCATCGCCCGCATCCGCACATCCACATATCTTTATTGACACGCAGATTGCCATATCGTTCAACGCCGCGGGCCTTGCCGACGGCGTGCGCCTGTCTTGGGCCTATGATGATCTGACATCGTTGCAGATGATTGCCGATCGTGGGTTTGATGCGGATTTTGACGGGGTTCTGACGGATGCCGAGGCGGATGCCCTGTCTGGCTTTGATATGCATTGGGATGCCGGGTACGAGGGTGACACCTATGTGTTTGTGGGCGATACACCCGTGCTTTTGCAGGGCCCGTCCGATTGGGGGGCCACCTACGCCAATGATGTGGTCACGTCGGTCCACACCCGCCGTTTTACAACGCCAGTTGCTGTTGCGGACCTGCCCCTCGTCGTGCGCGTTTATGATCCAAGCCTGTATTCAGGCTACTTTATTGTGGGGGAGCCGACCCTGATGGGATCATCGCATTGCACCGCAGAAATCCGCAAACCAGATCTTGTGGCCGCCAACAAGTTGTTTGAGGCGGCACTGGCGCAGATGTCCGGGGATGTGGAAAATGATTACCCCGCCCTTGGTTCTGCCTATGCCGAGGAGGTTCGTATCACATGCAACGCGCCCTCTTGATCCTTGGCTTTGTGCTGTTGGGGCTGCTTGCGGTCCTGTGGGCCACGGGCGGATTTGCGGCACTGCAAACATGGGTGTTGGCCGGCCAGCGCGAGGTGCAAAGCACGCTTGCGGATGCCGTGCGCCAGATCAAACGCGGGCAGCCGGGCGCGTTTTTGGCGCTGCTGTCGGTGTGTTTTACCTATGGTGTGCTGCATGCTGCGGGGCCGGGGCATGGCAAGGTTGTGATCAGTGGTTACGGCATGGGGCGGCGCGTGCCGCTGCTGTCCCTGTCGCTGATTTCCTTTGGTGCCAGCATGGCGCAGGCGGCAGTGGCGGTGGCGTTTGTTTATGCGGGCGTCGCGGTGTTGGGCTGGACGCGCGAACGCGCGCATGGCGTGGCGGATCAGATCATGGCCCCGGTGGGCACGCTTGCGATTTGCGGGGTGGGGCTGTGGCTGATGTGGCGCGGCCTGCGCGGTTTGCAGCGGCAATTTGCGGTAAAGGCACATGATGCGCATCACCACGGCGATGATCCCCACGTTCACGATGAACACTGCGGCCATGCGCATGGCCCGAGCGTGGCCGACATGGACCGCCTGACCAGCTGGCGCGATGTGGCCGTGCTGATCATCGGCATCGCCTTGCGCCCCTGCACGGGCGCGCTGTTTCTGCTGATCCTGACGTGGCAGTTGGGCATCGGCGCGTCCGGTGTGGCGGGGGCCTTTGCCATGGGCCTTGGCACGGCGTTGGTCACAATCAGCGTGGCCGTCCTGTCCGTCTGGTCACGCGAAGGCGCGCTGGCCAGCCTGCCCGCCCAAACGGTCGCCCGCGCCTTGCCATGGTTTGAGATGATCGCAGGCGGATTGGTTGTTGTGATTGCCCTGACGATGTTCAGCCAAGTGCTGTGATGATCTCGTAACCCCGTGCGGCAGACCATCGCTGTTGCCCGCCGGATCTGGAGCAGACGGGCGCAGCGGAAGGTTCAGGTGCAGCGGACTTCTGCGATCGTCGCACCGGCGATGTCTGCGCTGCGGCGTGGTTGCAAACAGCGGCCCCGTGTTTGAGGGCGGCGTGATCGGCAGCGCCTCCCCGCCCGGCACCCCTCTGGGCAAGGGCAAGCAAGATTGCCTGCGGCCGTCAAAGCGCTCAAAGGACCATCGCCGCGCAGGATTGGCAAACCGCGAGCACACAAGGGACCGTCGTGCCAGATCCGCCCCTGACCGTTGGACGCGGCCCCGGCGGGGCCAAACGTCCGCCATTCTCCCTTTCCACAAAATGCCCGCTGTGACTTTGCGGCGCTGTTGACGCGGCACCGGATGCAAATCTTGTCAACCAGACTTGGACCATTGCGCCGCATCTGGTGATGATCGCCCGCAACGCGTTGACGCTCGTTTTCGGCCATGACCCGTTTGTCAGGAAAATCGGCGCTGGCGCGCGCAAGCCAGTATGAACGCAAGAACGGCTGATGCCATCCATCGTTGATGCCGGCGCTGAATTTCCTCAGATCAAAGCGCTGAATCTGTCTGCACAGGCGGGTGGTTCTGCCCGGGACCGGCACACTTGGAGTGCGCCTTTTCATTGATCCCGAAAAATTCGCCAAGCTGCGCGGTGCTGCGGTCAGATCCGTTCCGTCACCCTCGAAAAATCAGCGGACGCGCCTGCCAACGGCCGGTTGCAGAACTTACGGTGCCAGCCATTCCCCTGCCCATTCGTTGCGCCGATCGAACCGGGCGCGACGATGGTTCTGGCCAAGATGCAGGACGTCAACTGTTGATATTTGCAGCCGCAAGACCACAAAGGACCCTGCGTCAGGGACTTTGGTGTAATCCAGCGCCTGTGCGATGGGCTGGCCCGGCGCCGGGGTGATGCCATAGGAAAGTCGCGAAGCTGCGGGCACGGCCTTCCAGATCGCGGCCACATCATCACCGATCAGAAGCGTGACCTGAGCGTCAATCCGCAGTTGCAGATGGGCCGAGGCATCCCAAACATGCAGCGCGGCAAAAGGTGTGGCGCGCAAATCTGCGACCTTGGCCGACCGCAGATCCGTATGAATATCCAGCGTGCCTGCCGATTTGTCGGCCGCACGCAAGACGACCGTTCGGGCCTTCGGCCTGCCTTCCGCAGTAACAGTCGCCAGTGTCGGGTGCCGCGCCGGAGCGTGCCGGTCGTGGACGCCGCGGGTCAGTCGTGTCCAGGCCTCGGCATACAACGGCGAAAGATCGCAAGCCCAGGGATGGGGGTCAGGGTTCATTTGTAAACCTCGCGCCGGTCGGCAAAAGCGCGGACACGTCTGCGCCAGGCGCGGTAGCTGCCGGATTTCAGATTTTGCCGCATCAGTGCCTTTACCTCATCCGGACCCAGCCCGTGAAGCGCGCGGATCTGGTCGAAACTGGCGTGGTCGCTGAGCGCCATCTCGATGATTTCGCCAAGTGTCGCGGGGTCAAGGAGCTGTCGTTTCATATGTTTGAAGATGTATTTGCCGCCCCACAAGTCAAGCTCGCAGTCTTGAGACTCAATCCGCAAACATCGGCGCGGCGGTGTTCGATTTGAAGGCCGTCAATCCGAACGCCGTGGCCCAGGTGGACAATCGCACGCCAAAGGAGAGCATCAATGGACAAGGCCGCACCCGTTGTTCCAGTCGCACACACTGCATTAGCCCGGCGGGCCCGTTTGGTCAGGCGGAGTCGTCGCATTCGCAGGGCCGCTTCCTTCGCTTTGCATCCAGTGAAATCCGAAGGCATTCGGCAGGCCGAGGGGGGATTTTTGGGGGAAGCCGTTTTCGGAAGTCTTGAAAAAACAAGAGCTTAAGGTGGGAAATTGGCGGAGAGGGTGGGATTCGAACCCACGGTGGGCGTTAACCCACAACGGTTTTCGAGACCGCCCCGATCGACCACTCCGGCACCTCTCCGCGCTTTTGGGGGTCGTCTATCGGCGCGGGGTTTAGCGGCAGGGGGCCGGGCTTGCAAGTCCTTTAGCGCGCTTTTGTGAAAATGGGCCGATCACGCAGCCTCATCGGCAATGTCTTTTGCGTGAGGCGGCTTGGCAAAGACGCATCTTGCGGCCTAGGTATCCGACAAGCAAAGCAAGGAGCGGCTATGGGCAGAGGTGTGCAGGCAGGGTTTCGCGAGACTTGGGCCGCGCGCTGGCGGTTGGCATCGCAGAGTTTGAATGCCGGGGTGCTTGCGGGGGGGCTTTTGGCGCTGGGGTCTGCTTTGGGCGGTCTGGCGGTCTTGATTGTGGCACCTGCCCCGGCGACTGCGCAAACCCAAAGCGCTGATTTGCAGGCCTTGGACGCTTTGCTTCGAACGGCCGAGTCCCTGCAGATCATGCGCCTTGAGGGGGTTCAAAATGCCCGATCGCTGGGCGAAGATTTGTTTGGCAATGCCGAAGACCCTGCTTGGGCGCAAGCGCTGGACCGGGTTTATTCGGTAGAGCGGATGAACAGCGTCTATGCCGAGGCGCTGGCGCCGCTGTTGACGAAAGACCCGGCGCTCGTGGCGGATGTGTCGGATTTTCTGGGCTCTGATCTTGGTGTTCGTGTCATTGGCCTTGAATTGGAAGCGCGGCGCACCGCGCTGGACCCGATTGCGATGGGCGCGGCCAAACAGATGTTGGCCGAGGTAAAGCAAACCGACAAAGAGCGCTTTGCGCTGATCGAGCGGCTGGTTCTGGCGGGCGATCTTATCGAAGGCAATGTGTCGAGCGGGCTGAACGCCAATGTCGCCTTTGCCCGCTCGATTGCGGCTGCAAGTGCGCCCGGTGCGGCGATGGACGAACGCGAAATGCTGGCCGCTGTCTGGGCGCAGGAAGAGGAAATTCGCGCCTCGATCGCGGATTACATCTATCCTTTGATGGCGCTGGCCTATGCGCCACTGACCGTTGAAGAGCTGACAAGTTATGTCGAGTTCTTTGAGTCAGGTCCGGGCAAGCGGTTCAACGCGGCGATGGTTGCGGCGTATAATCCTGTGATGATTGATCTTTCGGCAGAGCTGGGGCACGAAGCCGGGCGGATGATGTCGGGGCAGGCGTTGTAACGGCTGCAACCAGTGCAGCGGATGGCCGGATAGCTTGCGGACCATGCCCGGCAGAATTCCTGTGACGCGAGGCGTTCGCGCCCTTGACTCTGAACACCGTTGCCCCGATAAGCCGCCATCCCGGAAGGTCTGCAATGGCCGGCCGGGTTTCATATTGTCATATCGCCCTTTGCAGGGCGCGCTGTCTGAAGGCGGGGCTGCTTGCCCCCCTGAACGCCGGAAACGGGGCCAAAAGGCGCGGTAGAAGAAAAGGAACGACCCATGTATGCGGTCATGAAGACCGGCGGAAAACAGTACAAAGTGCAGGCCGGAGACGTTCTGCGCGTTGAATTGGTTGACGCGGTGGCTGGCGAAAAGATCCAGTTCAACGACGTTTTGATGGTTGGCGGCGAGACCGTGACCATTGGCGCGCCAATGGTGGCGGGGGCAGCGGTTCAGGCCGATGTCATCGACAACATCAAAGGCGAAAAGACGATTCATTATGTGAAGCGTCGGCGCAAGCACTCCTCGCAGCGCACCAAGGGCCACCGTCAAAAGTGGACACTCGTTCGCGTGACGGAAGTTCTGGCCAAAGGCGCCGACAAGTCGGGCGTCAAGGCTGCTGTCGGAACCGCAGATGCGCGCCGCGCAGTGCACGAAACCAAGTAAGAGGAGACCGGCACATGGCACATAAAAAAGCAGGTGGCTCCACTCGTAACGGCCGCGACAGCGCTGGCCGCCGCTTGGGCGTGAAACTTTACGGCGGTCAGGCCGCCATTCCGGGCAACATCATCTGCCGCCAGCGCGGCACGACATGGTTCCCCGGTGAAGGCGTCGGCATGGGCGTGGATCACACGATCTTTGCCAAGGTCGAAGGCCGCGTGACCTTCAAGAAGGGTCTGAAGGGTCGCACCTTTATTTCGGTTCTCCCGGTGGCGGAGGCCGCTGAGTAAGCCGGAAAACCAAAAACTGACACAGTGTTTTGGGGATCGGCTGCAAGGCCGGTCCCCTTTTCATTTTCCGGACACATAATCAGCTTAATGATCTGGCCGAAAGTGGCCAGAACGGGCCCCCGCCCGACCGTTGCAGGAGACTGAACATGCATCTCGATTTGATCGCCGCCCAGCCGCGCGGGGCCATCGCCCCCGCCGTGCGCACCGCCGACATCACGGCGGGCCGCTTTGTGCTGCGCGGGTTGCTGCGCTCTGATGCCGGGCTGATCGCGCATTATTCGGGCGAGAAACGGCTTGC
Organism: Paracoccaceae bacterium; assembly: GCA_031385445.1. Lineage (GTDB taxonomy): Bacteria > Pseudomonadota > Alphaproteobacteria > Rhodobacterales > Rhodobacteraceae > CAIYZT01. Next base: position 18,734 of record JANNBM010000017.1, on the reverse strand, counting down.
CGAGGCAACGCAATCGGTGCCGCACCCGCTGCCGCCCGGCGCCGCCGAGGCCTTTGTTGCCCGCGCCATGAGCGAACGGGCGGCCGGTTTGCACTGGGTAATGGATGGGCAAGGCAGCGGTTTGCCCGAGGTTTTGGGCGTCATGTCGCTGAAACCGATGGAGGGGCAGCGCGGGCGCGGCGGGCAGTCGGAGGTGGCCTATTGGGTCGCGCCGGCGTTCTGGAACACGGGGTTCGCCTCCGAAGCCGTGCGGGCGCTGATTGGGGCCAACCCCTTGGGCGATCAGACCTATTTCGCCGAAGTGTTTCAAGATAATCCCGGATCGGCGCGGGTTTTGACCAATGCGGGGTTTCAGTATCTGGGGGACGCGGAAAGCTTTTCCGTGGCGCGGGGGGCGAATGTGCCGACCTGGACTTACATCTTGAAGCTGGGCGCTTAGCGGCCAGACCCCCTGGCAGGATATTTGCGCCACATTGAAGGGCAAACAGATGGAGCGGTTTGAGACGAGACGGTTGAAACTGCGCCCGGTTGAGGCGGCGGACCGCGTGGCGGTGATGGCGGGGGTTGGCGATCTGGCGGTGTCGCGTTGGCTGATCCCAGTGCCGCATCCCTATTCCGATGCGGATTTTGACCATTTTCTGGCCGAGATCGCCACGCCCGGCGAGGTGTTCGCGGTGGAAGACGCGGACGGGTTTTGCGGCATTGTCGATGCGGGGGATGATGTTCTCGGCTATTGGTTTGCCCCCTCCGCGCATGGGCGCGGCTATGCCACCGAAGCCGCGCGGTTGGTTCTGGCGGCGCGGTTTGCGAGGGGGGAGGGGCCCTGCTTGTCGGGATATTTCGCCGACAATGCACGCTCGGCCAATGTCCTGAAAAAGCTGGGCTTTGTGGAGGTGGGGCGCGATGAGCGGCACTGCCGCGCGCTGAGGCAGACGCGCGCGCATGTCGTCATGTCGGCCACGCGCGACGCCTTTGTCGCGGCCTTGCCGATCGAAGCACGCTCAGCCCGTTTGACCTATCGCAGCCTTTACCCCACCGACGCCGCCACTTTGCACGAGGTGGTGCGGCACTGGGATGTCACGCGGCAGCTCGGGCCGTCGTGGCCCTGGCCCGCCGATCCGGCGCGCACCGCCGTGCGGGCGAAACCCTTTGCCGGGGCGGGCTTTGCCTTTGGCGTTTTTCAGGCCGATGCGCTGATAGGGACGGTTGCGGTGACAGGCGGCGAGCTTGGTTATTCGCTGCACCCGGATCATCACCGGCAGGGGCTGATGTTTGAGGCCGCGCAAACTGCGCTGGCGCGCGCTTTCGGCGAGATGGCTTTGCCGCAGGTTGCGGCAGCCGTTTGGGCCGATAACGCGGCTTCGCTCGGTCTGCTTCACAAGCTGGGGTTCAAGATCACGGGCGAGCATACCGGCACCACTCCGGCGCGGCCCGATCCCACCTCCGGCTTCGATCTGATCCTGACCGCCGCCGATTGGCGCGGCGCTTGAGCCCGCCGCCCCTTTGCTGTATCGCCGCCAAATCCAACCTTAAGGCCTGATCCCATGAAATTCCTCGACCTTGCCAAAGTCTACATCCGCTCGGGCGGCGGGGGGGGGGGGTGCGTCTCGTTCCGGCGCGAGAAATTCGTCGAATTCGGCGGGCCGGACGGCGGGGACGGCGGCAATGGCGGTAACGTCTGGGCTGTTGCGGTCGAGGGGCTGAACACGCTGATCGACTACCGCTATCAGCAGCATTTCTTTGCCAAATCGGGCCAACCCGGCATGGGCAGCCAGCGCACGGGCAAGACTGGCGACGATATCATCATGAAGGTGCCCTTGGGTACAGAAGTGCTGGATGAAGACGAAGAAACGGTGATCTGCGATCTGGTCAATGCGGGCGACCGGGTGCTGCTTGCGCGCGGCGGCAATGGCGGCTGGGGCAACTTGCAGTTCAAATCGTCAACCAACCGCGCCCCCGCGCGGGCCAATCCGGGACAGGAAGGCATCGAGCGGACGATCTGGCTGCGGCTGAAGCTGATTGCGGATGCAGGGCTTGTCGGACTGCCGAACGCCGGAAAATCGACGTTTCTGGCCGCCGTTTCGAACGCGCGGCCCAAGATCGCCGATTACCCCTTTACCACGCTGGTGCCGAACCTTGGCGTTGTCGGGATCGACGGCAAAGAGTTTGTGATGGCCGATATTCCGGGCCTGATTGAAGGTGCATCCGAGGGCCGGGGCCTTGGCATTCAGTTCCTCGCCCATGTGGAACGGTGCAAGGTGCTGCTGCATCTGGTCGATGGCACGTCCAGCACGATCACCAAAGATTACAAGACCATCGTGACCGAGTTGGAGGCGTACTCCGACGTTTTGGGCGATAAGGCGCGGATTGTGGCGCTGAACAAAACCGACGCGATGGATGCCAAGCAAACCTCTGATCGGCGCCGCGCTTTGGAAAAGGCCAGCGGCGGGCCGGTTCTGGTGATCTCTGGCGTTTCGGGCAAGGGCCTGACCGAGGCTTTGCGGGCGATTTACGCGGCGATTCTGGGCGAGGCTCCGGAAGTGGAGGCTGGCCCATGGCAGCCTTAAGCGCAACCAAAGCCCCCGACATCCGCCGCGCGAAGCGGTTGGTGATCAAGATCGGCTCGGCGCTTTTGGTGGACCGGGTGAGCGGGCTGAAACGCGATTGGCTGGCGGGGCTGGCGCTTGATGTGGCGGCGGCCAAGGCGCGGGGCGCGGATGTGGTGCTGGTCTCGTCGGGGTCAATCGCGCTGGGGCGCAAGGTGCTGGGGCTGGGCGACGGCGCGCTGACGCTGGAGCAATCTCAGGCGGCGGCGGCGGTGGGGCAGATCCGGCTTGCCCGCGCTTATGAGGAGGTGCTGGCACCGCACGGCATCACCACGGGGCAGATTTTGGTGACGCTGGAAGATACCGAGGACCGGCGGCGGTATCTGAACAGCCGGGCGACCATGGAAACGCTGCTGGGCCTTGGCGTGGTGCCAATCGTGAATGAAAATGACACGGTGGCGACGGACGAGATCCGTTATGGCGACAATGACCGGCTGGCGGCGCAGATCGCGGTGACCTGCGGCGCGGATCAACTGATCCTTTTGTCCGATGTCGATGGGTTTTATTCGGCCAATCCAAAGCAGGACGCGGGCGCGGTGCGCTTTGATCTGGTCGAAAAGATCACGCCGCAGATTGAGGCAATGGCCGGCGATGCGATTTCGGGGCTGTCGAAGGGCGGGATGAAGACCAAGCTGATGGCGGCGAAGATCGCGGTTGCGGGCGGCTGCGCGATGGCGATCATGGAGGGGTCGGTTTTGCGCCCGCTTCAGGCGCTTGCAGATGGCGCGGCGCGGACGTGGTTCACGGCGCACGGCGATCCGCAGCAGGCGCGCAAACGCTGGATCAACGCGATGAAACCGCGCGGTGAGGTGATGCTGGACGCGGGCGCTGCCAAAGCGCTGTTGGCAGGTAAATCGCTGCTGCCGGCAGGGGTGACGGCGGTAACGGGCAGCTTTGGGCGCGGCGATCCGGTTGCAATTGTCGATGCGGCGGGGGCGGTTTTGGGCAAGGGCCTGGTGCGCTATACCGCCGCTGAGGCGCGCGCGATTGCCGGGCACCGCTCGGGTGAGATTGAGGCGATCCTGGGGTATCAGGGCCGCGCGGCGTTGGTGCATCGGGATGATATGGTGGTTTAGCGGGACATCCCGGGGCTCCGCCCCGGACCCCGGGATATTTAGGGACAGATGAATGTCGGAAGACTTTGCGCTGATGATGGGGCAGATGGGCGCTTTGGCGCGGGCGGCGGCGGGCGAGCTGGCCTATGCCTCGTGCGAGCGCAAATCGGCGGCGCTGATTTCGGCGGCCTATGCGGTATGGGCGCGGCGGCAGCAGATTTTGGACGCCAATATCCTGGATATGGACTATGGCGCGCAAAAGGGGCTGAGCGCGGCGATGATGGACCGCTTGATGCTGAACGAAGACCGGCTGCGCGGCATCGTCGACGCTCTGCGCGCCGTGGCCGAGCAGCGCGATCCGGTGGGGCGGGTTATGGCCGAATGGGACCGCCCGAATGGTCTGCATATTCAGCGGGTTGCGACGCCTTTGGGGGTGGTGGGCGTGATTTATGAAAGCCGCCCGAACGTGACGGCGGATGCCGGGGCCCTGTGCCTGAAATCGGGCAACGCGGTGATCCTGCGCGGCGGATCGGAGAGTTTTCACACGTCAGGGGCGATCCACGGCTGCATGGTGCAGGGCCTGCGCGAGGCCAATCTGCCGCAGGCCGCGATCCAGTTGATCCCGACGCGGGCGCGCGAGATGGTCAGCGAGATGCTGAAGGCGACGGCGTTTATCGACGTGATCGTGCCGCGCGGTGGCAAGGGGCTGGTCGGGCTGGTGCAATCTGAGGCGCGCGTGCCGATCTTCGCGCATCTGGAGGGGATTTGCCACGTTTATGCCGACAGGGACGCCGATCTGGACAAGGCCCGCCGGGTGGTATTGAACGCCAAAACCCGGCGCACGGGGATCTGCGGCGCGGCGGAGTGCCTGCTGATCGACTGGCCGTTTTACACCAAACATGGCGCGGTTCTGATCGAGGACTTGCTGGCCGCCGGGGTCGAAGTGCGCTGTGAGGGCGCGCTTTTGAAGATCCCCGGCACTGTGAAAGCTGCCCCGGATGATTTTGGCCGCGAATTCATGGATATGATCATCGCGGCGCGGCTGGTTGACGGCGTGGACGAGGCAATTGCCCATATAAAAACCTACGGCTCCGGCCATACCGAGGCGATCCTCACCGAAAATGACGCCACTGCGGCGCGGTTTTTCGAGCGGCTGGATTCGGCGATCCTGATGCGCAACGCTTCCACCCAGTTTGCCGATGGCGGCGAGTTTGGCATGGGCGGCGAGATTGGCATTGCCACGGGCAAGCTGCACGCGCGCGGGCCGGTCGGGGCCGAGCAGTTGTGCAGTTTCAAGTATCTGGTGACCGGCGACGGGACGGTGCGTTAAGCCGCCCTAAAACGCAAAAGTCACGTCGGTTTTGGTGAAGGCGGTGGTCAGGCGGCGGTGCTGGCGGATCAGCTCTTCGCTGACGAGTGCGAATTGCACCTGCGCTGGCCCAAGGTTTGGCAGAGGACCGCCGTTCAGATGGCCCCACAGATCCGGATCAATCTTCAGCCGCTCAGAGCTGCCGGTGATGGTCCAGCGGTCGTCGCCCTGAACAATCGCAATCGTGCCGCCGTAGGGCATGGCGGTTTCGAGGCACATCATCAACAAAAGCGCCAGTTTGACCGACGCGCGCGGCAGTTTGCCCGCCGCGTCCAGCTGAATGCGCAACCGAGAGCCGGTCGTGATGTCCCGCAGCACCTGCTGAACCTCGGCTGCCGAGCTTGCGCTTTCGCCGGTGGCCGCGCCAAAGGCCAGCCGGAAGAACCGGATTTTGGCATTGGCATTGGCCACGCTGTCGGCAATCAGCGCCAGTTCGGGGCTGCTTTGCGCGCCGTCCATCAACATCAACTCCACCCCATTGCCGATGGCCCCGATGGGGCTGATAAGATCATGGCAGATGCGTGACCCGATCAGCGCGGTCAGGTCGGGTGTGTCGGTCATGAAGGGATCCTTTGGGTGCAAAACGGACAGGAAAACTGGATGCGGTGGGAGCCGGGCATGCTGGTGCGCCACCCGGACCGGACCGATTGGGGACTGGGGCAAGTGCAATCCTCCATCGGGGCGCGGGTGACAGTGAATTTCGAACATGGCGGCAAGGTGGTGATCAATCTGGCTCATGTGGTTCTGATCCCGGTTTTCATGACTTAGCCTATCGGGATCATGCATCATTAGGGCGAATTTCAGCATGACATGCAACCTTTGATTGCTCTGCCGCGACCCCGCCCCCACCCATCATTGCAAAACGCCGCGCCCATGCCTAAGACCTGTGCAGGCCCGGTGTTTGGGCAGCGAAAAGGAGCCGGGGACTTGTCCCAGATGATCACCGAACAGAGCGGTCTATCCTTGCGTCTGGCGCGTGATGAACAGGATTTGGCGGCGGCACAGCGCCTGCGCTATCAGGTTTTTGTCGAAGAGCTGGGCGCGCAGGGCCAAATGGTGGACCATGAGGCAAGGCTGGAGCGGGACGCGTTTGATGAGGCGTTCGAGCATTTGCTGCTGATCGACGAAAACCGGGCCGGGCAGGACCATGTGGTCGGGGTGTACCGGCTGCTGACTTCCGAGCGGATGGCGCGGGCGGGGCGGTTTTATTCTGAAGACGAGTTTGATCTGGGCCTGCTAAAATCATCGGGCCGCAATCTGGTGGAGCTGGGGCGGTCCTGCGTGCATCCAGATTATCGGGGCGGGGCGGCGATGCTGCTTTTGTGGAACGGGCTGGCCGATTTCGTGCTGGAACGCGGAATCGAGGTGATGTTCGGCGCGGCCTCGTTTCACGGCACCGATCCGGCTCCTGTGGCCGAAGCGCTGTCCTTTTTGCATCACAATCACCTCGCGCCAGCGCCGCTGCGGGTGCAGGCCAGGGGGCCGATGCGGCAGGACATGGCGCTGTTGCCGCCCGAGGCGCTGAACCGCGCCCGCGCCTTGCAGCAGGTGCCTGCGCTGATCCGGGCCTATCTGCGGCTCGGCGGATTTGTGGGCGATGGGGCCTTTATCGACCGGACCTTTAACACCATTGATGTCTGCCTTGTGATGGACACCGAAAGGATGAGCGTCCGGCACCGGGAGTTTTACCTGCGCCGCCATGGCCGCGACGCATGAGCGACTGGCGCCAGGCCGATGCGCCGCACCCGCCGATGGGGTTGGGCGGCTGGGCGCGGGCGGGCATTCGCGGGCTGGTTCTGGGCGTGCTTACCTATGGCGGGTTGCTGATCCTGCTGCTGCTGCGCCTGATCGAGGCCCCGCTCTTTGCCCCCGCCCGCCCTGTGACGCCCTTCATCACGCAAGCGGTGTGCCGGGCGGCCTTTGTCATCCTGGGGCTGCGGCTGGTGGTGCGAGGCACGCCGATGACGCACCGGGGCGCGGTGGTGGCCAATCATTCCTCGTGGCTCGACATCTTTGCGCTGAACGCCGCGCAGCGGGTGTATTTCGTGTCGAAATCCGAAGTGGCGCGCTGGCCGGTGATCGGCTGGCTGGCGCGGGCAACGGGCACGGTGTTTATCGCCCGCAAGGGCAGCCAGGCCAAACGCCAGCAGGAAATATTTGAAGCGCGCCTGCGGATGGGGCACCGGCTTTTGTTCTTTCCCGAGGGCACCTCGACCGATGCCACGCGCGTGCTGCCGTTCAAATCGACCCTGTTCGAGGCGTTTTATACGCATGGTCTGGACCAGATCCTGCATATTCAGCCCGTCACCGTGATCTATCACGCGCCCAAGGGCCAGGATCCGCGGTTTTATGGCTGGTGGGGGGATATGGATTTCGCCCCGCATCTGGTGATGACATTGGCTGCTGGCAAACAGGGCTGGGTCGAGGTGATTTTTCATCCCGAAATGGCGGTTGATTCCTTCAGGGACCGCAAGGCGCTGGCGCTGGCATGCGAGGCTGTGATCCGCAGCGTGCATCCTTTTGGCGGGACACCCCTTGGTTGAACAGGACCTCCGGCGGGGCATATTTGAACCCTATTGAAGGCGCACAACGCGGGGGTTTGCCCTTCAATATGGCGAAAAATATCCCAGGGAACAGCGCCTTGCGCGAGGGGGCGGCGCCCCTTTTGCCCCCCTTACAGGATTGGTGCGATCAGGGATTTCAGCGCCGCAACCGGGTCCTCAGCGGCCCAGATTTCCTCGCCAATGCCAAAAAAATCGGTGACGGGCCCGAATTTCGCGATCAGCTCTTGTGTCAACGCGCCTTCGGCGATGCAGGGCACTTCGATGACCTCGCTCCACCATTCAAACAGCTCGAAATCGACCGTCTCACCCTTGCCCAGCTGGGTGTGGCCGATGGGGCCGAAGGCGGCGTAGTCGGCGCCCGCCTCGCCGGCGTTCATCCCCTCGTGCCGCGTGACGCCGCAATAGGCGCCGACTATGGCATCGCTGCCCAGATCCTTGCGCACCGCGCGGACCGAGCGCGCGCCATCGGTCAGGTGCACCCCGTCCAGACCCAGGCGTTCCACCATCAGGACATGGTTTTCGATCACGATTGCCACATCGCGCTGATGCGCGACCACGCGACAGGCATCGGCGGCGCGCAGGATCACATCCTCGTCGCGGCTGGCGAGCGTCAGGCGCAGGCAGGCGATGTCAACCGCGTCCAGAACGGCGGCAAGGCGGGACGGAAACGCGTCCAGATCAAAGGCGGGCGGGGTGATCAGGGTGATCTGGGGGCGGTCGGCGTCGGCCATCTTGCGTCCTTCTGGTCTGCGTTTGGGCTGCATATCCGATGGGCCCGGCTTTGGCTACTTCGGCGGCAAGGTTTTGTTGAACTCCAGCGCCAGCGCGATCAGTTTTTCGCGTGCAGTGTCATCGCTCAGCACGTCCGGGCCGCATTCGACGAAGCCGGCCATCAGTTTGCCGGTGAAATTCATCGGCCGCACGTCGGGGATGGCCAAAGCGGCCGGATCGCCCGCTTTGCCGACCCGGAAAATTGCGCCGCCTTTTGTTGTGCCGCAGCTCATATGCCCGTTCAGCATGAAACAAACACCGCCGAACATCCGTTTTTCGGTGAACGGCAAATCGCCCAGCTCGTCGCGCAGCAGCTGCGCCGTGCCATCATCGCCCGCCATGAACCTGCTCCTTGTCAGCCTGTTTGGCCTAGCGTATCAGGCGGCTTGACCTTTACAAAGGCCCGCCATGATCCCCCCAGCCTTCGTGTTTGTCCGGCCCCAAATGGGCGAGAATATCGGCGCCGCCGCCCGCGCCATGCTGAACTTTGGGCTGGACCGGATGCGGGTGGTCGATCCGCGCGATGGCTGGCCCAACCCCCGTGCCGCCGCGATGGCGTCCGGTGCGGGCAAGGTTCTGGACAGTGCCGGGCTGTTCGCAAGCGTGCCTGCGGCGATTGCCGATTGCGACTATATTTTCGCGACCACCGCGCGGGGGCGCGAGATGGTCAAGCCGATCATGACGCCCGAGCGGGCGATGGAATTGACGCGGGAGCTGGTCCGGCAGGGCAAGAAGGTGGCAGTTCTGTTCGGGCCGGAGCGGACCGGCCTTGAGAACGAGGATATAATCCACGCCAATGCGATCGTGACAGTTCCGGTGAACCCTGATTTCCCCAGCCTTAATCTGGGCCAATGCGCCCTTCTGATGGCCTACGAATGGCAGCGGCAAACGAGCGATGTGCCGCCGGAAGTGATGGGGCTGGCACGCACGGAATTTGCGGGCAGTCTTGAGGTGGAAAAGCTGGCCGATCATTTCGAGGACCGGCTGGAGGCGGCGGGCTTTTTCTTTCCGCCGACAAAGGCGCAAGGGATGCGGGAAAATATGCGCAACATGTGGTCGCGGCTGAACCTGACCCGCGCGGAGGTGCAGACTTTTCACGGCATCCTGCGCCAGATCGCTTATAAGCTGAAATCACTGGAGCAAAAGGATCAGGGCGCGCCGGAATGACCGATTACTCGCTTCGCCAATGTCTTCAGGCGGGCGTTCTGACCGGCGGTGAAGGCTTTGATGACGCCACAGTCATCGCCTCGGATGGTGCGATCGCTGATTTGCCCGCCATTAACCTCCTGCGCCATGGCCAGGTCAGTGGCCCTCTTGCGGGATGCCATTTTTCGTTTTCGGCCTCGGCGCGGGGGGCTTACAAAATTCACGTCGGTTCAGAGCCTGCTCGCTTAACGGTCGGCGCGCAGACTCGCTGCGCCGTCGATTTGCGGATGTGGCGCGATCCGGTTCTGACCATTGGCGCCGGCACAACGATCAATCAAGCCCGCATGATCATCGACAATGCCGAGGTCGACATTGGCGAAGATTGCATGTTTTCGGACGAGATTATTGTGCAGTCCAATGACCAGCACGGCCTGATTGACCTTAAGACCCTGCAAATCACCAACGCGCAGCGCCGCAGAATTGTTCTGGGCGAACATGTCTGGATCGGCCGCCGAGCCATGATCATGCCAAATGTGACCGTCGGTGCGGGATGCGTGGTGGGCGCGGGGGCCATCCTGACCCAAAGCTGCGGCCCATGTCGATATCTGGTCGGGATTCCGGCACGCTCGGTACGCCAAGGGGCGTCTTGGACGCGGTTTCCCGACGGTCCATCAAAACGGGAGCTGGACTTTTTCGCGCGCATGAAAATCGCGTGATCTTGCGTCAACAGCGGACATGACTGCCGCGCGCTCTTGAAGCCCCCCCTGTCGCGGCCTAATATTCCCATCAAACGGAGGCGATTGATATGGCCGGGAAGCGGAAGCTTTTTGAAGAGGTTGCAGCGGGGGGGCAGGCGCCTGTGCTGCCCAGGGGCGGGTTGATCGATGCGGGCGCGCGCGGCGGGGCGCGGGGCGGCATTCGGATCTGGCTCGCGCTGATTTTCCTGCTGGTGGCGGTGATGATCGTGGTCGGCGGGCTGACGCGGCTGACCGATTCGGGGCTGTCGATCACCGAATGGAACCCTGTTCACGGCGCCATTCCACCGCTGAACGATGCCGACTGGGCCGAGGAGTTCACCAAGTATCAGGCAAGCCCGGAGTATCAGCTGCAGAACAGCGGCATGACGCTGGAGGCGTTCAAGGGCATCTTTTGGTGGGAATGGGGGCATCGGCAGCTGGGCCGGGTGATCGGGTTGGTTTGGGCCGCCGGGTTTGCCGGGTTTTACCTGACGGGAAAAATCCCGGTGGGCTGGACGCGGCGGCTGTTGCTGATCGGCGCTTTGGGCGGGCTGCAAGGGGCGGTTGGCTGGTGGATGGTGTCCTCGGGGCTGGAGGGGCAACGGGTCGATGTGGCCTCCTACCGGCTGGCGGTGCATCTGGGGCTGGCCTTTGTGATCTTTGGCCTGATCGCGTGGTATTTCTTTTTGCTGGGGCGGCCGGAAACCGATCTGATGCAGGCGCGCCGGTCGGGTGAGGCGCGGCTGAAATCGATCATCAGCGCGGTGATGCATCTGGCCTTCCTGCAGATCATCATGGGCGCGCTGGTGGCGGGGATCGACGCCGGGCGCGGCTTTCCGACCTGGCCGGACATGAACGGGCAGTTCTTTCCGGCGGATGCGTTTTACGTGCCGGGCGGGGCGCTTTGGCAGGCGTTTTTCGAAAATCCTGGGCTGGTGCAGTTCAATCACCGGATGCTGGGGTATCTGTTGATTGCGCTTGGCGTGGCGGCTTGGCTGCGGGGGCGCAAATCGGTGCACGGCGCCACGCGGGCGGCGTTTCATGCTGTGATGGCCATGCTTTTGCTGCAGATGAGCCTTGGGATTTACACCGCGCTAAGCGCTGCAACCGTCCATGTCGCAATCACCCACCAACTTGGCGCGGTGGTTTTGTGGGTGCTGATCATCCGGGCAAGGCACCTGTCCATGTACCCCATCGCGGGCACGATCCGAGGGGGAACACTATGAGCAATACCAGTGCTTACGCCGACCTAATGGCCTTTCAGCGCCAGACCGAGGCGCTTGGCCTTGTGATGGAACGGCTGGGCTGGGATCAGGAAACCATGATGCCGCGCGCCGCCTCCGAACAGCGCGGCGAAGAGATGGCGGCGCTGGAAACGGTGCTGCATGCGCGCAAGACCGATCCGCGCATTGGCGAATGGTTGCAGCAGGCGAGCGGTGCGGACGGCGCGGCCGAGGCGCAGCTGCGTCACATGCGCCGAAGCTTTGCCCGCAACTCGAAAGTGCCGGCCGATCTGGCCGAGGCGCTGGCGCGGATCACCTCGACCGCGCAGGGTGTCTGGGCGGCGGCGCGGGCGGCGGATGATGTGGCGGCGTTTTTGCCGACGCTGAAAGAAGTGGTCAATCTGCGGCTGCAAGAGGCGGCCTGCCTTGCGCAGGGCGGCGATCCTTATGACGCGCTTCTGGATGATTACGAGCCGGGGGCCACGGGCGCGGGCATAGCGGCGATGTTTGACGCCATGCGGCCAAGGCTGGTGGCGCTTCGGGGCCGGGTGCTGGGTGCGCCGAACCCGCCGAAGGTGATTTCGGGCCATTTTGCCCAAAGCGCGCAGCTGGAGTTTTCGCGCGAGCTGGCCCGCGCCTTTGGCTATGATTTCAGCCGGGGGCGGATTGATCTGGCGGTGCATCCGTTTTCGTCGGGCACATGGCAAGACAGCCGGATCACGACACGCGTTGTTGAAACCGATCCGTTCAACTGCTTTTATTCGACGATCCATGAGGTAGGCCATTCCAGCTATGAGCTGGCCATCGACCCCGCCTATGCGCTGACACCGATCGGCCATGGGTGTTCCATGGGTGTGCACGAAAGCCAAAGCCGGATTTATGAAAATCAGATCGGGCGTTCTGCGGCCTTTACCGGCTGGATGCACGGGCAGATGGTGCAGCGGTTTGGCGATTTCGGCATCGGCAGCGCGGCGGAGTTTGCCCGCAGCGTGAACCGCGTGCAGCCCGGATTTATTCGCACCGAGGCGGACGAGATTCACTACAACCTGCATATCATGATGCGCTTTGATCTGGAGCGGGCGCTGATGCGCGGCGATCTGGCGATTGGCGATTTGGAAGGGGCCTGGAACGAGCGGTTCAAGGCGGATTTCGGGGTGGCGGTGGACCGCCCGTCGCACGGCATGCTGCAGGATGTGCATTGGTCGTGTGGGCTGTTTGGATATTTCCCCACCTATACGCTTGGCAATGTGTACGCGGGCTGTCTGTGGAAGGCACTGCGGGCCGATCTGCCAAAGGTCGACGAGGACCTCGCGCAGGGCGATACGGGGGCCGCGACCGGGTGGTTGCGGGGTAAATTGCAACAACACGGCGGGCTTTATGAGCCGCGCGACACGATCCGCCGCGCTTGCGGGTTCGAGCCGTCCGAAGCGCCGCTGTTGGATTATCTGGAAGAGAAATTCGCGCGGCTTTACGGGCTGTGAGTTCCGTCTCGCAGGGGCCCGCGGTCTGGGCGCTGGCGCTGGCCCAGACGCTGACCTATGCGGGGGTGTATTACGCCTTTCCGGCGCTTTTGCCGGATCTTCTGGCGCTGACCGGCTGGCCTGCGGCGGCACTGGCGCTGGGGCCGACGCTCGCCTTTCTTGTCACCGCGATGCTGACCCCGTTTACCGGATCGCTGGTCGATCGCGGGTTTGGCGGCGAGATGCTGATTTATCTGCCCGTGGCGGCCGCGCTTTGTGTGGCGCTGATGGGTTTTGCGCCGAATGTGGCGGTCTGGATCATGCTGTGGCTGGTGATCGGGGTCACGCAGGCGGGGATGTACTACGAGACTTGCTTTGCCTTTCTGACCCGGCGTCTGGGCGATGGGGCGCGGCCCGCAATCACCCGCGTAACGCTGGTGGCGGGGTTCGCGGGCACGCTGGCCTTTCCGCTTGCGCATTGGCTTTCAGCGCGGATCGGGCCGGAACTGACCTATGTGGTTTTCGCCGGGTTGATCCTGTTTGGCGCGGTGCCTTTGAACGCCTTTGCCGTTCGCCGGTTGCGCCAGATGGAGCGTGCAGATGCCCCCCGCCCCGCCGTGCCCGCGCCGGACGCTTTGCGCCATGCCATGCAAAAACCGCCGTTCTGGGCCATTGCAGGAATAAGCGGCGCGTTGGGGCTGAACCACGCGATCGTGCTGACTTTTGTGCTGGTGCTGTTTGCCGACCGGGGGGCCAGCCCGGGCATGGCCACCTTTGCCGCCGCCTGTATCGGCCCGGCGCAGGTGATTGGCCGCTTGATCTTGATGGCGAGCGAGCGGCGGCTGAACAACGCGCGGGCGGCGATGGTTTGCGTTCTGGCAATGGTTGGGGCGGCGGCGGCGATGATTTTGGCGGGCGCGGCGCCGGGGCTCGTGTTTTTGTTCGCCGCGCTGCAAGGCATGGGGATGGGCACGATTTCAATCCTGCGCCCGGTGTTGATTGCGCAGATGCTGGGCCATCGGGGGTTCGGCGCAATCTCGGGGGCCATCGCCGTGTCGCCTATTCTGGCCTCGGCGCTGGGCCCGTCGCTGGGGGCGTTTGTGCTGGAAATTGGCGGGGCGGGGGCGGTTTACGCGCTGGAGCTGGGGCTGGCGATTGTGGGTCTGGGCCTGACGTTGTGGCTGCTGCGGCTGCCCGGGACAGCGGCGCAGCGCTAGCCGTCAGGGCCAGGCGGGCGGGCGCTTTTCCAGAAAGGCGGTGATGCCTTCGGATGTATCCGGGTCCATCATATTGTCCACGATGACCTGCCCGGTCAGGGCATAGGCGGCCGGAACGCTTAGCCCCTGCTGCGCCCAAAACGCGGCCTTGCCAAGCCGGAGCGCGGTGCCGAGTTTGCCTGCGACTGCGCCTGCAAGATCATCGGTTTCAGCCTGCAAGGTTTCGGCACTCGCGACCCTGTTCACCAGCCCGACCTCGCGCGCGCGGCTCGCCGAAATGAACGCGCCGGTGGTCAGCATTTCCATGGCAACGGCAGGCGGGATTTTGCGGGTCAGGGCGACCATCGGGGTGGAGCAGAACAGGCCGATGTTTACGCCGTTGACCCCAAAACGCGCTGTATCGGCGGCGACAGCCATGTCGCAGGACGCGACAAGTTGGCACCCGGCGGCGGTGGCAACGCCCTGCACCTGCGCAATCACGATCTGCGGCAGGGCGCTGAGCGATTGCATCATCGCGCTGCAGGCGGCGAAAAGCGCCTGAAACCGTGCCTTGCCGCCGTCGGGCGCGCTGCGCGACGCCTGCATCTGGCGCAGATCATGCCCGGCGCAAAACGCCCGGCCCGCCGCCGCGATCACCACAACGCCAAGATCGCTGCGCCCGGCGAGCGCCGCGATCTGCACGGACAAAGCCGCGATCATCTCTTCGGAAAGGGCGTTGAACCGGCCCGGATCGTTCAGCGTCAACCGAAACACCCGCCCGGCCTGTTCGCAGATCAAAAGACCATCGCTCATCTGTGCCCCCGGCTGATGTGGTGGATCGGCCCTGGCCAAGCGCGGATGTCAGTCGCGCGCGACGGTAAAGCGGCCTTCAATCTGCGCGCCGCTGTCGACCACGAGGGTTTTATAGGTGACATCCGCCGTCACCTGCGCGGTGGAGCGCAGGGCGAAGTCGGAACTTGTCACTTTGCCGTCAAGCTTGCCCTTCACCTCGACCGTTTCGGCCGAGATCTGGCCCGAAACCCGGCCCTCGGTGCCAAGGATCACACCGCGCGCGGTGATGTTGCCGTCAATCTCGCCCAGGATCTCGACATGGCCGGTCGAAGAAATCTCGCCGGTGATGCGCAGGTCCGAAGCCAGAACCGAGCGCGCGTTAGAGCTGCGCGGGGTCGGGGAAGAGGTTGGGTCATTGGTTTTGGAAAACATGGGCCGCGTCCTTTGGAATTATCGCCGGATAAGGGCTTATGCGGGGCAAAGGGTCAAGGGGGCAGGCGGGCAGGGGGGGTGAACCCGGCGTGAATTGACGCTTTTGTCATGTCACAGAGCGGCAGGGCTTGGCAAACTCGCCGCAACGGGGCCCGAGCGAATCGCAAGGCGCCGCAGAGCTGAGGGTGCAGGCTATGGGTGATGACGGTTTCTTTCTTCCGGTATCGGGATTTGATCTGCCGCGATTCGCGGGCGTTGCAACCTTCATGCGCCTGCCGCATGTGCCCTTTGATCATCCGCGGTTTGCCGGCGTTCAGATCGGGCTGATCGGCGCGCCCTGGGACGGCGGCACGACCAACCGGCCCGGCGCGCGGCATGGGCCCCGGCAGCTTCGCGATCAATCCACGATGATCCGCGCGCAGAATGGGGCGACTTGGGTTTCGCCGTTCGAATTGGCCCGCTGCGCCGATCTGGGCGATGTGGCGCCCAATCCGGGCGATCTGATGGACACTCTGGCGCGGATGGAGGCGTTTTATGCGCGCATCGTGCAGGCGGGGGTGCTGCCCCTGACCGGGGGCGGCGACCATCTGTGCACCCTTCCGATCCTGCGCGCGGTGGCCAAATCGCGCGCCGTCGGCATGATTCAGTTCGACAGCCACACCGACCTGAACGATGTTTACTTTGGCACCTCGCGCTATAATCACGGCACGCCGTTTCGCCGCGCGGTCGAAGAGGGGCTGATCGACCCCAAACACTATGTCATCATCGGGGTGCGCGGCACGGCGTATGGCCGCGAGGATTGGGATTTCGCGCAGAGCGCCGGGATCACGATCATCCCGATCGCAGAGTTTCATGCGCGCGGGGCCGAAGATGTGATGGCGCAGGCCCGGGGGATTGTGGGGCTGGGGCCGACCTATGTGACCTATGACATTGATTTCGTGGACCCGACCTTTGCGCCCGGCACCGGCACGCCAGAGGTGGGCGGGCCGACAAGCTGGCAGGCGCTGCAGGTGGCGCGGGGGCTGCGGGGGGTGAATATCGTCGGGGCCGATCTGGTCGAGGTGTCGCCGCCGTTTGACGCGAGTGGCGGGACGGCGTGGCTGGGGATCAGTTTGATGTTTGAAATGCTGTGCGTGATGGCTGAGGGTTTGGCGAAAGTTTGAGGACTGCGTCAATTCAACCGGGATCTGCTGCAAGATGAAGGAGAGGCGATTGTGATCGTGGATATGATTGTGACCAATGCAAAGGTGCTGACCATGGACAAAGCGCGGCCAAGGGCCGAGGCGGTCGCGCTGGACGGCGGGCGGATCATCGCGGTTGGCACGCGGGCCGAGGTGGAGGCGTTGGCCACCCCCGGCACCAAGGTGATCGATGCCGGCGGGCGGACGCTTCTGCCGGGGTTTGTGGAAAGCCATCTGCATCTGGCCTTGGGCGGGGCGGAGCTGGTGCAGTTGCAACTGGGCGGGGTGATGGGGTTTGATGCGGTCGCGGCGGCGTTTCGGGCCCACGGCGCGCGGCATCCGGGTTTGCCGGTGCTGATGGCACAGGGTGCGGGCTATGGCTGTTTAGGCGGCGAGGCGAGCCGGCAACGGATGGACGAGATCATCGCGGACCGCCCGATTGCGATGATGGCGCCTGATCATCACACGGTTTGGGCCAATACGGCGGCCTTGCAGGCGGCGGGCATTTTGCACGGCGCGCGGGTGCCGCATGGCCATGAAATTGTGATGGCGCCCGACGGCACAGCGGCGGGCGAGCTGCGCGAGTTCGAGGCGTTCGGTCCGATCATCGAACTGGCAGGCTTGGCGCGCCTGAACCTTGGCATCGCGACCGGTGAGGAACCGGCAAGCGCGCCCTCGGCGGCGGACCGCGAGGCCGACAAGACCCATATCGCGCGCGGTCTGGCACATGGCGCGCGCCACGGCATCACCTCGATGGTGAATATGGATGGCAACCGGTATCTGTGCGAGCTGCTTTGCGAGATGGAGGCCGAGGGCCGCCTGACCGCCCGTGTGGTTGTGCCGTTTCACATGAAGCCGCACATGGACATGGCCGCGCTGGAACGGGCGAGTGCGATGGGGCGGGACTTCACCGGCGACTGGGTGCGCTCGGGCTTTGTGAAGATGTTCATGGACGGCGTCGTCGACAGCCGAACCGCCTTCATGCTTCACGATTATCCCGGCGCGCCGGGCCACCGCGCAGAGCCGCTGTTTGCGCCGGAGCGGTTCAAGGACATCTGTGCCGAGATCGACCGGCGCGGATTGCAGATCGCGGTCCATGCCATCGGCGACGGCGCGGTGCGCACCACGATTGACGGCTATGAGGCGGCGCAAATGCGCAACGGCCGCCGCGACAGCCGCCACCGGATCGAGCATATCGAGCTGATAGACGCAGCGGACATCCCGCGTCTGGGCGCGCTGGGCATCACGGCCTCGCTGCAGCCGCCCCATGCCCCCGGCGCGATGGACTTCCCGGTTGAAGGGATGGACCTCGTGATCCATCCACACCGCCTGAAAGACTGCTTTCGCAGCCGCACACTGCGCGATCACGGCGCGCCTGTGGCCTTTGCCAGCGACTGGCCCGTCACCGATATCTCTGTTCTGCGCGGGCTGAAGGCGGCTTTGTGCCGGGCGCCCTATGCGGGGGCGGACGATGAGCGGCTGGATCTGATGGACAGTCTTTATGCCTATACTGCGGGCGGGGCCTGGGCCGCGCATCTGGATGGGCTGACGGGGTGCGTGACGGTGGGGATGGCGGCAGACCTTGTACTTATCGACGGGGATTTCGAAACGAGCGCACCCGATACTTTCGATCAGATGGGAATCGCTCTGACGATCGCGGGCGGGCGCATCACCCATCAGAGGCCGGGAATCGCCTAAGCCGGGCCGGAGGGCGGCAGATTCGGTGCAAAACCGCCCCAGAACCGGGGGAGGTTCCGGCCCAAAGCGCATCATCAGCAGCCAAAACGGATTTTCAGCTGCCGCTTCTTCAGGCAGGACATGCCGAAATCTTCAACAAACACAGGGGTCGGAAAGAAAAGTGGATCCGAGGGTAATTTTCCTCTTGCGGCCTTAGGCACCCGGACGTAGAAGGCCCTCACCGAAGACGAAGCGACGCGGAAACGCGGAACGGACGCGACGGAAGCAGAAGCGAAAGCAGACGCGAAAAAATCTGGAGACAAGGTTGCAGGACGCGCCAAGAGATTGGCGGTCCGGTTATTTTTGTGTCCTTGCTCTTTGAATCTGTTGATGAATGAAGAGATATGTGGGCGGTTTGGGCGCATCGGCGTTTAACTGTTTGCATATCGGCTTAGTAGAGCGGCCAGTGATGGCTGATCGATGATCTAAGTGAAAGCTTCACGGTTTGTGGGTTTTTGTTGTTTC
>JANNBM010000008.1:0-63684 GCA_031385445.1 Paracoccaceae bacterium | reverse complement strand
CGCAACTCATCAATATCATCCTTGTCCCATTCGATGAAACTGCGGTCCGGCATCGCGCCGTTGCCGATGGGCACGGTCTGGGTCAGCGCGTTTTCGGTCAGGATAAAGCCGCCGACATGCTGTGACAAATGCCGTGGCATGCCGATCATCTGATCTGCCAGCTTTATGGTGCGCGCCATCAACGGGTCGGTCAGATCAATCCCCGCCTGCGCCGCCTCTTTGGCCCCCAATTCGCGCCCCCAACTGCCCCAGATGGTTTTCGCCAGCGCCGCCGTCACGTCCTGCGACAGGCCCATCACCTTGCCCACCTCGCGGATGGCCATGCGGGGGCGAAAATGGATCACGGTGGCGCACAGCCCGGCGCGGTTGCGGCCATATTTGGCATAGATATGCTGGATCACCTCTTCGCGGCGTTCATGTTCGAAATCGACGTCGATATCGGGCGGCTCATTGCGGGCCTCTGACACGAAACGTTCAAACACCATGGTGCCGATTTCGGGGCTGACCGAGGTGACGCCAAGCGCATAGCACACGATGGAATTGGCCGCCGAACCGCGCCCCTGACACAGGATGCCCCGGTCGCGGGCGAAGTGAACGATGTCGTGCACGGTCAGAAAATAGGGCTCGTATTTCAGCTTGGCGATCAAGGCCAGCTCATGATCGACCTGCGCCGAAACCTTGTCCGGGATGCCGTAAGGATAGCGCCAATGCAGCCCGTCCTGCGCCAGCCGCGCCAGCCTTTGCGCCGCCGTCTCGCCCTCGGCAATTTCGGACGGGTATTCATACCGCAGCTCGTCGAGCGAGAATTTCAGCCGCAGGGACAGTTCATGTGATGCCTGAACTGCGCGCTCTTGGCCTTTGAAAACGCGCAGCATTTCGGATTCGCTGCGCAACCGCTGTTCGGCATTCGTCGCGGCATTGCGGCCCAACTCTTCCACCCGGCAGCCCAGCCGAACCGCCGTCAGCACATCCAAAAGCCGCCGTCTTGACCCGTGATGCATCACCGGAAGGCCCGAGGCGACAAGCGGCAGGCCAAGGCCCTTGGCCACCCCCGCCAGTCGGGCAAAGCGGCCTGCGTCCTGCCCGTCATAGCGCGGCGCCATCACGATGTGGCAGGCCCCGGCAAAGGCCCCCGCCAACTGCCGCGCGCCCGCCTGCCAATCGTCAGATGCGGGATGAATCAGCCATTCCATCCCTGCGCCCCAGTCCATAAAATCCTGCAAGCCCAGATCGCAAGTGCCCTTGACCGCCCGCCTGCGCCCCAGCGTGATAAGCCGGCACAGCCGCCCCCAGGCCGCCCGGTCGCGCGGCAGGGCGGTGGCGGTAAAGCCTTCCCGCGTGACCATCCGCGCGGCGGGGATCAACCGCACGCGCGGCCCGCCGTCCCGCGCCACCTCACGCGCGCGGGTATGGGCCCGCACGATGCCCGCAACCGAGTTCACATCGGCAATCGCGATCGCGTCCAGCCCCATCTCGGCGGCGCGCATGACATAGTCTTCGGGATGCGAAGCCCCGGTCAGAAAGGTGAAATTGGACAGCGCCGACAGTTCGACGAAGGGCATGGGCGGGCAGCCTGACAGGAACGAAAGAAGAACATATTAACCGCCCTGCGCGATTCTGCCAGCGATTTCTGCGCCAAGCGCCAAACTGTACAAGCGTACGGACGCCCAAAGGGCGGTTCAGATTTCCACGGAATCGGTAATCGCGGCCTCTCGCTTTGCTCGAACGCTTTTTGCGACCCACTTGCGTGCCATCAAAACCTGAACCGCATTAATCCTGCACGAAAACCTTGTTCGGATGGACCTCGCCGCCCAGATAGCGGCCAACGGCAATCGCGCGGCCATTCCGGCTGACCCAGCATTCGGAGCCGTAGTCCAGATGGCCCAGAACCTGCCCCGGATTGCCATGCCCCAGCCGCACCGCCCCCGCCTCGCTTGCCACCAACTCGGGCAGGCCCGCCAGCCCCAGCTCCAGCGGCAGAACCCGCGCCAGAAGCTCGGGCGTGCGCGCCATCGCCTCGATCTGGTCCATGCTCAAGCCGCCATCCGCGCGAAACGGGCCCGACCATTCGCGCCGCAGCCAAGCCACATGGCCAAGGCATCCCAACGCCGCCCCCAGATCGCGCGCAACAGACCGCACATAGCCGCCCTTGCCGCAGACCATGTCCAGCAGCACATGATCCGCATCCGGCCGCTCCAGCATATCGAGCCGGTCCACCCACAAAGGCCGCGCGGCAAGGTCCATTTCAACCCCCTCGCGCGCCAGATCATAGGCGCGCTCGCCGTCCACCTTGACCGCCGAAACCTGCGGCGGAACCTGCATGATCTGGCCCCTGAACGCGGACAAAGCCGCCATGACGGCCTCGTTCGAAGGCCGCCGATCGCTCGTCCGCAGCACTTGGCCGTCGGCGTCATCGGTGCTGGTCGACGCCCCAAAGCGCACCATGAACCGGTAGCATTTCATCGCATCGGTGATATAGGGCACGGTCTTGGTCGCCTCGCCCAAGGCAATCGCCAGCACCCCCGTCGCAGCCGGGTCCAGCGTGCCCGCATGCCCCGCCTTTTGCGCATTCAGTGCCCAGCGGACCTTGCCCACAACCTGCGTCGATCCGATGCCCGCCGGCTTGTCGACGATCAGCCAGCCCGACACCGGCAGACCCTTTTTGCCCTTGGCCATGCTTTAGTCCTTTTGCTCAGGTGCCGCGGCCTCAACCACGCCTACAATCGGCCCGATGGGAAAGCCCAGATCGCTGCGGTCCAGCGCCGGGGCATAAAGCCGCGAGATCGAGCCGTCCAGAAACAAAGCCTGCCCGATGCCCAGATCATCACGGAAAAACCGCGCAAAGCTGTGGAAATTCACCGGATCATTGGAAATCACAAAGCTGGCCACGCTGCCATCGGGCGCCACGCCCACGCCGTTTCGGTAATTCAGCGACTCCGAAGAGGCGAGAAACTTGGGGTGCAATTGCCCCTCCATGACCAGCATCGGCCCCGATTGCGTGGCCATCCAGCAGGCATGCTCGCCCTGCGCAAAGGCGCGGCTTTCGACGATCTGAAACGCGGGGCCCGAATCGCCCGCCAGCGCGGTACAGAACACCCCGTTCGGCAGCAGTCCGAAATTCCCCGGACCGTCTTTGACGACGATCCTTTTGCGCTCCACCCCCGCCTCGATGTACAGGCCGACCGGGTTCAGATTTTCATCGAACATCCCGGCATTCATCGCAAAGGCCAGCGTTTGCCCCTGCGCGGCCAGATGATCCGCAAGCGCGGCGAAATTGGCAAAAGGGCCGTCTGCGCCTTGGGCGAACAGCCGCAGATCCTCGCCCGCCATCACGTCGCAAACGGTATAGCTGGCATCCTCAAACACCTGATCACGGCAGCTGACAGCGCCCGCTATTTGCGGCGCGAGGGCCAATAGACCGGCAACCAAAGCGTGCCTCACGGCGCGTCTCCGTCCACTTCTTCATCAGGGGCGGCCAGGTCGCGCTGTACCATGGGGTCCGCGAAGAGGCGGCGGGTCTCATCCAGACGGTCAAAGGTTTCATCAGCGCGAAACCGCAGGTCCGGCGCGAATTTCAACGTCAGGCCGTTCATCACCCGGTGCCGCAACTCACCCTTGTTCCGCGCAAGCGCCGCAATCGCCTCTTCCGGCGAAGCTCCGCCCATCAGCGGCATGATATAGCAGGTCGCGACCTTTAGATCGTTGGAGCACGACACTTCGCCCACGGTGATGAACATACCGTTCAGATCGGGGTCGTGAATTTCGCCGCGATTCAGAACGTCCGACAAAGCGCGGCGGATAAGCTCGCCCACCCGAAGCTGTCGTTGCGAAGGGCCATTGCCCACAGGGGTACGTTTGTATGCCATGGCGGCCAGATAATCTGTTTCGCGCCCGCCCGCAACGGCGGGCTTTCAGGGCAGGGGAAAAGGCGCTAAACGGGCTGAAATAAAAGGAGCGCCCGCATGAGCATACTGCCAGGGATCGTGATCACAGGGGCCTCGGGCGCTATGGGGCAAACCCTTGTCAAACTGGTCGCGGCGTCCGACAAGATGCGGCTGGTCGGCTGTCTGGAGCGGGCGGGCCATGCTTGGGTCGGACTGGATGCGGGGATTGCCATGGGCGGCGCGGCCTTGGGTGTGAACGTGACCGACGACGCGCTGGAGGCGTTTTCCAAAGCGCAGGGCGTGATCGATTTCACCGCCCCTGCGGCAAGTGTCGAATTTGCCGGTCTGGCCGCACAGGCCCGCGCGGTGCATGTGATCGGCACGACGGGGCTCGATGCAACGCATATTTCCCAGATCGATCTGGCCGCGCATCATGCGGTGATTGTACGGGCGGGGAACATGAGCCTTGGGGTTAATCTTCTGGTTGGGCTGACGCGCAAAGTCGCGGCAGCCCTGGATGCCGACTGGGATATCGAAGTGATCGAAGCGCATCACCGGCGCAAGGTTGATGCGCCGTCGGGCACCGCGCTGATGCTGGGCCAGGCGGCGGCCGAAGGGCGCGGCGTCGCCTTAGACGCAGCCAAGGTTTCGGGGCGGGGCGGCATTACCGGAGCGCGCGAGCGGGGCAGCATCGGGTTTTCCGCCATTCGCGGCGGCGATATTGTGGGCGAGCATGACGTGCTTTTCGCCAGCGACGGCGAGCGGATCGTGCTGCGCCATCTGGCCACCGACCGCAGCATTTTTGCGCGCGGGGCGCTGAGGGCCGTGCTTTGGGGACAAAGCCAGAAGCCGGGGCATTATGACATGATGGATGTCCTTGGGCTTTAGCGGTACGATTTTTCTGCGAAAAATCAGGCGCTTTCGCTAACAGGTTCACCTGAATTTTCGCAGAAAATTCGTGCCCCGGTCAGACCGTCAGATCAATCCGCCCCCTTTGCCCCAAAAGGAACCGGCGCAGGACCATCGGATAAAGCCGGTGTTCTTGCTTCAAAATCCGCGCGCCAAGGCTGTCCTCGTCATCGCCGGGCAACACAGGCACGCGGGCTTGCCCCAGGATCGGCCCGCCGTCCAGTTCTTCGGTCACCAGATGCACCGAACATCCCGCCTCGCCGTCGCCCGCCGCAAGCGCCCGGGCATGGGTATGCAGGCCGGGATATTTCGGCAAAAGCGAGGGATGGATGTTCAGCATCCGGCCCTCATAGGCGCGCACAAAATCTGGCGTCACGATCCGCATGAACCCCGCGAGGCAGATGACATCGGGCTCTTCGCGGTCAATCTGCGCGCGCAATGCCGTCTCAAACGCTGCGCGGTCCTTGGCAAAGGGCCGGTGATCGACCACCCTGGCCGCAATTCCCATCGCCTCGGCTTTGGCAATTCCGCCCGCCCCCGGCACATTTGACGCCACCAGCACCACCCTGCCCAGATCGCTTCCCATCAGCTCGCGCGCCAGCGCCGCCATGTTCGACCCGCCGCCCGAAATCAGGACGGCCACGCGCTTCACAGCAGGCGGCCCCGATAGATAACCCCCTGCCCCGGCACAATCCGGCCAATCTCAGCCACCATCTCGCCCGCATCAGTCAGCACGTCCGCCACCGCCTGCGCCTGATCAGGCGCGACGGCCAGCATCATGCCGATGCCGCAGTTGAAGGTTTTCAGCAGTTCCGCCTCGGCCATGGACGCGCTCGCGGCCAGCCAGCGGAACACCGGCGGCAGCTCCCACGCGCCAAGATCAATCTCGCAGGCCAGCCCCTCGGGCAGAATGCGCGGCGGGTTTTCGGTGATGCCGCCCCCGGTGATATGGGCCAAAGCATGCACGCCGCCGCTGCGAATGGCCGCAAGTGCCGGTTTGACATAAAGCCGCGTCGGCGCCAGCAGCGCTTCGCCTAGGGTGCCGTCGCTAAACGGCGAGGCCGCGTCCCAGCCAAGGCCCGACAGTTCAACCACTTTGCGCACGAAAGAATAGCCGTTGGAATGCACCCCGTTCGAGGCGAGGCCAAGCAGGATATCCCCCTCCGCGACATCGCGCGGCAGGTCCTGCCCGCGTTCCATCGCGCCGACGGCAAAACCCGCAAGGTCGAAATCGCCGCCGTGATACATGCCCGGCATTTCCGCCGTCTCGCCGCCAATCAGCGCGCAGCCAGAGGCCGCGCAGCCCGCTGCAATACCGTTGATGATGCGGGTGGCCTGATCAAGGTCCAACTTGCCCGTCGCGAAATAATCAAGAAAAAACAGTGGCTCAGCGCCCTGGCAGACCAGATCGTTGACGCACATCGCCACCAGATCAATGCCGATCGTGTCCACCAGCCCGGTGTCGATCGCAATGCGCAGCTTGGTGCCAACGCCGTCCGTTGCGGCCACCAGAACCGGGTCTTCATAACCTGCGCCTTTCAGATCAAAGAGCGCCCCAAACCCGCCAAGCCCGCCCATCACCCCCGGCCGGGAGGTGGCGCGTGCGGCGGGCTTGATCCGCTCGACCAGCGCATTGCCCGCATCAATATCCACGCCCGCATCGGCATAGGTCAAACCGTTGTGCCCCTTGGTCATTCGTGCCCCCGCGCTGATTAAATCCTGCCCCGGCGCAATAGCCCATAGGGCCCTAAGGCGCAACGCGCCAAAGATCAGACTTGGCACGGCCCCAATCCCCCGTTATCTGATCGCCATGACCTTGGGGGCCTGTAGCTCAACGGTTAGAGCAGGGCGCTCATAACGCCTTGGTTGGGGGTTCAAGTCCCTCCGGGCCTACCAAACCCCATCTATTTTCCTTTCGTTTTCAAGTCGTTAGGGGAATTTTTGGCGAACCTAGCAGGAAGGTTCACCACGGTCTGTTCCCGGTTTGGCCGGGAAAGCAGCTTTGCATGGGCAGAATCTGCCAGCCCTTCGCGCATCGCAGTTTCGGTGTAACGCTGCACTTCGGCCAAGGTTTTGTGGCCAGTAACAGACATAATTTCGTGCGCGGTGGCCCCGGCCTCCGCCAAACGCCGCGCGCAGGCTTTGCGCAAACCATGTGCGGAACACTCGGACAGCCCGGCCTTGTCGCACCATTCGCGCATCAGGTTGCCAAGCCCATCGGGCGAACGGCTCATGCCGTAGGCGGTAGCAAGGAACGGTCTATCCAGCGGGCAATCGGCAAGCACCTCTGCCAGATCGGGGTGAAGCGGGATGCTCACAAGGATGCCGTTTGTCTTGGCGGTCTTTTGGCGCCGATATTCAAGCCGCCCGCCCTTCATGTTCATTGGCCCCAGCTTCACCGCGTCAACCCGCGCAGCACCCGTGTAGAGCATCAGCGTGACGGCGCGATGCGCCACAGTGCCGGGCTCATGCACCTTGAAAAACTGCGCTATCTCGCCTTCATCCCAAGCGTGGAAGCCATCACCTGTGATCTTGTAAGCCTTGGTCAACCGCGCAGGATTCGCCTTGATCCAGTCCAACGCAATCGCATGGTCCAGCAACTGCCCCAACCGCTTGCGCAGATTGTTTGCGGCGGACGGGGTTTCCGATTTCTCGGCAAGGAACCCCATGACATGCCGCCGCTCAAGGCGGTTAACAGGTTTGTCGCCATGCTTTTGCCGGAACGGTTCCACAAGCCCGCGATAGGTTTTCTTTGTCAGGTCCGCCAAGCCGCTCCATTCTGGCGACTGATACCATGACGCAACCAGATCATTCACCGAACCGGGGATGCTTTTTGCAACCCCTGCCCCAAGTTTCTTGCCAGTGCGATGCTCCACCAATGCCGATTCATAGCGTTGAACAAACTCGGCCGATCCGTAGTCGGTGCCCAATTCACGCGAAAACCCGCCCTTCCGATACCGCCAACGGCGTTGCCCGTGGCGGTCTGCATAGGGCGATGCTCCGGGAAACTGGCGCTTCTGTTTCATCACTGATCCCAAGGGTTCGGGTCGGTTCTTGCGGTCGCGTCGATCATCGGTGACACCGTGATGCGCTGCGGTTCAATCACGATCTGGGGCGTGGGCAAGCCCGCGTCCTTGAAGGCTTTTAGCACCTTCGTCACATCGGATTGAACAAAAGCAGCGCGGCGGTTTGCCATCAGGGCGTTGCCCTGTCTGCGGCACGGGCAATGGCCGCGATAGTCGAAGCGGTCAGCCGCGCATGGATTTGCAGATCGCCACGGAAGAATTCTTCGGGCGAAGTGTATTCAACGCTCATATCAAGATCGGGCCTTCCCGTCGGCATTAGGGGATCGACGTAAAAGCAAACCTCGCCACTGAAGCGGCGCTGGTCGATGCTAACCGACGTGTGCATGAAGGTTTCCTCAAACACCGACGGGCCTTTGCGCGCCATCCCGATCAGCGCAGCAAGGGCTTCTGTGAAGGTATGTTCCCGGTCCAGAAACGCGGTCAACGGCGCGCCAAGTGCCTCAAATGCCGCCCTGCTTTGCTCAATGTGCTTGTGGTCACCATAGGACACCGAAGCGTCGGCCAACCGAAGAACGGCGACGTGCGCCTTCTGGGGCGGAAGTCCGCTCAACAATGCAATCAGCAGGTTCGCAAGGGCAATGTCACTGATCGCGGGAAGTTCCTTGGCGCGCGGAAGTTTGGGAAACTGATCGTTCTCCCGGATACGGCGCAAGTATTCATACACTTCCTTGAAGGGAAGCCCCGTTGCTTTGGCAATCGCATCTGTGATTTCGTCCGTGAGGCTCACCGGATTCACCTTTTTGGAATTTCTCACAACGTAGCGTGAATGGCGTCACCTTGCAAGTGGGAAAACTCCCAAAACGATTGGGCAACCGCCCATCTGTCTTGGTTGGTGGGGCGCAGCCGAACGGTTGCCCGGCTGCGCCTCTTGTCGATCCTGCCCCCTCACATACCCTTCGACGTGGCAAAGTTAATGCTGCCGGGCCGGGGGGCAGAGGCGCGGCGGATGCGGGTTTCTAGATCGGCCAAGGCGTTCGCCATTTCGGCGTCGCTGCCATATTCAACCCGCTTGCCGTCCATCATGACGACTCGTGTTGCGCTTGCGCGCGCCCGGATAAGGGCGTCGCGCAGGGTTTCCAGTTCGGTCGGGTCGATTGCCATTATCCGTTCCGATACCAACCGCGATGGTCGATCCATGCTGCGCCGAAGTCCAAGCGGACCTTGATCATCATGGCGTCCACCTCAAAGGCGACGGTCGTTTCCACCTGCGGGCCGGGCGCGCCTTCAAGATAGGCGTATTCCAGACCGTCGATGTTCGCCGGGTCTGCCGCCAGATACCATTGTGTCGCGTTGGTCAGGCGGGGTTCCACCAGAAGCGACAACTTGGCGAAGGGGTTCACATCAGCCACGGCGGTTGCTGCCAGCGTGGTCAGCAGTTGTTCCCCGATGGTTTCGTATTCGGGCGGCACGATCAGATAGCGCGGCGCGGCATTGATCGGCATCCCGTTCGCCGAAGTCTGTTTGCGCATCCGAACCCGCCCGGCATTCAAGCTGGTGACGCTTGGGGCGGACGCGGCGTCAAGGTTGCCGTGGCCAGCCACGAACACCGCCAGACCATCGGCCAAGATCGGGTTGCTGGTCAGGGAAGTGACAAGCTGCGCGTTTTCGAATTCGCGCGACGCGATGCCCATGCGCCGGGAAAAGTCTGCCAGCGCGCCCAGATCGTCGTTGATCCACATTTGCCGGGTGTAGGGGATGATCGAACCGAAGGTTGAAAGCGTGTTGGTGTTGGCGGATTCGGCAACCGAACCAAGCGGATATTCACCGCCTTCCAGCACCTTTTTCAAAGCCGGGGCATCGCCAAGCATATACTTGGTCTGCACTTTGAAGTTCGGATACTGCGTCTGGCGCGCAGCGGGGCGCAGACCGGACGGGGCGGCGTCATAGGCGGTGCGCAGGCTGCGCCCGGCGCTATCGCCAAGGATGCCCGCCAGATCACCCGTGACCATGCTGCCCGCGCGGGTGAACACCTGACTGTCAGATAGCCCTTGCACCGCAATGCCGTGTCGCTTGGACACTTCCCGCACCACGTCGGGCAGGCGCATGTTCGCATACTGGCGCGCCGGGGCGGACAGTTCATGCGCCGGGTTCATCCGGGCGTGGATCGCCTCGCCCATGCGGGCGGTGAACACGGCGGGGTCGTTGTGGTCGAAGGTGATCTGCGCCGTGGTGCGAGTGCGGGTCTGCGCCTGACGCTGCGCCATCGCGGTAAAGGCCAGTTCGCGGGCTGATTCCGGCGTCGCCTCTGCGTCGATCTGCGCGTCGGTCCAAGCCCGGTCCAGTCCCGCCAGTTCGGCGATGCTGCGAATTTCGGTGTTCATTTCAGCGCGGGTTTGCACCTGCACTTCAAGTTCGGTGGTCGGCATGATGACTCCATTTCTGAAATGTGCGCCGAGATCGGCGGGAACGGGGACAATGGACACCTCAATCGGCGTCCATTTCGTTGCGGTGCGAACCCGCTTGGTGCCGTCTTTGGCTTCGCGGGTCTGTTCAATCGTGTAGCCAATCGACAGCCCGCGCAGGGTGCCGTTGGCCACGTCGGTCATTACGGCTTGCGCCGGGGTGCTCTCCCGAAAGCGGATGACCACCAGCAAGCCCTCTGGGGTCATCCGCGCCGCCTCGATCACGCCCAACTGATCGCGGGTCGTGTCGCGGCGGTGCCCGTCCAGAACCGGGGCACCGACAAGCCGCGCCAGATCGACGCCGCGCAGGTCCAGCACTTCGCTAAAGCCGGGGCGGGCAACCGCTGCCCCGGTCGAAACGATTGCCTCTATCGTGCGGGCCTCTGCATTGAAGGTGGCGGGGCGCATGTTCGCAGCCCGAAGGTGAACGGTCATAGCTATTCCCCGATTTTCAGCGGATCGCGCCGTCAAGCAGCACTTGGCCCACCACGTCCGCCGCAAGGGCAGCTACGAAAGCGGCACCGATGATCTTGTTGCTGGCAACCGTGGTGGTCACGCTGCGCGCGGCGTTGTCCCAATAAAGGGTCGCGCCCTGCGTCCACGCCTGCGCGGCGGTCTTGGTCAGCGTGAACACGCCTTCCCGAACAAGCACCACGTCCGCACCCGATGCAGCGGCGGCTTGGGCCACCCCGATGATCGAACCGACCTGCGCCAACTGGCCAGAGGTCAGGGCATAGGGCGCAGGAAGCGTAACGTTATTTCCAGAAAACAGCGCGTTTTTCATTTCAGACTCCTGATTTGGGGGATTTGGGGGCGAACGTATCCGCCGCGATTTCTTCGTCCAGTTCTTCGATATCGCGGCCACGGCCTGCGACCACTTCGGCGCGGGATTTCAAGCCCGCCTCAATGGCGCGAATATCGGAATTCGCCTCTTTCAGCGGGTCCACCCATTGCCAACCGGGGGCGACAAACTTCACCGAGCGATAGTCGGCCAATTCGGATTCAGATGCGCCGATTTCGCCCGCCAATGCCTTGGCGTCGATCCAGCGCCGCCAAAGCGGGCGCAGCAACTGCGCTTCGATCAGGGTGCGTTGCAGCATTTCGGCACGACGGCGGAATTCCAGCAATCCGACACGGGCGCTTGAATAGTTGGTGCCCGACAAATCGCCCGTCACCTGTTCATAAGTCAGCCCGACACCGACGGCGATTTCGCGTTGCTGGCCTTTGACGAATTCGACGGCCTGCGACAGACCCTGACCGGGTTGCGAGAATTCCACCTCTGCTCCAAAGGGCAGAACGCGCATAGCGCCCGGTTCAAGGCTCACGTTCAAACTGCCATCGGTTGACTCGAACCCTGCCGTGCCGCCTTCGGCATCGCGCACAAAGCCTGTCATCAGGCTTTGCACCTTCAGCGTCATCAGCATGGCGTCGGACGCCGCGTCAAAGTCCGCCAGTTTCAGCAGGATCGGCGCAAGCCATGAAATACCGCGCACCTGACCGGGGAAAAGCTGGTCAAAGACGTGCAGCACTTCGCGCGCCGGAACCCGCACCGCCTGCCCCACCATCCCGAACGGGGTTCCGGGTGCATCGGGTAGGATATGATAGGCGACGATCCGGTCGCCTACGTCGAATTCAATCCCGGCAATGATGCGCCCGCCATTGCCAAGATCACGGGTCAGCGATGGGTCGATTTGGTCAGCGGGCAGCGCCAATGAGGCAAACGCCGCCCGCCTGTCTCCTTCGGGATCACCACCGAAGGATGTTCTGATAAATGCCTCGCCGTCGCGCACCAATGCGCGCACCGCGACGGGCAGCAAGGCCAGCATCTGCCCTTCAAACTCATTGTTCAGCGTCCGCCGCGTCGCCGGGTCCGGGTGCTGCGAAAGCGCCTGCCAGCCTTTGCCAGCCAGCGCCGCAAGCCACGTTTCCACGATCCGCGCCGCCGTAGGATTGTTCATCGAAAGTGCCGCCGCGCGGGCCTTCGCTGGCGCGCGGGCCGCAAGGATCGACTGTTGCGGGGCGTTCAGCATGGGCGAACCCTGCCAGCGCCGCCCGCCGCCACCCGCCTCAATCTGGCGCTTGTGCAGGTCCGGCGTTTCGTTGCCGAAGATGTAGTTCACGCTGTTGCGAAGGCGGGAAAGGATACTCACTTTTCGCCGTCCGATTCCGCCCGGCGCGTGGTCACGACATGCGTTTCAAGGGGCAGCTTGGCGCGGCTGTGAACCAGCTTGGCGACGGCTTCAAGGTCGATCAGCAGACCGTGGAACAGACCATCCTGATCGACCAATTCGTGAAGGTCTGACAGGTCTGCGCGCAGGTATTGGGCAATGTTCCCCGGCGAGTCATCGCGTTCTGGTAGCGGCATGAACGCATAGCGGACCTTGCCATGCGCCGCCCAGCTTTCAATGCGTTCGCGTTCTTGGGCCTCTGCCTCTGCGGAATCGGCCTTGATTGCGACAGCACCGGGCATCGCCATTAGCTTGGCGGTGGCATGGTGCGCCGCCAGAAGCGAAAATTTTTGCAAGCCTTTGATGCTGATACCGCTGTCCGACAGCCGCTGCATGATCGTCATGCGCACCACGTCACTGATCGAAAACCGCGCGTTCCGTTCGCCTTCGATCTGGGGAAGCAGGTCGCGCTTGCGCCAGTGACGTTGCAGAACCGGGTTGACGCCGGAAATGGTTGCGGCCTCGCCTGCGGTGAAGTCAGCCTGATCGGTGTATTCGATATTGTCGTTCGACACGGTGCGCCCCCAAACTGTGGTGTTAGTGACGGCTATCACTACGAATCGGTTAGTGTCAACTATGACGATGCTCACTTAAGCGCGGATCATGCTTGCAGGGGCTGCACAACCGGCACAAAATCTGCCAAGGGTTCGGGACATTGTGCGAACACTCACCATCAAGCGGGGCATCCATGAAGAAAGACGAACAGAGTTTTACGGCGCTTCAATCGCTCGCATTTGGGCACCCAACGGACCCTGCCACTTTAACAGGAGTCAGCATGACAACTTTGAAGGAGTTGGCTGGAACGAAGCTGATCGAGTTTTTGCCTGCAACAGACGGCGGCAAACAACTGGTAAGAATCACAAGCGACGGGAAGCGAGTCTTGGAATGGGCAAAACAAGCGAAATAGAGGGGGCACATTGAAGAAAGACGAATGCGAACAAGCTATTCGGCACATTTGCGGTATATGGGCGAAGGGAAAAGGCTATCAGCAAACTGCGAAAGAAATGCCAAGCTTTTCAGAGTTCTACTCTTGGGTTCAAAGCGACTATTCGGGATATTTGAATTTCCGAACAACCACGTCTGTTCGCTTCGATGTCGAAATGTGGTTTGATGATGAATTCAAACAAAACTGGCGTCGATAGCTGAATAACGATCAACGACTCATCCAGCTTGATGCCAGCACCGGGGCGCGCTTCGGCGCGGGCGTGGCTTCGGTCGAAAGATCGGCGCGGCGCTGGTCATAATCCAGATTGACCACGGCGCGGGCAGCGACGGCATAGACCACACAGTCAAGCGCCTCTGCCCGTCGACCCGGAATGCGGATAAAACTGCGCAGCGGCTGGCCCCGGCTGTAGCGCACCACGGAACGCTCGGACGCCAGTTGCTCAAACCAGACCGGGGGCAGATCGGCGGAAAAGCGGACGCTGCCAGCCTGCGCCAACCGCCCGAACAATGTCAGTTTCACGCTATCGACTCCGACGATCCACAACCGCGCGCCTGTCTTGGTCTTGGACCCCGCCCGTTCGATCACGGGACGATTGCCGGGCGCGCCCTTGATTGCCATCACCTTGCGGCGGGTCCGGGGCGTGGCAAAGGCCGTGACGTGGTGCATGGACACCCCGTCGCCCGCGTCAATGGCGCAGGCGTCCACCCCGATCTTGCCGCCAAGGGCATGGGGGAAGCGGGCACCGATCAGACCGTCCAGTTCCGCCCAAGTTTCTTCGGCATTATACTGCCCCCAGATCACCCGATGCCCAAGCACAAGTGCCGTGCCACCTTCGGTCCAGCCCAGAAAGGTCACTTCTAGGCGGTCATGCTGCACGTCCACCCCGACAGTCAGCACCAGCACTTCGGCGGGAACCGCGCCAAGGCCAAAGGGTTCGGCGCGGGCCATCAGCTCATCTTCGGCCAGCTCATCGCCTTCGCTGCGCCAGCCTTGGCCAAGGATCGTGTTCACAAAGGTTTGCAGCGTGGTCGGATCGTCTTTCGCCTGGACGAATTCCACCGCCAGCTTGCCCCAAGCCGCGTTCGCGTGAAGTGATATCAGGGCGTTCATGCGGAACCCGGCATGACCCTTCACCAGCGGCTGCGTCGCGCGCCATTCGCCCTTTGTGACCATATCCATCTTGTGCCGTTCCGAAACCTCTGCGGCGCAATGCGGGCAGCGCCAGCGGGCAGTTTCGGGTGCGCCTGTATCCCATACGATATCCGGCCAAAGAAGTTCACTCATGGCCCCACATTCCGGGCAAGGCACCTCATAAATTCGGGCATCGGACCGGGCATAGGCGCGCAGGACGTGCGAAGTTTCCTCATGCACGGGCGTCGATCCAAGCACGATCTTGCGGTCCGGGAACGACATGGTGCGCTTTTCTGCCAGCATGATCGGCGAACCTTCGGCGGTTGCTTCCATGCCGTCGGCTTCGTCCATGAACAGAACCCGGACGTTGTGACGGCGCAGGTTGCGGGGCGCTTTCGCCGCGACCACTTTCAACGATCCGCCGGGGAAGCGGCGCGACAGAAGGGTGTTGCGCCCGGACTCGTCGCGTTCATCCGACAGGGCAGCGGCAAGCGCCGGGGATGCGCCGAAGATCGGTTCGATATCCGACACCATGTAGTCGCGGCAATCGGCCTCTGCGGGCAGAAGGCAGAGGATCGGCGCGGGTTCATTGGCCACGAAGGACGCAAGGGCGCTGGTCAGAAGCGTTGTGAACCCCACCCGGACAGGCTTCACCAGAGTCACCCGTTCGATTTCCGCGTCGCCTATGGCGTCGGCAATCTCGCGTTGGAAGGGCCAAAGGCGAACCGGGCCGGGCAAGGCGGACACCCCGTCGGGCAGCACGATTTCCCGTTCGATCCATTCCGACAGGCGCAGGCGCGGCGGGGGGATCAGGGCGCGCAGCGCCTGTTTCGTGATCTGGTCAAGCGTCGGCATTGCCAAGTTCCTGCAATGCGTCGCGCAATTCACGGTCGATTGTGGTCACGTCGCTGGTGGTCAGGTGCTGCATGGACTGGCGCAGCCGGGACGGCACCGCAAGAAGCCGGGAACGAAGCGCCCGAAGGGTATCGGCCCAAGCCCGTTCCACGTCGATTGCTGGGACGTATTCGCCGCGCAGCACCGCGTTTTTCAGCGCCTGTGCATCGGCCTGTTCCCGTGCCAGCCGCGCCCGTTCGCTGGTCAGATTCAGCACCTGTTCTTCGCCGCCCCGCCCGCTTGCCGTTTCGCGCAGACTGGCAATGTAGCGCCGGGTGCTTTCCTCTAGATCGTAAGAGTCGTGCCCCAGACGAACCACAATTTCCCGTTTGCCAAGGGTTGTGAGCATCCCCGGCGTGATGCCGAACAGGTCGCAAAGGTCGGAACCGCCAATGCGATGGACGGGCTTGTCGCCCCCCAGCCCCGGCAGTTCCGACATGATCCGCATCATTTAACCCCTTGTAAAATATTGCATAGCTTCAAGCATCGCGCCTCTGCCCCCCGTATATGTCAGGGCTGGCAAGGACCCGCGAAAGTCACGCGCTGCCCGCTGGTCTGGTGCAGGCAAGGGCATGGTCCGCCGCCGAAGGCAGGGTGCAGACCCGTTCGGCGGCACTGGTGCAGCAATGCGCTGCCATCTGCCCGCCGAAGGCCAGCGTCATGACGCTGATGACTTCGGCATGGGCACCCGCGATGATGCTATCCCAAGGCATCCCGCTTTCGTGCATCAGGGCCATGCACTCACGGATGCACGACGCGGCTTGATCCGCAGCCGCCTGCTTCGCTTCGATGCGTTCTTGGTCGGTCATGCGCTTGGTCCTTGATGATGGTTCGGGTTGCGGCTTGGGAAGGGCAGCACGGCGCTGCGTTCGGTCAGGATGATGCACGGCGGGTTTCCCCGCTTGGGGCGTTCGGGCATGGCCAGCCATCCGGCCTGTTCCAAAGCATCCAAAGCCCGCTTCGTGGTGCGCGGCGATGCGCATATGGCCTTAGCGAAGGCGTCGATATCCGGGGCACGGGTGGTTCCAAGGAAGTCGCTGATCAGAACGCTACCCAGAACACGCGCCGTCGGGGACAAGCTACGGTCATACATCACCGCGCGAAGCCATCTGTCTTGCACTTGTTCAAGCATTGGCCCGTTCCTTCATCTTGCGAGTGAAGATGCGCGCCCATTTGTTGGACAGGCTGATTTCGAATTGATCGCCATCGTCGCGCGGCGGCAATCGGAACGGCACGGCCCAACCGTCAACGCCATTTCTCAGCCCGATCTGAATCAGGGTCGGGAAGCCGTGACCCGTCAGCCAATCGTTCCAAGCATCTTCGGCGTGGGTGCCCCGCTTGATCTCGCTAAGACCCCGTTCCCACTTTTCGGCTTCGTTTGCCCGGTCGTAGGAAGTCCAGTCCATCCGGCCAGAAGAACGCTGCAAAACCGTGGTTTCGGACGGCTTGCCAGCCCTTTGGATATTCTTTGGATCAGCCTTTACATAGGAAAGTGCAGTTTTGCCCCCTTTTCCACGCATATTTGCCCCCTTTTGGTTTGCCCTTTCGTGGTCGTAAACGGGTGCAGGATTGCCCCCTTTTTCGTGCTTCGTGTTCGGTGCTTGTTTCGCGTTCGGGCGGTCGTGGCCGGACGCTTCCGGCCCATTCGGGCAGATCATCGGCACCACGTTGTTGCCGCCAAGAAAGAAGATTTCAGACCGATTGCCGCGCCCGCGTCCTTCGGTCCTGATCAGCCATCCCGCCGCCGCCAGATCGCGCAGCGCGCGCTTTATGGTATCGACAGAAGTAGCAAGGGCATCGGCCAGCGTGTCCGTGCCGGGCGCGCAATGGGCCGTCTCATGGTGCGAAAACTGCGTTGCGAGAACGTGGGCGAGAAGCCGGGCCATCGGCGACAGATCACCGTCACCAGTGATAGCCTTGAGCCACCCCCAACGGGCACGGTTCCAGTTGCCGTTCTGATCGACGCGCCTTGCAGCGGCGGGGGTGTCGGTGTAAAGTTTACTTTGAAGCCGTTGTGCTTTGCCAATAGCCCCGGATGCGCCCGCCAGCGCGCCGGGGTTTTCGTTTACGTCAGACAGCGCAAGGTTCGCCTTACCCCGATTTTCTCCAACGATTTCAATGCGCGAATGTTCGCGGTTCGCCGTTGTAAGCGATTGATTTACGGCGGATTTTCGATATCCTCCGGGCCTACCAATATCTCTGTAATGTCCTTATTTGGCAAGGACTTATGGCATTTCCTTCTGGCCTTTCACTGAAACTTTGACAGCCCGGCGGTGCCGCGCACCAAAGGTTCAATCAAACGCCGCTCGCCGCACAGGCGGCCAATGCCTTGAAAACTGCGGCCAGGAAATAACGGTGCTCCGTTTGTTTTGGCAGGGGGGGGCACGAGCAGGGTCCAAGGCCTTGTTCCAATGGTAGAACACCGGCCCTTGGCGATTGATAATGCACCGCCAGATGTATCCTTGCATCGACGTTCGGGGGCCATACTGATCGCTGGGCGAGCTGGCATCCGGGGCATTGACCGGCTTGCACCAAATGGCCCTTGATTCTTCTCAGCGGCGCTTGCGTTTATGATTTGACCCAAGCGCAGAGCGTCTATTGGACAGAAACCCCAGCCAAAATCGCGCGAAAACAACTTGCAGCCGCTTTTGGTCGATCCGTGTCAGCGGAAAGTGGAGCGTTCCCATTGACAGGTTGCGGCGGGCTCCATTAGATAACTGGAACGATCCAAGCGCCGGTTTGCTTGGGCGAAATCACGGAGCGCGTCTATGAGCAAACTGAGCACCGCTGCGCAAGCCGCTGCTTTGATCCCCGACGGCGCTGTTGTCACGGTGTCGTCGTCGTCGGCTTTGGGCTGCCCGGATCTTGTTCTGTCCGCCATCGGAGCGCGGTTTGATGAAACGGGTCATCCGCAGGGTTTGACCACGATCCATCCGATTGCAGCGGGCGATATGTACGGCGTCAAGGGTGTGGACCACATTGCCAAGGACGGGCTTTTGTCGCGTATTCTGGGGGGGTCTTACCCGTCGGGGCCGTCGTCAAAACCGATGCCGGAAATCTGGAAGATGGTGGTTGAGAACCGGGTTGCGGCTTATAATGTGCCCTCGGGGATCTTGTTTGACATGAACCGCGATGCGGCGGCAAAGCGGCCGGGCGTTCTGACCAAGGTGGGGTTCGAAACCTTTGTGGATCCCATCCGCGAGGGCTGCGCGATGAACGCGCTTGGGGCCGCCGCGCCGATCGTCAGCCGCGTGGAATTTGGCGGCGACACCTGGCTGCATTTCCCCAATATCATCCCGAACGTCGCGATCATCCGCGCCACAACGGCAGATGAGCATGGCAATCTGACCTATGAACATGAGGGCGCCTATCTGGGCGGGCTGGAGCAGGCGATCTGCGTGCGCAATCATGGCGGGCTGGTGATTGCGCAGGTCAGCCGGATAACCAAGCGCGGGTCGATGCGGCCGCATGATGTGCGGGTGCCGGGGCATCTGGTCGATCTGGTGGTGATCGACCCCGATCAGAAGCAGACCTGCGAGACTCCCTATGATCCGGCAATCTCGGGCCAGATCATGCAGCCCTGGGCCAGCTTTGCCTTGGCCGAGCACGGGGTGGAAAAGATCATCGCGCGGCGTGCGGCGATGGAGCTGCGCCCCGGCATGACCGCCAATCTGGGCTTTGGCATCTCGGCCATGGTGCCGCGTATCCTGCTGGAAGAGGGCCACCCCGAGGCGGTTACCTGGGTCATCGAGCAGGGCGCAGTGGGCGGCATGCCGTTGACCGGGTTTGCCTTTGGCTGCGCGTCCAACGCCGATGCTTTCGTGCCCTCGCCGCAGCAGTTCATCTATTTCCAGGGAGGCGGGTTTGATGTGTCGTTCCTGTCCTTCATGGAGGTGGACCGCGAGGGCAACGTCAACGTCTCGAAGCTGGGCAAAAAGCCCTATCTGACGGCGGGCTGCGGCGGGTTTGTCGATATTACCTCGGGCGCGAAAAAGATCGTGTTCTCGGGCTGGTTCGAAGCGGGCGCTGAGATTGCGCTGACGGCGGAGGGGATCAAGGTTGTGACCCCCGGCAAGTTTACCAAGATGGTGGAAGCGGTGGAACATGTCACCTTTTCGGGCAAACGGGCGCGGCAATTGGGGCAGGACGTGCTGTATATCACCGAGCGCTGCGTGATCCGGCTTGGGGAAACCGGGCTGATCGCCACCGAAATCATGCCCGGCATTGACCCCGCGCGTGACATCGTTGCGGCATCGGGCGGGCGGGTGCAGCTTGCACCGGACGCCATCACCCTGCCCCTGTCTTTGTTGGCCGATGCGCCGATGGGGTGGGGCGCATGAGCGCGGTTCATCTGATCCATCATGGCAAGTTGGCCGAGCTTGTCCTCGACAACCCGGCCAAGATGAACGCCTTTTCGGTGCAGATGCTGGGCCAGTTGGCCGCGCATCTTGACGAGATTGACCACGATCCCGCCATCGCGGCCGTGATGATCACTGCCGCGGGAGATCGCGCGTTTTGCACCGGGGCCGATATCAACGGCTGGGGCGATCTGAGCCCTGCCGAATTTGCCCGCCATTGGGTGCGCGATGGCCACCGGATTTTCGACCGGCTGGCGCGGCTGTGCAAACCGACAATTGCGGTGCTGAACGGTCCTGCCTTCGGGGGCGGGCTGGAACTTGCCGCCGCTTGCGATCTTCGGGTGATGGCCACGGGCGCCAGCCTTGCGCTGCCAGAGGCGGGCATCGGTGTTGTGCCGGGCTGGTCGGGCACGCAGCGGCTGATGCGGCTGATGCCGGAGCCGATGGTCAAGGAAATGGCGCTGTTTGGCGGCCGGATCAAGGCAGAGCGCGCGCTTGCCTGCGGGTTTGTGGCGGCGGTGGGGGACGATCCGCGCGCGCTGGCGCTGGCGCTGCTGGACCGGGCCATGACCTTGTCGCCGCGCGCGGTCGAGATCTCGAAATCCATGATCCACGCCGCCCAGGGCGAGGACCGGGCCGCGATGGTTGAGGCGCTGGGAAGCGCCGCCATCGCCGCCTCTGCCGACCGGCAGGAGGGCGTGGCCGCGTTCCGGCAAAAGCGCAAACCAGATTTTTCGGGCCAATAAGAACGGGGCAATAGACCATGACCAACCTGCACATCATCGCGGACCAAACGGTTGCGCTGCCCGCCGCGCCCTATCAGGCGCGCCATTTCATCAATGGTGTGGCCATGGACAGTGCGGACGGCCGCACGTCGGAGCGCATCTCTCCCTCGCACGGGGCTGTGGTCAGCCAGGCCGCGCTGGGATCAGCGGTGGAGGCCGAGGCCGCGATCAAGGCCGCCCGCGCCGCCTTTGATGATGGCCGCTGGAGCCGCCTTTCGGGCAAGGCCCGGGGGGCGGTTTTGAACAAGGTCGCCGATCTGATCGAGGCGAATGTCGAGCAGCTTGCCCTGATCGAGACATTGGAAAGCGGCAAACCGATTGCACAGGCGCGTGGCGAATGTGGCGGGGCGGCGGACCTGTGGCGCTATGCGGCATCGCTTGCCCGCACCAGCCATGGCGACAGCCACAACACGCTGGGGGCCGATATTCTGGCCGTGGTTTTGAAGGAACCCATTGGCGTGGTGTCGATCATCACGCCGTGGAATTTCCCGTTCTGGATCCTCGGTCAAAAGCTGCCCTTCGCGCTGGCCGCGGGCTGCACCTGCGTGGTCAAACCGTCCGAATTAACGCCGTCAACCACCGCGATGCTCGCCGGATTTTTGGCGAAGGCTGGCCTGCCACCCGGCGTTTGCAACATCGTTCTGGGCTACGGCAATCCCGTCGGCAGCCTGATGAGCGCCCATGCCGATGTGGATATGATCACCTTTACCGGCTCAACCGCCGTGGGCAAGATGATCACAAAGACCGCAGGCGATACGTTGAAGAAGG
Source organism: Paracoccaceae bacterium (assembly GCA_031385445.1). Classification (GTDB taxonomy): domain Bacteria; phylum Pseudomonadota; class Alphaproteobacteria; order Rhodobacterales; family Rhodobacteraceae; genus CAIYZT01. The sequence continues at coordinate 42,293 of JANNBM010000008.1, read as the reverse complement.
TCGCGCTGGAGCTGGGCGGCAAAAACCCGCAAGTGATTTTCCCGAACTGCGATCTGGAAGGCGCCGCCGATGCCGTGACCTTTGGCATCTATTTCAACGTCGGTCAGTGCTGCAATTCGTCCAGCCGGATCATCGTGCACGAAGATATCGCCGACGCCTTTGTGGCGCGGGTAAATCAGATGTCGGCCCGCGTCGCCTTTGGCAACCCTTTGAATGAGGCCACGCAAGTCGGCGCGATTGTCACGCCCGAACATGCCGCCAAAATTGACGCCGCCGTGCGCGAAGCGGTGACTGCGGGCGCCGAGGTCTGCCTTGGCGGCGCGCCATTGGTCGTGCCGGGCCTGCGTGGGCAGTTCTATCAACCAACCGTGGTGCGCGGCGTGACCCCGGACATGGCCATCGCGAAAGACGAGGTCTTCGGCCCGGTTCTGGCCGTTCTGACCTTCCGCACGCTGGACGAGGCCGTCGCGCTGACCAATGACGCGGCATACGGGCTGTCCTGCGGGATCTGGTGCGACGACATCCACACTTGCCTTGAATTCAGTCGCCGCGCGCAGGCTGGCACGGTCTGGACCAACACCTGGATGGACGGCTTCCCCGAGGTTGCCTTTGGCGGGGTGAAGCAATCGGGTCAGGGGCGCGAGATTGGCAGCTATGGCTTTGACGAGTTCATGGAAGTGAAGTCGCTGGTGATGCGCGTGGGCCGGACAAGGGAGAAGTGGGTGAAAGAGGGATGAGATGGTAAGGCGGCAGGTTTATGTCAGCAAAATCAACGCCTTTTGACCTGCCCCTGGGGGCCACACCCGATGTCATCATCATCGGGTCGGGCATCGGCGGCGCCACCATGGCCGCTGCCCTTGCCCCGACGGGCAAGCATATCGTGATCCTTGAACGCGGCGAGCGGCTGCTGCCGTCGGCGCAGGACCGCAGCGACAAGGCCATCTTCGCGGAGGGCCACTTTCGGCCCAAAGAGCAATGGCTGGACGGGGCGGGCGTGGCCTTTAACCCCGGCAATTATTACAATGTCGGCGGCAATTCCAAATTCTACGGCGCGGTTTTGCTGCGCTATCGGCGCGAGGATTTCTCTCCGCTGGCCCATTTGGGCGGCACGACGCCGGGCTGGCCGATCTGTTATGACGATCTTGAGCCGTTCTATGGTCAGGCGGAGGCGCTGTATTCTGTGCGCGGCCAGATCGGCGAGGATCCGAGCGAGCCGCCCCATACCGCCCCCTACCCCTTTCCCCCGGTGCCCGACGAGCCGCCGATTGCCGCGCTGCGGGGGCGGCTTGAAAAGGTGGGGCTGCACCCGGCCTCTTTGCCGCTGGGCGTCGATATTGACCGTTGGCTGGCCCGTGCGCGCACGCCGTGGGATGCTTTTCCCGACACCACCGGCGGCAAGATGGATGCCGAAACCGCCGCGCTGAAAGCGGCGCTTGCCCACCCGAACGTCCAATTGCGCACCAGCGCGATGGTTCAGCGGCTGATCGCCGGGCCGCAAGGCAGAATAACCGGCGTTGAACTGACCTCGGGCGCGGTTTTGACGGCCCCTATTGTGGTTCTGGCGGCGGGGGCCATTCAATCGGCAGTGATCCTTTTGGCCTCGGCGAGCGCGGACCATCCGGGCGGGCTGGCCAACAGTTCTGATCAGGTTGGGCGCAACTTCATGAACCACAATTCCTCGGCGGTGCTGGCGCTGCACCCTTTGTGGAAGAACGATTGCGTCTATCAAAAGACCCTGATGGTGAACGATTACTACCTGACCGGCGGGCCAAAAGGCGAGCCTTTGGGCAATATCCAGCTTTTGGGCAAAATATCGGGCACCATTCTTCGGGCCACGACCTGGATGCCGCGCCTGCTCGCCAATTGGGTCGCGCGGCATTCGGTTGATCTTTATGCGATGTCCGAAGACCTGCCAAACCCCGAAAGCCGCGTTACGCTGAAGGATGGGCAGATCGTGCTGGACTGGAAGCGGTCCAACTGGCAGGCGCATCTGGCGCTGGTCGCGAAACTGAAGGCCAAACTGCGCCGCGCCGGGTATCCGATTGTGCTGTCGCGCGCCTTTGACCGGCGCACGCCGTCGCATCAATGCGGCACGGCGCGGATGGGGCAGGATCCCAAAACCAGCGTGGTCGACCCCTTTTGCCGCAGCCATGATCATGCCAACCTGTTCATCGCCGACGCCTCGGTGCTGCCCACTTCGGCGGCGGTCAACCCGGCGCTGACCGTGGCCGCCTTGGCGATCCGGGCCGCTGCGCATATTGCGCAGGTGGACCTTGTCTGAAACAAGTGTCTCGCGAACCCTTGAACAGGTCTGACCAAATGAACGTCACCCGCCGCCCGACCATCATTGATGTTGCACATCGCGCGGGGGTTTCGAAATCGACGGTAAGCCTTGTTTTGCAAAACAGCCCCTCCGTGCGCGAAGAGACGCGGGCCTTGGTGCGGCGGGTCATGGCGGAGGTGGGTTATGTTTATAACCGGGCTGCGGCGCAGATGCGGATGTCGAACGGCGGGCTGATCGGGCTTGTCATCAACGATCTGCGCAATCCGTTTTTTACCGAATTTGCCACCTCGTTGCAGATGTCGCTGGCCGAACGCGGCTATACCACGGTGATTGCGAACACCGACGAGAACCCCGTGCTGCAGCATCAGGTCGTGGGCTCGATGATCGAACATGGCGTGTCGGCGCTGATCATCTGCCCGGCTTATGGCGATACCTTTGCCACGTTTGACGCGCTCGCGCGCGGCGGTATTCCGGCGCTGCAGATGCTGCGGCAGGTCGATGGGCGCTTGGATCTTTTCCCGCTGATCGCGCCCGACTATCTGGCCGGAAGCCGCGCTGCGACGCGCCATTTGATCGCGGCGGGCGCGCGGCGCATCGCCTTTGTTGGCGGGCTTGAGGGCCGCGCCGTGACCGAAGAGCGCAAGGCCGGCTATCTGGAGGTGATAGGCCAAGAGGGGTTGGCGCCGATCATCATGACCGGCAAAGCCAGCCGCGCCTTTGGCCGCGATGCCGCCCGGCAGATCTTTGCGGAAAAGTCGGGCGTGGACGGTGCTGTTTGTTTCAATGATCTGGTGGCTTTGGGGATGGTGTCGGGGTGCCACGAGGTCGGCTGGCGCGTTGGCGATGATTTTCGGATCATGGGCTTTGATGACATCGAAGAGGCGGCGCAAACCTATCCGACGCTGTCTTCGGTGCATTGCGACATTGCCGGGATCGGGGTGCGGGCGGCGCAGACTGTGGCGGAGTGGCTGGAAAACGGCGTTGCCCCTGCGGGCGAAACCCGCACGCCCGTGCGTCTGTCGCTGCGCCAATCCAGCGGTCCGGCGGCGGGCTTACAGCCCAGCGGGGATTGACGCTTTGGGCAGGCGCGCGCCGGGATGCTGAATCACCGCGGCGGAAAAGCGCTGCCCTGCCGTGACCGCCTGCGCCGGGCCTTGCCCCAAAAGGCGGGCCGCCAGATAGCCCGCGTTGAACCCGTCGCCAGCGCCGGTGGTGTCGCGAATGCCCTGCACCTGCGGCGTTGGTACGGCGCCAAGCGTGCCGTTTGCGCAGAACAGCACCTTGCCCGCCCCGTCTTTGATCACAACCTCGGCAACGCCCGCCGCCGAAAAGCGCGCGATCGTCGCCGCTGGATCTGCGTCGCCCCACACGGAGGCTTCGTCGTCAAAACTGGGCAGGGCGATGTCGGTCAGGGCAAGCGCGCGCGGGATCACCTGCCGCACCTCGTCCATCGAAGCCCAAAGGCGCGGGCGGATATTGGGATCGAATGACACGCGCGCGCCGTTCTCGCGGGCGCGGGCCAAGGCCGCGAATAAACTGTCCCGGTCCGCTGCGGGCAGAATCGCCAGCGTGATCCCCGACAGGTGGATCAGCCCGGCCCCCGCGAAAGCCCGCACCAGCAACGCCGGATCCGCCGCAAGCCCCCGCGCCGCCGATGCGCTGCGCCAATAGTGAAAGCTGCGCTCCACCCCGTCCAGCTCGATCAGGTAAAGCCCCATGGTGCGCAAAGGATCGCGCGAGATCACCGAGGTGTCCAAACCATCTGCCGCCAGTTCGGCCACAAAGCCATCGGAAATCCGGTCCGTGCCCACCCGCGTCACAAACCCGACCTTGGCGCGTGGCCCCAGAATTTGCGCCATATGCCAAGCGGTGTTGAACGTGTCCCCGGCAAATCCGCGCTGATAATGGCCGCCGCCAACCGGGGCCAGCTCCACCATCGCCTCGCCGACCGCCACCGTGTTTAACGATTTGAAATTCAGCATATCTGCCTACTCGCCGTCCAGATCAAAGATGGCACCCGTCAGCCAAGCAGGCCAATCGCGTTCGAAAAACGGTTTGGCGGCCTCATCAAAGCGGCGGTTTGCGCGCGCCGAAATCTGCATCTTGCCCTCCTCCAGCCGCACCTCGATCTGCTGATCTTGATCCTCTGGCCGTTCCTTGCGAAACCGAAAATCCTCCATCGGGCCGGTTTTTGCCAGCGGAACCGCCTGCCCGGCCGGATCGCAGATCGCCCGCGCGCCCCGGCTGCCGCCGCCGTTTTGGATGTAATGATCCAAAGCCGCCAGCACCGCCTCTGATGCCAGCGCCATTTGCTGCCATTGCAGCACCCGCGAAATCTCGGCCCCGCGCGCAAATGCAATTCCCGTTTCCCGGATGGCGCGGTTCAATTCCGCCGCCGCGCTTAGCGCGCCTGTCACCGCTTCGGGCCTGCACAGGATGCCGGCGTGATCGCTCATCCGGGCCTGCACCTGATCTTTTATCGCGCGCAGGGTCAGCGGGCTGCCGGTGCAAAGCACGGCGTCAATTTTTGCCACGGCCCGCTCCAGCGGCCCAGCGATATCGCCGCCCGGCCCCGTCTGCCCGGCTGCGGCAATATGTTCGCCAACCCTTGTGCCCAGCACCTGCCCCGCGTTCAGCGCCGCCCCGCCGGGCCGCGTGACGCCGTGGGTTCCGGCCGCCTCGCCGATGGCATAAAGACCGGGCAGGCTGCTGCGCCCCCAGGTGTCGACGGCGATACCGCCATTCATGTGTTGATTGTTCACCGCAAATTCCAGCGGGGCCTGGCGGATATCGACCTTATAGCGCAGGTACAGCTCGATCGAGAGCGGGTTCATGTGGCGCAAACGGTCGATCGGCAAGTCCTGGCTGGCCCCCGCCTTGCCCAAATAGGCGCTGACATCGGCGTCCAGCCGGTCAAGGCTGAACGGCAGGTCGCCCGGAACCGGCAGGGGATTGCGCTTGAAATCCATGAACACGCGGCGGCCAAGCTGCCCCTCGCGCAGGATTGCAAGATCAACAAGGCTGGAGCCGAAATCCAGCATGCGCGTGGCGTGAAACGGCCACTGATAGCCTTTGCGAAAGATGTTCGAGGCCAGTTCCTGCGTGCTGCGGTAGGTGTCGGCCAGAAAGTTATGCTCGGAACCCTGATCGTCCACCGAGTAAACATAAGGCATCGCCTGCACATAGGTGCCCGACAGGTTCCACGGAAACCCTTCGCGCCTTGTGCCGATGCCGAACTGGCTTTCGGTCAGATTGACCAGGCGCGCACCCGCTTCCAGCGCCAGACCGAGCGCACCAAAACAGCCGTTCGGAAACACCGAGTCGCGGTACATCTCCCCCGGGCCGCCCGCCGCGATGACCAGCGCGCTGCAGCGAAACAGCGTCAGCCCATAAGGATTGTCCGGCGTCTGTGCCTTTGGCCGAACCGCAAGGATGCCCGCCGCGCGCCCCTGCGCCACCAAAATCTGAACGCCCGTCGTGTGGTTGAAAAATGCAATGCCCAGCCGCAGCGCTTCGCCCGCCAGCACCTTGACCATCAAACGCGAGGTGCGCGGCCCGCAGCTGGTGGCGCGCCCCACATCATCATGGTCGGTCTGATAGCGCAGCGTGCCGCCAAAATCATCCTGCGGCAAGGGCAGCCCCAGATATTGCAGCGACGCCATCGCCCGCACCGAGCCCACTGCCTCGACATAGGCCGCGTCCTCGTCCATCGCCCCGCCGGCCCGGATTGCCCGCGCCATTGCCTTGAAATTATCGCCTTGATCCGACGTGTTCGCCGTATGCAGCGTCTGCTTGTCCGACCCCGAACAGGCCGACGTGCCGCCCCAGGCGCTTTGGCTGATGATCACAACATCCCCGCCGCGCCGCTTTACTTCAACCCCCGCCCGAAGCCCCGCCGCCCCGCTGCCCATAATCACCGTGCCGCAGCTGAAAACCGGAACACGATATCCCCGCACCAAAACCGTGGTCGCGATCTCCGGCTCGGCATCAAGCCGCGGCATGTCAACATCCGTCAACGCGTTCAGAATATCTTGCGGGACGGGTGGGGGCACGGCGTTACGCTCCGCCTTTTGGGTCATGCTATCGAAACCCACTGCCCAAGGCGGCAGGATTGCATGCAGGCGTCCACGATCTGGCAGATGTGGTGGCCAGTTTCAAACGTGGGCCACATGGGCTGGCCCGTGGTGATCGACCGAATGACCTCTGCCACCTCGATGATCTTGCTTTCGTTGTAACCAAGCGCAAAGTTCGGCAGCGGCAGGAAGGCGCGGAAGGTTTCATTTTCGGGGCCGACGTCAATCTCGCGGAACCCACGGCGACCGGTGGCGTCGTCGTTGGTGTAAAACCGCAGGCGGTTCACCTCGTCATAGGTATATGACAGGCTGCCTTTGGTGCCGTAAACTTCATAGGTTTGCATGAATTTGCGCCCCGTCGCGACCCGGCTGAAATCCACAAGACCCCGCGCGCCATTGGCAAATTTGCACAAGATGTTGCTACCATCAGGATTGGTCACGTCCGACCATTGTTCATTCCCGCTTAACACGGCCTGCACGCCGTAGCCAAGGTTGGATACCACGGGGCGGCGCGGCGTGACGATGTAATTGTCTGCGATCAGCGCACTGACCCGGCCCACCAGAAAATCAATGAAACTGAACACATGCGAGCCGGTATCGCCGACGATGCCGGTCGGCGCGAGGTTTCCGTCGGCGCGCCACATGAAAGGGGCAAGCGGGTCGGCGTACATATCGACATGCTGGCAGGCCTTGAACAGTTTGATCTCGCCGATCTCGCCCGCGTCGATGATCTGCTTGGCCAGATCATGCACCGGATTGCGCGGGAACGCATGGCCAACCCGCGTGATCAGGCCCTTTTCTGCTGCGATATCGGCCAACTCGCGGGCCTGCGCCGCCGTTTCTGCCAAGGGCTTTTCGCAGTACACATGCTTTCCGGCCAAAAGTGCGGCCTTGGCCACTTCAAAATGCAGGCTGTCGGGCAGGCAGATGTCGATCAGATCAACGTCGGGATCTTGCACCGCGTCGCGCCAGGATGGCACGATCTTTGCCCCCGGCGCGCGAAAGGCCAGATCCGCCGCCGCTTTGGGATGATCCTCGACCAACATCACAACTTTTGCGGTGCCGCCAGCAGTGCCAAGAAAATGCGGGAAGGTCTGATAGGCCATGGTGTGAACCTTGCCCATCCAGCCAGACGCGCCCAGAACTGCAACTCTGACTTCTGCCATTTCCTTGCCTCCGATGGATGTATGGAACGTTCCACTTTTTGCTAATGTAACGGTCCAAACTTGTCAATGGCAGGAAACCGGCAACGAGGGAGGCGCGGACAGGAAACATCTGCGCCTCCCCTTTTGGCCGATCAGCACACCAAAGCCGGATCAAACGGCGGCGAGGGCGGTGTCCAGCAGGGCCTTGATGTCGTCCTTGCTGGTTCCGGCGACGATCCGGCCAATCTCTTCGCGCCCCTTTAGCACCACGAGGGTGGAGCGGCGCGGGATGTTGAGCGCGATGGACAGATCGCCTTTGCCGTAGTCATCCCAATCGATCAGGAAGAAAGCGATGTTCTGCTCGTAGGCCGGGTTTTCTTCTTTCAGCGCTGCAAGAACGCGATGCTGCGCGGCGCAGGTGCCGCACCAACTGGCCCAGAAATCCAGAAAAACCACTTTGCCTTCGTCCATCGCTGCCTCTGCCAAGCCGGGGGTGTAGAGCGTTGGCTCGCCGGCATGCAGGGCGAAGGGGGCGGCGGTCACGGCGGCGGCGGTGATCAGAAAGTCACGACGTTTCATGTTGGATACTCCTGTAAGATCAGATAGATACGGAAAAATCGACGAGCCAGGCGGGCAGGTTTTCAATCATCCACCCCTCGATGATCTGGTTCAGGCCGAACCAAAGCGACAGTCCGACAAGGACAAATGTAATGCCCATCACGGGTTTGGCACGTTCACCAAGACGGCGCAGCGCCGATTGGCGACGGCGGATCGCCGATTGGGCGCCATAGCCGAGCGCGAGGATCAGGGCCGAGACACCCGCCGCAAAGGCCAGCATGATCGCCCCCGCCCAGCCAATGCTTTGCCCGGTTGAGGCCAGCGCAATGGCGGCGCCAAGGGTCGGGCCGATGCAAGGGCTCCACACCGCGCCAAGCAGCGCGCCAGACAGGAACTGACCGCCAAGACCCGCCTTCACCGCTGTGCCTATCCGGGCGTCGGCGCGGGCGGCGAGCCCCGCGGTCGCCAAAGCAAACCGGGCGGAAAGGGAGGGCAACAACATCACAAGGCCAAAGCCGACCATCAAAAGTGCAGCAACCCCTGCCACCCCCTCAGGATCAATCCCAAGCGCCGGACCAAGCGCAGTCACCCCAAGGCCCAGCGCCACAAAAGCCGCGCTCATCCCGGCGGCAAGCGCCATGGGCGCGCGGCGGTCGCGGTGCAGGCTGCTGGCCAGAACGATGGGCAGCACGGGCAGCACGCAAGGGTTGATCAGCGTCAACAGACCGGCGAGGAAGGCAAACACAAGGTCCATCAGATCACCCTTCGTCGAAGCCGCGGCAAAGCGGCGGCGCGCAGGCAAAAAGCACCGCAGGCGGGTGATTGAATGGGCATGGGCGTTCACAAACTCCTTGGTTGCAGGGTCTTGTTGCCTGTCATAGCCTTGAAAAGCTGGCGTTGCATATCTGTCAGGCTATTCGCGCGGCCGAAGGGGTTCGTTACATCGGCGATTGATATTCCCGGGGCCCGATGAAAAACGCAGACTGCACCATGGCGCGTGTAACAAAACAGCGACCGGCACGAATTGGAAATCAGGGATGGCGGATCAAACGGACGTGTGGGGGCAGCTTTTGACGGCTGCAAACGCCGGAGATGCCCGAAGTTATGCGCGATTTCTGCAAGCCGTGACGCCGGTTTTGCGGGGTGTCGTGCGGGCCAAGGGTGGCAGTCTTGGGGCGGCCGAATGTGAAGACGTGCTGCAAGAGGTGATGCTGGCCATCCACTTGAAGCGGCACACATGGCAGCCGGATGCGCCGGTGCGCCCATGGCTTTATGCCATCACGCGTTACAAGGTCGTCGATGCGTTCCGCGCTCGCGGGCGCAGGATCGACCTGCCGATCGAGGATTTTGCCGATGTTCTGCCCGCAGAGGCCGGGGCCGACCCGACCGAAGCGGCCGATATGGCAAAGATGATTGGGATGCTGGATGGCCGCTCGGCGGAGATTGTCCGCAAGATCGGCATGGAAGGCGCGGGCGTGGCCGAGACGGGCCAGGCCCTGAACATGAGCGAAGGCGCGGTGCGGGTTGCCTTGCACCGGGCATTGAAAACTTTAGCCATCCTTCGGGAAAGGCATGTGAAATGAAGACCGATGATCTGATCCGCGCGATGGCCGCCGATATGGACCACCCGCGCCCTGTTACAGAAACGCTTCTGCTGGGGCTGGTCCCAGCTTTGGCGCTGGCGGCTTTTGGGCTTTGGGCGGGCCTTGGGTTTCGCGGCGATCTGTTTGCTGCAATGCTCACGCCGCTGTCTGTGATGCGCCTTGTTTTAGGTCTGGTTCTGGGCTTTGCCGCGCTGCGCCTTGCGCTGGTGCTGGCCCGTCCCGAAGGAAGCGCGCAGGCGCGCCTTTGGCCGTTGGCGGCGATTGCGGCCTTTGCGGTTGGTCTTTTGGCTTGGGCATATCTGACCACCCCCGCCGACGCGCGGCAGATGGCGACACTCGGCAAGTCGATGGTGACCTGCCTTGTGACCATCCCCTTGATGTCGGTCCTGCCGGTGAGCAGCGTGCTTTACGCCCTGCGCCAAGGCGCCCCGACGGCGCCCGCGCGTGCAGGATTGGTGGCCGGGCTGACAGGTTCGGGTTTTTCCGCCGCACTCTATGCGCTGCATTGCACCGAGGACAGCCCGCTGTTTTACGTCACCTGGTACGGGCTTGCCATCATCGGGGTTACTCTGGTTTCAACCCTTGTCGGGGCGCGGGCTTTGCGCTGGTAGATCGGCGCGCGGCCTATTGGCCTTCGAACCAATCCACCGCCATCGCTGCCCAACCTTTGGGAATGCCATGGGTGCCGCCGTGAAGCGCGAAATCCAGCCGCGCGCCGCGCGTGCAATTGGTCCAGTGCTGAATGGTATAAATGCCTGCGGTTTCGGTGCTGTCCGGCGCCACCGAGGTGCAGCCATCCGTGACGCGAAAGGTTTCCAACGCTTGGTAAACATTGCCCTGCGACAGCCCCGGCATCAACTCGCGGCCCAAAAGCGGCACGGTCGTGTCAGCGGTGCCATGGGTATGAAGCAGGCGGACCGGGCCTTTGCAGCTGGTCGGCTGGGGCAACCAAAAGCTGCCTGCAACCGGGGCATAGGCGGCAAAAGCCTCGGGCGCGTTGCAGGCGACATAGCTGGTCATCGACCCGCCAATCGAGAACCCGGCGAGCAGCATCTTGTCCCGGTCCAGCCCGTATTTCGCGGCGGCATCATCGGCAACCGCGATCAGGAAAGCGGTTTCATCGCGGGTTGAAGGGCGCTCTGGGTTAAAATCCCAGCTGCGGCCCGCGCCGTCCGTGCGCGGCTGCCCGTCAGGGGCGATCACGGCATAACCGCGGCCCAGCATCAGGTTGACCATGGCTTTGTTGCGGATGGAGCCGGCGCCCTCGCCGCCGTAACCATGCAGCAAAAAAATCGCCGGGATCGGGCCGCTGACGCCTTGGGGCAGAACGATGTGATAGGTGCCGCTCGGCAGCGTGCACGGGCCGGACGCCCCGTTGCAATCGGCAAGCGCGGCTGTTGCGCCAAGAGTTGCCGCCAGCCCAAGGGCCAAACCGCGATAGGTCATGTTGCAAGCCTTTTTGTGCGAGGAAATTGAAATGCCGAGGCGGGCATCTGAACCAACAGCGCCAGCGGGACGGACAGGCACAGGCTGATCGCCATCGGTAAAAGCCAGGCACTGACCGCGCCCATGGCCACAAGGGCCAGCAAACCCAGCCCCGCCACCGTTTCCGTCCGGTAAAACCGTAAAAGACTGTGCAGGTCCGAGCGGCCCGATTGATGCGGCCGCCAGCCGCCATCAAACCCCGCCAGCGTTTGCAAAACCGCGCGGACCTGATGGATCATCTGCAGTGGCGCAAGCAGCGCCGACAAAGTCACCTCGCCCAGAACCGCCGCCGCAAAACGCGGGACCTGCGCGCGGGTTACAGCATGCTCGCGGAGATGCGCGGCAATCCCCAGCGCCTTGGGCGCGATCAGCATGACCCCCACGCTCAGCGCAATCGCGCCTTGGGTCACGGCGGGCAGGGTTGGAAAGTTGGGCATCAGGGGATTGCCCGTAAAGACATCGGCGCTTGCCCCCCCCTGCCCCGGCATCGCCCAAAGGATCAGCAGGATCAGCCACCAGACCGACGACAGATACGCCATCGCGCCCTGCAGCAGATGAAACCGCGAGACGGGATGCAGACCGGGGGCCAGGATCAGCCGCAGATGCTGCATATTGCCCTGACACCAGCGCCGGTCGCGGCGCAGATAACCGATCAGCGTGTCCGGCGTGTCTTCAAAGCTGTCCTCGGCCCCGGCAAGCATCCGCACGCCCCATCCCGCGCGGCGCAAGAGCGCGGCCTCGACGAAATCATGGCTGAGGATCACACCCCCGCGCGGCGCTTTGCCCGGCAGATGCGGCAAGCCCGCGCTCGCCGCAAAGGCCCGCACCCGCACCAGCGCGTTATGGCCCAGAAAGTTGCCCTCGGCCCCGGTCCACATCGCAAAACCGCGCCCCATATTGGTGCCATAAACCCGCGAGGCAAAGCATTGCATCGACTGCCAAAGGCTGGTGCCGGGCAAGACCATCGGCACGGTCTGAATAAGGCCAAGCCCCGGCTCCAGCGCCATGGCATCCGCCATTTTCAGCACCGTCAGCGGCCCCATGATGCTGTCGGCATCCAGGATCAGCATGGCATCGTGGTTTTGCCCCTGCGCGGTGATCCAAGCGCGGATGTTACCGGATTTGAAATCGGTGTTCAGCGCGCGGCGGCGGTAGTGAATCGAAAGCGCGCCATTGCCCCGGCGCGCGGCGGCGAATGCCTGCTCTTCGGCCAAAGCCTCGGGCGCGCTGCGGGTGTCGGACAGGATATGCAGGGAAAATGAGTGCCTGTTTTGGTGCGGCAAGCTGGCCAAAAGGGCGACGGCGTTGGCGATCGTGATATCGGCAGCTTCGCCATACATCGGCAGCAAGATGGCCACTTTCAGCCCGCGCAGAGGCTGCGCTTGGGGTGATGGGGTCCATAAAAGGCCCAAGGCGGCGGTCACAACCGACAAAACCATCCAGAAAAACGCAAAGGCGGTCACGCAAACGAGCGCGCCTTCGCCAAGCGTCAGCCGCCCGTCCAGCGCGAACCATCCCAGCGATATCCATGCCAGCGCTGTCGTCACACAAAGGGGGGCGGCGAGCACCAGCGCGCGCAAGGCGAGGGTTCGGCGCGCGGTGCGCAGCCCGGGCGCTGCGGGATCGTTGAAGGCTGCCCGCAAGTTCTGATCCGGCATCAACTGTGGCGCGGCCACAGGATCGGCCATCAACGGAAGACGCTTCGCCATCGTCATGCGGCCACCCAGCGGTTCAGCCAGACTTCGGCGGCGCGCTGCCCGGCGCGCCATAATTCGGCGCGCAGCTCTGCCGTGGGCGCATCCCCCTTCAGCGTGAAATCAAGCCGCAAGCCGCCCGTCGCGGGATTGACCTGCAACAGCTGCGATGCGATCTGGCCCGCCGAGGTGCTGAGCCGCACTTCGACCAGCGCAGGATCGTCGCCAAGCGCAGGATGCGGCGCATAGTCGATGCTGAAAATGCGGCCGGTTTCAAAGATCCGCGCGCCGGTACGCGTGGCCATGACCGGGGCCACGAGCCCCTCAACCGGGGCAGCAGCGCACCATGACAAGACATAGTCAAACCGGTGCTCTTGCTCGGCGTTCAAAGGCGCTGCCGGGCGCCAGAAGGCCACGATATTGTCGTTGATCTCCTTGTCGGTCGGAAGCTCGGCCAACATCACTGCGCCGGCCCCCCAGTTGCCGACTGGTTCCACCCAAAGCGACGGTCGGCGTTCGTATTGGGCCACCAGATCGTTGAAATCGCCGGGGCGGCGCGCGCGTTGCATCAGGCCAAATCCGCGCGGCCCGGTGTCGCCAAAAGCGCTGACCTCGACCCCGCGCGGGTTTGTCAGGGGCCGCCACAGCGTCTCGCCCGCGCCATTGACCATCAGCAAACCATCACTGTCATGCACCGCCTCACGGAAATCATCAAAGCGGGTGCGGTTGATATCATTGAACAAAAACATCGACGTTCCGGGCGCAATGCCCGCCGTGGCCAGATCGGTGCGCGGAAAAAGATGCGAGGCGACGGCGATCCTGGTGGTCTGGCCTTTGGTGATCTCGAACCGGTAGGCGCCTGCGACCGAGGGGCTGTCAAGCAGGGCATGAACGATCACGGTGGGGGCGTCCGGCTCGGCCGCTTCGATCCAGAAATCGCGGAAAACGGGGAATTCTTCGGGGCCAACACCCGCCGTATTCAGCGCCAGACCGCGCGCGGACAGGCCATAGGTCTGACCCCGGCCGATGGCGCGGAAATAGCTGGCACCCTGAAAAACCGCGTATTCCTGAAACAGGTCTTTTTCCTCGACCTCGCCCAGCAGACGGAACCCGGCAAACCCGGTGCCGTCTTCGGGCAAGGCCGGAAATTTGTCGGTCGTCAGAAAATTGCGCAGGCCAAAGGTGATCGGACGCGACAGGCCGTTTTCAACCGCGTTCAGCCCGATTTTATGAGGAAAATACAGGCCCGCGACGAAAAATTCGGCCTGAACCGCGCCGGGATTGCCGCGAAAAAGCGTGTCCCGCGTGTTAAACCAGATGCCGCGAAAATCGTCATAGGACAGGTCAAGCCAGTCGTGTGATATTGTCGGCGGCGGCACGTAAAGTGCAGCGCCCAGCGCGCGGGCACGCGCGATCACCATCGCAGGATCGAATGGCTCGGGCGCCCCCAGGTCCATTCCGGCTTGCTCTGCCGCAGCCCCCGCCCAAGCCGGCGACAGGCCCAGCGCGCAGAGTCCGCCCATCAGACCGAGCATCTGACGGCGCGAGATTTCGGTCATGATGGCGCCTTGGCCGCGAACGCCGGATCAGCGCTGATCGCCGGTTTGCGGGCCGCGTCCTTCCACGGCTGGCTTTTGAAAAACGCGGCCAGCTTTGCGACGCCGATGATCACGGCAAACCCCACGCAGTTCACCGCCAGCACCGCCAGCGCGCCGCCGCCCGCAAGGTTCAGGAACGCCCCCAAAACCCGCGCCATCACCATCGAGGTCGCAAAAACCGCCAGCGATTGCTGCCCAACGCGCGAGATCACGCCCACCGCCGCCCCGCGCCAACTGCTTTGCTTCAGCCGAATACCTAACGGGCCAACCGCGACCCATGCCAGATAGGCAAGTGCAAGAAAATGCACATAGCGCAGGATGCCAAAGTCGGATTTGTCGATCAAAATGGCGCCCGAATTGCGCAGATCACGGATGAATTCGACCTGCCCGATGATCTTGTACCAAGCGAAAGGCACGCTCAGCACAACGATCGCCACGCAAAGCCAGATCAGCCAGCGGCGTACCGGGGGGGCGGGCAACCATCCGCTCATGAAAGCGAAGCCAGTGAAAAACACCAACTGCCAAGCGAAGGGATTGAAAAACCATGTCCGCGTTGAAGGCCTAGTGAACCACAACTCTGCCGGAATGTTCAGCCCTGCCGTGGCAAGCACCCAAAGCGCAACGCTTGCCAACAGGGCCAGCCGCACGTCCAGCCGGGCAAGCGCGATCATGAAAGGGATCAGCGCCAGAATGACCAGATACATCGGCAAAATGTCAAAGTAATTGGGCACATAAGTCAGGGTGAAAAGCCCGATCAGGTTCGGCCCGGTGTTGTAAAGAAAAGGATTCAGGTTCAGCTCTGCCACTTCGTCACGCGGGAAGATCGCGGTCAGATTCAGCGTCTGCATCAGCGCAAGGGTGACGAAAAATACGCCCAAATGCACCCAATACACCTGCCAGAGCCGATGCAGAATGCGCAGCGTGCCCATGACCCAGCCCGCCCGCGCGAAGGCCCCGCCAAACGCGATGGCCGAGGCCATGCCAGAGCAAAAGACGAACATCTCGGTCGCGTCGGAAAAGCCGAAACGCGCCGGAATCCACAGGGTCAACGGGTTGTTGGTGATATGGGCGATCAGGATGATGAACATGCCAACGCCGCGAAAGAAATCAAGGCGCGGATCGCGCGGGGCGGAGGGCGCGCGCATGTCAGACAGCCACGGCGCGGGCGGCGCCAATCAGCGACAGGCGGGCGGCGGTATAGCCATCAACCGACCCGGCCCGGCGCGAAATGCGGTCGTGCAACAAGGCATCAGCGGCATCCATATAACCGCCGCGCAGGGCCGCCTCGATGGTGATGCGGTCAAAAACATCGCGCTGTGCATGGCTGCCCCCGATCTGTTGCAGATCGGCGCGTCCGGCGCGCAGATGGATCCACGCGGCGGAATATTCCCCAGTGGCAAAGGCTTGCAACCCTTGGGCCACATGCAGCCCCGGATGCGCGATGATCCGGTGCGCCTCGTTGATCGAAGGTTTGGTCGCCTGCATTCGCGCAATCAGCCCCGCCGCCGCTTTGTCCCGCTGCCCGCCACAAAGGGCGAGCAGATAGTGCAGATCGGCAAAGGCAAGACAGCCATCGGAGGCGCGGTTTTCGGACAGATCAGCCAGCTCTTCCCAGCGCGCGCCGACATTGACGCCTTCCAGTTCAAGCCGCGACAACAGCGAGGCGGCGTTGGAAATGTCACGGTAATCGTCGGTCTTTTCGGCGCGGATATCGGCGTCATACAGCGCCAGAGCCGCGTCATAGTCCCCAAGGTCCAGGTGCATCAGCGCGCGGTGCCACCAGACGTGAAAGCGGAAGTTGTTGCAATGCGCCCAAGACGCCTCGCGCCCCGCAAGCCAGTCCAGCCCCTCGCGGGCGCGGCCCGTCGTGTCATGCACATGCGCCACGGCATGCAGCCCCCAGGCATCATCGGGCGCAAGCGCCACGCCCTCACGTCCGGTGCGTTCGGCCCGCGCAAACTCGCCGGTTTCTTCCAGCGAAAAGGCGTGACAGCCAAGCAGATAGCCGCGCGCGGGATGGTCGTCCCAGGCGGGCATCACACCTTCAAGCGAGGCGCGCATCGCATCGGGGCGGCCCATGACGAAATAGATCGCCTGGATCAATTTCATCGCCAAACCGTCACGCGGGTTCAGTTTCAACACGACTTCAAGCCGTGCGGCGGCGCGTGTCGGGCGGCCATCCAGCCAGTCGCCAAGGGCGTGCACAAAGGCAATCTCGCGCATCGTGGCAGGCGCCGACTGCAGCGCGGCGCCGTAGGCCTGGCGCGCAATCGCCATCATCTCGGCGCGGCCAAGCAGCAGGCAGGACACGCCGCGGATCGCTTGTCCGAGCGCGAAATCTGGGGCGGCTTCGAGCAATCGGTTCAGATCCGGCCCGGTGCTGGCCGCATGTGACAAGATGCCACGGATCACCTTGTTCCAGCCGCCAATCAGATCCGGGGCAAGCGAGGTGGGAATTCCACTCAGATCTTCGGGCAGTTGCATGGACAAACCTTTCGAAACTTCACCATGGGCGGGCAGCGCGTTTGCGATTGCACCAAGGCCATTCAGGGTTGCGGTTCGCGGGATTGGCGGGAATTGTTACGCCCCGCCAAGGATGTGACACTGCAATCACAGGGACGTGATGCGAGCGGTCCGCAGCGGCGGGGATGGATCAAAAAGCCCCGTCATAAGCGCGCCTTGGGATATGGGCGGCGATCAGGGTAAAGCGGTCTTGACCGAGCGCCGCAGCCGCCGCACGGGACAGGGCGGCGCTGTCATGCACGTCCACCCCCAGCCCGCCAAAGGCGCGCGCGAGAGCCGCAAAATCGGTGCCGGTTTGGGGGCCGCCGAAATCAACGCCAAGGTTGGCGCGCTGCGTGCCGCGCTGTTTCATCTCGATCAGCGACAGGCTGTGATCGACCAGAACGCAAATCACGATGGGCAGGTTTTGCGCCGCCAGCGTGGCCAATTCGCCCGCGCCCATTTCCAGCCCGGCATCACCGACAAAAGCCAGCACCGGCACGCCGGGCCGCCCCAGCTTTGCCCCGCCCGCCAAGGGCACGGCGCAGGCCATGGTGCACAGGCCCGACGATTGCAGCATCAGGCGCGGCGCGGGGCAATCCCACATCTGGCTGACCAAAATACGGTGCGCGCCGCTGTCGGCGGTGATGACAGTCTCGGGCGGCATGGCGGCGCGCAGGGTGGCGAACACCTCATGCGGGCCCCAGGTTCCGGGGCTGGCAAAGCCGGCCTTGATCTGCGCGCGGGCGGCGCGCGGCGCGTGATCTGGCCAGCGGGCGGGCGCTGTGTGGGCAAGCGCGGCAAGGGTCAGTGCGGTGCCCCCCGTCAGCGGAATGTCAGCGCGGTGCATGCCGTGAGCGCGCGAAACCGGCGCGATTTCGATCACTTGCTGATGCGCGCCAAAGGGGTTGCGCCAGCCGATGCGCATTTCAATCGGATCATAGCCCAAAAGCAAGATCACATCCGCCTGCGCCATCAGCGGCATCAAAACGCGGTCGGCTTTGGGCGACAGCCCTGCCGCGCCAAGGCACAAGCTGTCACCCTCGGGCATCAGACCCTTGGCCTTGTAGGTGGTGATCACAGGAATATCATGCGCGCGGCAAAAGGCGGTGATCGCGGGGCCAGCGGCCTCGTTCACCGCATCAACCCCGGCGATTGCCAGCGGACGCTTTGCACCGTTCAATGCGGAAACCGCCTCGGCCAACCGATCGGGCGGCGGCAGACCGGGCGCGATGGCCCGCGTCACAGGCACAAACGCCTCGTCCGACAGCCCTTCAGCCACACCGATAGGCACATCGACATGCACCGGCCCGGGCTGCCCCGAAGTGGCGAGCGCGATTGCCTTGGCCATGCCCGCGCCGACCGCACCAGCGGCCAGCCGAAAGCTGCCCTTGACGATGGGACGCAGCAGGGCCTGATGGTCAAGCACTTGATGGGTATAGGTTTCCGCATCGGCCGCATCCACGCAGCCGGTCAAAAAGACCAAGGGCACGCGGTCCTGCATCGCGTTCGCGACCACGTTCACCGCATTCGTGACCCCCGGCCCCAGCGTGGCCAGAAGCACCGGCAAGGCCCCGGTCATATGCCAAAGCCCCTCGGCCATAAAGCCGCCGCCGTTTTCGTGTTTCACCAGCACAAAGCGCAGCCCCGCCGCATCGAGCCCCTGCAGGACGGCCAAAACCTCGCCGCCCGGAATGCCAAAAGCGTGGGTTGCCCCCGCCGCCGCCAAAGACGCCCCGATGATATCCGCGCCGGTCATGCTCATCCCGCCAAACCCTTTTTCAATGCCCGCAATGGGTTAAGTGACAGAAGTTCCTGAAATTCTCAACAACGCTCAAACGGTTGGCTGATAGGACAGCGCAGCCCCCTCAAGGACTGCGCTGATGTTCAAAGGCCGATAAACCCCTAAACGCCTTGGCCGATCAGTTTTGGACTGGCGCCATGGAACTGAAATTCGGGATCTTGGCGGTCGAAGCCGCCTTGCCCTCAATCCCGCCCCAGTTCGCTTCGCTGGTTTTCAGATTGCCCGGAATATCGGCTTCCCAGAAACCAACGACGTTTTTGGTGATGTTCAGGTACAACTTGCCGTCCACGATCCGCCACAGGGTCGGATTGCCCGGCACCTTGCCGCCTTGCGCCACGCCATAAGCGCAGTGGCCGTCATATTGCGGGGCGAATGCGGCCGGATTGGCGGTGAATTTGTCGCGGTTGGCTTCGGTGGAAAAGGCAAAGGTCGCGCCGTTATAGCTGGCGGTGATCGCCGCGCTGCCGGGCAACGGCGATTGCTGCGGCGTGCCGACGTTCGACTGTGCCAGATCGAAATACGAGACGACATCATAGCCGGAAACGGCAAAGCCGGTCTTGTCGACAAATTGATCACCAGCAAAGGCGGTGCCGATCATTCCGGCAACGAAGGCCAGCGCGAGGGCTGCGGTTTTAAACATTTGGGTCGCTCCTGTTGGGTTCATCTGGCAGTCCATTCGCGGCGGCGGGCGGGGCTGTTACGCCTGTTACAAAGCCATCGCGACCTCGTGATCAGCGGGCCAAAGCTTTACTTTGCACCAAGCTCTGCCTTGATCGCCGCGCACAGGGCGCCCCTTTGCAGGCTTAAAAACCTGCGCGCGGCGGTTTCGGTGGGATGATAGGGGTCTTTGACCTTGCCGGCGGGGGTGCGGCGGAAATTGCCGGCATTGCCAAGGTTTTCCTTGATCGTGGCCGGGGTAAAGCCGGGAACAAAGCTGCAGCCGCCCACCTGCTCAAAGGCTTTTTCGATATTGTCCTGCGCTTTTTGCCGCAACGCGACGACCTTTTTGCCATAAGGCGGGGCCGAGGTCATGAAGATGCAGGGCTGGCCTTTGGGAATGTCGGCCACAAAGGCGCGCGCATCTTGCAAGGCAAAATCAAAACTGCCCGCCCAGCGCTCGGCTGCGTTGCCAAAAAGGAACATGATCAGCAGTTTCGGCTTGTAATAACCTTTGTAAAACACCGATTGCAGCGGCGAGCGGTCGGGAGTGCAAAACTGAAACTGCGCGCCTTTTCCAATTTGCACATAGGGGTTTTCGCCCTGCGACATGGTGCCGTAAACTCCGGCATTCACCTTCCACTTCGGATCAACGTCGCAGATCGCCCCCTTGGCCACCTTCGTGCGCCCGGTCCACGATGTCAGCGTGCTGGAGCGCACGCCGATCACCCCGGTTGTGGTGCCGGGGGCAAGCCCGCATTCGCCCGCCATCTGATCCAGCAGATCGACAAAGGCCGCGCCCGCCCCGAATGTCAGCTGCGAATCCCCCAGCACCAGAATGTCGGGCGATCCATTTGCCTCGGCCAAAGCGGTCTGACCAATGGACAAAGCAAGAAGTGCCGACGCCGTTGCTTTGGCAATTGGACCCATAAGACGTCTCCAGAAATTCAAGTGGCTGCTTTTACATGCATTTGCTGTCCGTTCGCAAGAATGGCCGCAGTGTTACCGCACTGGCGCGTCTGTGATGCGAAGATGGGCGAATGTGACTTTTTCGGGCGAAATCGCCACGTTTTCGGGCATCAGAGCGCGCGGCGGACGGTAAAACCAACAATCACGCTGGCCATTTCGGCCTTTGCTTGCCGAAGATGGCGGCGGAAATATCGAAAACAGTGGTTGTGATGGTCAAGGTTGACCGTTTAGGGTCAAGCGAACGCGTTGGCCCGAGCGGCAGCGCATGCGGCGCGGTGTTGGGCTGGGGGGGGGGCATTCGAGCCGTGGTTCACCCCGGCATCTGTCGCCCACCCGAGCATAGAATAAGAGAAGACGAAACGAATGTGCCCTGCGAAACTGAACAGAACCGAAGAGCGCGGTTTTATCATTCCGATCGGCGGCGGCGAGGACCGTATCAAGGACCGGCATATCCATCGCCGGTTTGTTGAGCTGTCGGGCGGCGCGGCGGCTGATATCGTGGTGATCCCGACCGCCTCGCAGATGGAAAGTACCGGGTCTGATTATAACCGCATGTTCCGCGATCTTGGGGCCGCGCAGGTCGAATTCCTGCCGATCACCAGCCGCGCCGACTGCGAAGATCCCCGCTATGTCGAGATGCTTGGCCGGGCCAGCGGCATCTTCATCACCGGCGGCAATCAGTTGCGGCTGTCCACGATCCTTGGCGGCACGGCGATTGCCCAAGGCATCCGGCGGCGCAATGCGGCGGGGGTTGCGGTGGCGGGCACCTCGGCGGGCGCGTCGATCATGTCAGAGCATATGATCGGCGGCGGGCAAAGCAATGTCGGCCCGGTCGAAGGCGCGGTCACGCTTGCCCCCGGTCTTGGGCTGACAAATGCGGTGATCATCGATCAGCATTTCACCCAAAGAAACCGGCTGGGGCGGCTGTTGGCGGCCTCATCGTTCAACCCGTTCCTGCTGGGCCTTGGCATTGATGAAGATACCGCTGCCTTCATCGGGCCGGACAATGTGCTGGAAGTTGTCGGCTCGGGCACCGTGACCGTGGTTGATGCCGGACAGATCACCCATTCGTCGATGTGGAACGCCCGCCCCGGCCAGGCGCTCAGCCTTCTGGGTCTGCGCATTGATGTGATGGGCGAAGGGTGCCGCTATGACTTGAGCGAACGCAAATCCTTTCCGCCTGAGGCGGAGTTGGGAATGGGCCAGTTGGCTGCTGAGGACGGAACAAAAGATAAATAAAACCGCAATTGCAGGCGCGCTGGCCCCTGTTATCGCACGATCAAGGGAAGTTCGCGCCATGAAGATCGTTTCCACCAATGTCTATGTCGGCCCCAATCTTTGGGCGAGCTTTCCGGTCATCCGCCATGTGATCGACCTTGGCGTGCTGGAAGACTGGCCTTCGGTGAAACTGGGGGACGGCTTTATCGACGGGTTGGTCAGCGCCCTGCCCGGACTTGCCGAACACGGCTGTTCCTACCGGACCGAAGGCGGCTTTTTGCGGCGCTTGCGCGAGGACGAGGGCACTTGGATGGGCCATATCCTTGAACATTGCGCGCTGGAAATCCAAGGTGGCGCGGGGGCCGAGGTCAGCTTTGGGCGCACGCGGTCAACCGGGGTGCCGGGGCATTACAATATGGTTTTTGCTTATAAACAGCGCGACGCGGGGCTGGATGCCTGCACGCTCGCGATGCGCCTTTTGATGCATTTGCTGCCGCAAAATGTCAAAGCCATGCTCGACTATGAATTTGACCCCGCGTTCGACTTTACCGCCGAAATGACCAGCTTTGTGCTGTCGGCCCAGCGCCGCGAGCTTGGTCCATCGACGGCCAGTCTAGTGAAAGCCGCCGAAGAGCGTGACATTCCCTGGCTGCGGCTGAATGATCATTCGCTGGTGCAGTTCGGGCACGGCAAATATCAAAAGCGGATCATGGCGACGATCACCTCGGAAACCCGCTGCATCGGGGTTGAAATTGCCGGGGACAAGTCCGAGACCTCGCGGCTTTTGAACGATCTTGGCCTGCCCGTGCCGCGCCAGATCATCGTGTACAGCGCCAAAGAGGCGGCGCGCGCGGCCAAGCGCATTGGCCATCCGGTGGTGGTCAAGCCTTTGGACGGCAACCATGGGCGCGGCGTGTCGATCAACCTGATGACCGACGAGCAGGTCGAAACCGCCCATGCCGAGGCTTATTCCCAAGGCAAATCCAGCGGCGTGATCGTGGAAAGTTTTATCACCGGCTTTGATCATCGGATGCTGGTGGTCAACGGCACGCTGGAAGCGGCCGCCAAACGGGTGCCCGGCCATGTGATCGGCGACGGGGTAATGAGCATCTCGCGCCTCGTCGAAGAAGTGAACAAAGACCCGCGCCGCGGCATTGGCCACCAAAAGGTGCTGACCAATCTGGAACTGGACTTTCAGGCCGAGCGCCTGATGACCGAGGCCGGGCTGACGGCGGACAGCGTGCTTGAGGCGGGGCGGCTGTTCTACCTGCGCTCCACCGCGAACCTGTCGACCGGCGGTACGGCGATTGACGTGACCGATATCGTCCACCCCGACAACAAGGACATGGCAGAGCGGGCCGTGGTGGCGGTCGGGCTTGATGTCGGCGGCGTCGATTTTCTGATTGATGACATCACCAAATCCTACAAGGACATCGGCGGCGCCATTGTCGAGGTGAACGCCGCCCCCGGTTTCCGCATGCATGTCGCCCCGTCTGAAGGCCAATCGCGCGATGTGTCGGGCAAGGTGATGGAAATGCTGTTCCCGCTCGGCTCCAAATCGCGGATCCCGATTGCCGCGATCACCGGCACCAATGGCAAAACAACGACGAGCCGGATGCTCGCCCATATCATGAAATCCTGCGGCCACCGGGTGGGCCTGACCTCGACCGACGGGGTTTATGTGGACGGCAAGGTGACGGTAAAGGGCGACATGACCGGCCCGACCTCGGCCCAGATGGTGCTGCGCGATCCATCGGTCGACTTTGCGGTCATGGAAACCGCGCGGGGCGGGATTTTGCGGGCGGGGCTTGGCTACAGACGCTCGGACGTGGCGGCCTGTCTGAACGTCACCGAAGATCACATGGGCCTTGGCGGCATCAACACTCTGGAAGAGATGGCGCGGATCAAGCGCGTGGTCGTGGAAAGCGCGACCGAATCCGTGGTGCTGAATGCCGATGACATCCACTGCCTGCGCATGGCCGATTATGTGACGGCCAAGAACATCTGCTATGCCACGATGAACGCCGATCACGCGCTGGTGCGCGCGCATATCCGGGCGGGCGGCCGCGCCGTGGTGCTGGAACGCGGCATGAACGGCGACATGATCACCATCTATAACAACGGCACGCATTTGCCCGTGCTGTGGTCGCATCTGATCCCCGCGACGTTTGAGGGCAAGGCCGCCTATAACGTGCAAAACGCCATGTTTGCCGCGCTGATGGCGTTCTGCTTTGGCGTCGATCTGGACAATATCCGCCACGGTTTGCGCACCTTTGACACCAGTTTCTTTCAGGTGCCGGGCCGCACCAACGTGTTTGACGAACATGCCTTCAAGGTCATCCTTGATTACGCCCATAACCCGGCCGCCTTTACCGCCCTTTGCGGGCTGGTTGACCAACTCGACATCACCGGAAAGCGGATCTTCGTGCTGTCGGTCCCGGGGGACCGGCGCGACGAGGATGTGGCGACGGCAGCAAAAATCCTTGCGCCACATTTCGATGTGTTCATCTGCAAAGCCGATGACAGCCGGCGCGGGCGCGGGCATGACGAGATCCCGCAGTTGATGAAAGCCGCGCTTTTGGAAAACGGGGTGGACGCTAGCGCGATCCATGTCGTGCCAAACGAGCCGGACGCCTTGGACTTTGGCCTGAACATGGCGGCCGAGGGCGATCTTTTGTTGATCAACGGCGACGACACCGTGCGCTGCTGGAAGCAGATTATCTATTTCAAGGATCCCAACAAGGTGGAGCAAACCGCCGCGGCGACAAGCGCGCGCCCGGTTGTCGCCGGGATGGAAGAGCTGATCACAGATGCTGACACGATCGTCAGCGACGAGCGCGGCGTGCGGCTGGCGCGGGAAAGTTCCGAAGGCGGCGATTGACACCGGGCATGAGCGACGACATCGCGGACGCCTTTGATGTGCCCATCGCGGCCTCTGAGGCCTTGCAAACCGGCGAGGTGCGCCGGCTGACCGGGCCGGGGCTGCTGCAAACCCTCCCCGGCGCCGCGCTTGAGGCGGCTTATTCCGGCTTTGCCCCAAGCCGGGTCGAGGCGCTGTGGCACCACCACGCGCGCCGGGTGCTGGACGCTGTTGGCTGGCCGGGCCAGACCAGCCAGGCGCGGCCGTTCGACGGCGGCATTTCCGTGTCGATCTCGGCTCCGCTGGACCAGCTTTATGCGGCGACATTCACGCTTCAAACCGCATGGCACTTCGTGGCCGCCGACCTGTTGCGGCAAACACGCGGCGACTTTGCCGCGATGATCGCCGGTTTGCGCCGGGTCATGGCGCAGGAGGCAAATCCAGCGATGGCGGCGCTGTGCGCGGACGCTGCGGTGCGCGGGCTGGAGGTGCTGGTTGACGAGGACCTGCTGACCATCGGGCACGGCGCGGCGTCGCAAAGCTGGGATATGGCGGCCCTGCCCACGCCTTCGGCGGTGCATTGGCCTGCGCTGGCGAACCTGCCTGTGGGGCTGATCACCGGTACAAATGGCAAGACCACGACCACAAGGCTGGCGATGGCGATGGCGCGGGCGGCGGGCCGCGTGGCGGGGCTGACCTCGACCGATGTGGTGCAGCTCGGCGATGAGATCATCGAGCGCGGCGATTTTTCAGGACCGGGCGGCGCGCGGCTTTTGTTGCGGGCGCCCCGGCTGGAGGTTGGGTTTTTAGAGCTGGCGCGCGGCGGTATTCTGCGCCGTGGCCTGCCGGTGCGGCATGCGATGGCCGCCGTGATCACCAATGTCGCGGCGGATCATTTGGGCGAATATGGCATCAACACCGTGGCCGAGCTTGCCGAAGCGAAATTCGCCATCCGCCACGGTCTGCGCGCGGGCGGCACCCTTATCCTGAACGCCGACGATCTGCCCGTCGTGGCCGAAGCTGCGCGGCTGGGCCTGAACGCCGCATGGTTTTCGCTGCGCGCTGATGCGCCCGAAATCCTTGATGCCCAAAGCGCGGGCCGCTTGCACGGTTATGTCGCCGGCGGCGCGATCTGGTTGGCGCAGGGCGGCGCGCCGGTCAGGGTGATCGACATCGCCGATATTCCCATCGCGATGGGCGGCGCGGCGCTGTATAACATTTCAAACGCGCTTGCCGCCTGTTGCCTGTGCCATGCCCTTGGAATTGAGGCGCCTGCGATGGGCGCCGCGCTCGCCGCTTTTCGGTCTGACCCCAAAGACAACCCCGGCCGCCTGAACGAATTTGCCCATAACGGCGCCCGGCTGTTCGTCGATTTCGCCCATAACCCACATTCCATTGCCGCCGTGACCGGGGCTTTGGCCGCCCTGCCCGCCAAGCGCCGTTTTGTCATGATGGCGCAGGCCGGGGACCGTTCGGATTCGGATATCGCGGGTTTGGCGCGCGGGGCCTGCGCGATGCGGCCCGATTTCGTGATGGTGACAGAGTTGCCCGGCTATTTTCGCGGACGCGGGCCGGGCGAAATTCCGGCGCTGCTGCGGGCGGAATGTTTGGCCCAAGGCGTGCCCGACGACCACATCCTGCATGAAAGCTCGCCCGCCGCAGGTGTTGCCGCGATCATGGGGCTGGTGCAGCCCGGCGATCTGGCGCTGCTGCTGGTCCATTCGGAACGCGGCAAGGTTTTTCAGATGCTGGGCGGCGGATAAAATCGCGGTGCGCATCAGCCCCGTTCTGCCGTGACCACGATCGTTCCCCCGGCTGAAGCGCTGTTCATCGCGCGGTGCGCCGCACCGATATCGTCAATCCCGAACGTCTTGCCGACGGGTGGGGTAAAACTGAACGCCTTCACCGCGCCCGCCACATGCGGCAACGGGGTTGCGATGAACTCCGCGGCCCCGGGGGATTACCTTGTCAGGGGCACGCTGTGAGCTTCGCCCCCCGCCGGGCCGAAACCCTGAACCGCCCAAGCGTTGCCGTCGGTGCCCGTCCTGCAAACAGGGCCGCGCAAGGCAGGCTGTCAAGCCGCGTCGCCGTGCCGACCAGTTCCAGCGCCCGATGAACGCCTGACGGGTGGGCGGCCCGCCTGTCAGCGCCAAGCCCCCCCTTGTGTCAACAAACGCCGCATCCGCGCCGCAGGATCTCGCGCCGCACAGCTGCCAGCAGCCGCAATCCCACCTTCCTGGCCAAAATCGCAGCCGTCAATCCCACCGAGGTCCTGCCGCTGCGGATCAAAAGCGCCTCGCCCGCCTTGGCACCAAGCCGTCTGACCCATGCCGGGCGGCGCTCCATAGCATGGCCCAAGGCAGACCGGACCGTCGATTTTGTCTTTGCCCGGCAGGCACCGGCATATCGTCGGCCTATCCCTTGTCATAGTGGCGCCCCATGCCGCACATCGCAGTGGCCGCCGTGTCGCGCGGCGCAAATCCGCCGTCCGGCCCCGCCACCACCTCGCCCACCGCTTCGATGCGCAGGACCGGCACGTTCGGCGATTGGCCCTTCCGGGTGAAAGTTCAGAGCGGTTCAGACCAAAGGCGCGCAGCCGGATCAGAACCGAACCCGGTTTTGGGTCCGGGATCGGCATGGTTTCCGGTTTCAGACCTTGCGGCCCGCCCGCCGCCAATCAGCGAAGGGTGACGGCGGCGCGGGCAAATGTCATCGTCCGCTCCGCCAGATCGTGCCGGGCCGGATCAGGAAAGCTGACGCGCGGTCAGATCGCATGCACCTTCCGCTTCACCTGCGTCAGGCAAAATCCCGGACCTAAAGGTTTTCTTTCAGCAGGATTTCAATTCTGATCTTTTCTTGCGATGCCAGAACTTCGCGCCCGTCAACCCGGGCGCGCAACACCCTAAGGGCGCTGCGCACCAGATGGCCGGTGTCTTGTGTGATCAGTGCGTCAATTTTGACGGACAGCAGCGCCGTCTCTGTAAAAGGCGTGCGTTCATGCGCGATGATGATCGGTTTGGCCAAATCCGTCAGCCGCGTCACCACTTCCAATGGCGCGCGGGCTTCTGAGCTTAGGATGTAAACACCTGTGATTGCGGGGTGATTTGCAAAGCTGCTGCGGATGATCCGCTCTGTACGCTCCGGATCGCCATAGGTTTCAAGCGATGGCAGAACGCTGAGCAAAGGATATTCCGCGTTGATCACGGTGTCAAAGCCAAGCCGGCGTTCAAGGCTGTCCTGCGACTGCATCGATTCCGCTATGACCAGAACAAATCCCGGCATCTGTTGAGAAAACCGTCCCATCAATCGCCCCGCCGTCGCCCCTGCAGCGCGGTTATCCGTGCCAACAAAGTCTGTTTGGCTGCCTGTGGTTTGGCCCGAAATGAAGTTGACAGTCGCAATCCCCCGTTCGGCAAGTCGGGTCTTTGCGTCCCGCACCTGCGGGGTTTCGGGGGCCATGATCGCCACACCGTCGATGCGGCCAGGGTCCAATGATCCCAAAAGCCTGGCAATACGGTGAGGGTCGCCGTCGGGGATTTCCATCACTTCGATGCGGATCATGTCGGCCGAATACGCCAGATTTGCCTCGTCGATCCGGGCAAGCAGTTCATCCAAAAACTGATCGCCGCTGACTGGCAGCAAAAACAGAAACGTATAGAACTTTCCGCGGGCAAGGTTGGCGGCAACGATATTGCGGCTGAACGACAGCTTTTGGATCGCTTCATTCACCCGGTCAACCGTGTCTTGTTTGACGCCGGGGCGGCCGTTCAAAACCCTGTCCACGGTTGCAAGGCTGACGCCCGCAGCGATTGCCAGATCTTTTGTTGTCGCCCGCATCTTGTCCCTTTGGGTTTCTTTTTCTTCTTTTCCATGAACTTCTACGTTTGCGCAAGAGAAATGAGGTGCGCACCTCAAATACTGCTTGCCATGAGGTACGTACCTCAGATAGTGTGAACCCAGCATCGAGTCGTGGCGGAGGGGCCACGACCTGCAACCGGGAGGCTAAAAAATGAACGCAAGACTTTTGGCGACGTCCGCGTCGCTGGCCATCATTGTCGGCGCAAGCGCCGCGCAGGCCGGAGACCTTACGCTGTGCTGGGCCGCATGGGATCCGGCCAACGCATTGATCGAGCTGAGCAAAGAATACGAAGCTGCCTCGGGCAACAAGATGACCTTCGAATTCGTGCCATGGACCAACTTCACCGACCGTATGCTGAACGAGCTGAATTCGGGGGGCAAACTTTGCGATCTGATGATCGGTGACAGCCAGTGGATCGGCGGCGCCGCTGAAAACAATCAATTCGTCAAGCTGAACGATTTCTTCGATGCCAACGGCATTTCGATGGACGCCTTTATTCCGGCGACCGTCACCGGCTATTCCGAATGGCCCAAAAACACCCCGAACTACTGGTCGCTTCCAGCTTTTGGCGACGTTGTGGGATGGACCTACCGCAAAGACTGGTTTGCTCGTCCAGAGATTCAGGCAGAGTTCAAAGCCAAATATGGCCGCGACCTGGGCGTTCCTGCCACCTATGCAGAGCTGATGGATATCGCAAGCTTCTTCCAGAACCGCGACATCGACGGCAAGACGGTTTACGGCGCATCGATCTATACCGAGCGTGGTTCCGAAGGCATCACAATGGGCGCGATGAACACGCTGTACGGGTTTGGCTTCAAATATGACAACCCGGACAAGCCTTATGAAATGGAGGGTTTCGTAAACTCCGAGTCCGCAGTGGCGGGTCTGGAATTTTACAAGGCGCTTTACGATTGCTGCACCCCGCCGGGATCGTCCAACTCTTACATGGGCGAAGGCGTCGATGCGTTCAAATCGGGTCAAGTTGCGCTGCAGATGAACTTTGCCTTCACCTGGCCCGGCTTTAACACCGATGCCAATGTCGGCGGCGATGTGACCGGCTACTTTGCCAACCCTGCGGGTCCGAACGGGGACCGCTTTGCACAATTGGGCGGCCAAGGCATTTCGGTGGTGTCCGCTTCGGACAAGCAAGAAGCCGCGCTGACCTATATCAAGTGGTTCGCGCAGCCGGACGTGCAGGCAAAATGGTGGAAACTGGGCGGCTATTCGGCACTACGCGCCGTGGTCGAAGATCCGAGTTTTGCGACCAGCCAGCCTTATGCGCAGACGTTCCTGGACAGCATGGCGATCGTCAAGGATTTCTGGGCGGAACCAAGCTACGCCACACTTCTGCAAGCCTCGCAAGAGCGGTTCCACAATTACGTTGTGGCCGGCGACGGCACCGCCAAAGAGGCGCTGGACGGTCTGGTTGCCGATTGGCAAGCCACCTTTGAAGAAGAAGGCAAATACTGATCCGTCAGTGACAGCCTGATCCATTGCCCCCCGCTTTATAATATCGGCGGGAGGCAGTACGCGCGAGGCTCTTGAGGGCCAATCGGGCCTCGCGCATCATCCCCTTGGCTACCCGCTGCCCTCAGGAAAGTTCGAATCATGTCCGATCAACTTGCTCACCGCGCGGCGCTTGCCACGCCTCCTAAACTTGCACGCAAAATCAAGGGGCTGTCTGATCGAGCCATCGCTTGGATCTTTGTGGCGCCCACGATCTTCTTGCTGCTGGCGGTCAATATCTTTCCGTTGATCTGGACGATACGGCTTAGCCTGACCAACTTTCGCACTAACCGGCCCAATAATGCCGTGGAATTCGTCGGAATCGAGAATTACCGCAAGATCCTGACGGATGAGGGCACATGGACCTCTTTGCAGGCCACCGCGCATTTCCTGATCTGGACCATCGCGCTGCAGGTGCTGATCGGCTTTACGCTGGCTTATCTGATCAACAAGAAATTCCGCGGCAACGATTTATGGACCACCCTGATCGTGCTTCCGATGATGCTGTCGCCTGCCGTTGTGGGCAACTTCTGGACCTTCTTGTACCAACCGCAAATCGGATTGTTCAACTATTTCATTCAGTTCATTTCCGGCACCGATCCCGCCAGCTTTTCGATGATCGGCGATGTGTCGCTTGCGCCTTGGGCCATTGTGATCGTGGACACATGGATGTGGACACCGTTTGTGATGCTGATTTGCCTCGCCGGTCTGCGTTCTATCCCGCCCTCGATCTATGAGGCCGCCGAATGCGACCGTGCGTCCAAATGGCGGCAGTTCTGGACCATCACCTTGCCGATGGCGCTGCCGTTCCTGATGCTGGCCGTGCTGTTCCGCGGGATCGAGAATTTCAAGATGTTCGATCTGGTTGTGCAACTGACCGGGGGCGGGCCGGGGTCCACCACGCTGCTAACGTCGATCGACCTGAAGCGCGAGGCGTTCGAAAAGTGGCGCACCGGCTATGCGTCGGCCTATGCCGTCATCCTTTTTGTCACCGTATTCGGGCTCGCCTCGATTTACGTCAAGGCACTGAACAAGGTCAAAGACAGATGAGCTATTCCATTACCGACCCGTCAAACCGCCAGAAATGGATCGCCGGTTTTCTTGTGATCGCTTATGCCGTGATCACCTTGTTGCCCCTGATCTGGATCATCGCCACGGGTTTCAAAACCCCTTCCGATGCCATCGCCTATCCGCCCAAGGTGCTGTTTTCGCCCTCGCTTGAAGGCTACGTCAACCTGTTCACCTCGCGCAGCCGCGTGACGCCCGAAGATCTGGCCGCGATGGGCCCGCCGTCCACCTGGTACGACGCCATCGTGCGCCAGTATGACATGGTGATCAACGGCCCGTCCCGTTACGGCGAGCGGTTCATGAATTCGGTCATCATCGGCTTTGGCTCGACGTTCCTGTCGATCTTTCTGGGCACCATCGCGGCCTATGCGTTCAGCCGGTTCAAGGTGCCGCTGAAGGACGATCTGCTGTTCTTCATCCTGTCCACCCGGATGATGCCGCCCATCGCTGTCGCCATCCCGATCTTTTTGATGTACCGCCAGCTTGGTCTTTCGGACACCCACCTTGGCATGATCCTGCTGTACACGGCGGTGAACCTGTCGCTGTCGGTCTGGCTTCTGAAAGGGTTCATCGACGAGATCCCGGTGGAATATGAAGAGGCGGCGTTGATCGACGGTTACACCCGCTTTCAGGCGTTCGTGCGGGTTGTGCTGCCGCAGGCGGCCACCGGCATCGCCTCGACCGCGATCTTTTGTCTGATCTTTGCGTGGAACGAATACGCCTTTGCGGCCCTGTTGACCTCGGGCACCGCCCAAACGGCCCCGCCCTTCATCCCCACCATCATCGGGGCCGGCGGCAAGGATTGGCCCGCCGTGGCCGCAGGGGCCACCTTATTCCTGCTGCCAATCATGGTCTTCACGATTTTGCTGCGCAAACATCTGCTGCGGGGCATCACATTCGGGGCGGTACGCAAATGACAAACTTTATCAAAGGCTTGCTGCACTTTCGCCGCGGCGCGTGGGAAATGCTGGCCACCATTCTGATCGCCCTTGGGGTGTTCATGCTGATGCAGCCTTTCGCGCTCGTGCTGTTCACCTATTCCTTCCTCGTGACGCTGATCGGAACAGTCATGTTCATCATCGTCAGCCATTTTCCGGAGTAACCGATGGCCCAGATCGTCATCAAGAACGTGCGCAAGGAATTTGGCGCCTTTACCGCCGTGCAATCCTCAAGCTTTACCATCGAGGACGGCGAGTTTTTCATGCTGCTGGGGCCCTCGGGTTGCGGCAAGACCACCACCTTGCGCATGATCGCGGGGCTGGAACTGCCCACCTCAGGCGAGATTTACATCGACGGCCTGGAGGTGAGCCAGAAGCCTGCCAGCAAGCGTGACATCGCCTTTGTGTTCCAGATGTTCGCGCTTTATCCGCACATGAACGTGCGCAAGAACATCACCTATCCGCTGGCAAGTCAGGGGATGCCGCGCGATCAAGCCCGCGCAAAGGTCAACGAAGTGGCCGAAATCTTGGGCATCACGCACCTTTTGGAAAAGCCCGTTGGCGGGCTGTCCGGCGGTGATCGGCAGCGCGTGGCGCTTGGCCGTGCCATTGTCCGCGATCCGGCGTGCTTTTTGATGGATGAACCCTTGGGCGCGCTGGACGCCGAATTTCGCGAGCACATGGCGCTGGAACTGCGCGCGCTGCATGACCGGATGGGGGCCACCACGGTCTATGTGACCCACGACCAACTGGAGGCGATGCAGATGGGCGACAAGATCGTGGTGATGAACCACGGCGTTGT
Organism: Paracoccaceae bacterium; assembly: GCA_031385445.1. GTDB lineage: Bacteria > Pseudomonadota > Alphaproteobacteria > Rhodobacterales > Rhodobacteraceae > CAIYZT01. Next base: position 9,669 of record JANNBM010000008.1, on the reverse strand, counting down.
CGAACAGTTCGGCAAACCTCAGGAAATCTATGATTGGCCCGCCACCACCTTTGTTGCCAAATTCATCGGCTCTCCGGCGATGAACCTGCTGACCTTTGACGGGATGGTTGGCAATGGATCGGCTTCGGTGTCGCTGTCCGATACGGCCATCGAGATTCCCGAAATGATCAGCGGCGCAACGGGCGCGCTGACCCTTGGCGTGCGCCCCGAACATGTGCGGCTTGACGATGCAGCAAGTTACCGGGGCCGGATTGTGGCCAGCGAATATCTGGGCACAACGCAGATCGTGACGCTTGATACCGCGTTCGGCCCGATCAAGGCCCGCGTCGCATCAGACATCGTTGTCAAAATCGGGGATGCCACTGGCTTGCGCTTTGATCCGCGCTCTATCTCGCTGTTCGCGGCCAATGGCCACGCGCTGATTTCTAAGGCAAATCAAAAGGTTCTGACCCATGGCTGAGGTGCTTTTGCAAAACGTCTCCAAATCTTTCGGCGCCGTGCAAGCGCTGCAGGATGTGTCGCTGACCATTCCGGACGGGTCATTTGTCGTGCTGCTTGGCCCCACCGGGGCGGGCAAAACCACCGTTCTGCGCATGGTGTCAGGGCTGGATACGCCCAACGCTGGCATAGTCCAGATCGGCGGACAATCGGTGCAAGGTTACACCCCGGCGCAGCGCAACGTGGCGATGGTGTTTCAGCAATACTCGCTGTATCCGCACCTGACCGTGCGCGAAAACATGGAGTTTCCGCTGAAATCGCCGCTGCTGCGCACCCCGCGCGCCGAGATCACCCGCAAGGTGGCCGAGGTGGCCGAGATCCTGCAGATCAGCCACAAGCTGGACAACAAAGCCACCGCGCTTTCGGGCGGCGAGATGCAGCGGGTATCCATCGGTCGCGCCTTGGTGCGCAACCCGGCGGTGTACCTGATGGATGAACCCCTCAGCTCTTTGGATGCCAAGCTGCGTGCCGATCTGCGGGTCGAGTTGAAGAATATTCAGGCCAATCTGGGCGCGACCTTCCTGTATGTGACCCATGATCAGATCGAAGCGTTGACCATGGCCACCCATGTCGGCGTGCTAGATCAGGGCCGCCTGGTTCAGTTTGGCACCCCGCGCGAGATTTACGAACAACCTGTCAGCATCTATGCCGCCGGGCGGTTGGGCCAGCCCCACATCAACATCCTGCCCGCCGATCTTTTTGGCGCGGCCCCGCACAGTGCGACCAAAATCGGCCTGCGTCCGGAACAAATCTGCCAAGGCGAAGGGCAGGACAGTCTGGTCAAACGGGTGGAACATCTGGGCGATCAGACCCGCCTGCACCTGTCGTTCAAGAACCACGACATCACCACGGTCACCGACGCGCACACCACCTTGCGCTCTGGCGACATCGTTAAAATTCAACCGCAGCGGCCGTTCTACTTTGACGCCACTGGCGCCCGTATCGCCTGAGGAGCACCCGATGACCCAATTCATGAACAAGCGCGAAAACATCGTCACCGAAGCGATTGACGGCACGCTGATGGCGTCGGGCGGCCGGTTGGTTCGGCTGGATGGCTATCCGCATATCCGGGTGGTGCTGCGGGCCGATTGGGACAAATCGCGCGTGGCCCTTGTGTCGGGCGGCGGGTCGGGCCACGAGCCGGCCCATGCCGGATTTGTCGGCCCCGGCATGTTGACAGCGGCGGTGTGCGGCGATGTCTTTGCCTCGCCCTCGGTGGATGCGGTGCTTGCGGGCATCCTTGCGGTCACGGGTCCGGCGGGCTGCTTGCTTGTGGTCAAGAATTACACCGGCGACCGGTTGAACTTTGGTCTGGCAGCTGAACGCGCCCGCGCCTTTGGCCTGAAGGTCAATATGGTGATCGTCGATGACGACATCGCCTTGCCCGATCTGCCGCAATCGCGTGGCCTTGCGGGTACGCTGTTCGTGCACAAGGTCGCGGGCCAGCTGGCTGAAACCGGGTCCGATCTGGCCACCGTTACCGCCGCCGCGCTTAAGGTGATTGCGGGGACAAAGTCCATCGGCATGTCGCTGGACACCTGCACCGTGCCCGGATCGGACAAGGAAAACCGCATCCCCAAAGGCAAGGCCGAGCTTGGCCTTGGCATTCACGGCGAGCCGGGGGTGGAACAGATCGACTTTACCAGCGCCGAGCATGCCATCGGCGCGATGGTTGCCAAGCTGCACGCGGCAAGCGAGGACACGCCCTATGTCGCCCTGCTGAACAACCTTGGTGGCGCTTCGGTTCTGGAAATGTCCGTGCTGACTTATGAGCTGCTCCGCTCTGATCTGGGGCGCAAAATCCGCTTTATCGTTGGGCCTGCGGCCATGATGACCTCGCTCGATATGCGGGGCGTGTCGATCTCCCTTTGCCCGCTGACGCCGGAAATTCAGGCGGCGCTTCTGGCGCCCGTGGCTTTGGCGGCTTGGCCGGGCTGCGCTGCGGTGGCGGCGCCGACGATTGTGGCCCTGCCCGATGGCCTGTCACCGATCCGGCCGATCCCTTCGGCCCACGGCGCCACCAACGCCTTCCTTGTAAAATGCTGCAGCATCATGATCTCGCTTGAAAATGATCTGAACGCGCTGGATGCGAAATCGGGGGACGGCGATACCGGATCGACCCTGGCGGGCGCTGCCCGCGCGTTGATCGGCGCTGTGGACCAGTTGCCGCTGGCTGATCACACGCAACTGCTACGCGCGATCGGGTTGGAACTGTCGCAGACCATGGGCGGATCGTCGGGCGTTTTGCTGGCGATTTTCTTTACCGCGGCGGGCGATGCCGCTTCTGCCGGGCTGACGATGCGGGACGCCTTGCGGGCCGGTCTGGACCGGATGCAGCAAATCGGCGGCGCGAACCTTGGCGACCGCACGATGGTGGACGCTTTGATGCCTGCGCTCAATGCGCTGTCCGAAGGGCTGCCCGCTGCGGCCAAGGCCGCGCGCGAAGGTGCCGATCACACCGCAGGCATGACAAAAGCCAAGGCCGGCCGGGCGTCCTATATCAGCGCGGACCATCTGCTGGGCCATAACGATCCTGGCGCCGAAGCCGTCGCAAGGCTGTTCGAGAACCTGATCGCTTGATTTTGCGGCCGCGTATTCAAATGGGGTTTGGCCTGTACCTGCTGCGCCTGTGCAACGTGCAGGGCCATCCTTAGAACCAAAAACGCGTCCATCCATCCGCCGGTAAGAGATTGCACGCAATTGCCCACCGGCGGATCTATTGCGCGCAGGTGCTGACCCTGCCCTTTCATGGTTTGCAGGCAAACTTTTGCCCGACAACGGGCCATTGGCGGCATCATACCCGCACCGAACCTGAAAATCTCCGCAAAGGTTCACCGAAGGCACCCCTTCGGACCAGGGAACATGACCCACCCGCGAGCCAAACGAAAGGTTGCGACAGACCCAATACCGCGTGGGGCCTGCAAAACCCCCATGATACACAATGCGCCGCGACGGTGAAACTGGGCCAGACTGATATCCCGAAGGAACCGGCTGATTTAACCGATACCTTTGAAAGATCGCATAAGGGCGATTGACTCAGAATGGAACGTTCCATATACAGTTTGGAATGTTCCATATTTAGGATAGACGGATGCATTTTGCGTTGGTCGCAGCAAATAAGATCGCAGCGGGCTATCGGATCAACGCGCTTCGCAGTGTCGATGACGGCAAGATCGGCTGGGGTTTTCGTGGTTCTGAAAACCGTTCTGCCGCCGTTGCCCGGACAAAAGGAATGGCGCCGGCCTCATGCGGCACAGGCGAGCTTCTTGCAGATCCGGCAGCTCAACCCATTTGGATTTCATCCACAAGCGAAAATCGCCCTGCCCAACCAAGACGCTGCATGACCGCAGGCAAGCGCGTGATCCGCGATACCGCAAGGCATGACGCGGACTCTGCACCGTTTTTGTTTGGCGAAGTCCCGGTTTTGGTGGTGGCGCAATCTGGTGTTTCGGCCTTTGGCGCAGGCGTTGAGTACGCGGCTTGGGCGATGCCATCGTGCCATTTTCCAACGGCACCCTTTGCGTGCCCTCGGCAGGGAAGTCAGGGGCTGCGGTGACAGCAAAACGGCAGCCTGCAGCCGATGGTCGGAACGGGATCAAATCACGGGCAAAAGTTTTGGCGGTGCGGGTAGCCGGGGCAACTGGCCCCCGCTGTTTCGTAAATCATGGCAGGTTTTGATGGTAAAGCGGGTGGGTGACGCAGAGGCAGCAGCGCGGATTGAACGGCAGACGGCGGCCGGGTCATTGCGTCCGCATGATTTGTGCGTGCCGGGGCATGTGGTTGATCTGATCGTGCTGGATCCAGAGCAGAAACAGACCGCAGAAACGCTGGATGATCCGGCGAAATCGGGCGGGATCATTCGGCCATGGGCCAGTTTTGCTGATGCAGACCATGGTGTTGAAAAGGTCATCGCGCGGCGTGCGGCGATGGAATTGCGCGGCGGGATGGCGGCAAACGCTGATTTTGGAATATCCGCGACGGTGCCGCGTATTTTGCTGGACGAGGGCCATCCGCAGGCGGTGACAGGTGCGAGCGAACAGGGGGCGGTGGGCGGCATGAAGCTGTCAGGCTTTGCCTTTGGCTGCGCGCCGAACACCGATGCAGCCTGGCGCATCCGGGTGAAGGCGCCAAAGGCCAAGCTCGCGCTGCCCGGGGCGGGCGTCGATCGTAGTCCCGAATGCTCTGGCCCGCCGCGTTTGTGGCCGAAAGCTGTGATCAAGGAAACGGCGCTGCCTGGACAACTGGCCTTGGGGTGTGTGACGAAAGACGCGTGCACTTGTGCCATGGCCATTGCGGCCTCACTGCCCGGCCAATCGACACGCGTCAACAAGGTGACGAAAAACAGGATCCGCGCGGGCATCGGCGCGGATCGATCCGCGATGATCGCGTCATCGGTTGCCGCGGCACAGAATCCAAACCCAAGCGGCGGGCCGATCAAGGCATTGCCCGATCTTCATCTCGTGTAAACCGAGCCTTCCTGTTCAAGCTGCAAAGAGGGTATGCGTAATGCAATCGACCGCCAAGACCACCTCGCCGCCCGATCTGCGGACCTTGTTACAAGGATGGATCCCCAAACTGGTGCTGGCCCCATCATTGGCGGTGACGCTTTTGTTTGTTTACGGCTTTATCCTGTTCAGCGTTGTGCTGTCTTTCACCGGCTCAAAGATGCTGCCGAAGTTCAGCTTCGTCGGGTTGGAAAATTATCGCAAGTTGTGGGCGCTGGATCATTGGCATATCGCCATCAACAATATTGCCATATTTTCAGTGCTTTACATCGTTATTTGCACCGTCGTTGGCCTGCTGCTGGCCATTTTTCTGGATCAGAAAATTCGCGGTGAAGGGCTGCTGAGGCCGATTTATCTGTACCCTATGGCGCTGTCGTTCATCGTGACCGGCACGGCGTGGAAATGGTTTCTGGACCCGGGCATCGGTTTGGAGAAAACCATGCATCTGTGGGGCTGGACCAGCTTTTCGTTCACATGGATCAAGGACAGCGAGCTTGCGATTTACTGCATCGTGCTGGCCGCCGTCTGGCAGACCAGCGGCTTTGTGATGGCGATGTTTTTGGCGGGGTTGCGCGGGATTGATAACGAAATCCTCAAGGCCGCACAGATTGATGGCGCGACCACTTGGCAGCTTTACCGCCGCATCGTGATCCCGATGCTGCGCCCCGCGTTTCTATCGGCTTTCGTGATCCTGAGTCACCTTGCGATCAAATCCTACGATCTGGTGATTGCGCTTACCGGGGGTGGGCCGGGACGGTCGACCGAGCTTCCTGCGACGTTCATGTATTCCTACACGTTCACCCGCAATCAGATGGGCGTGGGGGCGGCATCGGCGGTGACCATGCTGATGACGATTGCCGCGATCATGATCCCCTATCTGTATTCCGAACTGAAGGAGAAGAAGTGATGTCGGCCGTCACCCAGGAAACTGCCGTCAATACGGGCCGCATCGCGCGCACTTTCATCTATCTGGTGTTGCTGCTGGCGGCCTTGTTCTACCTGCTGCCGCTCTATGTGATGGGGGTGAATTCCGTCAAACCTCTGGCCGAGATTACCGGCGGCAATATGCTGGCCCTGCCCAACGTGTTCACCTGGGAGCCTTGGCTGAAGGCATGGTCTACCGCGCAAATCGGGGTGGAGCCTACGGGGCTCAAGCCATATTTCCTGAATTCCATCCTGATGGTGGTGCCTGCAGTTACCATTTCCACCATCGTCGGTGCGCTGAATGGCTATGTCCTGACGAAATGGCGGTTCAAATATGACACCGTCATTTTCGGGCTGATGCTGTTTTCATGCTTCATCCCGTTTCAAATCGTGCTGATCCCGATGGCGATGGTGCTGGGCAAGCTGGGTCTGGCGGGCACGGTTTCGGGGTTGGTGTTGGTCCATGTGGTGTACGGCATCGGGTTTACCACGCTTTACTATCGCAACTATTACGCCAGCTTCCCGACCGAATTGGTGCGCGCCGCGATGATTGATGGCGCGGGGTTTTTCCGGATCTTCTGGCGCATCATGCTGCCAGTATCGGGGCCCATTACGGTGGTGTCGGTGATCTGGCAGTTTACCAATATCTGGAACGATTTTCTGTTCGGCGTATCATTTGGCGGCACCAGCCAGCCGATGACAGTGGCGCTGAACAACCTCGTTCAATCCTCGACAGGCGTTAAGGAATACAACGTCCATTTTGCGGGCGCGATCCTTGCCGCTTTACCGACCCTTTTTGTCTACATCGTTGCGGGCCGCTACTTTGTGCGCGGGCTGATGGCGGGCAGCGTGAAGGGATAAGCCGATCGCCGGACGGTTGCACCCGCCCAGCGATCTTTCGTTCAACCCAAGGCCCATTTGCAAAGACACGGGCGAACAACACCAGAGGAACGACAAAATGAACAAATTGTCCATAACGACGGCAATTTTACTGGGGATGACAGTCACCCCCGTGTTGGCCGAACCATCGGTCGAAGTGATGCATTTCTGGACCAGCGGCGGCGAGGCGGCGGCCTTGGCGGCGGTGCGCGACAAGGTTGTCGCGAATGGCGTGACATGGACCGACGCGCCCGTTGCAGGCGGCGGCGGCGATGCTGCCAAAACAGCGCTTCAGGCGCGTATTGCATCCGGCAACCCACCTGCGGCGATGCTGATGCTGGGCCAAAACGTGATTGATTGGGCGAACGAGGGCCTTCTTGGTAACGTCGACGCTTTGGCCGCTGCAGAGGGCTGGGATGCCGTTTTGCCGCAAGCGGTGAAGGATTTCACCAAAATCGGCGGACATTACGTTTCGGTTCCGACCAACGTGCACCGCACCGATATGATCTGGGCCAGCAAGGCCGCGTTTGATAAAATCGGAGCGCCGTATCCGACGACATGGGAAGAGCTGAACGCGCTTGCACCCAAGTTTGAGGCCGCCGGGATCATCCCCTTGGCGCATGGCGGGCAGGCTTGGCAAGAAGCCTATATGTTCGAAGCGGTGGCTTTGGGTGTGGGCGGCGCTGATTTCTACCGCAAGGCGCTGGTTGATCTGGATGATGCCACCCTGCGCGGGCCAGAGATGGTTGCCGTGTTCACCGAACTGGCCGCCCTGCGCGGCATGATCGACAAGAACGCCCCCGGACGTGATTGGAACCTGGCCTCCGCCATGGTGATCAATGGCGAAGCTGCGATGCAGATCATGGGTGACTGGGCCAAGGGCGAATTCACCAATGCGGGCAAAGTGCCGGGCGATGATTATGCCTGTATTCCGGTGCCCAAAGCCAACGGCAAGCCGGGGTTTGTGTATCTGGTGAACTCGCTGTCGCTGTTCACCCAAACCGACCCTGACCTGATCAAGGGCCAGGAAGTGCTGGCCAGCGCCATCATGGATAAAGAGGTTCAAGTGGCGTTCAACAAGGCCAAAGGCGCGATACCAGCCCGCACCGATGCCGATATGTCGAGCCTTGATGCCTGCGCGCAGGCCACCGCTGCCGAACTGGTGGCTGACGATGCTGCCGGAACCGCCGTGCCGACCTTCGCCGGAACGCATGCTGCCAACGCCACCATCGGCGGGGCGGCAACCGATGCCATCACCGGTTTCTTCAACTCTGACATGACAGCAGATGCCGGGGCCGCTGCCCTTGCAGACGCGATCATGGCTGCCAAGTAAATCTGCTTTAGGAGCACCCGATGGGCTTTCTGGATATCTCTCACGTTACAAAATCCTACGGGTCCGTTCAGGTGCTCCACGAAGTGGATATATCGGTCCAGCAGGGTGAATTTTTGGTACTTGTCGGGCCTTCGGGTTGCGGCAAGTCCACCTTGCTGAACATGATTGCCGGGTTGGAGGCGATATCGTCAGGCGATATTTCCATCAAGAACCGCGTGATCAATGATGTGCATCCATCAAAACGGAACATCGCGATGGTGTTCCAGTCTTACGCGCTTTACCCCAACATGACCGTGGGCCAGAACATGACCTTCGGGCTGGAAATGCACGGCGTGCCGAAACCGGAACGCGATAAGGCTTTGGCCGATGTCGCACGCCTGTTGCAAATCACGCCGCTGTTGGACCGCAGGCCGGGGCAGTTGTCTGGTGGGCAGCGGCAACGTGTGGCAATGGGCCGCGCCTTGGTGCGCAACCCGGACGTGTTTTTGTTTGATGAGCCTTTGTCGAACCTTGATGCCAAGCTGCGCGTCGATATGCGGACAGAGATTAAAAAGCTGCATCAGAACCTGAAAACAACGATCGTTTATGTAACGCATGACCAGATTGAGGCGATGACGCTGTCCACCCGCATTGCGGTGATGAACAAAGGCTATGTTCAACAGCTTGGCACGCCGAAGGATATCTACGACACGCCCGCGAACCTGTTTGTCGCCACCTTCATGGGCAGCCCCGCGATGAACATTATGGCGGCGAAGGTTGTGCTGCAAAACGGTGCCCCCTATGCCGAAATTACCGATGCCGATGGAGCCACGCGGCACTTGCGGTTCAGCCAAAGCAATTTGTCTGAATGGGTAGGGCGTGACGTGCTGTTGGGCATCCGGCCCGAGGCGATTACCGATCCCGAAGGCGCAGACCGGAAATCCGGCAATATTCAACCCTTTGCCAACCGGGTGACGGTGACGGAACCCGCGGGGTCGGATACGTTCGTGACCATGACCCTTGGCGGGCGCGACGTGATTGCAAGGATGCGTGCCGATGCCAGCGTTGCCCCCGGCGAAGTCTTCGATTTCGCCATCAATATGGAGAAAGCCGTGGTGTTTGACCCTGTATCGGAAGTGCGCATTCCGGCATGAACGCTGACGTTATCATCATCGGGTCGGGTATGGGCGGGGCCACCATGGCCGCAGCCCTTGCGCCGACCGGGCGGCGTATTCTGATATTGGAACGTGGTGAAAGGTTGCCCGATAGCCCGGAAGCGCGCGATCCGGTGGCGATTTTTGCGCGCGGGCATTACCGCCCGGATGAGTTTTGGCTGGATGGCGAAGGCAAACCGTTCAATCCCGGCAATTACTATGTGGCGGGGGGCAATTCCAAATTCTACGGGGCGGTGTTGATCCGTTACCGCGCCGAAGACTTCGCACCCCTGCACCATATGGGCGGCACCACGCCCGGCTGGCCAGTGTCTTACGACCAGATGGAGCCGCACTACCAAGCCGCCGAAAACATGTACCAAGTGCGGGGGATTTTGGG